>CALEYQ010000022.1 GCA_937924855.1 uncultured Bacteroidota bacterium | reverse complement strand
ACTTCCTCGGTAAAAAACACTCTTACATAGGACATGTAAGTCTGATAAAGTAAAAAAAGCTTCAATTTTGAAAGGGGAGCCATACAACCCGGCTCCCCTTTTTTTTGTCTAATCCTCAGACAAAAGCTGGTCTCCCCATGACAAAAACAAATTTTATTTTCGGATTTGCCCTAACAATTGCAGGCATAATTAGTTCTGTAGATTCAGGAGTTGCTCAGGTGACTCAGGTAAATCCTGTAACTGAATTTTTACCGGAAGGAACCTGTGACCCAAATTTCAAAAACAACAACCCTTCAGTTCAAAATGGAAACGGAAGCTTGGGGCAGATTTACAATTTTTCCAAATGCGGACTAAATTATGTTCAGGCAACTCGCCGGCTAGGAAGACGGGGAAGTTTAAATGGCACTCCCCAGCCTGCCACTTTTACCATTACCGGTTTACCTGCCTGCTTTGTTATTGAAAGGGCTTACATCTGGTCTTCAATGTCAGGAACACCTGTTGCATTTAACGTCTCTATTACAAATCCATTATCGCAAAACTTTTCCGTTCCAGCAGCCAACATTGGAACGGGTCCGGACAAATGCTGGGGATACGGGGGAACAACATCATTTCGTGCCGACGTAACAGCGGCAATTTCAGGAAATGGAAATTATATCATCAGCGGATTCCCAACAAATCCTCCCACACCGCAAAAAGATACAGATGGTGCTACACTGTTCATTATTTATTCGGATCCAAGTGCCAACTATCAGGGTCATATGGTAATCCACGATGGCTGCCTTGTTGGAATCGGCGGAAATACGACCTCAACTATTACTGGTATTAATGCATGCGGGCCGTCTATTTTTGGTCAACACTTTGCCATGATCGGCGACCTTCAGTTAAATGGAACAAACATCAGTTGTACCGGAGGTCCCAACTACCCCGCTCCCTGGAACTGGTGGAATTTTAACAGCGGTAACGTAAACGTTGCTGCTGCGCAGGCCACTGCAACTGCTTCAGTTCTGGTTGCACCCGGCGATTGTTACAACTGGGTTGTGAGTGGTTTATATTACCGAACCAACACCTGTATAACATGTCCCAACTCCACGGCTTTAACAATATCTTCAACTACCGTTCCAGCCACCTGTACCAATTGTAATGGAAGTGCATCTATTACCGTTACCGGTGGTAGTCCCCCTTACACCTACGCCTGGGCACCTTCCGGAGGAACGGGTTCAAGTGCCACAGGCCTTTGTGCCGGAACCTATACAGTTACCGTAACCTCAGGTTGTATTACCCAAACCGCAACGGTTACCATTGCAAGTATAGGAGGAGGACTTAATGTTACTTCAACCCAGCAAAACGTTTTGTGTAATGGACAATGCAACGGATCGGCAACCTTAACCGTTTCAAATGGTCAACCCCCTTACACATATGCCTGGGCTCCGAGTGGGGGTAACACAGCCACGGCTACCGGACTTTGCGCCGGGACATACACAGCCACAGTGACTGATGCTGCAGGTTGCACCACAACTCATACGGTAACCATCACCCAGCCACCGGCCCTTACTTCCACCCAGTCGCAGAATAATATTTTATGTAATAATACCT
>CALEYQ010000021.1 GCA_937924855.1 uncultured Bacteroidota bacterium | reverse complement strand
TAGCGTTAGGATTGAAAACGCTGACCTTTAGCGTTAGGATTGAAAACGCTGACCTCTAGCGTTAGGATTGAAAACGCTGACCTCTAGCGTTAGGATTGAAAACGCTGACCTCTAGCGTTAGGATTGCAAACGCTGACCTTTAGCGTTAGGATTGAAAATCCTGACCGCAGCGTCAGGACCAATTACGACACATGCGCAAAACTGACCAAACCCTCAGGCCCATAAAGTAATGTTAAAACCACAAGTTTTTGAATATCAATAATATGAAGCATTGTCCTCATTTTTCAGAACCCACTTTCCCTTCCTTTTCCTATTGACTTTCTCCTGACAATGCCCTACATTGCATAAGTTTTACCCGGCCAATTAACCAAAAATCAATTTTCATGATGCGCAAAATCTTTACCCCTCTTGCATTTTGCATTTTTATTTCTCCGGCATCGTTCGGAAATAATTCCAAAGAACTCTACGGCAGTGATGCCGCTCAGGTTTTTCCTGATGCTCATACCGTGGTTTACAACGACCTGGCAACCGTTCCATCCCTCATCATGTTTTCGGAAGGTGCCGGCATTAAAACCGAAAATGCCTTCGAAAAAATACGGGCAGTGCTCAAAATTTCCGCCGCCGACCGATTAATCCCCATCTCACATCAGCACGATGATCTTGGGTTCACACACTACCGACACCAGCAATTTTATAACGGAGTAAAAGTTTCGGGCGGACAATACATCATCCATGAAAAAAATGGTTTTGTTTCTGCCATGAATGGCTTGTTTCTCGAAGGCATATCCATGAATACCCTGCCCGCCCTCTCCGAAGGTCAGGCACTGCAAAAAGCCCTTAACCACATTGGAGCTTCTGTGTATAAATGGAATGTACCCTCCGAGGAATTCTGGATTAAACATGTTACCCATAATCCACAGGCAACTTTGTATCCCAAAGGTGAACTGGAAATTATGGCCGTTAATTCCGATTACAAAAAGCGCGACCTGCGTCTTACCTGGAAATTTGATGTGTATGCTCACGAACCCATGAGTCGCCACTATGTTTATGTTGACGCTAATACCGGAGAAATTATTTTTAAAGAAGACCGCATTTGTCATGTTGATGTAGTTGGCTCAGCCAATACCATGTACAGCGGTACACAACCCATAACTACCGATAGCGTAAATCCAACACTCTACCGCCTTCGGGAAACGGGTCGCGGACAGGGAATTGAAACCTACGACCTGAATAACGGTACCAACTACGGCAATGCAGTTGATTTTACCGATGCCGACAACAACTGGACCACCACCACCAATTACGACGATGCGGCTACCGATGCGCATTGGGGTGCCGAATCTACCTACGATTATTTTACTCAAATCCACAACCGCAACGGCCTTGATAACAATGGTATGAAAATGTTATCCTATGTGCATTATGGCAATAATTACAATAATGCATTCTGGAACGGACAGGCGATGACTTACGGAGATGGCAGCAATGCGAGCGGAGGATTTCGCCCCCTCACCGCCATTGATGTTTGCGGACATGAATTTACCCACGGCGTTACTAACTTCTCCGCAAACCTGGTTTATTCTTACCAGTCGGGTGCCCTGAACGAATCTTTTTCCGACATCTTTGGAACTGCCATTGAATTTTGGAAGAAGCCGTCTTCCGCAAACTGGCTCATCGGCGATCAGATTGTTTTCAATCAGCCCGGAGCCCTTAGAAATATGATGAACCCCAATCAGTACAACGATCCAGATACTTACCTGGGAACATTCTGGTATACCGGTACCGCCGATAATGGTGGGGTTCATACCAACAGCGGCGTACAAAACAAATGGTTTTATATTTTGTCGATAGGCGAATCGGGAACCAATGACATTGGAAACAACTACAATGTCACTGGAATCGGAATCATGAATGCAGCAAGAATTGCCTTTAGAAATTTAACCACCTACCTTGTTACTTCTTCTCAATACTCCGATGCAAGAACTTATGCCATTCTATCGGCACAGGACCTTTTTGGCGCTTGTTCCCCGGAAGTAATTGCTACTACTAATGCCTGGTATGCCGTTGGAGTGGGAGGTTTATTTTCAGCCTCAGTTACATCTAGCTTCACGGCAAGCGTTACCACTTCATGTTCGGTTCCATTTACCGTTTCCTTTACCAATACTTCCACAAACGCCACCAATGCCGTTTGGGATTTTGGAGATAACAACACCGCAAGCACCTACAATGCAACGCATACTTATACCAATCCCGGAACTTATACCGTAACGCTGTCCGTAAATTCTGCTTGTGGTTCCAACACCACAACTCAGACTTCCTACATTTCAATCAATACACCGCCTGCTCCCACCGGAACAGGCAATGTAAGTTGCGGTCCCGGATCCATGACACTTACTGCGTCCGGAAGCGGAAATCTGGAATGGTTTACCCAACCTGTGGCAGGTACTTCGGTAGGAACCGGAAATTCCTATACCACTCCAATGCTTTCTGCTACCACTACCTATTATGTAGAAAATCAGGTGGCGCAAAACCCGGGTAATGTAGGACCGGTAAATAATAGCTTCGGTACCGGAGGGAATCATAACAGTACCACCGCGCAATATCTCCGCTTCGATGTACTTCAGCCTTGTACCTTAGTCTCAGTTTGGGTAAATGCCTCAACGGCCGGGAACCGCAATATTACCCTTTGGGATAATGCAGGCAATGTTATTCAAACCATGGCGGTGAATATTCCTACGGGACAAAACACCATTACGCTCAATCTTCCGCTAAGTCCGGGAACAGGATATCGCCTTGGAGGAGCTTCCATGAATCTTTACAGGAATAATTCCGGTCCCACATACCCATACACCCTGAGTGGACTGGTTAACATCACCGGATCTTCGGCAGGTAATGCCTATTATTATTATTTCTACAATTGGCTCATTCAACCAGAGCCTTGTAAAAGTCCGAGGACTCCGGTTACTGCAACCATTGGGGGAACTCAGGTAGCTTTTGCTCCCCTGGCTCCCGTTTGCGATAACCAACCTGCTTTTGCCCTCACCGGAGGCAGCCCTTCCGGCGGTGTTTACTCCGGACCGGGGGTTGGCGGCGGTAATTTTGATCCTGCACAAGCCGGAGCCGGAACCCATAATATCGTTTATACTTTTACCGATGCAAACGGTTGTCAGGACTCTGCCATGCAAACCATTACGGTTAATGTATGCGCAGGAATGAATGAGTTGATTTCCGGAAATTCACTGGTGTTGATGCCAAATCCTTCGGCAGGAAATCTGATGGTTGAATTATTTTCCAACTCCGCTCTTGAGGCCGACTTCTCGGTATTTAACGGACTCGGACAAAAAGTATGGAGTATGGATATGAATTTAGTGAAGGGAAGCAACCGGATTCCCCTTTCACTGAATGAACTTCCAACAGGTTCCTACTGGCTCACGGTAAGTTATTCCGGCGGTACTTTAAGCAGGAAAATAGCACTGATTAAATAGGCTGAATTATTAATACGGAAGCCGGGCTGATTTCAGTCCGGCTTTTTTTTGGCTTCCTTCCTGCGTTGCTTTTCGCGAATGATCAGCCCGAGTTCTCTTCCGGTTTGTCCTTTAACAGAAGTGTTTTCCATTGCTCTCCGGATCAGGTAAGGAAGAACCTCTTTAACGGGGCCATAGGGAACATATTTGGCCACATTATATCCGGCATCGGCCAGGTTGAAACTGATGTGGTCGCTCATGCCAAGGAGCTGACTGAAATAAACTCTTTTATCAGCGTGTGAAACACCTTTTTCATCCAGCATTTTTGCAAGGGTCATACTGCTTCTTTCGTTGTGGGTGCCTGCGCAAAATCCAATCCTGTCCAAATGCTCCATGCAAAACGCAAGGGCCAGGTCGAAATCGGTGTCGGTACTTGCTTTGTCGGCATGAATAGGTGAGGGGTAGCCCAATTTTTCCGCTCTTGCTCTTTCTTTTTCCATATAGGCTCCCCGAACGAGTTTTGCTCCAAGGAAATATCCACCTGCTTTGGCCCGCTCAAGGGAGGTTTTTAAAAAAGCAAGACGATCGTGACGGTACAACTGATAGGTATTATATACGATGGGCTCTTCTTTATTGAATTTTTCCATCATGGCATCCGCCATCTGGTCGATGGCATCCTGAATCCAGCTTTCTTCGGCATCAATAAACACAGGAACTTTATGCTCATGGGCCGCACGGCAAATTTGTTCCACCCTTTCCAAAGCCTTTTTCCAGGCAACTTCTTCTGCAGCCGATAGGGGGCTGCCTGCCGATACTTTTTCGAGCAGACTGAAAGGGGCAAGTCCGGTGACTTTAAATACCGAGAATGGGATGTTGCTGTCGGCTTTGCCCCGTAGTATGGTTTGGATAATTTCCCCGCATCCGCTATTAAAATCTGCTTCGGTTGATTTTCCTTCCACGGAATAGTCTAAAATGGTTCCTATCCGGAATTTTCCCAGGTCGGCGATAATTTTTCCGCATTCTTCAATGTTTTCCCCACCCACAAATTGCCGGAAAATGGTGGCCTTGATAATTCCTTTTATGGGAAATCCGATTTTCAAAGCAAGCTCCATGAAAAATTTTCCTGCTTTTACCAGTCGCGGACTTCCCACCAGCTTAAACAGCCAGTAGCTCCGGTTCAGGTCTTTGTCTGACTTGGACAAAAAAGCAATTTCGGTATTGTCGAAAGAGAGCATAAATACGGGCACGAAATTAAGGGAAATCCATAATCGTTTCGGTAATGTTTGTTACTTTGGTATTTTATGCCTGAAAGGACCCATAAATCCAGCATTGCGGGATCCCCTGTTTTGATCGGGAAAGGGGTTTTTTCGGCCCTCAAAGCCCGCCTCCGGAAGCAGGGGCCGGCACCTGTGTTTATCCTTGTCGATTCCAATACCCTTGAAGCCTGTTTGCCCCGGCTCGTGGCCGAGGTTCCTGCCCTTGCAGGAGCTGAAATTATTGAAGTAAACCCCGGAGAACAGAGTAAATCTATCCGGGTATGTGAAAACCTATGGGCAGCTTTGGCTGAATTGGGTGCCGGCCGGAATTCCCTTTTCATTAGCCTCGGGGGTGGAGTAATTACCGATTTGGGAGGTTTTGTGGCCTCTTGTTATATGCGAGGCATTCCCAGTATTCATATTCCTACAAGTTTGCTCGGAATGGCCGATGCCGCCTTAGGGGGAAAAACGGGGGTAGATCTCGACCATGTAAAGAATCTGGTTGGTACTTTTTCACACCCTGAAATGACCCTTATTTACCCCGGGTTCTTAAAGTCCCTGCCTCCTGACCACCTTTCATCGGGACTGGGGGAAGTTTTGAAACATGCCCTGATAGGTAGTCCGGGCCTGTGGAAACTCTTAAGGGAGGCTGGAGATGGATTAAATTGGGAGGTTATTTTAAAAGAATCTTTGGCTGTGAAAAAAGCCATTGTAGATGCAGACCCCAGGGAAAAGGGTCCCAGGAAACTCCTCAATTTCGGACATACCATCGGACATGCCCTTGAGAGTTTATCACTGGAAAGCGAAACCCATCCGATGTTGCACGGACATGCCGTAATTGCAGGTATGGTTTGTGAAGCCTGGATCAGCCGGAAAAAGAAATTACTGGCAAAACAGGATTTTGAAGAAGTATTCGGGATTCTTAATAAATTTCGTACATCATGGAATTTCAATAAATTTGATGAGATCCGCCTGTTTGAATTGATGAAGCTGGACAAGAAAAATAACAATGCAGGATTAAACTTTACGCTGCTGACCGGCATTGGAAAGGGAAAAATTAACCAATATTGCGAACCCGGAATCGTTAAGGAAGCACTAAAATTTTACAGGGAATTGCCCCTGCCTCATTAGTATGGTTTACGAAATAACCAGAGATAACAAAGAATTGGTGGGAACCTTAACGCTTCCCCCCTCGAAGAGCGAAAGCAACAGAGCCCTGATTATTCGCGAATTTGTACATGAGGGATTCCGCATCCAAAATCTGAGCGATTCCCAGGATACCCAGACCTTACTGCGCATCCTGAATGAAGACAAATCCAATACCGATGCCGAAAGAATTTACGATGTAGGTTCTGCCGGAACCACCATGAGGTTTCTTATTTCCCTTTTTGCCAACAGGCCCGGGGTAAGAATCCTGAAAGGAACGGAGCGCATGCACCAGCGCCCGGTCCGTATTCTTGTTGATGCCCTTCGGGAAATAGGTGCCAAAATCGATTACCTCGGGAAGGAGGGGTTCCCACCCATCCGGATTACAGGAACCACGCTCAAAGGCGGAACTCTGGAAATGGATGGCAGTGTTTCCAGTCAGTATATTTCTTCATTGTTAATGGTGGCTCCTACACTTCCCTTAGGATTGGTTATTAAACTAAAAGGTGAAATTGCCAGCAGACCTTATATGAACATGACCCTGAAACTGATGGAAAAATTCGGCGTTTCGGGTTTGCTTCAGGAGAATGGAATTTCGGTAAGTCCACAGCGTTATCATCACAGCGCAGACGAAATGGAAGACGGATTCGAAATCGAAGCCGATTGGAGTGCGGCCTCATATTGGTATGCTATGGCTGCTTTTTCCGAAAAAGTGGATCTTACCCTCAAAGGATTAAGGAAAACAAGTCTCCAGGGCGACAGCATTCTGCCCGATTTGTTTACCCTGTATGGGGTCTCAACCGAAATTCTTGAAGATGGAATACGATTAACGAAGTCGCCGGTGCTTATCGACCGTTTCGGTTACGACTTTATCGATTGTCCCGACATTGTGCAAACCATGGGTGTGGTAACCTCTGCGCTTGGCATTCCCTGTCTGTACCGCGGTCTCCGCACACTTAAAATAAAGGAAACCGACAGGGGCAATGCGCTGCGCAATGAGTTGAAGAAATTTGGCCTGGACTTTCAGGTGAAGAGCGATGATGCAGCATGGTTTATGGAAACTAAGGGTATAAGCGAACCCATTGATATGTCTATAGCCACCTATGATGACCACAGGATGGCTATGGCTTTTGCATCTTTAGCCATGAAAACGGGCCGGGTTAGAATAGAGAACCCTCAGGTTGTTTCCAAATCCTATCCTGCCTTCTGGAATGATATGGCGGCGGTAGGTTTTAAGATTCGGGAGCTATAATTTCAGGTTCGAAATTTTTCCAGACATAACGATACCGCAGGTACAAAAGAATCGCTGCTGCGCTTAAACCAATAAGCAAGCCGTACCAAACTCCCCCAACTCCCATATTCAAATAAAATCCCAGGTACCAGGAGGCAGGAATCCCAATCAGCCAATAAGAAACCAGGGTTATTACGGTGGGAACCCGGATGTCTTTTAGCGCCCTGAGAATGCCCAGGGAAATTACCTGCGATCCATCGCTGATCTGAAAAAAGGCCGCAATCACCAGTAAGCCCGAGGCAATTTGTATTACACCTTCGTCTCTGCTCAGCAAAGAAGTGGCCTGAAACCGGAATAAAATAAACAGAAGAGCGGAAAAACACATAAAGAGCAATCCCATTAAGAGAACGGAATTTGCGGCCAGTTTTATTTCGGTTTTATTTCCTCTTCCAAGCGCATTTCCCACCCGTACCGAACCGGCCGCACTCAACCCACTGGCTACCATATAAGTGATGGCGGCTATGCTCAGGGCAATCTGGTGACTGGCCATTTCAGGTACGCCAATCCATCCTACCATAATGGCCGCGAATGTAAAGGCTCCTACTTCAAAAACCCACTGCAGGCCGGTACCCGAGCCTAGTTTCCATATTTTTGAAAACACGGGACCGGAGATAAAAGGAACCTTATAGGCATGATATTTTTTGAACCGGGGGTGATAAAAAACATAGGCTCCCATCCATGCCGCCATTACTATCCTTGCAATCAGCGTTGACCATACGGCTCCCATCATACCCATGGCAGGGACTCCGAGTTTTCCGAAAATGAAAATGTAATTCAGGGCTATGTTCAGAAAATTACTCACCAGCGTAATAATCATCGCGGTTTTGGTAAGGCTCAATCCCTCTGCAAATTGTTTACAGGCAGAAAACAAACTCAGGGGAATTAAGGAAAGCATCAATACCCCAAAATAAGGGATGGCCTTTTCTACAACTTCCGCAGGTTGGTTCAGGTAATAGAACAGGGGAGAGGCAAAAAGAAGTCCCAGGAATAGAATTATGCCAAGCCCAAGGTTTAGCATGATTCCGTTTTTCAAAACACGGGCAGAAAATTCGGAATTATTTTTTGCATCGGCTTCGCTAACCAGGGGAGTAATGCCGTAAGCCACTCCCATGCCAAAAACAAGAGCAAGAAAATAGGGTGTGCTCGCCAAAAGAATGGCCGCCTGCTCAACCTTTCCGATTTCACCCACAAAGGCCGTGTCGGCCAGCCCCACAAGCATATGCCCTACATTGCTTATGCAAACAGGTAATGCAATGCGCAGGGTGCGCCGGAAATGAAAAAGATAATCCTTGCTGAACATGGGGCGGCAAAGATAATATCCTGAAAAGAAGGAAAGTGGAAAAGAAATTAAAATTTTAAGCGGATCATGGCCCGAACCTCAGTCTTTTTATTGCCGGTAATTTCTGTCAACTGCCCCGCACTGATTACCTGGAGGTCGGTATAATAGGTTTGACTGATGCGGGCATATACCTCAAAATTTCGGGTAATGTCGTAATTGACCATGGCATAATAACGGGCGCCTTTTTCATAAAGAGCAGGAATACTCCAGGTAAAAGGCAGATCATTTTCGTACACATATATCCGGGAATTATATCCCTCCGTATCAAACAACGAAACCCTTCCGGTAAATGAAAGCCGGCTTCCGGGTCGCTTGACAATAAAATCCTGATAAATTAAAAACCCCTGTTCTTCCCTATCAGTTCCTTCTTTGAAAAAGGTAAATTCAACGCGGGTTCTGAGCCTCAATCCCGGCAAGGCCTGCACCGATCCATGGATACGCACCGAAGAATTTTCTCCGTTTATCAAAGGATCTATTCCCTGAGTGGCCTGACCGTCGGTTGCTTTTACCCTTTTTCTTACCCTCAGATAAAAATCATTTTTTCTGGAAGGGGTGTAATTTAGCTGCCCCATGGCTTCATATCCTGATGAAGGTGCACTTATTCCGTATTTAAGCCAGGGGAAGCGGAACTGATCATAAAACCCTGCGGCGGTCCATTTACTGTTGAAGCGGGTTTGCATGCCCACGTAAATTCCGGACTCGTTATTGGTGTTTGTTCCTTCTCCGAATCCGTTACTCATTATACTCTGATAGTTTTTTTCATAGTGCCGGTGAAGTACGGAAAAAGATACACGGGGATCCATGGCAATCATAATTCCGTTTACCGTGGCCATGCCTCCGTTTTCTGAAAGTGCGGTTTCGCCGAATATATTCATGTTTCTAAACACCCAGTTGTAATTCAAACTTCCGTTCATTAGCGACCTTCCCCTGAAATCAAATTGATTGTAAAGCTGAATGGTTTTGTCAAGTTGGGCACTGTATTCTGTTTTTAAAAAATTACCGGCAATGGAAAATCTTTTTTTCCGCCAGGTAAGGTTTCCGCCGTAAACAGTTTCGCCCAGGGATTTCCGGTCTTCCAGTTCCGAAAGAGTGGAGTGATAGCCTGAGGTTTGAAACGAAGAAAAAGCCACGGCTTCGCCGGGAATTAAAGTGTCAAATAAAGTTATGTTAGCATCGATTTTTTTATGGGAATAAAATCCGGTTAGTTCAAAGCCCAGAGGAAGCCGGATGGTGGAAGCTCCACCCCTCAGAAATCGGTTTTCCTCCGGAGAGGTATGAGGCCTGATTCCAAATCCGTTTCTTTTAATTGATACTCCGTCGTAAGCTTTTCCAAAAGCCAGCCCTGTCCAGCTTATGAGTCCCTGCCCAAAAGAAACCTGATAATCGCCAAGGGCAAGGGCTTTCACAGGCCCTATTTCCCGGATAAAAAGATGGGCCGAATAAAAATCAAAACCCGGAGCTGGTTTTCCTCCCCTTCCGGTATAACAGGGATAATCGAATTTAAAATCACCGGGAAGAAATACCTCCCCGGGGTCTTTTTCGGCTCCAATCCCAAAACTGATGCGGGTCCCATAGGTAAAACGGAAACGGGTGAATAAACGGTAGGGGCTGCCGGCATACCTCGAATTCGGACTTTTGCAAATGCCTGCGGAATCAATGGGGCTATATCCCTTTTGTTGCTCAAGTACCTGTCCCCAACGTACAAAATACTCATAACGGCCCTCGCGGAAAATAGTTTTGAGATTTAATTTTGAAAAACCGGGATCCGGCGAGACCATAACAAAAGGAACAATATTCCGGATGGTCTGAAGATCGAAACCTTCAATGGTTTGCAACTCCTGAATGGAAATCAGGGGTCCCGTTCGACGGATATGCTCCAGCAGATTGAAAACCTGAATTTCGTTGAGCAGCAAAAGCGACATGAGTTCATCCCGGCCTGCTTTGTTCAGGTTTAGTGGCTTTTTTTTGTAATGCCTAAGGGCGTCGGTAAGGTTTGTAAAATCTATCTGATCTTCCCCGAAAGAGTTCGACAGCATTTCCATTTGCTGCTCCTGCTCGTCGTTGATGGTGTCCTGGGCAACCAGAAAAACAGGAAGCAAAACAAAAAGAAATATCAGAAGCCTGACCTTTCCAATCATGATTCCTTTTTTCGGTCGAAACGATAACTGATATTGGCCTGCGGAGAAAATCCAAGGACGGGATGGTACTGGGTGGACAAGTCTATGGAAAAGTTTCCGGGACGGAATCCGAAGCCCGCGGTGGAAACTTCCGGGTTGGTGGAAAAGCCGGCACGAACAAATACCTGTTTGCCCGGATTATACTCAATGCCCCCTTTTACCGAGGGCCTGAAATAAATGTTCTTTTCTATTTCAAGAACTGCGCTTACCTTTTCTGAAAATGCATAAGCCATGCCGGTTCTTAATATCAGTGGGAACCGCTCTTTTGTCCTGGGATCCAGGGTTTTTGACCAGGGATTGAAAATGTGGGCTGCAATAGAAAATTCCTTGTTTACCCGGGCCAGAAAACCCAACTCGGCAGCCGGAAAGCCCATGCTTCCATAATCACCCCCCTGACGAAGGGTAATGTAATTCAGGCCTATCCCGGCAGCAATATTTGGCCCCAGTTTTCGACCGTAACTTATGCCACTTTTGCTTTCCTTAAATACCGGAGACCCAAAACTACTGTGGATAATTCCGAATGTGCCTGAGGAAACAGGAAGGCACCCGGCAAAAGCCGTATTTGAGAGGCCCGAAATAAGAAACCGGTTCTCAAAAAAGGCCGAAAACTCAGGGTTCTCCATAAAGGCCAGACCGGCCTGGTTATACCCGGCCGACCAAACATCGGAAAGGGTGCTTCCAGCCCCGCCCAAAGCTCCAAAGCGGGCCCCGGGATAAAGTGATGATCCCGTTCCGGAAAGAACCTTTCCTAAAAAGAGAAAACAAAAAATGAACCCCGAAAACTTCATCTTAATCGGCATAAAATTAGATTATTTTCAGCCGAACTACAGCAAAAAACTGTGAACAAAATTGAGTAAATTCGCTTCTCATGAAACCCGCCCTACATACGCCTGTTATTAAAGTAAAAGATCTGCAGTTCAGGCTCTTTATTTCCGAATCGGAAATAAAAGCAGCCATTCGGAATATGGCCGCCCAAATTAATAGCGATCTGGCCGGTGAGCATCCCGTTTTCCTTCCTGTTTTAAACGGGGCTTTTCTTTTCGCAGCAGACCTTATGCGGGAAATTACTATTCCAAACCATATTTCCTTTATTAAAATTGCCTCCTGGGAGGGAACCCAATCTTCCGGAACCGTTAAAAGTCTTATCGGTGCCGGAAAAGAATTGAAAGGAAAAACCGTGGTTGTCCTCGAAGATATTGTGGATACAGGGACTTCTCTTGAGAATATTGTTGAAGAACTGAAAAATATCGGTGTGAACCGGATTTTGGTGGCCTGTCTCCTGTTTAAACCCGAAGCCTACAAAAAAAACCTGAAGATTGATTATGTGGGAATCCAGGTTCCCAATGTGTTTTTGCTCGGGTACGGCCTCGATTATGACCAGGAAGGAAGAAATCTTAAAGACATTTACCAAATACAAAATAACAACCATGTTTAACATCGTGCTTTTTGGTCCTCCGGGTGCCGGGAAAGGTACTCAGGCCTTACTCCTAAGAGACAAATACCGCCTGGTGCATATTTCCACCGGCGATGTCTTTCGTTATCATTTGAAAAACGATACCGAACTGGGTAAAATCGCAAAAACTTTTATGGATGCCGGGAACCTGGTTCCCGACGAATTAACCATTGATATGCTCAGGAATGAGGTGGCCCGGAATCCGAATGCCAATGGCTTTATCTTCGATGGCTTTCCAAGAACCATTTCCCAGGCCGAAGCCCTGGATGCTTTACTGCGTGACTTAGGCACAGCTGTTTCCGTAACCCTTGCACTCGAGGTGGATGAAGAGGAATTGGTACGCCGGATTCTGGAGAGAGGAAAGGAGTCGGGCCGTGTTGATGACCAGGATGAAAATACCATTCGGAACCGCATAGTGGAATACAATGGAAAAACCCGCCCCCTTAAGGACTATTATGAAAATCAGGGAAAACTGCTGGAGATTTTTGGTATCGGTGAAATTGATCAGATTTTCCTTAACCTTTGCCGGGCCATAGATCAGGAAATGGCAAAGCGGGAAGTAAAGAAAGAAATTGAAACCCGTGTTCCTGAAGAGGAGTATGAGCCGGAATCTGACCCTGTTCCTGATACTTTCGGGGCAAAAGAAGGATCTGCAGAACCTCCGGCAACGAAAAAGCCGTTGAAGAAGAAACCGGCGAAAAAGAAACCGGCAAAGAAGAAACCGGCAAAGAAGAAACCGGCAAAGAAGAAACCGG
>CALEYQ010000020.1 GCA_937924855.1 uncultured Bacteroidota bacterium | reverse complement strand
CGGAATAATTTTAATACCCTGAAAAATACAACTTACGAGTATAGAATTTTTGACCAGAATTCGGTTCAGGTTAATACTACCTACACCGGAACCGGAAACATCGACCCCTTTCGTACCTCTAATTACACGGTGTGTACCCAACCCACGCCTTGTCTGAATCTGAATCAGCCCACGGTAAATTACTCCTTCCCGAATTTTTCAAACAATACCTATTATACCATTCAGCATGTTATTTCCGCAAATCCCGATATCAACAGGCAGAATGATACCCTACGCTTCACCCACCGATTTGCCAATTATTATGCTTACGACGACGGAACGGCAGAGCTTGCTTACGGTTTGAATGTAATCGGAGGAAAACTTGCATACAAATTTACCCTCAACGTGCCCGATACCATTCGGGCCGTGGACATGTATTTCAACTGGGTTCCCAACGGCCTCAGTAACCCGCCGGTTAACTCTGTTACACAACGGTCGTTCCGTATTACCATTTGGTCTGATATGGGCGGGGTGCCTGGAGCCATAATTTTTCAGGACAGTATCACAACGCCCAATTACCATTTTGAAAAGCACAACGATTGGGGAAATCTTATGAATCAGTTTTACCGGTACCATCTTACTTCTCCTGTTTTGCTTTCGGGAACCTTTTATGTGGGATGGGTACAATACACCAAAGACCTGCTGAACGTTGGATTTGATCTTTCCCGTAATTCAAGCTCAAAAGTTTTTTACAATACTTCCGGCTCCTGGCAAAACAGCATTTTCAGTGGTAGTTTAATGATCCGGCCGGTTTTTGGAACTCCTGCCGAAGCTCTGGCTCATTCCGACGAAACCAATGAAACTCCTGATATTATTTTATATCCTAATCCCGGTCCCGGTCCTGCCACATTATCTGTTTCGGGCGGACAAACTACAAACTACAATGTGTTTAACAGTGCCGGAGTCCTGGTAAGAACCGGAAAATTTTCAGGCTCCGAAAACATCGACTTCTCAAACCTTCCTGAGGGATTGTATTTTATCTCAGGTATCTCCGGTTCCTACTCCTGGAACCGGAAGTTTATTCTTATCCGTTAATTATGGATGAGATTTCCGATGCCTCCGAAGAACAGGACCTTTTTGAACACCATCGTTTTGTGGTAGATCCCGGCCAGCAGCCGGAACGTCTCGATAAATTTGTTTTTACACGCATTCCCCAGGCCACCCGGACACGGGTTCAAACGGCCATTGAAGCAGGAAATGTGCGTGTAGATGGTAAACCAAGTAAGTCCAGTTATAAGGTCCGACCCGGAGATCAGATAACTGTAGTACTTCCCAAGCCACCAAGAGAAATTGAACTTATTCCCGAGAATATTCCCCTC
Organism: uncultured Bacteroidota bacterium; assembly: GCA_937924855.1. GTDB lineage: Bacteria > Bacteroidota > Bacteroidia > JADZBD01 > JADZBD01 > JADZBD01. The sequence goes on along the minus strand of CALEYQ010000020.1, from coordinate 24,850 downwards.
GATATTGTTTTTGAGGATGAAGATCTGGTTATCATAAATAAAAAACCCGGTATGGTGGTCCATCCCGGTCACGGAAATTATTCCGGAACTCTGGTTAACGCGCTATTGCATCATTTTGCCAATTTGCCACAACTTCCTGCCCGGGAAGGTTTTCCCGATGAACCCCGGCCGGGCCTGGTACACCGTATCGATAAAAACACCTCCGGAATTCTTGTGGTGGCAAAAAACGAATTCAGCATGACCCGGCTGGCAAAAATTTTCTTCGATCGGGATCTCGACCGGAAATATAATGCCGTGGTTTGGGGAGAACCGGAAATTGATACCGGTAGGGTGGAGGGGCATATTGGACGATCCCTGAAAGACCGGAAGGTGATGGATGTTTTTCCCGAAGGAGATCAGGGAAAACATGCTATTACACACTATAGGGTGCTCGAGAAACTGGGATATGTTTCATTTGTGGAGTGTAAACTGGAAACAGGAAGAACCCACCAGATAAGAGTTCACATGCAGCACATCGGTCACCCCGTATTTAACGATGGCGAGTACGGTGGGAACCGGATATTAAAGGGAACAACATTTACTAAATACCGGCAGTTTGTGGAAAACTGTTTTGCGGTTTGCCCCCGGCACGCCCTTCATGCCAGAACACTTTCTTTTAAACATCCTAGGACCGGAAAGGAAGTGAGCTTTGAAGCTCCCCTTCCGGAAGACATGGAAAAGTTATTGGCCAAATGGAGAACCTATTCGGGCTCCCGGCATGAATAAAAAAAATCCCGCGATTGCGGGATTTTTAATGTGAAGCATGTTTTTTATTTCAATCCTTCCAGGGCATTTTTAATGCCGTCGAAATCAGGGTATTCCCCGGCAGTCGCCAGCACCTCAGCATAACGAACCACACCTTCTTTGTCAACAACAAAGCTGGCTCTTTTGCTCACTCCCTTCAGGCCGGCGGCAAAATTTTCAAGGAGAATTCCATACGCATTAACGGCTTCCTTGTTGAAGTCGCTCAGCAGAGGAAAATTAAGCTTTTCAAGCTCTTTGAATTTTGCAAGAGAAAAAGGCATATCTACTGAGATTCCGTAAACCACGGCATTCAATCCGTTGAAAGTTTCCAGTTCGTCGCGGGTTTGGCACATTTCTTTGGTGCAATTTCCGGTAAAGGCAGCCGGAAAAAATAACAGAACAACATTCTTTCCCTTATGATCTGAAAGGCTGTGGAAGTTTTTTTCGGTGTCCGGAAGTTTAAAGTCCGGGGCTTTTTGTCCAACGCTAATTGACATGGTGTTTGTTTTAGGTTTGTAATTTAAAGATTCGAAAATAATAATAAAGCAGCTTCATCTACCCGGCCTTCGTCGAGTAAAACGGAGGCAAAAGAATGAATTTTTTCCTTGTTTTTTCCTTCTGAAATTTGTTTGAAGAGCAAACTGCTTTTGAAAGTTTCAATTTCCTCAGATCCGGGAATATTCTCCATATTTCCTAGCTTTCCGAGATGGTTTCCGGACAGGAAAGGGCTAAGCCTGATTTCATCAGGCAAACGGTCAATGCCAATGCCCAGGGTGGTGAGGGGTTTTGCAATCTGGAAAAGTGCGTCGCCGGAAGCCCTGCAATACCAGTTTGCCCCGGCCCGGGAAACCAGATCAATTTTTTCCTGATCGATCATGCCTTGGTCATCCAAAACCGATTCGGAAATGTGAATGAGTACAATTTCGCAGATGATTAAATTTCCTGCTCCTCCATGGGTTCCCAGTTCAACCACTTCTTTCACTTTACATTCCATTTGAACCGGTGATTCCTTTACCCGAAATGGTTTTACTCTTTCCGAGGGAATCTTTGTGAAACCGGCTTTTACAAATTCATCAACCCCCTTGGGGTATTCTGCACTGGCCAACGACATTTGATGAACCATGGCATAATTCACCACATTAATTACAACCTCAGGTACTTCTTTTACGTTATCGTGGGTGTTTTTCGACTTTCCGGTTCTTCCGCTAAGAGCAGGTGAGAAAATGGCAATGGGGGGATTGCTGGAAAACACATTGAAAAAACTAAAGGGAGCCAGATTGGGATTTCCGGCCTTGTCGATGGTGCTGGCGAAGGCAATGGGCCGGGGTGCAACGGCATGCAATAAATAGCTGTGGAGCTGAGGTATTTTGGTTTCGGAGGGGACGATGGTTTTCACAGGCCAAAAATAGGAAAATAGATTATTGACACCGGCAGGAATCAAGGGGTTCAGGAGGAAGAGCTTCCCGCAGGGTAGCTGTGGAATCATCGCATAAAATGGCGCGAAACTTCCAGCCTTCCCGGGTATGAATCAGGTATTCAGGACAGGGCTTTAATTGGGTATTGCTTCTTTTGAAATCGACCATGGCTGAATCCAGGGAAGTAAGGAAGAAAGAGGAATCTTTGCCAAAACAACTCAATATACAACGCGTTTTGGGTTCCCAGTTTAAGTGGTAAACCCCAAGGCGCATTAAAATTTGCCTCTCGGGCGTCCACCAGGTAAAATCACGGTTCCTGATCAAAAGGAAATAGGATAGCAGAGATCCCAGCACAACTCCGATAAGGTATATTTTTAGACGGCGACCAAAGCCCCGGTCCTGATTCATCAACATAAGGCCAAAAATACTTATTAAATCAGAAGGCGGCCATCAGAAGGTCGAGATCCTTGTAAGGAAGTTTAAATAATTCCCCAAGGTATTTGTTGGTCAGAGCTCCGTTGTAGATGTAAACCCCGTTGCGCACACCGGCATTTTGTTTCAACATCTTCTCTACGCCTCCGGATTCACCGATATTGATAAGAATGGGCGAGAAAATTGTGCTCAGGGCGTAGCTGGCTGTGCGCGAAACCCGGCTGGCGATGTTGGGTACACAATAATGAATTACGCCATGTTTTCGGAAAACCGGATTGGTATGGGTAGTAGGCTTGGATGTTTCAAAGCACCCGCCCTGATCAATACTAATATCCACAATTACGGATCCTGCCTTCATTTCGCTGACCATTTGTTCGGTTACCACGCAGGGTGTGCGGCCTTCAATAGAGCGGATAGCGCCAATGGATACATCGGCTGTTTTAAGGTGCTTGGCCAGCACTTTAGGCTGAAGAACAGAAGTCCAGACCCTTTGCCCCAGTGAGTTTTGAAGACGGCGGAGTTTGTAAACAGAGCTGTCGAATATTTTTACCTGAGCTCCCAGACCCAGGGCAGCACGGGCAGCAAATTCACCCACGGTTCCTGCTCCCAGAATAACCACCTCGGTTGGACTGATTCCTGAAATACCTCCGAGGATCGAGCCCTGACCCTGATTTACATTGCTCAGGTATTCTGCAGCAATCAGGATTGAGGTGCCACCTGCAATTTCTCCCATAGAACGGATAATGGGATAAATGCCATCTTCGTCGCGAATCCAGTCAAAGGCAATCGCCGTTACCTTTTTCGCCATTAATTGTTTAACGAAATTTTCGGGTTGAATGGTAAGCTGAAGTGCTGAAAAAAGGGTTTGGCGGGGTTGCAATAAATCTACTTCTGCAGGCGAGGGCGGAGCAACTTTGATAATGATATCAGCTTTGTAAACATCTTCAACACTGTAAGCAATATCAGCACCCGCCTCGGAATAATCATGGTCGTGAAACTGGGCATTTTTTCCTGCATTGGTTTCTACCACCACACGGTGCCCGTTGTTAACCAGTAAGCCTACGGCATCGGGTACCAGGGATACCCTGTTTTCCTGAAATGAAGTTTCGCGTGGAATTCCAATGAAAAGCTTGCCTTTTTTCCGGGCCACTTCAAGCATCTCCTCCTGAGGAAGCAAAATGCCCCGGGCGAGAGATTGTAATACTTCTTTGGAACCTTTTACGGGCATAAGGCTGGGAATACACAAATTTCGGAAAAAACCGTCATTATTCCAATGTTATTTTTCGCTCATTATCAATTATTTGAATACGGATTCTCCGGGTTCCCTCCGGTAGCAGGTCTTCAACCAGTTCGGGCCATTCAATGAGGCATAGGTTTCCGCTGAAAAAATACTCTTCATAGCCCATGTCATAAACTTCTTCCAGCTTCTTAATCCGGTAAAAATCAAAATGAAATATGGTTTTCCCGTCACGGGTCCGATATTCATTCACCAGCGAGAAAGTAGGGGAAGCGGTATTTCCTGTAACCCCAAGGTTTTTGGCAATAGCTTTAATGAGCGTGGTTTTTCCGGCACCCATACTGCCATAAAAGGCAAGTATTCCCCGGGTTCCGGTTTGGGCAATTATCCGGCTGGCAACGGCTTCGGCCTCTCCCGGATTTTTCATAAAAAAGGTTTCCATTTTATTTGGCGGAAAGGCTTACGAAGGGAATAATCATTTCTTCCATGGAAATTCCCCCGTGCTGAAAAGTGTTTCTGTAATAATTTACAAAATGATTGAAATTGTTGGGGTAGGCAAAGAAAGTATCGTTTCGGGCAAAAACATAGGAGGAACTTACATTCATGCGGGGCAGGAATATATCCTCGGGGTTCCGGACTTCAAATACTTCTTTTTTGTCGTAGGAAAGACTCTTTCCGGTTTTGTATCTCAGGTTTGTATTTACATCCCGGTCGCCAATAATTTTGACGGGTTCGGTAACCTTGATAGTGCCGTGGTCGGTGGTAATAATGAGTTTGCCCTTTTTTTCGGCAATCTGTTGAATGATATCGTGAAGGGGACTATGCTCAAACCAGCTTAAGGTAAGGCTGCGATAGGCGCTGTCGTCGTCGGCCAGTTCTTTAATAACATCCATTTCGGTGCGGGCATGAGAAAGCATGTCCACAAAATTGTAAACGATTACATTGAGTTTGTTCTGGAGCAGGTTGGAAAAGTTCTCAGCCAGTTTTTTGGCGAAACTGTGGTTCAGAACCTTGTGATAACTGGTTTTTATGTTTTTTCCCAGGCGCTTTAAATGTTCTGCCAGCAGGGCTTCCTCGAACTGATTTTTGCTGCCCTCCTCATTTTCATTAATCCAGTACTGAGGATACTTTTTCTGAATTTCCGAAGGCATCAAACCTGCAAATAAAGCATTCCGGGCATATTGAGTGGCGGATGGCAAAATGCTCATAAACATTTCTTCTTTGTCAATCCTAAAATACTCACTCACTACCGGTTCAATAATTTTCCATTGGTCATACCTGAGATTGTCAATTACTACCAGAAATACAGGAGTGTTTCCCTCGAGCATGGGAACCAGGTAATTTTTCAACAGCGTATGCGACATGATGGGGGTGTCGGCAGCTTTTCCCTGCACCCATGCCGTGTAATTTTTTTCAATGAAGCGGGAAAACAGGGTATCGGCTTCTTTTTTCTGGGTAGTCAGAATTTCAGCCATGCCCTGGTCTTTGCTGCGTTCCAGTTCCAGCTCCCAGTAAATGAGTTTTCGGTAAACCTCACACCATTCCTCCCAGCTGAGTTTGTCGCTCAGGCTCATGCCGATATTTCGGAACTCCTGTTGGTAGGCACTGGAAGTTTTTTCACTGACCAGTCTTTTATTGTCCAGTATTTTTTTCAGCGACAAAAGGATCTGATTAGGATTAACCGGCTTAATCAGGTAATCGGAAATTTTAGATCCAATGGCGTCTTCCATGATTGATTCCTCCTCTGATTTGGTTATCATAACCACAGGAAGGGCAGGGCGGGAGTTCTTTATCCGGGTAAGGGTTTCCAATCCGCTCAGGCCGGGCATATTTTCATCAAGGAATACTATATCGAAGTCGGTTTTTTCAATTTGTTCAAGGGCTTCATTTCCATTGCTGGCGCTCACTACTTTATAGCCCTTTTCCTCCAGAAAAATGATATGGGGTTTTAATAAATCTATTTCGTCGTCGGTCCATAAAATTTTTACCTGGCTCATTTTTTTGTATTTGTGTAAAGATAGTCAGAAAATAAGGTTTTTTTTGCCTCTTACCTAATCGGGGTTTACAATAAAATGACAATGTTTCGCAGAAAGCCCTTTTCTTTTCAGCCGGAAATGCAAAATAAACTTTTAATAGATGTGGCCTTTGAAAGGAAACTAGCCGATAACCGGTGAGGCTTATGCGTCAGGCCGGCAGGGTTTTGCCTGAGTACCGTGAGGTTAGGGCTGCGGCCGGATCTTTTCTTAATCTGGTTAAGAACCCTGAATTGGCTTCTGAGGTAACTATTCAGCCGGTAGATATTCTGGGTGTAGATGCTGCCATTATTTTTTCCGACATTCTTGTACTTCCGGAGGCCATGGGCTTGCCCTATGAATTGATTGAAACACGGGGTCCGGTTTTTCCAAATCCCATACGAACCATGGGCCAGGTTGAGCAATTACGCATTGCCCGGGAAGCAGATTACCAATACCTTCTTGATGCCCTTTCTCTTACCCGTAAAAAGCTGGATGGAAGGGTGCCACTGATTGGTTTTGCCGGAGCCCCCTGGACTCTTTTCGCATACATGATTGAGGGAAAGGGTTCCAAAACATTTTCACTGGCCAAAAAATTCCTTTACGCCGAGCCACTCCTCTCGGAAAAACTAATTGATAAACTTTCCGAATCGCTCCTCACTTATTTAAAAGCACAGATTGCAGCGGGTGCTCAATGTCTGCAGGTTTTTGACAGCTGGGCAGGATTGCTATCCCTTGATATTTATAAGCGCTATTTTTTGGAACCCCTGGCCGTGGTTTTCCGGGAATTGAGGAAAAGCAACCCGGAGATTCCATTGATATTTTTCCCCAAAGATGCCCATTACCTTATTCCTTCTCTTTCCGATTTTCCCTGTCACGCCGTTTCTCTTGACTGGACGCTTGAGCCTGAGGAAGCACGCAAAAATCTCGGATCCGGAATGGTGTTGCAGGGGAATACCGATCCCTGTCTGCTGTATGCCGATTTCCCGGTAATTGAAACGGGGATAAAAAGGATGATGGAAAAGTTCGGTTCCGAAAAGCATATTGTAAACCTTGGCCATGGGCTATATCCCGACCTGGAAAAGGAAAAGGTGAAATTCTTCGTGGAAACGGTAAAAAAACTGGGAAAATAAATTCCTATTTTTTTACAATGGTAAGGGGCTGCATGAGGCCTTTCGCTTCAATAATATCCATTTTAAGAGAGCCAACTACCAATTCACACTGCCCTCTCACCGGAATTTTATTTACATCGTCGGAAATCCAGATTTTTAAATCTTCCTCACTTTTAAATATACGGCCCTTCTGAACCACTGGAACAAATTTGAGGCATTTAATGCGGCCCAGATCGGTTTTAATAACTTCACGACCAACAAACTTTATTTTCAAATCCCAGATTTCATTATCCATGAATGTGGTAACAGCAAACAAATCTCCTTTTTGAGCATTGGTGAAATCATAGGTTCTGGCAAAGTAAAAGGCGGATAACATATCCTGGATGTTTTCCGGTGTGGTAAAAATTTTACCATCGGCATCCACCTGATTTTTATAATGATTGTAAACCTGATTTTGCTGGAATTTGTAGCCTCCTTCATCTACCCTGCGAATAAATACCCAGGGTAAAATGGCTTCTTCATCCATATAGGTTTCGTAACGGTCCCGTACTTTAAAAAACCAGTCGAAGGAACCCTTGGTAATTCCAAGACCTACCACGTGGAAAGTATTTCTTCCCCCGATCTGTTTGTTTTCTTCTTTGATTTCCAGTGATGCAATGGCCGCATCCATAAATCCGTAATGAATCCGGTAGGTAATTTTTTCGCCCCGTTTAAATGCCGTTTGGTTATGTGACCTGAGTTTCGGCTTTTCTTCATCAGGAGAATTTTGGGTAAGGCCCGCATTGATAATCTCAAAAGGGTTGGAATTTCTTCCATTGAATGCAAAAACCAGAAAAAGGATTAGGATTCCCATGCCGGGTTTTAGCATTTGTTTAAGGAAATCGCCGGTTTTCATTTATTCAAATTTAATTTATTAAGGGATACTTTGCAAAATGTATGCCAAAGGAGAGGACTTTCTGTATTGATAATCAGGTCTATATGCTGAAGTTCTTTAATAACTCCAGTGCTTCCTCCATCTCGTCTTCAGGAACCATAACCTTTACACCACCCACGGCCTGAGAATAAAACGGATGGGCAGCGGTAATATTTTCATCTTTTACAAAACAGGTTATCCCATTTTCGTCCAGATAGGATTTTACCAGATAGGCCTTGTAAATTTCCTGATACGATACCAGTTCAACAAAACGGCTCATGAGGAAATCACACTTAATGATTCCAGTGCCACTATTCTTCCGCATGGAGCCAATTCCTCGGGTTGGGAATTTGAAAAAACAAGTGTGGTTTTTTTGGTCCCGAATTTTTTAATCATTTCCCCATACCATGCTTTCCCTGAGGCATCCAGGTTTGACAAGGGTTCGTCCAGGATCATACCGGGCCGATCGGTAAAAAAAGCAAGAGCCAGGCGGGTTTTTTGTTTCATCCCGCTTGAAAAATGAGAAAACGGGGTTTCGGGAGAGCCGGGCAGGTTAACAAGGTTTAGGGCTTCTTCAAGGGTTAGCGAAGTATGCAAGGGGGTAAATGAAAAATGAAATTTAAAAACCTCTGCAAGTGTTAAAAATTCCGGCAGGTCAAGATAGGGCCCTGCAAATGAGAATAAATTTTGCGGAGCTGATGTTTCATCTGAATGCCCGTATATGATTTTTCCCTTGTCTGGAATCATATAGCCAAGAAGTGTCAATGCCAGCGTGGATTTTCCGCTTCCGTTATTGCCAGTAATTCCTATTGTCTCACCTAATTCTATAGTAAGACTCAGGTTTTTGAAGACCCATTTGCGGTTGAATTTTTTGGATAAATCGTGGGCGGAAATAAAAGGGGTCATTCCAGGGCCTTTTTATTGAAGATTATATATCCGAAATGAAACAGAAAAGTGAAAGGTACTTCTTCATTGTGGTAATAGTTTACCCCTAAACTTGCAGGTCCAATAGGGGTGTGGGCCACCACCGAACCGGTTGTAATGTAATATTGTCGCTTGAAAGGATCGGCGTAACCGGGTTTGTTGTCGTCGAGACGAATGATTTGTTGGTAGGGTTGGTAGTAATAGGCTTCAAATCTAAGTTCAAAAATCTTCTTTATTACAAAAATATTTCGAAGGCCAAAGGCGAAATATTTTTGGGCCCTGTAGCGCTCCTGAAATAGTGTTTTGGTTTCTGGTGTTGGTTGAAAAGCCGGTGATGATAATACGCTTGATGTATAATTATTGAATAAAGACTGACTTGAGAACACCCCTTCAAGGTAAATCCCAGGGATGTAAAAAATTCCCGTTTTGAAATATTGTTCGAAAACTACACTTTGGACCACCCAGGTATGAAAATTGACAAAGGTGTCGGGAATTAATGAGGTAGTTCCGGGATAAAAAGTCTCGGTTCCTTCTATGAATTTAGACTTTGTCAATATCCTACTCCCCTGGTTCGCATATTGCTTCCTGTTAATGGTTCCTCTTTCGTATTCCATCCCCAGGGCATAAAAATTAAAGTCGGTATGATCCGAGGTGTCTGCCTCGGTAAAAAGTGAGGTTTGATAATACCGGTTAATAAGTTCTCCCACAGTTCCGTTAAAGGAAATTTTGGCTTTGTTTCCCAAGGGAAATGCCAGAGTTGCATCGCCGAAATTTTCGTACTGCACAAGGAAGGGAGGTTTTTCCGAACCGATAAAGGCCGAACTGCTTTTGAAAAAATCCCATCGGTTATAAGTATAGGAGGGCTCAATATAAAAGGGAATAATAAATGGGAAATCAATTCTGACTTTTCCCTGAGCACTGGCATACAACTTGCCGGTATATAAATTTCCGGAAATAGATAATCCCAAACGCCCCAGATAATTATATTGAAGAGCCAAAAACCCCATGTTTATGGGCCTGTTGGAAAAGTTCCCACCTACCTGGGCGGTAATATCACGTTCTTTTTTTACGTTCAACTCTAAATCAAAAAGACCGGTTTCTTTATTGTAGCGTGCGGTGGGATAAAGGGATTTAATTTTTTCATCTTCCGCCAAATGAAAGTAAAGTGGTTTTAATTTTGAAACCGGCATATTTTTGCCTCGACGGGAAAGGTGACCCTGAACATATTTAGCCTGGTTTTTTCGTAAACCCGATACCGTCACTTTTGAAAAAACGAGGGGCGCTTGCTTTTCCTTGAATTTTTTTCGCTGAACCTCTACCTCGTTTTTGGTAAGGGTCCGGGGAATGCGGAACTTTAACTCGTCCAGCTTTCGGATGGTGGCGGTATATCCCGAGTCGATTATTTCTTTTATGGATTCAAAATTGAAGGTTCCGGCCTGTGAGATGTTCGGTTCTATAATAACCCCGTTTTCGCAAATAATATCAAAATTGGTTTTTGCCAATAACATGGTTTTGAGTTGCGAAATCAGATTGTCTTCCCGGGGCGGCGGCTCATTGGCACTAACGTTGCTGCCAATAATTATGTCGGGGTAAAAATCTTCGTACATTACATTGGAAGGAAAGTTATTATAAATACCCCCGTCGAAAAGCAATTTTCCGTTTACCATCAGTGGCCTTAAATAAAAGGGGTACGACATGGAAGCACGTATTGCGGTTCCCACATCTCCCGATCTGAAAATGTAGGATTGCTTTTCCTCAATGTCGGAAGCCAGGCATCGAAAGGGAACGAACAGTGAGTCGAAGTTGTAGTTGGCGGTTGCGGTTGCGGTTGCCGTAAGTTCCATGAGCGTAAAATCAATAGGAACCGGACTTATTAAATTAGTAGGAAGCGTGGTTTCAAGCAACGAGTCGATCGAGAATTTTGCTGTAATCCAGGAAGCATTTTCGGTCCGCCTTTTGAAAAAATAAATGTTGCGCACATCAATTTCACCGAGGGCCTGTTTTTTAAAACTCTCGGAGGTAATAAAGGCTTCTATTTGCTCAGGGCTATACCCGCAGGCATATAATCCTCCTACCAGGGCCCCCATAGATGTTCCGCTGATGTAATCGATGGGAATACCGTTTTCTTCAAGGGCCTTTAAAACACCTATATGCGCAAGGGCATTGGCACCTCCGCCACTGAGAACCAGCCCTACCTTTTGTCCGAATACCTGAATTCCAAGGGTCAGCATAAGGAGAAACAGACCGATGGATTTTCCCGTTTCCTTCATTTAAATACAAAGCTAAAACATATCCGTAACAAGACGCCTATTTCCGGGGCGGGTTGGCTTGAATCAGAAGATTAAAGTCCCTGAAATAATCCCCGGCCTGAAGCATTCGGCAACCATACCAGGAACAAAATTCTCCATCAATCAAAAACAGGGATTTCGGTGAAAGTAATTCCTTTAATTCCTCCAGGTGTGAGGGTTTAAAAGGGAAGGGTTCTGTTGAGAAAAAGACCAGGTCAGCCTCCGATTGTTGAATTTGATCCAGACTTAATTCCGGATAGCGATTGTCGTTGCTGATTCCGGGTAAGGCATTTCGTAATCCGGCTTTTTCAAGAAACGAAGAAATAAATGTGTTCCTGCCTGCAGCCATATAAGGGTTTTGCCAGATGAGATATATAAAGGACCGGGGTTTCGAAAAGACGGGCCGCGCAAAGGCTTCTGAAATATCTTCTGCCAGTTTCCGGGCTTTTTTTTCTGTCCGGGTGATTTTTCCGGTTTCATTAATCATTTCCAGGGCATCCTCGAAGGTGTTTACATCGCTGGTCCAAACCGGAACTTTTTGCCGGAGATGTTCGAGGTGTTCTTTTACGTTTTCTTCTTTATTGGCAATGATTAAATCGGGCTGGAGATCCAGAATTTTTTCGAGATCAGGATTTTTGGTTCCCCCAACTCTTGTCTTGCTTCTGTACCAGGATTCCGGGTGAACGCAAAAAGTGGTAATTCCCTTGACGGCATCCTCTAAACCGAGAAACCAAAGCAATTCTGTTTGAGAGGGAACCAGGGATACTATCCGGACCGGTGGTTTTTCCAAATTAATTTCAAATCCTGTCTGGTCTTTGTATTTAGGCAAGGCGTGGTTTCGTTAATTATTTATTTCTTTGCAAAAAAACGAAATGAAAGCGATTATTAAAACTACAAGGGGCGAATTGGAAGTGGAATTCTTTGAAGCCGATGCGCCGGGAACGGTAAAGAATTTTGTTGATTTGTCAAAAAAGGGGTTTTACAACGGCCTGAAATTCCACCGTGTTATTCCCGGGTTTGTGGCCCAGGCAGGTTGTCCCAATGGCCGTGGCGATGGCGGGCCGGGCTATTCCATCAAATGTGAGCTGACCGGAGATAATCAATACCATGATAAAGGAGTATTCTCTATGGCCCACCGGGGTCGGGATACCGGCGGTTCCCAGTTTTTTATTTGTCTGAGCCGTGAGCAAACCAGGCACCTCGACCGTCAGCACACTTGTTTTGGAAAAGTATCAAAAGGTCTAGACCTTGTGGATAGTATAAAACAGGGTGATGTTATTGAATCGGTAGAAATTATCGATTGATTTCAACCCTTCAGGAAGTTTAAAACATCGTGGCCGGTAACGATGTAAGTTTTATCCTCTTTGAAGTCGCGTACCAGCACGGCAGGGTTTTCGGCATTTATCATCGGAGCCAGTAATTCCACAGGGGTATTAATATCCACAAAGGGAAAAGCTCTTTCCATAAATTCACTCAGCGCCTTTTTTCGGTTTGCCGGATCTGAAATTATGGCGCTGTAAATCTGGGTTTCGCGGATGGCTCCAACGATTCTTCGGTCTTTTACGACAGGGATCTGACTGAAATCGTTCTCGTGAATGCAGTTAATAGCCGTATCCAGGGTGTCGGTTGATTCCAGACAAATCAAATCGGCGTTTTTCTTGTTTTTTACCAATTCGCGGGCTGTAGCTCCTCCTGTATTTTCATAGCCCATTTTTCGCATCCAGTCCGGATTGAACATTTTGCGAACGTACCGTGAGCCGTGATCATGAAAAATAACCACTATGTTTTCCCCTTTCTTAAATTTTGTCTTTAATTGAAGTAGTCCTGCTATGGCAGATCCGGCTGAATTGCCTACCCAGATTCCTTCCTTTCTTACTATTTCACGGGTAAAAAGAGCAGCATCGCGGTCGGTAACTTTTTCGAAATGATCTATGACACTGAAATCTACATTTTCAGGAAGAAAGTCTTCGCCGATTCCCTCGGTAACATAGGGGTAAATTTCGTGCTTGTCGAATTCTCCTGTTTCCTTGTATTTTTTGAATATCGAACCGTAGGTATCTATGCCCCAGACTTTGATTCCCGGATTTTTTTCCTTGAGATATCTGCCCGTTCCGCAAATGGTTCCCCCGGTTCCCACCCCAACCACCAAATGGTCTATTTTTCCGTCGAGCTGTTCCCAGATTTCCGGTCCGGTAGTTTCATAATGGGCCTGTGCATTGCTCAGGTTGTCGTATTGATTGGCTTTCCAGCTGTTTGGAGTTTCTTTAACCAGACGGGAAGAAACCGAGTAGTAAGACCGCGGATCTTCGGGTTCAACATCGGTTGGGCACACAATAACCTCGGCTCCAAAAGCCCTTAAAGCATCAATTTTTTCGCTCGATTGTTTATCGGTGGTGGTAAAAATGCACTTGTAGCCCTTAATTATGGCTGCAATGGCCAAACCCATTCCGGTATTTCCGCTGGTGCCCTCAATAATGGTTCCTCCGGGTTTCAATAGTCCTTTTTTCTCGGCGTCTTCAATCATCTTAAGTGCCATCCGGTCTTTTATGCTGTTTCCGGGGTTAAAGGTTTCAACTTTTGCGTAAACGGTGGCAGGGATTTCCTTTACAATGGCATTGAGTTTTACCAGTGGCGTGTTGCCGATGGTGGAAAGAATATTTTCGTGGACGTTTTTAGGCATTATCAGATTTTTGACAAAGGTAAAAATTGAAATTTATGAGAATCAGGAAAAGGATAATTTGAAAAATAAAAAAACCCCCGGTTTGTCGGGGGTAATATGAAATGAAATTTGAGAAAATCAGGCTCCGTGAAGAGCAGCTTTCTTCTCAAGTAATTCTTCCTTTGATTCCACAATGGCCTCATCCGGAACGCAGCAATCAACCGGGCAAACAGAGGCACACTGGGGCTCGACATGAAATCCTACGCACTCCGTACACTTGTCAGGAACAATATAATACAAATCGGCAGAAAGGGCTTCCTGTGGAGCATCGGCTTCCAGAGTAAGTCCGCTTTTGGTGGTAAAGGTGCCGGATACAGCGGTTTTATCGGAAAGCCTCCATTCGGCTCCGCCGGCATAAATGGCATTATTCGGACACTCAGGTTCGCAGGCTCCGCAATTAATGCACTCTTCGGTGATTTTAATGGCCATAAAATTGGAATTTGGTTCTATACAAAGGTAAAAAAAAATTACATGGTTAATTAATTGTAAACAAATAATATAAGGCTCAAATACGTGGAATTTGGAAATTTCTTTATGTTTACCCACCGGAAAATAACCTGCCGGAATTATTGAGATACTATGGGAGCCGGGTCGCTGATACTCTTGATCATTTGTGGAGTCCTCTTTTCAGTAGGAGGTATTTTGGTAGCCAAACTTTTTGGTCCCTCCTCCTATAACGAACAAAAGCTGGAAGCCTACGAGTGCGGGGTTCCTACCGAAGGTGGAACCTGGATTCAGTATAATGTTGGTTATTACCTGTTTGCCCTTATCTTTTTGATTTTTGATGTTGAAATCGTGTTTCTCTTTCCCTGGGCTGTTGTGATTCGTGAGATGGGAGTGATTGCATTTTTGGAAGTCTTGATTTTTGTGTTTATATTATTCTTAGGGCTTTTATATGCCTGGAAAAAAGGAGCTTTAAAATGGGTTTGACAGATAATTTTCCCGGAACAGTTAAGCAATGGCCCGGAGGCAGTTTGCTCGTTTCCTCCGTGGACAAAGTGGTTAACTGGTCGCGATCAAATTCGCTCTGGCCTCTTGTCTTTGGAACTTCCTGTTGCGCCATTGAAATGATGTCGGCCGCTTCGGCCAAACACGACTGGTCGAGATTTGGCTTCGAAGTGGCCCGTGCCACGCCCCGTCAGGCCGATCTTATTATTTGTGCAGGAACCATTGTTTACAAAATGGCGCCCGTGCTGAAACGGCTCTATGACCAGATGCCCGACCCCAAATATGTTATTGCCATGGGTGCATGTACCATTTCAGGCGGCCCCTTCTTCTATAATTCCTATTCTGTTGTAAGGGGTATCGACCATATTGTACCTGTAGATGTTTATATACCCGGTTGCCCCCCCAGACCGGAAGCCTTGTTGCATGCATTGATTGAATTGCAAAGAAAAATTAAAACCCAAACGGTTGTTCGACCCGTAAGACCGGAAGCTTTTTGATGAATAACGAGGAACTAAAAAATTTTGTTGCCGCCCATTGCCCCGAAGCCGTAGCTGAAGAAAATACCGAGTGGCTTAATGTGGTGGTTCCCCACGATAAGGTGCGGGATCTTTTGTTTACCCTCCGCCATGATCCCAATACCGAACTCGATTATCTTTTTTGTCTTTCCGGAGTCGACTGGAAAACGCATTTTCATGTGGTTTATCACCTCGAGTCTAAAAGGCATAAGCATATTGTTGTTGTAAAGGCAAAAGTTGAAGACCGGAACAACCCTGAGGTTCCCACCATTTGCGATATCTGGAGAACGGCGGAATTTCACGAGCGGGAAGTTTTCGACCTTTTTGGCATTCGCTTCACGAATCATCCCGACCTGCGTCGTTTGTTCCTCGACGATACCTGGGGCTTTCCCCTGCGTAAGGATTATCAGGATGATGTAACCATTGTTTCCCTATGAACATTTTCGAGCCGGAAAATAAAAAGTTGGTGGAGTCGGAACAGGACTTTGTGGTTAATGTGGGACCCCAGCATCCCAGCACCCACGGCGTATTGCATTTGAAAATTAAGCTGGAAGGTGAAACCATTAAAGCCGTTCAGCCTCATCTGGGATATATTCACCGCTCGATTGAAAAAATGTCAGAAGCGGGAAGCTATCGCCAGTTTTCCTATCTCACCAGTCGTATGGATTATCTTTCTTCCCACATGAATAACCAGGCCTGTGCCCTGGCCGTGGAGAAAGCAATTCAGGTAGAAGTTCCGGAAAGAGCCAAAGTAATCCGGATTCTTATGGCGGAACTAACCCGCCTGGCCTCACATCAATTGTGGTGGGGTGCCATGGGGCTCGACCTCGGCGCCATTACGCCCTTCTTTATCGGCTTCCGCGACCGGGAGGAAATACTTGAAATTTTTGAAGATACCTGTGGAACCCGCTTAACCATGAACTATGTGGTTCCTGGCGGTGTTATGGTTGACCTGCATCCCGACTTCCAGAAAAAGGTTGTGGCTTTTCTCGGACGATTCAAAAAGAGAATTAAGGAATACGACGATCTGGTTACCGGAAACATTATTTTCGAGCAAAGAACCAAAGGAGTAGGTGTGATTTCAGCTGAGGATGCCATTTCTTACGGTTGCAGCGGACCGGTGGCCCGTGCCAGCGGCGTTTCCTGTGATATACGAAAACTTCACCCGTACGACGGTTACGAAAAACTTGAATTCAAAGAATGTATTGAAACCGAAGGCGATTGTTTTGCCCGTTACAAGGTTCGCATGGAGGAAATGAAGGAGTCGGTAAAAATTATTGAACAGTTGATCGACAATATTCCCGAGGGCGATTTTCAGGCCAAAACAAAAAATGTGTTGAAGCCACCCAAAGGAGAATGGTTTACACGGGTTGAAACCGCCCGAGGTGAATTGGGCGTTTATTTGATTTCCGACGGAACCATGAAACCTTACCGGGTTAAATTCCGCTCCCCGAACTTCAGCCATGTGAGCGCACTGGAACACATGTCTAAGGGCGGAAAAATCGGAGACCTTGTAGCAATCATGGCAACACTTGACTTAGTAATACCGGATGTGGACCGGTAATTTTATATGTACGATTTTTCAGGGGTAACCCGGGGCATACATGAATTTTTGAGCGGACATTTCAGTCCCCTGGGTGTTACATTATGGGAAATGGTAATTGCAGGGGTGGTACTACTCCTTTCTCTGGTGTTAATTGCTTTTACACTTGGTTACATGGAAAGAAAGGTGGCTGCCTTTATGCAGCTTCGCCTGGGTCCGAACCGGGTTGGATTCCGGGGAACCCTTCAGATTGTTGCCGATACACTGAAACTTTTATTTAAGGAAACCTTTGTTCCACAGGCTGCCGATAAAATGCTTTTCAATCTGGCGCCGATAATAATGGTGGTTGTTACCATGTTGAGTCTGGCTCCCATTCCTTTTACAGAAACCCTCCAGTTCTACGACATGAATATCGGCGTGTTTTATGTGTCGGCCGTTACCTCCATTGGTGTGGTTGGAATTTTAATGGCGGGATGGTCTTCCAATAATAAATACTCTTTGCTGGGAGCCATGCGATCCGGAGCCCAAATTGTCAGCTATGAACTTTCGGCCGGACTATCCATCATCGTTATTGTGGCCCTTTCCGGAAGCATGCAGTTTTCTGAAATTGTTCAATCTCAGGCGAACGGATGGTGGATTTTTAAAGGACACATTCCGGTCTGGATTGCCTTTGTGGTTTTTTTGATCGCAGGAACCGCTGAGTTAAACAGAGCTCCATTCGATATGGCGGAAGCCGAATCTGAATTAACCGCCGGGTTCCACACCGAATACCCCGGAATGCGTTTTGCCATGTTCCTTCTGGCTGAATATTTGAACATGTTTATCCTCGCTGCTATTGGCGCTACCCTTTTCCTCGGTGGCTGGATGCCCCTGCATATTGGAAATCTGGAAGGATTTAATAAAGTGATGGATTTTATCCCGCCCCTGGTTTGGTTTATGGGTAAAACATTTTTGATTGTGTTTATTATTATGTGGTTCCGGTGGACTTTTCCGCGGCTTAGAATTGACCAGCTTCTTACCTTGGAGTGGAAATTTTTAATGCCCATTTCACTGGTTAACCTGATATTAGTTGCACTGGCTGTAATTTTGGGATTGCATTTTTAAATTGAAACTATGATCCGGTATCTGGCAATGTATTTTGGTTCCATCATCAAAGGAGTAAAATCTCTTTTGAAAGGAATGAGACTTACCGGGTATTATTTCACCCACCACAAGGAAATTATTACCCAGCAATACCCGGAAAACAGAGATAATGTTCCCATGGGCGACCGCTTCAGGGGCGAGGTGGTAATGCTTCACAACGAAAGCAACGAGCACCGTTGTACCGGGTGTACCGCCTGTGAAATTGCCTGTCCTAACGGAACCATTAAAATTATTTCAAAGTGGGAAGTTAATGCTGAGGGGAAAAAGAAAAAAGCCATCGATCAGTTCGTGTATCATTTAGGGATGTGTACCTTCTGCAACCTGTGCATCGTTTCCTGTCCTACCGATGCCATTGTAATGGCCAAAGATTTTGAGCACAGTTCCTACGACAGGAAAACCCTGACGAAAATTCTGAATAAGCCTGGATCCAAAATTGAAACCGGAGTAGAGTAAAATGACGATAGCCAACTTTATTTTTTATCTGGTTTCCTCCATGATCCTGGTTTTCGGGGTTCTTACCATTTCTACCCGACAACTTTTCCGGTCGGCCATTTATCTTTTGTTTTCTCTTATTAATGTGGCGGCTTTGTTTTTCCTTATGGACAATGAGTTTCTCGCCGCAGTGCAGGTGGTGGTGTATGTAGGAGGAATAATTGTGTTGATTTTGTTTTCACTGTTCCTTACCCAACAGGCCGGACTGAAACTTCCCTTGCCGGGTTTAGGGAGATCCATGATGGCCGGACTTCTTAGCTTTTTCGGATTTGTATTGTTGTTTTCCTTGTTGCTGGCTGCATCGCCTGAAGCCGATGAGAATTCTTTTTCGGCCATTACCATGAAAGAAATTGGATTTGGTCTGCTGAATTTTGGAAAGAACGGATATGTATTGCCCTTTGAAGTAGTAAGCATTTTACTTCTGGCAGCCATGATAGGAGCTATTGCCATTGCCTTTAAAACCAAAAAAGAATGATCTCGGTTCCGGTAACACATATTCTTTTTGTTTCATTTGCCCTGTTTTTTATAGGCGCATACGGGTTCTTTACCCGCCGGAACATGATCACCATGCTAATGGCGGTTGAACTTATGTTGAATGCCGTGAATATTAATTTTATTGCCTTTAACCGCTACCTGTATCCGGGTCAGCTCGAGGGCTTATTCTTTTCAATCTTTATTATTACCATTGCTGCTGCCGAAGCGGCCGTTGCCATTGCTATTATCATTAATATTTACCGGAGGTTTAAAACAATCGACAGCGACGATATAGATTCGCTGAAATTTTAATGGAAGGGTATAGTTATATTATCTGGATTTTGATTTTGCCCCTGCTTACCTTTCTGGTAACTGGATTGGGGTCCCGGAAAATTTCTCCCACGCTGGCCGGAATTATCGGGACAACCTCCATGGGAATTTGCGCCTTGCTTTCCATCTATACAGCCGGGTCATATTTTGGATATTATTCAAACGGAGTTTATCCCTCGCTGAAAGTTTTTGACCTGCCCTGGTTAAGTTTTACCGAAAATCTTTCCATCCATCTGGGAATGGTTTTGGATCCCATTTCGGTAATGATGCTGGTGGTTGTTACCCTGGTTTCTTTTATGGTGCATCTATACTCCATTGGATACCTTCACGGAGAGAGCAGGGGAGGGGTATATTTCAGCTACCTGTCACTGTTCAGCTTTTCCATGCTGGGCCTGGTGGTTTCAACCAATCTGTTCCAGATGTATATTTTCTGGGAACTGGTAGGAGTTTCTTCTTTCCTTCTTATCGGTTATTATTTTACAAAACCCTCGGCAGTTGCCGCTTCAAAAAAGGCATTTATTGTTACCCGGTTTGCCGACTTCGGATTTTTGGTGGGTATTCTGATTATGGGTTATGTAGGCGGATCATTTGAGTTCGATGCTATTATTTCCCGACTTACCAATCCGGAATCTCCCGAATTCCTTACCGCAACAGGAGCAGGGTTTCTCGGCATTTCCTTACTCACCTGGTCCCTGGTTTTAATTTTCATGGGCGGTGCCGGAAAATCGGCCATGTTCCCGCTGCATATCTGGCTTCCCGATGCCATGGAAGGACCCACTCCCGTTTCGGCGCTTATCCATGCTGCTACCATGGTGGTGGCCGGAGTTTTTCTCGTGGCCCGACTCTTTCCGGTTTTTTTCCAGGTTCCGGTTGCTCTTGATCTGGTGGCCTGGGTAGGAGCACTTTCTGCGCTTTTTGCAGCCATCATTGCCTGTACCCAAACCGATATAAAACGTATCCTCGCTTATTCCACCATGTCGCAGATTGGCTATATGATGTTCGGTCTGGGAGTTTCCGGTATGGGAGAAGCCGGTTTGGGGTACATGGGATCTATGTTCCATTTGTTTACTCATGCCATGTTCAAAGCCCTGCTTTTCCTGGGTGCCGGAGCTGTAATTCATTATGTGCATAGTAACGAGGTTTCCGATATGGGGGCGCTCAGGAAAAAAATGCCCGTTACGGGTTTGTTATTTCTCCTGGCCTGTTTGTCCATCAGCGGAATTCCGCCCTTTTCAGGATTCTTTTCTAAGGAAGAAATTCTGACAGCAGCACTCATGAAAAATCCGGTTGTTTATGGCATCGGATTATTTACGGCAGGTTTAACGGCCTTTTACATGTTCCGTCTTTATTACCTCATATTTTGGCATAACAAACCTTATCACGATAAACCTTCTCCACTTCCCAGAAAAAAAGAAGCCCCTTTAACCATGATGGTTCCTATGATCCTGCTTGGGTTTGCCACCCTGGTTTCCGGATTTTTCCCTTTTAACAATTTTGTTACCTCCGACGGAAAACCCCTGGAAATAACTTTCCATGCCGACCTTTCTGCCATCGCCATTGGAGTTTCACTAACCGGAATTGCCCTGGCCTCGGTTTTTTATTTACGGCCCGGCCCCTGGCCCGATAAAATTGCCACGGCTCTCGGTGGATTTTTTACTACCGTTTACCGCAAATTTTATATTGATGAAATTTATACCCTGGTAGCAAAGAAGTTTATCATCGGAACCGTTTCGCCTGTTGCCAATTGGTTCGACCGGAATGTGGTTGACGGACTGATGAATTTTACGGGAACTGTTATGGGCGTTTTTTCCGACAGCATTAAGGTTTGGCAATCCGGTAAAATCCACGGATATCTGTTATGGTTTTTTGCCGGGTCGATGATTGTTTTAATATTAATGTTTATCCTGTAAAGCCATGAATCTCACCCTCCTCGTATTGGTTCCGGTAATTACTCTTGCAGGTATATTGCTCGTGAAAAATAAGGGAGGTGCGAGAACCGTGGCCCTCATTGGATCTGTGGTCCAGTTGGGGTTTTCCCTGCTGTTGCTTTTCATGTATGGAACCGAAAGAAAATCCGGAAACTCCACCGATTTTCTTTTTGAAACAAAACAGGTTTGGTTTGAACAATGGAATATTCATTATCACACCGGGGTAGATGGAATTTCCGTAGCCATGATCCTGCTTACCTCCTTTGTGGTTTTGGCAGGAGTACTTGTTTCCTGGAATGTGGAAAAACTATCCCGCGAGTTCTTTTTCCTCCTTGTTTTTTTGGGAACCGGGGCTTACGGATTTTTTATTTCTCTCGATCTGTTTACCATGTTCTTCTTCTTTGAACTGGCGGTAATTCCCAAATACCTTTTGATTGCCATCTGGGGCAGCGGACGAAAAGAATACAGTGCCATGAAACTGGCCTTGATGCTGATGGGGGGCTCTTCCCTTGTTCTGGCCGGCATATTCGGACTTTATTATTATACCGGGGTTTATGGCAATGGTTCAACCTTTAATCTGATTGAAATTGCTGAGGCGGGAATTCCTCTTGAAATTCAATCTTTCCTTTTTCCGCTTATGTTTATCGGGTTTGCCGTTCTGAGTGCCATGTTTCCATTTCATACCTGGGCACCCGATGGGCATTCTTCGGCTCCCACCGCCGCTTCTATGTTTCTTGCGGGAATTTCCATGAAACTGGGAGGGTACGGATGTTTACGCCTGGCCGCAAATTTGTTTCCTGAGGCCGCCGCGGAATATTCCTTCTATATTATTCTGCTTTCCATTACCGGAATTGTATACGGAGCGGTGGTTACCCTTTTCCAAAAAGACATCAAACTGATGAATGCCTATTCTTCCGTGAGCCATTGTGGATTTGTGTTATTGGGAATAGGAATGATGACCAAAACAGCAGCAACCGGTGCGGTTCTTCAAATGATTTCTCACGGTGTTATGACAGCCCTTTTCTTTGCCGTGATTGGAATGGTATACGAAAGAACTCATACCCGGATCGGATCGCAAATGGGAGGCCTGTTGAAAGTGATGCCTTTTATTGGAACCTTGTTTTTCATTGCGGGTCTTACTTCTCTTGGACTGCCGGGCTTTTCCGGATTTGTTGCCGAAATGACCGTTTTTGTGGGATCCTTCCAGGTGCCCGGCTTGTTTTATAAGGCAGCTACGGTACTTGCCTGTGCCTCCATCGTGGTTACAGCAGTTTATATTCTGAGAGCCGCAGGTGTAACGCTGATGGGTCCGCTGAAGGAAGAACATGCCACCCTTACTGACGCCGCCTGGAATGAAAAGGCTGCCGGTGCGGTATTGGTATTTTGTATTGTTGTTATGGGCTCTGCCCCCTGGTGGTTGTCTGATCTTATTCAGGCCAGCATTCCCGGAAGTTTCGAACCTTTAATAATTTTGCCCCACTAATATGGATTTCATAACACTGGTTTCGCTTTTACGGATGGAATTGCTGCTCACGGCGGGCCTTGTTGTGCTTTTGATTTATAAAATTTTCTACGAAGGGGCAAGGGATAAAATGGCAGGATGGTTCACGGTGTCTGTTCTTTTAGGAACCTTCCTCTGCGGGATTTTCCTGCCTGCCGAAGGGGGGTATTTCGGTGGGATGTTTATTACCGGATCTCTTGCAGGAATGGAAAAATCCATCCTTTCACTGGGTTCCGTTTTTATCATTTTGTTTGGACGCACCTGGCTTGAAAACAGCCGCCATGAACTGGAGTTTTACCTCCTTATACTTTCGGTTTTACTGGGAATGTTCTTTATGATTTCGGCCGGACATCTGCTGATGTTTTACCTGGGTCTTGAATTGGCCACCCTACCCCTTGCCGCTCTGGCAGTTTTCGATTTCAATAAGTCCCGGTCAAGTGAAGCCGGCGTCAAACTCATTTTGAATTCTGCCTTTTCCTCCGCGCTGCTTCTTTTTGGGGCTTCACTGGTTTACGGAGGTTCCGGAACCCTTTACTTTCCCGAATTAAATTCCGCCATAACCTTCCCCGCTTCACGAGGATCGTCCTTTTTGCTCCTGGCCGGTTTTTCTTTTCTGTTTACAGGCTTCGCCTTTAAAATTTCCGCCGTTCCTTTTCATTTATGGACGGCAGATGTATATGAAGGTGCTCCGGTTCCGGTTACCGCATTTCTCTCGGTAATTTCCAAAGGGGCCGCATTGTTTGTTTTTGTGGCCGTCCTATACCGGGTATTCCCCCTCTATAGCGAAACCTGGTCGCTGGTTACCGGCTTAATGGGCGCACTTACCATGGTTATCGGAAACCTGTTTGCCATGCGGCAGGGAAATCTCAAACGATTCCTGGCCTTTTCTTCCATTACCCAGGTTGGATTTTTACTCGTAGGCGTGGCCTCCGCCAGTCAGCTCGGGCATGCCGCAGTGCTATATTTCATGTTGATTTACCTGTTCAGTAACCTGGGGGCTTTCGCTGTAGTTTCCGTAATTGCCGACAAAACGGGAAAGGAAACCCTTTCCGATTACAGGGGCCTCTACAAAACAAATCCCATGCTGGCCCTGGCATTGTTGGTTGCTCTTTTTTCATTGGCCGGAATTCCACCGACCGCCGGATTTTTCGGAAAACTGTTTTTGCTTAATTCAGGTGCTTCCTCCGGAATGATTTATCTGGTAATCTTTGCCTGTATGAACATGGTTGTAAGTCTGTATTATTATTTGCGGGTAGTTAAAGCCATGTTCGTTGATACTTCCGACGACCCCATTCCACATTTCAATTCAGGGTTACCGGTAAAAATTGTGCTTGCATGTTCCGTCCTGGGCATTATTCTTCTCGGGTTTTTCGGAGGCTTGTTTGATTATTTCACTTCCTTAACGTTTGGATTGCAATGAACCGGTTGAACAAAGAAGCCCATGTGGTTGAAGAACTTAACGGCGTTAAATGTTCGGTAATTGAAAAGAATGTCAGCGCCGACAGGGCCGAATTCCTTAAAAATCTGCTTGAGTTTAACGGTCACGAAGTTGTAGTAGCTGAATCTCCGCCACCCAAAGCCCCGCCAAAACCGGCTCCCAAACCGGCTCCTGAAGGCAGCACCACTCCGGCTCCCGAAGCCGAACCCCCGAAGCCTGAGCCTCCTCCGGGTCCCAAACTTTACAATGTAGGTGTTACTAATATCCTTTTCCATCCCATGCTGGCCGTTTATCAGCGGGCTTTAAAAACCCCGGAAGGAAAGATTGTTTCGATTGCCTACTGGAACCAGGAACCTGACCCGGGAACCTGGTATTGGAACCTCCGGAAAAAGCCATAAACAAGCCTTTTCAGCCGACTACAAGCCGATTTTCGCCCCCCGATTTGTGCCTTCCTGTATGTGAAAAAAGATTACTTTTATACCTGCAAAAAAATGACCTATTCCCTATGACAGCAGTAACAAAAGAATTAGAAAGTGTAGTGGTGCGTTTCTCAGGTGATTCCGGCGACGGAATGCAGCTTACCGGAACTCAGTTTACGGATACCGCCGCTTATCTGGGAAGCGATTTGGCAACCTTTCCTGAATTTCCGGCCGAGATTCGTGCCCCCGCCGGAACCCTCGCGGGTGTATCGGGATACCAGTTG
>CALEYQ010000019.1 GCA_937924855.1 uncultured Bacteroidota bacterium | reverse complement strand
AACGACCGACCCAAGCAGTTCGAAATTTGGTAGCCGAGCGGAGTCGAGGCTACCCGCCGAAGGAGGGCTCAACGACCAGCCTCGTGCCTTCGACAGGCTCAGGCACCGGTCTCGTACGCCGCCGTGGAAAAGGGACCGGAAATGGCAAAGCCAAACCAAAAGAAGTAACGCGTTTTCATTGATTTTCGATCAAAATTTCCTGTTTTGGGACGTTTTTTG
Organism: uncultured Bacteroidota bacterium; assembly: GCA_937924855.1. Classification (GTDB taxonomy): domain Bacteria; phylum Bacteroidota; class Bacteroidia; order JADZBD01; family JADZBD01; genus JADZBD01. Next base: position 71,115 of record CALEYQ010000019.1, on the reverse strand, counting down.
CAGAAAAACCATCAAAAACAGTGAATTTGCCATTATTTTCCCTCATCCAATGCTCGTTTTCCCAAAATAGAATACCTTTGCCCACTTTTAAATTTTTACCTGATGATTATCCAAAAACACGCCGTAGTTTCTGTTAACTACACCCTGTCATCACGCAAGTCTGCCGATGAACAGGAATCAATTATCGAAAAAACCAATCCCGAAGATCCATTCGTTTTCCTGTTCGGTGCGGGAGGACTTATTGAAGGCTTTGAAAAAAATATGGCCGGAAAAAAATCCGGCGAATCTTTCGATTTCTACCTGAAACCCGGTGAAGCTTACGGTGAGTATAATAAAGAACATGTTATTCCCATTCCCATTGAAGCTTTTAAAAACAAACAAGGTGAGATCGACCGTTCCATGCTGGTAGAAGGGGAAGTTCTTCCCATGGTCGACGATCGTGGAAACCAGATTCAAGGCACTATTCAGAAAGTAACCCTCGACCAGGTTGTTATGGATTTCAACCATCCCATGGCCGGACATGAATTACATTTTATGGGAGAAATTCTGAGTGTCAGGGAAGCTACCCAGGAAGAAATCGACCACGGCCATGTGCATGGTCCGGGAGGCCATCACCACTAAAAAGCGTAGCGCACACTTATTGCCCCATCCCAAAACCTGAAGCCCGGATTCACAAAGTCGAATACGGGCTTCACGTCTATGGTCCAGTTTAACCGGCTGCCGGGTTCACAAAAGTCGAGCCCCAGCATCCCATCCAATCCAAAAGTGGTAACCTTATCAGCGTAAATGATACCCCTCCGGTTTTTATAATATCCTCCGGTGTAATGTCCCAGGTGAGCCCCCACGCCAAAAATTATGGCCAATGAACTGGTTCGCAAAATTCTGTAATTGTGAAACTCATACATACCCGTGAACGAATAACCCTTTGAGTCTAGCTGATAGGCAGCAATTAATTCCACCGCCGAAGAGGGATTTAAAAAAGTTTTGTAGGTAATTCCCGATCCAAATCCAATCCTCGCACCAATGGCGCTCTGATAAGGTTGGGCCATCAACACACCAGCAGAAAAAACAAAGCAAAACCAAAAAAGGGAAATTGGTTTTTTCATGCGTTCACTTTTTCAATATCGCCATAAAATACTCCCGGTTCATACGGGCAATATTCTCAAGTGAAATTTCTTTGGGACATTCCGCTTCACAGGATCCTGTATTGGTGCAGGAACCAAATCCTTCTTCGTCCATCTGTTTTACCATGTTTAAAGCTCTTGATTCACGCTCTACCTGCCCCTGAGGAAGAAGGGCCAGTTGTGAAATTTTCGCAGACACAAAAAGCATGGCCGAAGCATTTTTACAAGCTGCCACACAGGCTCCGCATCCAATGCAGGCTGCAGCAGCAAAAGCTTTATCGGCATCGTCTTTGGGAACCGGCAGGCAATTGGCATCCTGTGCGCTTCCGGTATTAACGGAAATAAATCCGCCCGTGGCAATAATCCGGTCGAATGAAGTACGGTCAACTACCAGATCTTTTATTACCGGAAAGGCTTTTGCCCGCCAGGGTTCAACCACAATGGTATCGCCGTCGTTAAAGGAACGCATATGAAGCTGACAGGTAGTAGTGCCGCGGGTGGGACCATGGGCCCGGCCATTAATCATCATGGAACACATGCCGCAAATACCCTCGCGGCAATCGTGATCGAAGGCCACCGGCTCATCACCTTTGCCAATCAATTGTTCGTTCAACACATCGAACATTTCCAGGAATGACATATCGGGAGAAATGTCCTGAAGACGGTAAGTAACAAAATTACCTGCTTCTTTTGCATTTTTCTGACGCCAGACTTTAAGTGTAATATTCATAAAAAAAGTTTAAAGCATTTATTTGTAGGAACGCTGCGAGGGTTTTACAATTTCGAAGTCTAAGGCTTCCTTATGCAATTCCCAGGAGCCCACCGATTTGAATTCCCAGGCGGAAACAAAAGAAAACTGCTCATCATTTCGCTTGGCTTCACCTTCTTCTGTTTGATGCTCTTCGCGGAAATGACCGCCACAGGATTCTTCCCTGTTAAGGGCATCGAGACACATCAATTCTCCGAGTTCAAGAAAATCGGCAACACGGCCTGCTTTTTCAAGCTCGGGATTCAACTCATTAAGCCCGCCGGGTACTCTCACATTCTGCCAGAATTCTTCCCGCAGGGCTTTTATTTCAGCTAAAGCCTGGGTAAGTCCCTCCTTATTCCGCCCCATGCCGCACTTGTCCCACATAATTTTGCCGAGAGCTTTGTGATAATGATCTACTGATTTTTCTCCTTTGATGGAAAGGAACTTATCAAGGGTACCCTGGACTTTCTTTTCTGCTTCTTCAAACGCAGGATGATCGGTAGGAATAGCCTTGGTTCTGATTTCCTGCGAAAGGTAGGAACCGATGGTATAGGGAATAACAAAATATCCGTCGGCCAGTCCCTGCATGAGGGCCGAAGCTCCCAGGCGGTTCGCACCGTGATCGGAAAAGTTTGCCTCGCCGAGAGCATATAATCCGGGAACGGTGGTCATCAGTTCATAATCTACCCATAATCCACCCATGGTATAATGCACCGCAGGATAAATCCGCATGGGAACCTCATAGGGGTTCTCACCGGTAATCTTTTCATACATTTCAAACAGGTTGCCGTACTTTTCGGCTACTACTTCCTTGCCCAGGCTTTTTATCTGCTCGGCTGAAGGTTCATGAATACCCAGCTGAAGTGCTTTTGACTTTCCATATCTTTCGATGGCGGAAGCGTAATCAAGATAAACGGCCATTTTGCTGGCTCCCACACCAAACCCGGCATCACATCTTTCTTTGGCGGCTCGTGAAGCCACATCGCGTGGCACCAGATTTCCAAAGGCAGGATAGCGACGCTCGAGGTAATAATCTCTTTCATCTTCCGGAATCTGATTGGGGTGACGGGTATCTCCTTTTGTTTTGGGAACCCAGATGCGACCATCATTCCGGAGCGATTCCGACATCAGGGTAAGCTTCGACTGGTGATCACCGGAAACGGGAATGCAGGTAGGGTGAATCTGTGTAAAGCAGGGATTTCCGAAATACGCTCCGTTTTTATGGGCCTTCCAGGCGGCGGTTACGTTAGAACCCATCGCATTAGTGGAAAGGAAAAATACGTTTCCATAACCACCGGTACAAAGCAATACCGCATGTCCGAAATGGCGCTCGAGTTTTCCGGAAATCAAATCCCGTGCAATGATGCCGCGGCATTTTCCATCAATCATTACCAACTCCAGCATTTCATGACGGGAATACATTTTCACGGTTCCTTTTCCTACCTGACGCTGAAGCGCGCTGTATGCACCCAATAGCAATTGCTGTCCGGTTTGACCTGCTGCATAAAAAGTTCGCTGCACCTGTGTTCCGCCAAAAGAACGGTTATCCAGCAGCCCTCCGTATTCACGCGCAAAGGGAACGCCCTGGGCAACGCATTGGTCGATGATGTTCCGGCTGACCTCGGCCAAACGGTGAACATTTCCTTCCCGTGCTCTGTAGTCGCCTCCCTTTATGGTATCGTAAAACAAACGAAAGACGCTGTCGCCATCGTTCTGATAATTTTTAGCAGCATTAATTCCTCCCTGGGCGGCAATGGAATGAGCTCTTCGCGGACTATCCTGGAAGCAAAAGCATTTTACTTTATATCCCATTTCAGCCAGGCTGGCTGCGGCGGCAGCGCCGGCGAGTCCGGATCCCACTACAATTATTTCCAGCCCCCTTTTATTGGCCGGATTAACAAGAGGAACCGTAGAGCGATACCTGGACCATTTGGTGTCCATGGGCCCCCCGGGAATTTTTGCATTGAGTTTAGATGACATAATTCAATATTGATTCTACAATTATTGATTCCAGTTTAAAATATCGAACCCGGTAACATGGGAGAAGTAAAACAAAACCGGGAAGGACAAAAATCCAAGTCCGAAAATTATGGCCAGTGCCGTTCCGGTACGTTTATATAAGGGGCTGTACTTTTTATTATTCATGCCCAGCGACTGAAAAGCACTTTGAAACCCGTGATTAATATGGAAAGCAAGGATAATAACGCTTACCGCATATAGAAGGGCATACCAGGGATTTTCAAGTGCTTCGGCCACTTCATGAGAAAGCGTTTCATGTCCGTCGGGACCCACTGATCCGGTAATCCGGTAGGGAACAAAGAAGTTATAGAGGTGAACCACGATGAAGAAAAAGATCATGGCACCTGTAAGTCCCATATTTCTTGAGAACCAGGAAGCGGTTTTACCCGTTCCGTCAACGGCATATTTTACCGGCCTGGCTTTCGCATTTTCGCTGGTCAGCATTACGGCCTGATAAACATGCAGAATGATAGCCAGGAATAAAAACACTTCCACAATACGGATAAAAACATTGTGTACCATAGAGTGCGAAGCCTCGTCGAAGGCCAAACCTCCGTCGCCGGCAAACAGGAGAAGGTTGGTATAAAGGTGTTCAACCAGGAACAAAACCAGGAATAAACCGGTAAGGGCCATGATTGTTTTTTTTCCGAGGGAGGAGGCTAAAAACTTATTCATAAGATGTTAAATGATGTTCGGGTACAAATCTAAAAACGAATTTAATAATCCCTTCGGTTCGCTCATGATAAAAATGCCGATTTCGGAAAATAATTCCCGGTTACAACTTATTCGCTCGCAATTTAAAGGGTATTTCCAGACTGAAGTGAAAATTTCTGCCCGGTCCGCCCACACCCATGCGGGAAAGGCGACTGGTGTGAGGGAAATATTCGGTATCCAGCATATTGGAACAGCCCAGGTTTAATTTCAGGGTCTGTTTTCCTGCATTAATCCGGAATGCGGTTGAAAAATGCAATAAAAAATAAGCCGGCGAGGGGTCTTCCAAAGTCATAACCCGGTTTTGGGCAAAATTATAATCGCCCGAGAGTCGTACCGACCCAAATTCCAGGATCTTTTTGCTTTTGGACTTGAAATCGAAACGAAATTCTGAAATAATTCTCGGTGCGGGCATCCAGCCCAAAGGCTCATCCGGATTCAGGTTTTTCCCGAATACACAGGAAAAAGTTGTCCTGAAGTGCAGGGGATCAAAGGGATGAAAATCAATCATACCTTCCACCCCTTGCAAAGCGGCCCGGGTCTGACGAAAAACAAATACCGAAAGCGTATCCTCCTTCTCCACAAAAATCCGGCTGCTGTCTCTGGCCAGGTAAATAAAGTTATTGATGCGGTTCGAGAAAAAATCGATTTCGGCATGGAACTTTTTTCCTTCAAACAACAATCCCTGATCCATCTGGAGGCTAATTTCGGGATTTAGTCCGGCATTTCCCTCTTCATATCTTTGGGCTCCTTCGTGTACGCCGGCAGAAAATAGCTCAGAGGGGTTGGGAGCCCGGAAGCCCCGGGAGATATTCGCCTTATAAATTAATGACTCTGAAATTTTAAGGGTGGTTCCAAAGCTTCCGGTAAAGGCGAAAAATGTGCGACTGAGTTCCGGAAACATCTGTTCGCCTGTGTTATCCGATGGCTGTCCCAGGCTGTCGAGAAAAAGCGACCGGCTTGTGAGGTTTCGCGAGTCGGCCCGTAATCCGTAATTTATGGTGGCTTTAGGCCAGGATTTTTTGGCAAAGAAAAAAGCGCCGGCATCGCTAAGGAAATAATCAGGAATTAAAAACTCGCTGCCCCGATTGCTGTTATCCTGTAGCATGCTTCCTAAACCCAGAACAAATTCGCGGTTGTTTTTTTCGGGGAAAGAATACCGGATGTCGCCCGAGGTTGTTTTTAAGGATAAACTCAGGGCCGGCTCATCCTCACCTTCTTCAAACTCAGAGCGCAGGTTTTGCTGATAACCAAAGGTGGATGTCAGCACACCCTGATTCAGGTAAATGCGACTGGTGGAAGAAATTTTTCCGTGGGTAACCTGTTGAAAAGGCAGAAAGGGTTTTCGTGAGGACAGCATTTCATTCGTGATGGGACTACCATCCTCAAGCACAAAATTCCCGGCCGAATCTCTTTCTCCGGTTATCATGCCCGGCATCGATTGAAAAAGGGAAAAATTGAGGTGGGAATACCCCCATTTTTTATTCAATCCTGCCATTCCGCTCAGGTTAACATCCCGGAACATGGAATTGAAAACCGTTTCGGTAGGGGTTCGGTAGGAACCGGCTTCCTTAAAGGAGGCTCTGAGCCGGCTAACAAGACCTTTCCTGTTTCCTTCCAGCATTAAAGAAGAATTTATCAATTGATTGTTGGAAAAGTAAACCGATCTGAACTCTCCTCCCGAAGTATTCCAGGGAGCCGGCAGAGGTTCCAGAAAATGAATAACACCTCCCAGGGCATCACTGCCGTAGAGCAGACTGGAGGGCCCTCTTACTATTTCAACCCTGTCGATTCCGTTATCATCTATCTCGAATCCGTGTTCTTCGCCCCATTGCTGACTTTCCTGGCGGATTCCGTTTTGCATGATAATAACCCGGTTAAACCCAAGTCCGCGAATGAGAGGCTTGGAAATTCCCGGTCCGCTGGAAATCTGCGACACGCCCGGCACGCCTGAAAGCCTGTCGATGGCATTGGGTGCAGGTTCGGAGCGAAAATCATCGCGGTTCATAAAAAATACGGGCAAGCTGGTCTCTTCGTGCTCTGCCGTGTTGGCGGTTCCGGTAATAATTACTTCATGGCCTTCAATGACCGATTCTTCGAGGGAAAAATTAATTACGCTTATTTCGGAGGGGTTAACAGATTTCAGCTGGGTTTTAAATCCCAGGGCTCTGGCCTGAATGATAAGTTTTTTACCGGGCAATTCGGCGATGAAAAATTCACCCTCGGCATTGCAAATGCTGACAATTTTCAGTTCAGGAACTATTAGGGCGGCTCCGGGAATACCCTGGCCGGTTTTTGCATCGGTAATTTTTCCCTTCAGGGGAAATGCATGAATGGCAAACGGCAATAATGCCATCCAGATGGCAATCAGTTTTTTCATTTTTATACAGAGTAAAAGGTAAAACAATGCCCGAACGGGCAGTACACTTAAGCGGTTTTACCAGAGGAAGGAGGACCCCGTCCGAAAGAAAAAAACAAAGGGTTGGAAGAAACAGAGCAAGTTTCAATCCCGGTTTGAATTTCACCCGGGAAAAAAACAGGAAGAGAAATCCGGATATCAGAATTTATTTTTTTGAGAAAAAATTCTTTGCAGAGGAAGCAATCGTGCGATTCCGATTCGTGAAAATGCCTTTCGGAAGAATTGGCATGATCCTCATAAAGTGAGCAGGCAATGGCTTCGTGTTCATGAAGGTGTAAAAGAGAAAATGGGAGTTGAACAAAAATGAAAACCAGCACGGCGAGTGCCACAAAAAAACTCCTGAAACCAAGCCTCGTTTTCACAGGGCCAAAAGTAGGCAAAAACGGGCTATTTCCAAAGGGCATAATTCAGGGAACCCTGAACGAAATAACCCTGCAATAATTCAAATTCTTTCAGACTGTAAACGTAACCACCGGCCACACTCCAGAAAAAATTCTTACGGGCTACAAGATGAAGACCGAGGGTAGGAATAAACTGGAGTGAGTTCCCAATTTGCTTTTGAGTCATGCCCCCAACCTCTATACCGAAAAAGGGAATCATCAGTGTACGGTTCGGATTTTTCTCAAATGAAAAATCAACCCCTGAGGAAAAGAGAAACATATCTCTGATGTCGGATTTATCGCTGTTCAGAATATTCAATTTGCCATACCACTTTACAAGTGCAGGTCCGGGTCGGTTGTTTTGTTCGGACTTGGCAATGAAAAGATAATTAACCACAAACCCGGAAAAAACTCCTAAGGAATCATCCGACTTGGGAAGGTAGATGGAATAGCCTGCACCGGGAAGCAGGTAGGTTTCAAAATTTTTGGTTTCGTCCTTTAAAGGCGGGGTGCTGACTTGGGAAAAAGCGGAAGAGGCAGATACCAGTAAAGTCATTGCCAAAAACCAAAGGATGGGGCTTCTCAAAAACATAGCAAACAGGATAAATATAAGGCTTAAAATGCTGAACAAAAAGCATTCCGAAAAAATCCCGGGGATTCGTCGACAATAAGTATGGGAAGGGCTTGTTATTAGGGGGGCTTATCGAATAAAAAAACCCCACTGCTAAATGCTTCGTATAATTAAATGCCTAACCTCACGCTATGCGATCTTTTTATACCCTTGCCCTCCCCCTAACCCTCTTTATTTACTTCTTTACCGGCAGTAAAAATCTGCTTGCGCAGTGCAGTTCCTGCACCTCGGTAACCATAAACGTAAACCTTTCTTCGGTTACAGACACGGTTTGGAATTACACCGGGCAACAGCGTAATGGTAATTGTTGTACGGGATCCAATTGTATCCGGTTCAATGTTACCTTAAATCCCCTGAGCGATTTATTAAACTTTACCGTAATAAATCCCTCGCCCAGCGGATCGGCATTTTACCAGATTAACTGCGGTCCTCAGATTTCGATTGGAACACCTGCTTGTATTTCCAATCAGACTTTTGTTTGTATTTCCTATTGCAAACCCGGTGGCGATACACCAACTTACCGGATTACTGCCACCCGAACCGTTCAAGGCTCTTCCGACATTACCCTGAGAATGGGTTGTACCGGTCAAATGTCTGTTTCCGGATTGCAGCAAAGTTCCATTCAGTGGACCTCCATTTTTCCGGGTCCTGTGGGAACCTATAACAGCTACCTGAGTTGTACTTCCGGTTGTTCAGTTACCAACGTAACTCCCGGATCCGGCGCTCCTGCTTTTATCGATTATATGGTTTCAGGAAATCCCAATACCTCCTGCCCCGGAACCAGCCGCGATACCATTCGAGTTTATGTGGTTCCTGCCATGACCGTTTCTATTTCTCCCACCAATCCTGTTATTTGTTCAGGCGGGCCAGGAAATATAGTACTTACAGCTAACCCCACCGGGGGCGCGCCTCCCTATACCTATTCCTGGAGTACCGGAGCCACCACACAATCTATAACGGTAGGTCCGGGATCCTATACGGTGAATGTTATGGATACGGCTTCGAATTGCCCACCCATACCTGCATCCGTCACTGTTGTGGCACAACCCACGCCACCTGCGCCAACCGCCGGGGCAAATAGTCCTATTTGTGAGGGACAAACACTTAATCTTACGGCATCAACAATTGCCGGAGCCACCTATGCGTGGACCGGGCCGAACTCTTTTTCTTCTTCTTCACAGAATCCAAGTATTCCCTCTGTAACGGCAGCGGCAGCCGGAGTATATTCTGTTACCGCAACGGTGAACGGATGCACCGGTCCGGCAGGAACTGTAACAGTTACCGTGAATCCAATTCCTGCTGCACCAACGGCCGGAAGCAACAGTCCGATTTGTTCCGGACAAAATCTTAACCTTACTGCAACTACCATTACAGGTGCTACCTATACCTGGTCGGGTCCTAATTCATTTTCAAGTTCCCAGCAAAACCCGACGATTACCGGAGCCACCACAGCAGCCTCCGGAATTTATACAGTCTTTGCCACAGTTAATGGTTGTGCAGGACCAACTGCCACTACGTCTGTAACCGTTAATCCGACACCTGCTGCCCCTACGGCCGGAAGCAACAGCCCTATTTGTGCCGGACAAACATTAAATCTCACGGCCACTACCATTGCCGGTGCCACCTATTCATGGACCGGACCGAACTCCTTTTCTTCTTCATCACAAAATCCAAGCATTCCTTCCGCCACTACTGCTGCCAGTGGAATTTATTCCGTGACAGCCACCGTGGCCGGATGTACAGGTCCTGCCGGAACAGTTAGTGTTACCGTGAATCCAATTCCTGCAACACCCACCGCTTCCAGTAACAGTCCGATTTGTGCCGGACAAAATCTGAATCTTTCTACACCCACAGTTACCGGAGCTACTTATTCATGGACCGGACCCAACTCTTTTTCCAGTTCCAGTCAGAATCCTGTTATTACTTCGGCCACTACGGCAGCCAGCGGAATTTATTCCGTAACGGTAACCGTAGCCGGATGTACCAGCCCGGCAGGAACAACCAGCGTAACTGTTAATCCTATTCCTTCGCCTCCCACAGCAGGAAGCAATAGTCCGGTTTGTACAGGAAACCCCATCAACCTCACTGCAACAACCATTGTGGGAGCCACTTATTCATGGACCGGACCCAATTCATTTTCATCTACGCAGCAAAATCCTACCATTGCTTCGGCTGTAATGGCCAACGGTGGTATTTATACCGTAACGGTTACCGTGAATGGTTGTGTGAGCCCGACGGCCACTACCAGTGTAACCGTAAATCAAACGCCCGCTGCACCTACTGCCGGAAGTAACAGTCCGGTTTGTGCCGGACAAACCTTGAACCTTACGGCAACCACCATTGCAGGAGCCACTTATTCATGGACGGGTCCGAACTCATTTTCTTCTTCCTCGCAGAATCCAAGTATTCCTTCGGTGACAACTGCAGCAGCGGGAGTATATTCTGTTACGGCAACCGTGAACGGATGTACCGGTCCGGCCGGAACAGTTACCGTTGTAATCGGAACACCACCTCCGGCTCCCACCGCAGGAAGCAACAGTCCGATTTGTGCAGGTCAAACGCTGAATTTAACCGCGACAACAATTACAGGAGCTACCTATACCTGGTCGGGACCTAATTCCTTCAGCAGTTCGAACCAGAATCCTTCTATTACAAATGCCACCACTGCGGCCTCGGGCATTTACACCGTGTTTGTTACCGTGGGTGGATGTGTTGGTCCTACTGCAACAACTTCCGTAACCGTAAATCCTGCTCCGGCAGCACCTACTGCATCGGCAAATACGCCCATTTGTGCCGGTAGCACGTTGAATTTATCCGCAAGTAATATTGCAGGTGCCACTTATTCATGGACGGGTCCAAATTCTTTTTCTTCCTCCTTACAGAACCCCAGCATCCCTGGTGTTACAACACTTGATGCAGGAACTTATTCGGTGGTGGCAACGGTAAATGGATGTCCCGGCCCGGCCGGAACAGTTACAGTAGTTGTAAATACTACGGCTGTGGTCAGTGCCGGTTCCAACCAAACCGTGTGTGCCAATAACAATGTTGTTACCCTTAATGGAAGTTCATCCACAGGGTCGGGAACCTGGACCACATCGGGAACAGGAACATTCTCTCCCAATGCAAATACCCTGAATGCAACCTATACGCCCAGTGCGGGAGATATTTCTGCCGGCTCGGTAGTGCTTACATTAACATCCACCAACAACGGAGCCTGTGCCGCACAAAATGCCCAGATCACCGTTACCATTACGCCCGCTCCAACGGCTAATGCTGGACCAAACCAAACTGTTTGTTCCAACAATGCCACCGTTACCCTGAATGGAAGCTTCACCGTTTCCTCAGGAATAGTTTGGACCACCAGCGGCAGCGGAACTTTCAGTCCGAACAATACAACACCCAATGCCACCTATACACCCAGTCCCTCCGACACGGCTGCGGGTTCGGTAACCTTAACCCTAACTACCACAGGAAATGGAAACTGTTTGGCCGTATCAAGTCAGATGACCATTACCTTTACCGCCTCTCCCGTAGTGAGTGCCGGAAATAATATTTCCCGTTGCATCAACAATCCAAACGCGGTTCTCAATGGAAGTTCATCCACCGGATCTGCCACCTGGACTACCAGCGGAACGGGAACTTTCAATCCGAATGCAAATACATTAAACGCCACTTATGTTCCCAGTGCCGCCGATCTTGCCGCAGGATCAGTAACCTTAACACTTACTTCCGGCAATAATGGCAACTGTTTACCCGTAAGCCGTACCATTACCATTACCTATACACAACCGCCAACAGTGACGGCGGGTTCCAACCAAACCGTGTGTGGTAATAATGCAGCGGTGTTGCTCAGTGGAACATCTTCTACCGGATCGGGCACATGGACTACCAGCGGAAGCGGAACATTTTCGCCCAATGCCAATACTTTAAACGCAACTTACAATCCAAGTCCGGGTGATGTTTCAGCAGGAACCGTAACACTTACCTTAACCTCAACCAATAATGGAGGATGTATTGCAGTAACCGATCAGTTAACCATTACCATTACTCCTGCTCCAACGGCGAATGCGGGTCCGGATGTCTCCGTTTGTTCCAATAACGGAAACGTACAGCTCAACGGAAACTTTACTGTTTCTTCGGGTATTTCCTGGTCTACTTCAGGTACAGGAACTTTCAACCCTAATAATACTGTTACCAACCCAATTTACATTCCTAGTCCCGGTGATACCACAGCCGGTTCGGTAACCATAGTTTTAACTACCACAGGAAACGGAAATTGTCTGGCCGTAACCGACACTATGATTATTACCTATACCAATGCCCCGCTGGTATCGGCCGGTAACAATGCCAATGTGTGTCTTTCCTCGCCCAATTACACCTTGTCAGGATTTTCGAACACAGGATCAGGAACCTGGACCACCTCGGGAACGGGTACATTCTCTCCTAATGCAAATACCCCCAATGCCACTTATATTCCCAGCACGGCAGATACTACTGCAGGAACGGTTACACTTACTTTCACCAGCACCAACAACGGCGGGTGTAATCCGGTTTCAGCAACCATGACGATAACTTATACAAATACGCCTGTGGTAACTGCGGGTTCGAACCAAACCGTGTGCGGAAATAATGCGGCCGTAGTACTTAACGGAACTTCAAGTACGGGTTCAGGAATATGGACCACCAGCGGTTCGGGAACATTTACGCCCAACGCTACTACGGCCAATGCAACTTACAATCCAAGTCCTGCCGATACTGCTTCAGGCTCTGTAACTCTTACCTATACGGCCACCAACGGTTGCGCACCCATTGCTGCAAGCATCACCATTACCATTACTCCGGCCCCCTATGTAAATGCAGGCCCTGATATTTTTGTTTGCGCTAACAATCCCAATGCAACACTGAACGGAATTGTGGGTGGCGGAGCAAGCACGGGAATATGGTCAACCAATGGCACAGGAACTTTCAATCCGAACGCCACCACACTTAATGCAACCTATATTCCTTCGAATGCAGACACGACTGCAGGATCGGTTATTTTGGTATTGACCTCAACCAATAACGGAAACTGTTTGCCCGTTACCGACACCCTGGTTATCACCTACACACAACCCCCCACCGCCTACGCAGGAAATAATTTAACCGGTTGTGCCAACAATCCTATTCAGCTCAGTGGATTCATTTCTGCGGGAAGCGGACAGGGTGTTTGGTCTACGCCCAATGGCGGTGGAACTTTTACCCCCAGCAATAATGCATTGAACGGATTTTATACCCCTTCCAATTCCGACACTTTGTTATCCGGAGGCGTAATGATCATTCTTACCTCGATTAATAATGGCGGCTGTCTGGCTTCCAGCGACACTTTGTTCATCATTGTTACTCCCGGGCCGGTGGTTAATGCCGGACCCGATCAGCAAATTTGTTCCAACAATCCGGTAATAAATTTATCTGGAACCGTTTCCGTTGCCTCAGGAGGAATCTGGACCAGCAGTGGAACAGGAACTTTCTCTCCTTCCAACACAAATCTGAACACCAGTTATATTCCTTCACAACAGGATATTACCAACGGCACCGTTACACTTACCCTTACCTCTACAGGAAACGGACAGTGCAGTGCCGTGAGCGACAACCTGATAATCACCTTTACACCATCGCCTGTTGTAAATGCCGGTTCGAACCAGATAATCTGTACCGGCGTAATGACGGTGAATCTTAACGGAAGCGTTACCGGAGGCAGCACCACAGGAACCTGGACCACCACAGGAACCGGAACCTTCTCGCCAAACGCCAATGTTTTGAATCCGGTTTACAATTTATCACAGGCCGACAGTGCAGCAGGAACCTTTGTACTTTTCTTAACCTCTACCAACAACGGCAACTGTAATCCCGAATACGATTCCATTATTGTAACCATCACCAGTATTCCGGTGGTTACTGCAGGAGCCGACACAACACTCTGCGCCAATAATGCGAACTACCAGTTATCTGGTAGCGTGGTTGGTGGTGCAGGAACCGGCCAATGGACTACCAGCGGATCGGGAACCTTTACTCCCTCCGATACTACACTCAATGCGGTTTACAATCCATCACCGGGTGATATTTCGGCAGGTTCTGTAACCCTCTACCTCATTGCCACCAATGCCTGTATGAACCCCATGGATTCACTGGTGATTAATTTCACTCCGGCTCCTACCGTAAGTGCGGGTAACAATACCGCCATCTGTGAAGGAGGAAACCTGATGCTGAACGGAGCGGTTACCGTAGCTTCCGGTGGTGTATGGACAACCAGCGGGGATGGATCATTTGCGCCTTCCAACACCGTTTTAAATCCGACCTACCTCCCCGGACCCCAGGATATCGCGACAGGAAGTGTGACTCTGTACCTAACATCCACAGGTAATGGAAACTGTAACCCTGTAAGCGACAGTCTGGTTCTAACCATTGAATCAACTCCCATAGCCGACTTTAGCACAGGTCCTGTTTGTTTGAACAACACAGTGAACTTTACCGATGTCAGCACCGTGACCAATGGTAACATTGTAACCTGGAACTGGAATTTTGGTTCCGGAACTTCGGCCCTTCAAAATCCTACATTTACGTTTACTACAACCGGGCCTCAAACCATAACGCTGTTTGTTGCCACAACGGCAGGTTGTTCCGCTCAGGTAGTAAAAAATATTTATGTGAACCCGCTTCCACAGGCTCAGTTTACAAGCCAGGTGTTCTGTCCCGACAGTGCCATGTTCACCGATGGGTCTTCTATTTCGCAGGGCAGCATCGGAGGATGGTCGTGGAACTTTGGCGACAGCACTACTTCGGTATTGCAAAACCCCAACCATACCTATACCGGGCCGGGAACATATCCTATAACTCTTGTAGTAACTTCCGACAGCGGTTGTACCAGTGTTTATCGCGACACCATTACCATTAATCCATGTAATGATGCTATTGTTAACGGACCTGCGGTTCCCACCGGATTTACGCCCAATGGCGACGGCATCAACGATATATTGTATGTAAGGGGTGGTCCGTTCTCGGATCTTGACTTCCGCATCTTCAATGAATGGGGTAACGAAATCTTCCGTTCCACCTCGCAGTCGGTAGGTTGGGATGGAACTTATAAAGGTAAGCCTCAACAGGAAGGAACCTACGTTTACACTCTGGTAGGAACCACTATGGACAATGTTAAATTCAAAGTATCCGGCGATGTAACGCTGCTACGATAATACAGAAACGAAAATGAAAAAAGCACTAATCCTACTAACCCTTTCCGGAGCCCTGGTTGCAAATGCCCAGGATTTCCATCTTTCGCAATACGATGCCGTACCCATGTTATTAAATCCGGCCCATACGGGCATGTATGAAAATCAGATGGGAGATTTTAAAGGGTATCTGGATTACAGAAGCCAGTGGCGTTCGCTTGGGGGGAAACCCTTTTCTAAAGCGGTATTAGGTTACGACATGAAGCTGCGCAAATGGGAAAAAAACATAGGAATAGGGGGCGTAATCATAAATGATAGGGCCGGCTCGGGTAATTTTAACACTCTGACCATTCTTGTGGGCGGAGCTTACGACATCATGAACAATGCCGAAAGCAAACACTACCTGACCACAGGATTACAATTGGGAATGTTCCACAAAAGTTTCAATCCGGCAAATTATACCTTCGACGTACAGTATAATTCCTCACAGGGCGGTTTCGACCAGACCATGAGCAATCAGGAAGTATTTGCAAATACGGCAATTTTTAAATTCGATGCCAACATGGGTATCTATTATAAATTTCTGGATGCCGAAAAAATGGTGCGGCCTTATGGAGGATTTTCCATTCAGCACCTGAACAGAGCCAATGAATCCTTTACCGGCCAAAAATCGAAACTGCCCATGCGCTTCAACCTGAACGGAGGAGCCGAAGTAGAGCTCAACGATAAGGTGGATCTGGTTCCGAGGTTTTTATTCATGCATTCCGCAAGAGCTCAGGAAATAAATGCCGGTTTACTGGCCTGGATGCTGATTAAGGAAAGCGGATACAAGGTAATGCTCGGTGCCGATTACCGTCACAAAGATGCTGTTGTAGCTCACATAGGTGTAAAGCATAATCAGGATATTTTTCGGATAAGTTATGATGTAAATACCTCATACCTGAATAATTTTACCGGCGGCCGGGGAGCCTGGGAAATATCCCTGATCCTGACGGGGGAAAAAGGAAAACCCTTCTTCCAAAGCCGATTCTGACCAAGCATCCTTCAATCGTTTACCATCATTCAGGGATTTTCAGTACATTTAAATCCCTAAAATGCAACTATGGAAACAACAACCGATTTAACCGGATTTGTATTCAAATGGCTTGAGGAATGTGAAAAGGAGAATGTGATCCTTACCTTCAAGGGAGATTTCAATCAGGAACTTGTAAACGCCATTTTACTTCTTTCCCAAAAAGATCCCGATTTCAGAGGCTCATCTACCCAAATCAAAGCCAGGCTGTTCGGAATTATGGTAGAGTGTATGCAAAACATCCGGAAATACGGGGCCGTTAACGATACCGGTTCCGAATCTAAGCCCGGCATAATTATCGTTAGTTTCGATGGGAAAACCTATGGTGTAAAAACCGGAAATCTGGTCGAAAATGAAAAGGTAGCCGCCCTTGAAGAGCGGCTGGCAGAAATAAAAAGCCTGGAAAAAGAAAACATCAAACAAAAGCACAAAGAGGTGTTAAAAACCACACGCCTTTCCGAAAAATCAGGAGCCGGCCTTGGCCTGCTTACCATTGCCCGCAAGGCAGATGGCATTAACTTCAATTTTAAAAAACTAAACGATCGCGTTAGTTTCTTCGGACTGGATATTAACCTGAATCTGGATTTAAATTAAATGGAAGATCTCATTCTCGAAGAGACCATAGATACCCCCGGAATAAAATTTCAGCACAAATCCGGAGAACTTGAAATTACGGGGCGGTCTTATCCCGAAGACACCCGTGAATTTTTCGGACCCGTGCTTGCCTGGATAGACAGCTTTTGTTCATCAGGCCCTGAAAATGTAAGGTTCAACATTAAATTGAATTATTTCAATTCATCCTCTTACAAACCCTTGTTCGACATCTTAAGTAAATTAAAAACCATTCAGGAAAACGGAACGAGGGTACATGTTGAATGGCACTATAAAAATGGCGACGACGACATGCTGGAAGCCGGTCAGGAATTTGAAGACCTTACCGAACTGAAATTCAATTACCACTCCTTTTAAACATTTGAGAATTTTCCGATTAGTCTTTTTCTGTTTTTTTCTTTTCCCCTTACTGTTTTCAGGACAGGGGTTAAACATCCGAACTTTCGGACTTGACGACGGAATTCCCCAATCACAAATCCATAAAATTTTTCAGGATAAACACGGATTTATCTGGTTCGGATCCGATGGTGGAGGATTAACCCGGTTCGACGGGAAAAAATTTGAAACTTTTACCGTTTCTGAAGGACTGAAAAATGATCTTGTTTACGAAATAATTTCCGGGGACGATGACATTCTTTGGGCAGGCACCGCCAAGGGAGTTTCCTGGTTCAAAAAAAACCGTTTTATTTCTATTGCCCCTGCCCTGGATTCCCTCAATGGGATTATGGTAAGAAGCATTTGCCGTGATAAGGATGGAGTTTTCTGGATAGGAACCGGCACAGGCTTGTTTTCCTTCGACGGAGAAAACATAAAAAGGTGTTTTCAAAATGAAATCGGATCTGTGCTTTCTGTTTTTGCCGACGACTTTGGAGGAATCTGGGTTGGAACTGCCGGTAAGGGAATGTTCCTGGTAAAAGGAACTGAACTGACCCGGGAAATTCAATTTCCAAATCCTGAAAATATCTGGGCCATACTAAGAACTCCGGATGGAAAATTATTAGCCGGCACCGATCGGGGCTTGTTTGAAATACTGGAAACCGGAAGCAAGCCCTGGAGCATACCCGGAACAAAAGAATTTAAAGCTGTAGTAAGATCCCTTTACCTGGCTCCCGACAATTCAATTTGGATAAATACCCTCGACCAGGGAATATTTTCGATAAGCGAAAAAGGAACACAGAAAATTGGAAAAGCAGAAGGGCTAGGTATCGACGGGGCTTATTGCACCCTCTTCGATAAGGAAGGAAATATCTGGTTTGGAACCGACGGAAACGGAGCAGCCATGCTGGGGAAAAGAATTTTTGAATCGGTATCATCCCTGCAGGGAATGCCCGAAGAAATGATTTTAAGTCTGATCAAAACCAAAAAGGGAAATTGGTGGTACGGAAATCAGCAGGGCGCAACCTTCTTTAACGGAAAAACATATTTTAAATATGGCAAAAAGGAAGGCCTTTCCGATGATAAGGTTTGGAGCGTTATGGAAGATCGCGAGGGAAATATCTGGATTGGAACCTATGGAAACGGCGTGTTTTTCCTTCCCGGAGGAGATTTTTCAAAACGAAAAAATTATTCTGAAGCTCAGGGACTATCCAGCAAAAATGTAAGGACCATTTTCCAGGATAAAAATGGGAGAATATGGGTGGGAACCGCAAACGGTTTGAACCTTTGGACCGGGACCGGTTTTCAAAAGTGGTTTTTGGATCAGGGATTGCCTTCCAACCGCATTCTTTCCTTTTTCCAGGATTCTCAATCCCGGTTATGGGTTGGAACCTCTGGCGGTGGGCTGGTCAGGCTAATTGAAGCCCGGGGAAATATAAGTTTCGAAATTTTTGACGAAAAAAAGGGGCTGTCTGACAATGTGGTGCTTATGATCCGGGAAGATAAAGATGGAAACATATGGACCGCCAATTTCGGCGGCCTCAGCTGTGTTGCCAAAGAAGGAGGGAAAATCCTCTCCATTCGTAAAAAAGACGGATTGAATTCCAACACCGTTTACGCCCTGGAATTTTCAAGCTCAAATTTGCTTTTGGCAGGTACCAATATGGGCATAAACCGGATCCGGCTTGATGATTTTTTCTCCGGGGGCAAAGCTCAAATTTCCCATTTCGACAAAAACGATGGCTTTAAAGGAATTGAGTGCAATACAGGATCGGTATTCAAAGACGAAAACGGAAAAATTCATTTTGGAACCATTAAGGGTATTTTTATTTACGATCCGGAAAAAGACATTCCCTCCCCTGTTGAACCCAAACCCCTTGTTACAGGAATCAGGTTGTTTTACGAACCTATTCTTCTGAATATATTTTCACCCGAATCAGATTCCCTGTCCTTTGAACTGAGTCGTTTGGTTTTCAAGTATGATCAAAATCATTTAACCTTTGATCTCGCCCCACTCAGCTTTTCTAATCCCGGAAAGGTATTCTGCAAGTATATGGTAGAGGGATTAGACAAAACCTGGTCGGAGCCTACGCAGGCGCCTTCCGTAACTTATTCAGGGATTCCCCCGGGCGATTATAAATTCCTTCTTATCAGTTCCAATGCCGACGGACTGTGGTCGACCAAACCTACCGAGATTTTATTTTCCATTACCCCGCCCTTCTGGAAAAGGTGGTGGTTCTATTCAATCCTGGCTCTTGGGTTGACGCTTTCAATCACAATTTTCATTCAATACCGGGAAAAAAATCTGAAAAAAATACAGGTAATGCTGGAGAAGGAAGTGGATAAAAAGACCCGTGAGTTGCGGCTTGAAAAAGAAGTGGTAGAAACCCAGAATCAGGTTATTGAAAGGAAAAACAAGAGCATTACCTCCAGCATAAAATACGCCAAGCGAATTCAGGATTCATTATTACCGGATTTGAATTCCATCCGGAAATTTCTCCCCGACTTTTTTGTTTTTTTCAAACCCAAGGATATCGTGAGCGGCGACTTCTATTGGTTTGCCGAAAAAAACGGGAACATTCTGTTTGCCGCAGTAGATTGCACCGGGCATGGAGTTCCCGGAGCTTTTATGTCGCTGGTGGGCAACAATCTCCTCCGTTCCATAGTTATAGAAAACGGAGAAACCCATCCCGAGAGCATTTTAAATCTGTTGCATGCCGGCCTGGTAGATGTTTTGAAAAAAGGAGCCGTTGAGAGCGACACGGTTGACGGCATGGATCTGGCGCTTTGCGCTCTCAATCCCAAGACAAAGGAATTGCAATTCAGTTCTACGGGCAGGCCCCTGGTGGTGATTTCAGAAGGACAATCAAGGAAATATAAAGTGGGTAAACACCCTGCCGGATTGATAAC
This sequence comes from uncultured Bacteroidota bacterium, assembly GCA_937924855.1. GTDB lineage: Bacteria > Bacteroidota > Bacteroidia > JADZBD01 > JADZBD01 > JADZBD01. Next base: position 50,909 of record CALEYQ010000019.1, on the reverse strand, counting down.
CAAAAAGGAAATTCATTTCGGACTTGAAAAAACTACCCTTAAAAAGGGCGACATGGTATACTTGTTTACCGATGGCTTTCCCGATCAATTCGGGGGAAAGGATTCCGATAAATTCCTGGAACAGAATTTTGAAAAACTATTGTTGGAAATTTCCAAAGAAGACACCTCAGGGCAACTAAACCTTCTCGAAACAGCTTTTAACACCTGGAAAGGAGACAACGCCCAGCTCGATGATGTGCTGGTCATCGGAATTCGAATTTAACCTTCTAGTTTTTCAGCTGAACCAGTCTTTCCGGATCGAGGATTGTAACGTTACTACCCCGGATAGAAATCAAACCTTCCTCCTTAAAATCAGAAAGTGTTCGTATTACCGTTTCGGTTGCGGTTCCCACCAAGGCGGCAAAATTTTCTCTGGATAAAGAAATTGAATAGGGCTTTTTGTCTTCAGGATTAGCGTAACGCTGATAAATCATAATCAAGGCCTCAGCCACCCGTTTTCGGACGGAATTATATGCAAGCCGTATCAAGCGGTCTTCCAATTCAGAAACGTTATTCGATAAAAACCGGATGAAGCGCATAGCCACCTCGCGGTTGCTGAAGATGAGTGAGAAAAAATCATCTCTTGGAATAAAAACAATTTCCGCATTTTCCAGCACCTCGGCCGATTCGGTATAGGGATTTCCCTCCAGCAAAGCACTGTACCCGAAAAATTGTCCGGGATGGATAAGCTCACTGATGAACTCCTTTCCATCGGCATTGGTAAGAAATATTTTTACCTTTCCGGACTCAAGATAAAAAACTCCTTTGGGATAGCTCTCCGCCTCAAAAATAATTTCCTTTTTTTGGTAAGGACGGGACTGGTAACTCTCGGCAAGCTTTTTCAATTCTTCAAAACCCCTTGCTTCGTTGATGAAATTATCGAATCCCTTTTTCCCGGTTTCCAGGGGGGCTCTTCTGCTTTTAGCTTTTTTGAGCCGCATCTCAACCGTGTTAAGCAGCTCGGTATCATCGAAAGGCTTGGTCAGGTAATCATCAGCACCCAGGCCCATGCCCTTTCTGAAATCTTCCTGTTCTGATTTGGCAGTAAGGAAAATAAAAGGAATATCGCGGGTTTCAGGTTCCTTACCCAATAAATGCAAAACCCCGTAACCATCCAGTTCGGGCATCATGATGTCGCAGATAATCAGGTCAGGGCTAAATTCATAGGCTTTTTTTACCCCTTCCTTTCCGTTGGCGGCGGTTGCAACCTCGTATTTGGCCAGGGCAAGAATTTCAGCCAGGTTCTCCCTTACATCGGGATGATCTTCAATTAACAGAATTTTTTCAGGCATTTTTCATTTGATTGGGAACCACAACATGTACTGTAGTTCCCCGGTTTAAAACAGAATAAAAGTGCAGGGTGCTGTTCATCAGCTCAAGATAACGCTTTACGATATTTAATCCCAATCCCGTACCGGGAATATTACCCGCATTCTGAGCCCTGAAAAACCGCTCGGTCAAATTTGCCAGATCCTCTTCGGGAATTCCTATTCCCTCATCGATAACCCGCAGTACAAGCTGGTTACCGGTTGTGTCGGTTTCCAGCCGAACTGTTTTTCCCGGCGGACTGTATTTAATGGCATTGGAAAGCAGGTTAAAAATAATACCCTTTAACAATTGGGGGTCAATCCAGAAATCTTCAGGCCCACCTTTATGCTGATACACCACCTTAATGGATTCTCCTGCCATCCCCCGCATCGAATCTGCAGCTTCCGTTGCAAAAGCAACCAGGTTTATTTTTTCCGGGCGGTTTTGTATGATCCCCTCCTCCACTTTACTCACGGAAAGAAAATCGTTGAGGATATCGGTAAGATTTTGCACTGATGCCTTTATCCGTTCCACATGTTTGACTCTTTTTTCCCGGTCGGCTTCAGCATCGTATTTCCCGATCAGGGAAACGGAAGATAAAATAGTTGAAAGCGGGGTTCTGAATTCGTGCGAGGCGGTGGTAATGAACCGGGATTTCAGCTCGTTCAGCTTTTTTTCTTTTTCCAACGCCAATTCCACCTCCCGTTGCGAAATAGCCAGCTTTTCAATTACCCTGTTCAGCTCTTCGGTTCTTTCCTTAACCCGGTTCTCAAGATCCTGATTCAGGGATTTAATTTCTTCATGAGCCTTGCTGAGTTCCTGCTCACGCTTCCTACGCCCCGAAATATCTATGATAAAACTCATGATCCAGTTGCCTTCGGAGGTTGTGAAGGGGGATAAACTGATTTCTACCGGAAATTCGGTTCCGTCTTTTCGCCGGGCAAACAATTCCCTACCCTTGCCCATGGATCTTACCGAAGGTTCTGAAATAAATTTTTCACGCAGGGCCACATGGCCATGGGAGAACCGTTGGGGCACAAGCACCTCGATCTTTTTTCCAATCAGTTCCTCCCGACTGTAGCCAAATTGTTTTTCGGCCACCGGGTTTACCATCTGAATAACACCATCAGATCCGGAAATAATAATGCCCTCGGTAGCATACCGGAACAGGGCATTTAGCATTTCTTCTTCTTTCTTCACTGAGGTCAAAGATAGCCTCAGAATAATTAATAAAAAAACGGGGCCGAAGCCCCGTAATTTGGTGGGGTGCCTGAATACCGGACCAATATATTGTTCGCAGTATCCAACCCTTGTGGCACCCCGTATGATCTATTTCATTATTACATTGAAAAGTTCGGTCAGGTTAGGAACCAGAATAATTTCCGTTCTCCTGTTTTTGGCTCTTCCTTCGGGGGTATCATTGGTAGCCACAGGGCTGAACTCGGCTTTTCCACTTGCGGTGATACGCTCTGCTTTTACTTTGTTTTCCTCACTTAAAATTCGAACTACACTTATGGCTCTGGCAGAGCTAAGGTCCCAGTTATCACGGTAAACGCTGGTTTTGATGGGAACATTATCGGTATGGCCCTCGATCAAAACCTGAATCTCAGGATTCTTATTCAAGGCATCCGACAGTTGCTTCAAAGCCTCCTTACCCCGGGGTTCCACATCGGCCTTTCCCGATTTGAAAAGAAGCTTATCCGACATGGAAACATAAATTTTCCCTTCCTTCATTTTGATGCTCAACTCATCGGAATTAAAACCCAGCAGAGCATTTTTAATGGTATTATGCAGGGCGGAAAGAATTGAATCCTGTCGCTTCAAAATCCCCTCGAGTTAACGGAGGCGTTTCTCTTTTTCCTGAAGCGCGGTTTCTTTCTTCTGTAATTCAAGTTCCTTTTTCCGTAGTGTTTCATTCAGGCTGGCTTGAGTTAAGCCACTTGTTTTTTTCAAGTCCTCGTATTGATTGGTAAGCTCCTGAATTTCGGACCTAAGGGAACTTACACTTCCATTTAGCTTTTCAATTTCAGTGGCTCTGGATTGGCTTACTGCACATAAGGAGTCGCGTTCCGCCAGAGAAGCTTTATATTTTTTTGAAGAAATTCCTTTGGGCTTTTTAGTGCTTCCGTTTGCCTCGCACCGAAGGTGCTTGCCGCAAGAGGCCGAAAACAGAAGGGTACAAATCAGTACCGGGATAACGAGTAAGGGTTTCATAGGCTAAAAAATCCCGGGCACAAAGGCCCGGGACATAGTTTCGGTTATTTTAAAACGAATTCTTTCTTACCGGCAAGCTTGCCATCGGCAAAAATCTCGGCCACATAGGTGCCTTTTGCCAGTTTCTTGCTGTAGTCGAAATTCAGGGTAAGGCTCAGATCGTTGTTGTTATAATACACTTCCTTACCAACTGAAAAGTCTTTCGCCATTCCGGGTTCCAGCGATGCATAAACATCTTCGTCTTCATCCAGGAGGGCAACTCCTCTTTCATCCACAATTTTCAGACGCACTTCTTTTTTACCTGCATCGGCAAACACATTCTCTACCAGGTCGAAAGTAACGCTGATACGATCTGTTTTGCGGGCTTTGGAGGTTGCTACCTCTTTGTTGTTCCGGCGTAATTTGAAAGAATACACCTGCATATTATAAGCCTTCAGGTTTTTGGCTTTTTCAATTTTTGAAGCCAAACCGGAAGAATACGCATTGAATTCATTCTTTACAGAAGCCAGTTCCTTTTTCAGGCCTGCATTCTCAGCAGCAAGCTGATTCACCTGCCTTTCGAAATCGGCTTTGATCTGCATCAATGTTGCCAGTTCTTTTTTCAAGGCAGGAATTCCGGCATTTTCTTTCAGGAGCTTTTCAATGCGAATGCTGCTGCGGTCGAGTTCGGCCGTTTTTTCCAGCACCAGCTTGTCGAGATCTGCGTTAATGCCCTTGTATTTTTCGAGATCTGATTTTGTAGCTGATAATGCTTTGGATACCTGTAGTTTTTCCGCCAGCTCCTTTTCAGCTTTTAATGCAATCTGATCACGCTCTGCTCTCAGGTTGTTTGCTTTCCGGTTAAGAATAAAATTTCCACCTGCTGAAAGCAGTAATAACAAAATAGCCGCACCTGCAATCCATTTTGTCTTTTGATTTTTTGTTTCCATGTTGTTTAATTTTTGGTGTGTTTCCACGATACAAAAATGAGACAACACTATTAAACACCCATTAATCCGGAATTAAAAGCCGATTAAACCTCAAAAAGACTGAGTTGGCAGAGATATGGTGAGCCTGCTTCCCATACCCTCTCTGGATTCAATGGTAAGCCGGCCACCGTGAAGTTCCGCAATTTTCACGGTGAGCGACAAGCCCAATCCATGCCCCTTTATTCCACTGGTATTGGAAGCTCTGTAAAAGGGCATTTTTATTTTTTCTATTTCCGATTCGGGAATTCCTATGCCGGTGTCGACAAACTCAATGGCAATACTTCCTTTTGGAAAAGAGAACCAAACCTCAACCGATTTGTCCGGACTGTATTTACAGGCGTTCTCCATTAAATTAAATATGGCCGACTTTAACAAATCTTCACTGCCTACCACCACAAAACTTTCTTCATTTTCAGGAAATGAAGTAAACTGAATGTTGATTTTTGCATCGGGATAAATATGCAGAAGTTCTTCACGAACTATAAAGGTCAATTCATCCATACGCACGGGAATGGTTTTCAAAAAAGAAATATCCGTACTTGCCTGGGCCAGGCTCAAAAGATTGTTCGACAAAACACTGAGGTTGGTTATGTCTTCCATCAGGGAATTAAGCAACTCCTTGTATTCGGCAGATTCCCGGTCCTTTTTCAACGTTACCTCTATTTGTCCGGCTATGGCAGTAAGAGGCGTACGCAGTTCATGAGAAGCATTCGACACAAATGTTTTTTGAATTTCAAAGGCCTTCTCCAAACGCGAAAGCATATTGTTGAAGGTAATGGAAAGCCTGGCCAGCTCGTCGTGTTTGTTTCCTTCTTCCAGGCGCTTGTTCAGACTGGAGGCTGTTATTTGCTCCACCTCACCGATAATACGGGTAACGGGCTTTAAAACCTGTCCGGAATACACCCATCCGCCGGCAAATGCAATCCCAACCGAAAAAACTAGTCCCAGTAATAATATCCAACGCAGGTTTTTCAATTTTCCTTTACCATAAATATCGAAAGCGGTTACCACCACCACAAAGCGGTCGAATTTTCCGGTATATAAAAAACCAACCCCCTCACGGTTCCCATCCTGAAAACCAATTTCACCCTCAAGTCTTATGCGATCAATAAAATCACGCGTTGGCTTATGCCGCTGGGCTTTTTCGGTGGTTTGGTAGATAACCTTATTGAAATGGTTGAAAATAATTACCTCTTCCTCATACAAGCTATACCGGGTATTTTTATCGATAATTCGTAATAGAACACTATCGATTTCCCGCACATCCACCAGCAGCTTGGCCGTGGTGAGCCCCCGGTTCTTCAAACGGGTTTCATATTCTGAAACCCGGTAATTGCTGGAAAAATAATACACCGATCCGGCCAGCAGAATTATGATACTACCGACAATAATGGAAAAGATTAATGTGAGCCGGGTTCTGATTTTCATGTCATTCCCCTTCCTTCATAATATAACCCATACCCACCTGGGTATGAATCAACTTAGGCGAGAATTTTTTATCGACCTTATTTCTGAGGAAATTGATATACACATCAATTATATTGGTTCCGGTATCGAAGGTGATATCCCATACTTTTTCGGCAATTTCTGCTCGGGAAATAACCCTTCCCTTATTTTTCATCAGAAACTCAAGCAACTGGAACTCCTTGGCCGTGAGGTCAATTTTCTTATCCGAGCGGCTTACAATTTTTGTGTCAAGATTCAACTCCAGATCCGCTATCCGCAGGGTATTACCCGCAGGTAGGTTTGAGAAACCTCTTTTTAACAGAGCCCTTACCCTGGCTAATAACTCCTTAAACTCGAAGGGCTTAACCAGGTAGTCGTCGGCTCCGCTGTCGAAGCCCTCAAGCTTATCATTAACGGTGCCCAGGGCGGTCAGCATAATTATGGGAACCTCTCCATTTCGTTCCCTGAGCGACTTACATATCTCATACCCATTCATATAGGGCAGGTTCACATCAAGAATAATAAGGTCGAACTTGTCGTTTGTGGCCTTTTTCAGACCCACATTACCATCAAAAGCTACCTCTACCTCAAAGTCCTCTTCGTCGAGGCCCTTCTTAATAAAGGATGCTACTTTAGGCTCATCTTCAATAACCAAAATCCTGGGCGGTCTCATAAATTTGGCTTCGAATTTATTCATTTGAAAGTCAGCATTTAAGGGTTTAATCTGATTTTAATAGGCTTTTAATCAGACCTTAATAAACTCGCAATATCTTCGTGTCAGTTCTAATAAATACAGCTAAAGTACAAGAGCAATTTTTTAGGGTTTTTCGGTTTAACGTTCCTTCAAAAAAATTTACGAAAAAGGCCCATCCCGGGTAAGTTACAAAATCTTAGAGGTTTTGTATGACCCAAAAGGGGGGGATGGGTACTTTTTTGTAAATTTATATGACGAAAATCACCCTCCTCACCCCCAAAATGAGGGCCCTTCCTTCTCACCAACATTCATTTATTTTTATATTTGTTTTCGGTTCTAAACCATGAAAACAAAGCCGCATTTTTTATTGCCCTGTATCGACCTGAAAAGGATTACGAAACGTAATCCGGAGTGATTTCCGGGCTCAGTGCCGGATTATTATCTGAATCCGGTTTCATAGTTCAAAATTCCTTGTTTTTTATTAAATTGTATCATTATGCCAATATATCATTCCTTAGGCCAGTTTCCGGGTAAAAGACATGTAGTCTTCCAGGACTCCGGTGGCAAGCATCGCTATGAGCAACTATTTGGTACTGAGGGATTTACAGGGATGTCCTCCCTGCTATATCATATCCACCGACCTACACAGGTAAAAGAAATCCTTGGGTCGGTACCGGCACAGCCTAAAATTGCCATTGAAAAAAACATCAAGGCCCTGTTGCTGAAAGGCTTCGAAATCAAGCCTGAAAAAGACTACATCAAATCAAGAGTACCCCTCCTGGTAAACCGGGATGTGATTCTGGGTCTGGCGGCACCTACCCAAAGTCAGAAAGAATATTTTTACAAAAATGCCGATTCCGATGAGCTGATTTTCGTGCACAAAGGCAAAGGTGTGCTCCGCACTTTTATGGGAAATATTCCCTTTGAATATGGCGATTATCTGATTATTCCCCGGGGCATGATTTACCAGATTGAATTTGAAACTTCGGACAATCGTCTTTTTTACCTTGAATCGCACGACCCTATTTATACGCCAAAGCGCTACAAAAACTCTCACGGACAACACCTTGAACACAGTCCGTTTTGCGAAAGAGATTTCAAATTGCCACAGGACCTTGAAACGCATGACGAGAAGGGTGACTTCCTCATAAAAATTAAAAAAGAAGGTGTCATTCACGATGTGCTTTACGGAACGCATCCCTTTGATGTGGTGGGTTGGGACGGATTTAATTTTCCCTGGGGATTTTCAATCCACAACTTTGAGCCCATTACAGGAAGGGTTCATCAACCCCCTCCCGTTCATCAGACTTTTGAAACATCCTCCTATGTAGTTTGTTCTTTTTGTCCACGCCTGTACGATTATCACCCTCAGTCTGTGCCTGCCCCTTATAACCACAGCAATATCGACAGCGATGAGGTATTATATTATGTTGACGGTGATTTTATGAGCCGGAACAACATTGAACAGGGACATATCACGCTTCATCCTAAGGGAATTCCCCACGGTCCGGCACCGGGTGCCATGGAGCGATCCATAGGCCAGAAAGAAACTCAGGAACTTGCCGTAATGGTAGATACATTCCGCCCCCTGATGGTAACTGAGGCCGCCTTAAAAATTGATGATGGAAAATATTATAAATCCTGGTTAGAATAAAAACAGCTATGAGCAAACAGATTAAAAATGTAGAATACGGGCTCGATAAAATTTTTGAAGGAGCTCAGGATTTTCTCCCCTTGCTGGGAACCGATTATGTTGAATTTTATGTGGGCAATGCCAAGCAGGCCGCGCATTATTATAAAACAGCCTTTGGCTTTCAGTCGCTGGCCTATTGCGGACTTGAAACAGGTGTTCGCGACAGGGCTTCCTATGTGCTGGCTCAAAATAAAATACGACTGGTTCTTACCACTCCCCTTACCAGCACCTCTCCCATTAATGAACATCTCAAAAAACATGGCGACGGGGTAAAGGTTATTGCCCTTTGGGTGGATGATGCCACAAAGTCGTTTGAAGAAACCACCAAAAGAGGGGCGAAACCTTTTATGAAGCCTACGGAAGAAAAAGACGAACACGGCTCCGTAATTCGAAGCGGTATTCACACCTATGGCGATACCGTTCATATTTTTGTGGAGCGGAAAAATTATAAAGGACTGTTTCTTCCCGGCTTTAGGGAATGGAAATCGGATTACAACCCCTCTTCTACCGGATTGAAATTTATTGATCATATGGTTGGAAATGTAGGCTGGGGCGAAATGAACACCTGGGTGAAATGGTACGAGGATGTGATGGGATTTGTAAATTTTCTTTCTTTCGATGACAAGCAAATTCACACTGAATATTCCGCGTTGATGTCGAAAGTGATGTCGAACGGAAACGGGCGGATAAAATTTCCGATAAACGAACCTGCCGAAGGGAAGAAAAAATCACAGATTGAGGAATATCTTGATTTTTATGAGGGTTCGGGCGTGCAACACATTGCTGTGGCAACCGATGATATAATTTCAACTGTAAAGGCACTCCGGGAAAGGGGCGTGGAATTTCTCACGGCTCCTCCTCATGCCTATTATACCGATGTTCCCAATCGCCTAGGCAAGCACATGGAAATCATGAAAGAAGATATTTCCGTACTGGAAAAGCTGGGCATTCTTGTGGATGCCGATGAAGAGGGATACCTCCTCCAGATTTTTACCAAACCCGTAGAAGACCGCCCTACCCTTTTCTATGAAATTATTCAGAGGATGGGAGCCAAAGGATTTGGCGCGGGAAACTTTAAAGCTTTATTTGAAAGTATAGAACGGGAACAAGCCCTGAGGGGTACCCTTTAAACCATAACCATGCGTATAGTAAAAGTAATTCCCCTGGCTTTGTTGTTCCTCTTGGGCTGCGGTCCAGGTCCGGAAGAAGCCGTTAAGTACAATGATTCCATTGTTGTTTTTCAAAACCGTGTAATTTCCATGGAAGACCGTTTTATGGAAAGTCTCGATGGAGGACCGGAAGAAATGCGACAAGGCCTCGACAGTTTAATGCATCAGGTTATGCGTAGTCTGGAAGGCACAAAAAAACTGGGCGGATTTCATGGAGATGAATCCCTCTACCAGGCAGCGGTGAAACTTCTGGAGAATTACAAATCCATTGTAGATAACGAATACCGGACTGTGGTAGAGCTCCTTTGCAAGCCCGATGAAGATACCGAGGAGGACGATCAGGAAAAATACGACGATGCCATAAATGAAGCCAACCGGAAACTGATTGAGGCTACGGAAGCATTCGACCGGGCCCAGGATGCCTTTTCCAAAAAACATAATTTTACTTTTAACCCGGATAAAATCGTTGAATAAAAAACCCTTTCCGGCTTTTTGCTGTATTTTTTTTCTGTTTTCTGTTTTCTTATCCTGTACGGAAGAAATTAAATACCGTACAGTGGCTATGCCGGGGAAATTCGAAATTTCGCTTCCCGATAATTTTATTCCGGCCGTCGACCCTCACCCCGGTTCATTGATCCATTACGAAGACACGCTTCGAAACCGGTTTTTTCTCATCATCGGAGAATCAAAAGACTCGCTGACTGCTTATGAGCTATCGTATAATATTTCCGGGTATTTTGAAGAAGCGGTAAAAAACCTGGAATCAAAATTTCCCGGCTGTTCGGTAAGCAAACCCGAACCTGTAAATGCCCAAAAAGCATCCGGCTTCCGGTGTTCGCTTCGGGGAAAAAACGGAAGTCAGGACCTTTCGTATGAATTTTATGCCCTTGAAAGTGAGCATTACTTTTTTCAACTGTTGGGAGGTTTTGCCGCAGAAGATTCAAGCGCATCGAAGGATTTGTTCGGGAAAATATTCCCCGGGTTTTCCGGATACTAATCCTTACCTGAAAAACTCAGGCGGAAAAACACCTTTTGCAATTCACGGGCAAAAACAGCCTTTCCGGCCCATTCGTAATACGCATCTCCTGACAATGCAGACAACCGGGAAACCAGTTTCGGAGGAAGATCCACCAGGTAAAAAAAACTATCCGGATTAAAGCTGGAGTTTTGGTGGAGTTTTTTCAATACACCTGAAACGAATTCAGCTCCTTGGTTAAAACCTGCAGGAGGCGGAGCAGAAATGCCATCATTAAATCCGGCAAGGGAAAGGTCCTTCTCCAGTTGTTTAAAAGCCGGTTCCCACAATCGGGAAAGCATGGAAAGGGCAGGAGAAAGGCTTTCCAGGTATTGTGATATTTCGTTCAATGCTAAAAATTAATGCGGAGGCGGTCAACCGGCTTTCCTCCTACAATATGATTTTCCATAATCTCGGGCACATCTGAAACCATCACCTTTCCGTAAACAATCCCTTCGGGATAAACCATCACATTCGGGCCGGTTTCACAAATATCAAAGCATCCCGTTTTCTGGGCCCGTACCTTAACCTTCAGCCCCCGCTTTAAAATCTCCTCCTTAAAGGCCTGAACCAGCTTTAAACCATGTTCCTCTCCACAGCAGATTCGGGCGCCTTCGGGTCGCTGGTTCACACAAACGAAAATATGTTTTTCATAAAGCATAAAATTTCCTTTTCCGGCAATATTATCCATAAATTTGAAAATATGTCCGATACCTGCGGCCTTTTCTTTGGAACCTTCAACCCCATCCATGTAGGCCATTTGGTAATAGCCAATTATATGGCGGAGTTTACCCGTCTGGATGAGCTGCTACTGGTGGTTTCTCCCCTAAATCCCCACAAGGAAGAAAAAATGCTTTTAAAAAGTCGCGACCGGCTTCACCTGGCCAGAATAGCCGTGGAAGGCTATTCAAAAATAAAGGTCTCCGACATTGAATTTGAGCTCCCCAAGCCCAGCTATACCATCGATACCCTGATTTACTTACAGGAGAAATTCCCCGGCAAAAAATTCGAATTAATCCTGGGAAGCGACAACCTGGAGCATTTTCACAAGTGGAAAAATCACGAAATAATTCTGGAGCGCTACCGGTTATTAATTTACCCCAGGGGTCCACTACCCGAAAAATACCGGAATCACCCTTCGGTGGAATTGGTTCCCGCACCGCAAATTGAAATCAGTTCCACACAGATCAGGGAGGGAATTGCGGCCGGAAAAAACATGAAATTCTTTTTGCCTCCGGGGGTGTGGGATTACATTGATGCCATGCATTATTACCGACAAAAGCAAAGCGGAAAATGAAACTACGGGTAAATAAAATACTGGAAGAATTTATCCGACGAAGGTTTATCATGTTGGGCGAGCGGATTCCCTCGAGTTACCGGGTGGCTAAGGAATTGTATTTATTCCGGATTACCCTGAGCCACCTGATAAAAAGCATATTTCTTATAACCATTGGTATATTTTCCGCTGCCGTTGGCCTGAAAAGTTTTTTGTTGCCCAATGGCTTTATTGATGGTGGGGTTACGGGTATTTCCATGCTTTCCTCGCATGTAACCGGTGTTTCCTTATCGGTTTTCATCGTGCTGATAAACCTGCCCTTTTTATACCTGGGCTACCGGCAGATAAATAAAGGACTTGCCTTCAAAAGTATTTTTGCCATTTCCGGTCTTGCCATAGTAGTTGCGCTGATGGATTTTCCGGTTATCACCACCGACAAGCTATTAACCGCTGCCTTTGGCGGATTTTTTCTGGGCGGGGGAATAGGCATGGCTATCCGGGGCGGAGCCGTTCTCGACGGAACGGAAATTCTGGCCATAACCATTAGCCGGAATACCGGTCTTACCATCGGCGATGTAATATTGTTATTCAACATCATGATTTTCTCCGTAGCCGCCTACCTGCTGACTATGGAGGCTGCCCTTTACAGTATTCTTACCTACCTGGCTGCTTCGAGAACCGTTGACTTTGTCATAGAAGGAGTTGAGGAATATACCGGAGTAACCATTGTTTCATCACACAGCGAAGAAATCCGGATTATGATCATTGAGAAAATGGGTCGAGGGGTAACCGTTTACACCGGAAAAAGAGGGTACGGAAAAAGAGGAGAAAACCGGGGCGATGTGGATATTGTTTTTACCGTTATAACCCGTCTTGAAATCGGAAAACTCCAATCGGAAGTGGAGAAAATTGACCCCAATGCATTTTTGGTAATGCACTCGATAAAGGATACCCGGGGAGGAATGATCAAAAAAAGGCCCCTAAAACACTAAACTTTCCCTTCCACCAGGGAAAGGAGAGAATTAAACAGGAAAAGCCCATCGGTATTACCCAGATTAACATCCGCTGCCCTTTCGGGGTGAGGCATCATGCCAAACACATTTTTTCCGCGATTACAAACACCGGCAATATTTGCCAATGATCCATTGGGATTAGACTCAGGAGTAATGGCTCCGTTGGAATCGCAATATTTAAATAAAATCTGATCGTTGGCTTCAAGCTCCTTCAGGGTTTTTTCATCGGCGTAGTAATTTCCTTCTCCGTGAGCAATCGGAATCTTAAGTGCCTTGCCGGAAGGAATTTCCGAAGTAATAAGAGCGGTTTTACTGACCGGAGTAATGAAAACATTCTTACAAAGGAACTTTCGTTCGGTATTATGCATAAGAGCACCGGGGACAAGACCTGCCTCACACAAAACCTGAAACCCGTTACAAACACCGAAAACGAAACCGCCCTTTGCGGCAAATTCCACTATTTCCTGCATCAGGGGTGAAAAGCGGGCAATGGCACCTGACCTTAAATAATCTCCGTAGGAAAAACCACCCGGGAGAATAATAAAATCACAGTTTTTCAGGTCGTGATCTTTATGCCACAGGTAAACAGTTTCCTGTTTCAGGATATTGCTGAGGACATAAAACATATCCTCATCACAATTGGAACCGGGGAAAACAACAACGCCGAACTTCATTCCTTTTTTTTACAAATTTAAGGATAAATCAAAAGCCCTGAAAGTTCTCCCAAAGGAATTGATTTAAAAGAATGAACACCATCCAGGAAAAGGCCAGAAATTCGGCCAGAAAAATCCTTTTTACCGAAAGGAAAAAATTAGCAATAAAAACGGAAAGGGGAATCCCGCAAAAAAGGTATATAATTTCAGAACTATACGGACTAATGGTGGTTCCCACCAAACCCAGGATTAAAAACCAAAGCAAAATAAGAAAGTGATTTTTGGCACGAAGGGTAATAATGGCCTTACCCCGAAATGCTCCCGGAAGGGAAACAAGCACAATGAACAAAACCAGGCCGGCCAATAACCAGGAAGGCCCCTGAATATCAAAAGAAACTGTTATTTCGGAAAAGGGGGAAATTATTTTATCCCGGAATACCGATTCCAGACCATCCCTTAAAAAAAAGTAGGCGGCAACGAAAATGAACGGGATCAGGAAGCCCAGAAATCCTATTATCCACTCGCGCCAGATAAAAGGCCGGATTATGGTAAGGCAAATCCAAACCAGGGGAATAAAAACAAAAGAGGGGAAGAAAAAGAGCACTGAAATTCCCAAAAGGGTTCCCGAATCGAATAATTCGCCGAACGCGGTTTCTTTTCGGTGGGTTTGGAACATTTTCATTAGCACCAGCAGAATAAAAACATTGGTGAAAAGCAGGGGGTGGGTTCCTGAAATCCTGACCGAGGAGCCCATAAATAAAACATACACCAATCCGGGCATGTAGGAAGTGGTATTCAGGATTTCCATTTTGGTGCAAATCCGGTTCAAAAGAAAGGCTCCCGCGGTAATAAGCCCGGCATTAACCAAAATTGAGACAAGGCGGAAACCCAATAGCAAGTCTGCAACTGGCTCATAAAGAGGCATATACAGTGAAGGGGATGGCTCAGGGGAGAAAAATGAGTGAAAAAGGGATAGTCCTAATGCCAGGACCGGGATGGCCAAAATGGCGGCGCTTCTGCTTTTCCTGAAGAATGATACCACCATTTTAGGGCCTTGGAGATTCGGGGTTATTTTTTACTTTTGCTAAAATAAAAAAGAAATTTTATGACTGAATTTTGGCTTTGCATCGGCGACTGTTTCATGTGGTCATTTAAAATCATCGAAAAATTAAATATGCTTCCCAATTTTATTTTCATGGCCATCGGTGGGATTGCCTTTTTGATTTGGATGAACATGCAGGCAAAATTTAACCGCGAGGCCGAAGAAACCGGGGGATACAAATAATCCGGCTACAGGTCTTTTCCAATATCTTTCCTAAAATATTTTCCTTCCCAGTTTATTTTTCGGGCATTCTCCATGCTTAGGGTCACTGCCTCCTCGATTTTATTTCCGTAGGAACTTATGGCCAATACCCTACCTCCTGAAGTAACAAGATTGCCATTCTGTTGCGCGGTTCCTGCATGAAAAACCAGGGAATCTTTCACATTTTCAAGACCTGAAATGGAAAATCCCTTGGCATAATCGCCCGGGTATCCTCCCGAAACCAACATTACGGTAGCACAGGTCCTTTCTTCAATTTCAAGATTAAAATTATTTAGTTTACCGGAAGCACAGGCATCAAATAAATCGAGAATATCTGATTTTATGCGGGGCATTACCACCTCGGTTTCAGGATCGCCCATCCGGCAATTATACTCGATTACAAAGGGCTCGCCACCCACATTAATGAGTCCGAAAAAAATAAAACCCATGTAGGGAATTTCTTCCTCTTGCAGTCCCCTGATGGTGGGCTCAATAATACGGGTAAGAACCTTTTCCATAAATTCCCCCCGGGCGAAAGGCACAGGAGATAAGGATACTATTCCAGCCTTGTTCGGACCGGTATTCCCCTCTCCTATTCTTTTATAATCTTTGGCTTCAGGAAGAAGTTCATAATCTTTGCCATCGGTTAAAACAAAACAGGAAACTTCTATCCCATCCAGAAATTCTTCAATAACTACCCTTGCCGAAGCGGATCCGAATTTCGCATCCATAATCATGGATTCAAGCTCTTTTTCGGCATCAGAAATTTCATTTAAAATTAAAACTCCTTTTCCGGCTGCAAGACCATCTGCCTTTAACACGTAGGGAGGAGAAAGTGATTTTAAAAATGCTTTGCCTTCGGAAATATTATCTTTTGTGAAAGTTTTGTACCGGGCGGTGGGAATGCTATGACGAAACATAAACTCCTTGGAAAAATCTTTCGATCCTTCCAGTCGGGCACCGGATTTCCCCGGGCCAATAATTTTGAGCGATTTCAAATTTTTGTCGGCCTCAAGAAAATCCCTGATGCCCATAACGAGAGGATCTTCAGGGCCTACCACTAGCAAATCTATTTGTTGAGATAAAATCAGATTTTTCACACCCTCGAAATCTCCGGGCTTCAGGTTCACAAGGGTTCCCAAAGCAGACATTCCCGGGTTTCCCGGCGCAATAAAGAGCTTCCTTAATTTCGGACTTTGGGATATTTTCCAGGCCAATGCGTGTTCCCGGCCGCCGGAGCCCAATAGCAGGACATTCATTTTTTTCCTGCAAAGAAACGGATTAAAACCGTAAGGTAATTCCTGTGTTGAAAATGTTTATTCCATATCCGGCCTCGGCATAAATAGCGAGGGGTTGGAACAGATAAAAATTGGCACCGAAACCAAAGGAATATGCCATTCCTCCCTCCTGGGGCTCAAAATAATTAGCGGTCCCAAAAGGACTGGCTTTGAGGCTTTCCAGACCGATCATTCCGTTTACATAGGGATCGAACCAAACAAGATTCTTACCCATGTAAACATGGTAGGCCGCCGTAAGAGCAATGGTAGTTGATTTGTATTCAAATCCGTTCACATTGAAGGAGGCGGTACGGTCGCGAATATCCGTTCGGGCTTTGTACATATTAACAAAAGCACCGGCACTAAGGGAAGAAGTAATTCCATACTCAACCCTGGCGTTGATGGGAAGATTATATTCACTTGAAACCTTGCCGTATTGGAGGTAGTCATTGTGACCCGGGTACTGGAGATTAATAAAACCGGCCCCGGCATGAATGGAAATCTGCCCTTTTAAAAAAGCATTTCTCAGAAGACCTTTGCCCTTTCCTTTCGAAAAAGAAGCGGGTACGGCATAATCCGTAAGTAAACCAGGGGTGCCGGAGAACAGAGCAAAAGGAAAGAACCCGATAAGAAGAATAAAAACACTACGCATACACGAAAAGAAACCCTGTGCTGTTATCGGACAATTACCACTTATTACAATTAACCACTTCCTTAGGTTCGTTACCATCCATTTTGTAAATAATGGCAACCACTTTCAGGTTTGCGGTATTCCAGAAATGAATTCCGTGGGTTCCGATATTATAGGTAAATGTGTTTTCCCATTCAAGTCCTTTTCCCACCGAAGAGGGAGGGATTGCGGTTCCCCAATAACCATTGGCACTGCCGCGCAAAACATTATCATGCCTGCGCATGTTGCCGGTTTGCTCTGTCATAATGTTATCTTCTACAATGTAAAGCGCCAGTTTATAACTGCCGGAAGCTTCATTAAAAAACCGGGTTTTGGTTTTAATGGTCATGGTGTTATTGCTGATGGAATACACCAAACCAATACCTGCATCTGCGGGCTTTCCCATAGTGGCTTTAGCCAGAGATTCAGCAACACTGTAAGAGGTATCTGTTTTCATGATGGAACCCTCACTGAAACGGGGTGTTCCGGGGATATCATATTGTCCGGTAAATGAAAGTGAAAATCCGGTGTTTAGGGTATCGCCACTACCACAATGCACGGAAATTCCAATAACCTTTCCTTCGTTCGCATGAAGAAACCCTTCGAAAGTAGGAAGGATGGCAGTGCAGGCACCGCAATTAACTCCGGTAAAATCAAACATCAATGCTTTCCGCTGGGTTGAAAGGTTACTTATTTCATTTTCAGACGGATCGGGTGCTTCAACGGTTTTTGTACATCCACCGATGGCCAGTGCAAAAACTAAAAAGGGCAAAAAATTGATTTTCATGGTAAGAGTCTTTCTTTAAAGGTATAAACTATATCTTAAAAGACAACCAAAAGCGGGCATTGGGTTGCAAGTATTTTTAACCCAAAAATTTCCTGCAAATATCTGGAAAACAGCCGTTTGCTTATAAGGGGATATTTCCGTGCTTTTTTCGGGGCAATTTTGCCACTTTGTTCTCCAGCATTGTAAAGGCCCGGATGAGTTTTTCCCTGGTTTGGGAGGGAAGAATTACCTCATCAATAAACCCTCTTTCCGCCGCCCGATACGGGTTGGCAAAAAGCTCATTATACTGCCCTTCTTTTTCTTTGAGTTTTTCATCGGGATTTTTTGAGGCGGCAATTTCGTTTTTGAAAATAATTTCTGCTGCTCCGCGTGCACCCATTACGGCAATCTCGGCATTGGGCCAGGCAAAATTCATATCTGCACCAATGTGCTTTGAATTCATTACATCATAAGCGCCTCCATAGGCTTTGCGGGTAATTACGGTTATTCTGGGAACCGTGGCTTCACAGAAGGCATAAAGCAATTTTGCGCCGTTGGTGATAATACCATTCCACTCCTGATCGGTTCCGGGAAGAAATCCGGGAACATCTTCAAGAACCAGAAGAGGAATATTAAAACTATCGCAAAATCTGACGAAGCGCCCGGCTTTTGTGGATGCCTGTATGTCCAATACTCCGGCCAGATAAGCGGGTTGGTTGGCCACAATGCCTATACTACTTCCTCCTACCCGTGCAAATCCAACCACAATATTCTCGGCAAAATTCCGGTGAACTTCAAAAAAAGAACCCTGATCCACTATTCCCTCAATTACCTCGCGCATATCGTAGGGTTGATTGCTGTTATCAGGCACAATGGTATCGAGCACCGGCCGGCTTTCGGAACCCGGTGTAAAAGGAAGAGCCGGAGGATTGTCTTCGCAATTCAGGGGAAGATAGGAAAGTAATTTTCTGATGTTCTGAATGCAAACAATCTCATTGGCACAGGAAAAATGAGCCACTCCTGATTTGGTCGAGTGAACTGAGGCACCTCCCAGATCTTCTGAGCTGACTTCTTCATGAGTAACCGTTTTTACCACATTGGGTCCGGTAACAAACATGTAAGATGTCTTTTCAACCATGAAAATAAAATCGGTAATGGCCGGAGAATAAACGGCACCACCGGCGCAGGGACCCATTATGGCAGATATTTGGGGCACCACCCCGCTGGCCAATGTGTTTCGGTAAAAAATATCGGCATATCCGGCCAACGACACCACACCTTCCTGAATCCTGGCACCTCCCGAATCATTGAGTCCAATTACAGGGGCGCCGTTTTTCATGGCCAGGTCCATTATCTTACAAATCTTCTCTGCATGGGTTTCGGAAAGCGAGCCTCCGAAAACAGTAAAATCCTGAGAAAAAACATAAACCAATCTGCCATCAATGGTCCCATATCCGGTTACCACTCCATCGCCCGGAATGCGTTCTTTTTCCATACCAAAATCAAACGAACGATGGGTAACCAGCATTCCGATTTCCTGGAAACTTCCCTCATCTACCAGAAAATGGATGCGTTCCCTTGCGGTTAATTTTCCCTTTTTATGCTGGGCTTCAATCCGCTTATCGCCTCCCCCTTTCTGGGCGAGGGCAATTTTACTGTTCAGAATCTCTTTTTTATCCATGCCGTCTAAAATTAGGCGTAAAGATATTGGATATGCCAATCCAAAAAAATTAAAAGAGATTAAAAAAAGGGGTGTTAAATGACTTTGGCAAACAGGCGGGCATCGATAAATTGCCCATCTTTTAAATATGCCTTTCGGAGCATTCCCTCCTCTTGAAAACCGCATTTCATCAACACCTTTGCAGAAGCCGTATTAAAAGAAAAAACAGGAGCTTCGAGGCGTGTATAACCATATTCAGCCATAATATAAGGACAGAACTTCATAAGCACTTCTGTCATTAATCCCTGGCCACGAAATGGGGCTGAAAGCCAGTAACCAAATTCCTCTTTGTGCATTGAACCGGGATACGCCCCATGAAGTCCCAATCCGCCAATCAGTCCTGTCCCGGCTTTATTAATTTTCCAGTGCATATTTCTTCCCGACTCAACTCTGGCATTTACCGTTAGCTTGAAAAAATCAGCGGCATCCTTAGCGGTATAGGGAAATGGAATTTTTAGCGTATTTCGATACACTTCGGGATCGTTCAGATACTTTACAAGATGTTCAATATCTCCCGGTTGATGAATCTCAAGAGAAAGGCTTTCAGATATTTTTACAGAGAAATCTTCCACTGGGGTAAAAATAAAAAAAACAGGAGCTTCAGGGCTCCTGTTTCTGCGGGGATGTTTGGAATTTATTAAAAAGGTATGATTCGTAATCCTATCGAAAAGGGATTTAAATCGGTTCCTTTGTTTTTTTCAAAAAGGGTTGATAATCCGTAGTTGGCATAGAGTGTGAAATCTCCTACCCCAAGTCTGACCGTAGCAGCATATTGAAAAGGATTAATGTTGTAATCGTCTCTTCTTTCAACCGAAATATTATACCCGTTGGCATTAAATTCCTGAAGGGTTTTTGCTCTGAACACCCAGCTGCCGGTAATCCCTGCGGCGAGGTGAAAGGTTTTATCGGGATTATCGCTTGCATTAAACTCAAGCAACAAGGGCAGGGTGAGCGAGGAGGTGCGCAGTTTATTGCGGGTATAATTGATGCCCGAATCAATGGAGGCAAAGGTGAAACTGGAATTGGGATCCAGGGTAATGTTACGGCGGAAGCCATAATTATTCCAGGAGAACCCTAGTCCGGTTACCAGATTTAATCTGTTTTTCCACAAGTTAAAATCGTGTTCTATGATATTGAGATTGAAATTTAATGACCGGGCATAATTCAGGTCAAAATTTTCCTGCAGGGGCGATAAGGAAACCGATCCGGAGCTTCCCAGATATCCGTTTACTCCCATTTCAAATCCTGCCCAGTGTTTAAAATCATCTTCCCTGAATTTCTTGATATCCCACTTGCCTTTGGATTGCCCGCTTTTATCATCACCTTCACCGGCTTTTTTAACGGAGGAAGAACCGGTTACATTAATTTCCTTTTCGGCGGGATCGGAATAGTATTTCAGACTTGAAGCTCCGGTAAGCGAGCCCTGCAATTTTCCTTTGGGAGCCACTTTGGCTGAACTTGCTCCGGTAAGGAACATGCTTGCGTTTTGATTATCCAGATCCTGAGCCTTCAAACCGCTGGCCCCGGTGATATGCGCATTAAGATCGGAAGATTTACCACTCAGGGTAATGTTGCTGGCGCCGGAAAGATTTACATCCGTCTGATCGCATTGCAGTTCCAGATTGGCGTTTGATGCACCTGTAACTTCAACCTTAAACTTTGGAGATTTTATCGGACCCCGGGTATTTACTTTTCCCGTGCCTGTAACCTGCACAGCCGATAAATTTTTATAATACACTTCTATGGTAACCTTATCCGAAGTTTTTCCGTCGGCACTTACCATGAGCTTACCTCCATTTACAGGAGTTTTTATCATTTTCAGATCTGATTCATTCTCCCCTTTGAGTTCAACCTTTTCGCTCTCACCCGGGATTAAAACAATTTTCACTCCACCGGAAGCCGATATCTCATTGAACGGTTCAAGGGTTCTGATTTCTTCTTTCTGGGCAATTACCAGGAAACTCACTCCAAAGAATATTGCCGTTAACAGGATTGCTTTTTTCATAATTTTTATCTTTTAACCTATGACGAACAGGCTCCTCGGATTGTTACAGGCCGGTTAATTTTTTCTTGTAATTATATAATTGCCCGCTACTATTTTCAAACCATCTTCCTCGGCATCGGATTCCAGGCGGTAAATTTTAAAAGGACGGCCCGTCATTTTTGAAAGTCCTTTGCCGGCAAGGGCGGCAAAATGATACCATTTTACTTTATTTTCAGGCTCACCCGAAATAAAGGATTTTACTTCAGACATAAGCGCTTCTCCGGAAACTTCATTTACAAGTACTTCCTCCGGCTCAGTACGATTTATTAATTCTTCATTGCGGGACCGGGTGAGAGCCAGAATTTCGGGATTCTCCGGTGAGATAAAAAG
The DNA here is from genome assembly GCA_937924855.1 of uncultured Bacteroidota bacterium. GTDB lineage: Bacteria > Bacteroidota > Bacteroidia > JADZBD01 > JADZBD01 > JADZBD01. The sequence goes on along the minus strand of CALEYQ010000019.1, from coordinate 29,311 downwards.
AGGTAACCTCGGATTGGAATGGCGGGCCAATGAAAAAGTATTTAAAGGATCAATATCCTGTTTCACCCACTTTACCTGATTGCCGGAGGCGTATAAAACTGTGCGGGGGCGCTGGGCTTTTCCGGACCTTTCAAAATTATTTTCTTTTGTTTCCTTTCCGGAGAAATTTTGCACATACCTACCCCGGAATTTTTCAGCAGGCGAAGAGAACGATTCACCGCGTAAGGCAAAATTTCCGGGATTCTGAAAAACAAAAAAGTAAAGCAAACTGCCTAATCCGGCCAGCAACAAAAAAGCAGCCGCCATGCGAAGCACAGGCATCAGGGAAAAAACTTTTTCTTCCCTGTATAATTGCTCCTTAAAGGGGTACTCAATTTCTTCAGAAACAATCCGCGTTTTTAAATACCATTCCAGGTCTTGCTTTAAAACCGGATTTATAACAAATATCTTCTTAAGGTGATCTTCCTCTTCTTCGCTCAAAATATTTTCTGCTTTCCCAATAATGAGATATTCGGCATAGGTTTGTTCTTGTACCGATACTTTCAGATTTTCCTTTCCATCAAAAACAGGATTTTCGGAAAAAGCTTCCGTAAGGGAGTGAATATGGGTTTCGGGGATAAAATCAGGATGGTTCTCAAGAAATAAATAAACTGCCTCTTCCTGTTCCGGATTCAGCTTACCTGCCTCCAGATCTTGCAGCCATTTATTAATATTTTCTTTGTTGATTTCCATCATATCAGATTATCCATTGAAACGAGAAACTTTTTTAAGGCCGTCCGCCCCCGGAATATATACACCTTTACCTGCGATTCGGTCAAGCCCGTTATCTCCCCTATTTCTTTATAGTCATACCCTTCAAAATCGCGCAATAAAATAACCGAGCGCTGTATGTCGGGAAGTTTTTCCAAAGCAAGCCTGAGTTGCTTTTTCAAATCGGGCTCCGGCATGTTTCCGGCAAAAACTTCCGGCATTACCTCCATGTTCACCATTTTCTTTCCTCTTCTGATTCCATCTATCATCGTCCGGTATCCGGTGGTAAACAACCATGATTTCGCCTTTAAAAAAGGAATGTCTTCGTGGTTTAGCCAGGCCTTTTCAAAGGTGTCCTGAACAAGATCCTTCGCAAGATCTTCATCCCGGACACTTTTAAGCAAGAACCGGAACAGGCGGTCTGCAAACAGATCTACACATTGGTTATACTCACCGGGACTCATGGGCTAAAGGTAGGACGAATTGGGCCCTTTGTTTGTTACAGGTTCGCAAAAAATAATTGAAAATTATTGATTATCAGTTCTTTACAGCCTAGTGGGCCTCCAGCCAGTTTGGTCCGGTTCCCACTTCAGCGAGCACCGGGATATCCAGAGGGAGTGCTTTTTCCATTAGTTCCTTTACCAGGGGCTTAATGGTATCAAGTTCTTTTTTATGCACGTCAAACACAAGTTCATCATGCACCTGAAGCAACATTTTTGTTTTCAGTTTTTGTGTTCTCAAGGCAGCGTCGATGCTGACCATGGCAATTTTAATCATATCGGCAGCGCTTCCCTGAATGGGTGCGTTGATGGCATTTCTTTCCGCAAATCCCCGTACGGTTTGATTGGAGGAATGAATATCAGGGAGGTAGCGTCGCCTGCCAAGAATAGTTTCCACATATCCTTTCGCCTTTGCATTTTCAATGCCCTGATCCATGTAGTTGCGGATACCGGGATATTGGGTAAAGTAATTATCTATAATTTCCTTTGCTTCCGCTCTTGGAATGCTAAGACGCTCGGCCAGTCCAAAAGCTGAAATCCCGTAAATAATACCAAAGTTCACCATCTTGGCCTTGCGGCGCATTTCAGCATCTACTTTATCAAGCTCCACATGAAATACTTTGGCCGCTGTAGCGGTGTGAATGTCCAATCCTTCTTTAAACGCTTCCATCATGCCCTGGTCTTTACTCATGTGGGCCATGATTCGCAGTTCTATCTGAGAATAATCTGCTGAAAGCAAAACAAAATCTTCCGATCCCGGAACGAATGCTTTTCTTATTTCCCTTCCCTTCTCTGTCCGGATGGGTATATTTTGAAGGTTGGGATTATCGGAGCTGAGTCGTCCGGTAACTGCCACAACCTGATTAAAGGTAGTATGAAGGCGGCCGGTTCCGGGATCCACTAATTGAGGGAGGGCATCAACATAAGTGTTTTTAAGTTTTTGAAGTTCCCGAAACTCCAGGATTTTATCTACGATCGGATGCTTCCCCCTGAGCTTGTCCAGCACATCCTCGCCCGTGGCAAACTGTCCCGTTTTGGTTTTTTTTGGATTTTCCACAATGCGAAGGGCACCAAACAAAACATCGCCTACCTGTTTGGGTGAAGAAATATTAAACTTCATCCCGGCTAATTCAAAAACTTCTTTTTCTCTTTCAGCGGCTTCGGCTTCCAGAATTTTTGAAAGTTCTCCCAATACTCCTGTATCTAATTTAATGCCTTCAAATTCCATCCGGCATAAAACCGGGATCAGGGGAGATTCAATTTCGTAGAAAATTTTTTCAGCTCCGCACTCAGCAAGCATGGGTTTAAAAACATGATACAGCTGTAATGTAACATCGGCATCTTCTGCGGCATAAACAGCAATGTCTTTCAGCGGAACATCTTTCATGCTCAGCTGATCTTTGCCTTTTTTTCCAATGAGCGAGGTAATGGAAACAGGCGAATAGTTAAGATATGTTTCGGCCAGCAAATCCATGCTGTGCCGCATATCCGGCCGAATAAGATAATGGGCAACCATGGTATCGAACAATTTGTTTTTTATTTCGATACCATAGCTGAGCACCATGGCCATATCGAACTTAATGTTCTGTCCGACCATTGTTTTATTCGGATCGGAAAAAACGGGTTCAAACTGTTGAAGAAAGGATCGTGCTTGTTCTTTTCCCTCAGGAACGGGAACATACCAGGCCTCCCCCATTTTTACGGAAAAGGAAATGCCAATGATTTCATCCTTCAGGGGATCGAGTCCGGTGGTTTCGGAATCAAAACAAAAGGTGTCGGCAGCATTTAAAATGAGTAACAGGCCGGAAATATCACTCTCGGTGTTGGCAATCTTATAATCTGTTGTAACATCGGCCAGGGTTTTCAGGGTGGGAACCATTTCAGATTCCGGTGGCGAATTTTCAGTCAGGGACTGAGCCAGTGGGTTGCCGAATAAATCCCGGTCAACTTCACTGTTTCCATTATCCTGGGAAAAAACCTTTGCTGCCAGGGTTCTGAACTCAAGCTCCTGAAAAACTTCCATGAGTTTTTCTTTGTCGGGAGGATCCAGTCGCAGCGATGTTTCATCGAATTCAATGGGCACATCACAAATAATGGTGGCGAGCATTCTCGACTGCAGGGCCAGATCTTTATTATTTTCGACCTTTTCCTTTAGTTTTCCTTTGAGTCCGGAAGTGTCTTTATAAAGGTTATCAATAGAGCCGTAATCACGAATCAATTGAATGGCGGTCTTCTCTCCCACACCGGGAATACCGGGAATATTATCAACCGAATCGCCCATAAGTCCCAGAATGTCGATCAGCTGATCTACATTTTTAATTTGCCATTTCTCACAAACTTCTTTCGGGCCCAGCACTTCGGCCTGACCTCCTCCGCGTGCGGGCCGGTAAATAAAAATGTTTTCAGAAACCAATTGGCCATAATCTTTGTCGGGCGTCATCATATAAGTAATGAAACCTTCCTTTTCTGCTTTTTTGGCAAGGGTTCCGATAACATCATCAGCCTCATAACCATCCAAACTAAGCACCGGAATATTAAACCCTTCAATTATTCTTTGAATAAAAGGGATGGCAAGAACAATATCTTCCGGAATATCCTCACGCTGGGCTTTGTAATCTTCAAAAGCCTCATGGCGCACGGTGGGTTCGGCCGTATCGAAAACCACAGCAATGTGACTGGGTTTTTCTTTTTTCAAAACATCCAGGAGGGTATTGGTGAAGCCGAAAATTGCCGAAGTGTTTAGTCCTTTGGAATTAACCCTGTGATTATTGGAAAACGCAAAATATGCCCGGTAGATAAGGGCAAAAGCATCGAGCAGAAATAGTTTTTTGTCCGTTTTCATTCTGAATAAATCACCTCCATAACGGTTTGCCCCACGGCTTTTAATGTTTTTTTATCGATTATGCTAAGGTTATCGGCATGCCGGTGATGGAAGGGACCGAAATCAGAGGTTGAAGGATCCATATGCACGATATCGATGGTGGGAATTCCGGCAAAAACATTCATGTTGTAATGATCATCGGTAATGGCTTGTACTTCATTTCGTACGAAAAAAGATCCGTAGCCGAGTTTCTCGGCGGTTCCCCACACTTTTTGAATAACATGTGCCGCGTATCTTTTAGAATTTCCCTCTACCGGAAAAGTAGCTCCTTTGGCTCCCACCATATCCAGCAGAATTCCGTAACTGGCCGTATAATTTTGTTTATGGGGGTACTTCGACCACCATTCGGAACCCTGGCAATAAACGGTTCCGTAATCTTCCATATCAAAAAATATTATGTCGATGCCAATGTTGGTGAGGGGTTTTTTCTGGATGTTTCTGGCTATTTCCAGGAGAACCGCTACCCCACTGGCTCCGTCGTTGGCTCCTTCAATGGGCTTGTCTTTGTTCTCGGTATCCCGGTCGGCCATGGGCCGGGTATCCCAATGCGCAGCAAGTAAAATTCTTTTTTTCAGTTCGGGTCGGAAGGAAGCTACAATGTTTTTCAGGGGAATCCGCTTTCCGTCGTATCCGATTACGGTTCCCTTATTGGGAAAAATTTCAAATCCATAAGCACGCATCATGCTGTCGAGGAACAAATGACATTGTTCATGAGGTTTGGTCAGGGGAACCCGTGGGCCGAAACCAACCTGTCGTTCAATAAAAAAATAGGCGGAATCTTCGTTGAATTGAGGAGCTTTTGAAAGAAGCACTTTGACTTTTCCATGATCGGGATCCTCGTCAATGGTTTCCGTTCCGCAAGCGTTAAACAGTGCCGCAATCAGGATGAGGCCGGCAAGGCGAACGGAATAATTAATCATGCGTGAGGTCTTTTTTTTCAATTTCCCAGGAGGAACCGGCTTTTGTATCTACCACTTTAATTCCCATTTTCAGGAGTTCATCCCGAATTTTATCAGAGGCGGCATAGTCTTTTTTTGCCTTGGCTTCATTTCGCAATTCAAGAAGCAGCTGAATGAGTCCATCGGCCACCAAAAGCCCGGGTTGGGTTTCCCCATCGGCTGAGGACAGATTTTTTTTGAGGCCGAATACATCAAAAACAAAATGATTAAAATGACTTTTCAGCTTTTCCAGATCACCGGCGTTCAGTTTCAGTTTCCCGTCATTAACGGAATTAATTATTTTAACTCCGTCAAACAAGGCCGCCAGCGCCAGAGGAGTATTAAAATCATCGTTCATGGCGGCGTAGGTATCGCCAATTATTTTTTGGATATCAACATCCGAAGTGCCTGAGGCTTTCAGTGAATCCAGCAACCCAACGGCTTTTATCAGGCGCTGAAATCCTTTTTCGGAAGCCTGCAGGGCCTCGTTGGAAAAGTCGAGGGTAGAACGGTAATGCGTTTGAAGCATGAAAAATTTTACGGAGATGGGATCGTAGGCTTTTTCAAGAAGTGGGTGGGAACCTTCAAACAATTCGCCGGGAAGAAATCCGTTTCCGGCACTTTTCGACATCCGGACTCCATTTACGGTAAGCATGTTTGCATGAAGCCAGTAACGCACAGGCGGGTGACCGGAACAGGCAATATTCTGGGCAATTTCATTGGTATGGTGGGTGGGAATAAGATCCATTCCTCCTCCATGAATATCAAAGGTTTCACCCAGGTATTTGGTACTCATGGCCGAGCATTCGATGTGCCAGCCGGGAAATCCTTCGCCCCAGGGAGAAGGCCAGCGCATAATGTGGGATGGCTTAGCCTTTATCCACAACGCGAAATCCAGTCTTCCCTTTTTCTCGTCCTGTCCGTCAAGGTCGCGGGTATTAGCCAGCAGATCTTCCATTTTTCGGTTCGACAATTCCCCGTAATTGTTTTCCTTCCAGTACTTTTCCACGTCAAAATAAACCGAGCCGTTTACCACATAGGCAAAGCCCCGTTCAATAATTTTTTTGGTCATTTCAATCTGTTCGCAAATATGACCGGTGGCGGTAGGTTCAATCGAAGGAGGAAGCGTATTAAATTTTTGCATTACCTCATGGAAGCCCAAACTGTACTTCTGAACAATTTCCATGGGTTCCAACTTATCGAGGCGGGCCTTTTTGGATATTTTGTCTTCGCCTTCATCGGCGTCACCTTCCAGATGTCCGGCATCGGTAATATTTCTGACATACCTCACCTTATATCCCAGGTGCATCAAATAGCGAAATATAATATCGAAGGAAATGAAGGTACGGCAATTGCCAAGATGCACATCATTGTATACGGTAGGGCCACAGACATACATTCCCACATAGGGAGGATTGATGGGTTTAAAGGCCTCCTTTTTGCCGGAAAGGGTATTAAAAAGCTGGAGATTGTGATCCATAAAGCGGATTTAAAGTTAGTGAAAAAGGGAAAACATCCGCTGTATTAAAAGGAAAAGCCCCGGGGTAAAACCGGGGCTGAAATCCAAATATCGGGGGAGGGGGATGCTACTTATTTTCTTCCAGTGGAGCATCACCTACATAGAAGCCGTTTTTGAACACCTGAATAGAAATCAGGATTCCGTCCTTGTTGTAGATGTAGTCCTTCCCGTCAATGAGCTTATAATTCTTGAACACGCCATCTTTAGATAGCTGCATGTTCTTGTTGTAGAGTTTGTAATAACCGTTTCCGTCAAAAATTTTCAGCTCTCCCTTATTCACGTTGTCCTTTTTAGGATCAACAACAGGGGCTTTGCTTGCGTCTTTGGGAACATCCGGCTTTTCAGCAACAATGGGTGTGCGTGGTGCGTAGGTTTCGGAGTTGCCGGCATCAAACTGACCATTATTGAAGGCTTTTTTGCTTTTCAGGTCACCGTTTTCATAACGCTCTTCCCACACTCCGGCTTCCTTTCCGTCTTTCATTTCACCCTTCATCATAACATTTCCATTTTCATGATAATAGGTTTGTGTTCCTTCCCGCTTTCCGGAATTATTGTATTTAAAGTCGTAAAATAGCTGTCCGTTCGGATGATACATTTTATATTCACCCACCCAACGGTTGTTTTCCCAAACACCTTCTTCCATTACCTTTCCGTCTTCGTAATAGATTTTGGCGTAACCCTTGGCACGGTTATTATCAAAAGTAATTTCACTTTTCTTATTTCCGTTGGGGAAAAAAGAAATCCAGACTCCTACCTTTTTGTTGTCTTTGTAGTCACCTTCTTCCACTTTTGCAGATGGCCCGTAATTAGGCAGCCGCTTAATATCGTTAGTGTATACCCAGTGACCTTGCTTCAAACCGGAGGGGTCGGTATAATTGGTCTGGCCGTTTTGGTCAGCAAAAGCTACCCGTCCAAATCCAATTAAGGCTAGTATGAATAGTAGTTGGCGCATAGTATTGCTAGGGATGTAAAGTTAATTGATTATACAGGATATGACAAAAAAGGTTAGAACTTTTAGACAAAATTTGAATGGAATTCGACAAAATACGGGCCAAAAAAGATTTGAAGCCCTCTAAAATCAACTGGTCTGAGGATTTTGGCAATTAAACGAAAAAAAACCGTTATTGGTCGCAAAATGGGTCAAAAAACCCTAAAAAAGAAAAACCAAATGTCCCCCAAAATAGTACCTGTCAGACTTTTAAGCAGGATTTTGAGATGCGCCCCAGGAAAATCCGTTTGTTTTTATGCCGACAAGATTCAGGGCACGGTTGGTAATTGTTCTTGCCAATTGACTAAAATCAGCGGGTTTTGAGTAAAAAGAGGGAGATGCGGGCAGGATAATTCCTCCTGCGAGGGTAATGGTTTCCATGTTTTTGATATGGATGAGATTCAAAGGGGTTTCGCGGGTAATCAGAATCAGGCGATTTCGTTCCTTGAGCATTACATCTGCGGCACGCGTAATAAGATCGTTGGAAATGCCACCGGCAATACGACCCAGGGTTCCCATAGAGCAGGGACAAACAATCAATGCCTGGCATCCACCCGACCCGGAAGCCATGGGAGCGGTAAAATCATTTCTATCAAATACAGGGAAAGGATATTGGGAATAACCGGAATCGCCCAATTCGGTTTCCCATACAAACTTTGCATTTCCGGAAAAAACCAGGGATACATTTTCGGCGGGAAAATTAATTTCCATTAAGGTGTTGAGCAATTCCCTGGCATAAACAGCTCCGCTGGCTCCCGTGATTGCGATGCCTATCTTCATCATATCGTTTCCGCTTTTTTACCAAAGGTTTTGCGTACGGAAAAACTCAGAGAATTATTAAACTCACCCCGATTAAACCACACCGATTTTCCGGATGGATGAGGCCGGACCGGAATGATGGAATACGAGTACCGCAAAATAACTTCCCAGCCGTTTGACAAATAATAGCCCAATCCCGAATGAAAAGGAATTTCTGTCCGGTTAAAGGGCCTTCGGCCGGTAATGTCGAGGTAATTGTTTTCTTCTCTTACCCTCACTAAAATGCCGATTCCGGAACCCAGCTCGGCCAGCAGGTGACGCTTTTCAAATTCCATTCTGAACAACAGGGGAATATCCACATAGTCCAGATCAAGGAGGTATTGATTGAGGTCGTTTTTGTTTGGGTCGGGAATTTTTCGGGCCCCTTTCATAAAATAACTGATTTCAAGCTGAAGGTGGGTATGGTCGCCCGTTTTCACACGCGAGTAAAATCCTGCAGTTAGTCCGGCTTTTTTATATCCGGCATACCCATCGCCATCGTATTGGGATGCTGTAATTCCCAATAGCAAACCCGATTTAAATATATTTTGGGAGGTCAGTTTGAAAGAAAAAACCGAAGTGATTAAAACCAGAAAAAGCAAAATGCTTTTTGGTTTCATCCTTAAACGGTTAAAATTTCTTTTTCCTTCCGATCCAGATGATTGTCTACCTTTTTGGTATAATCGTCTGTAATTTCCTGAATTTTAGTTTCTGCGCCTTTTTTTTCGTCTTCAGGAAGCTTGTCAAGTTTTTTCAATTCTTCAAGCGCTTCTTTTCGCGCGGCTCGAATGGAAACCTTTGCAACCTCACCTTCAGACCGGGCTTTTTTCACCAGTTCTTTTCTTCTTTCTTCGGTGAGAGCCGGCACATTGATAATCACCAGCGATCCGTTATTGGTGGGATTAAAGCCCAGGTTTGCGGCCTGAATGGCTTTAATAATAGGATCCAACATGGCTTTTTCCCAGGGTTGAATGGAAAGCGTTCTTGCATCAGGGGTGCTGACATTACTTACCTGGTTTAAAGGTGTTCGAACACCATAGTAATCCACAAAAATTCCGTCGAGCATGGCAGGATTTGCTTTCCCGGCTCTTACTTTTAGCAGTTCCGATTCCAGGTGAGTAATGGAATTTTCCATTTTCTCACGCATCATGTCGGCAATTAATTGAACATCTTCATTCATAGGCAAAAGTTAAAATTCTACGAGGGTTCCCACCTGCTGACCGTCGAGGACTTTCAACAGGTTACCTTCTTTGTTCATGTCGAAAACAATAATAGGAAGTTTGTTTTCATTGCAGAGTGTAAAGGCGGTCATATCCATAACTTCGAGGCCCTTGGCATACACTTCGCTGAAAGTAATGCGTTCGTATCGGGTAGCGGACTTATCTTTTTCGGGGTCGGCAGAGTAAATTCCGTCAACCCGGGTTCCTTTCAAAATTACATTAGCTTCAATTTCTATGGCACGCAGGGTAGCTGCGGTATCCGTGGTGAAATAGGGGTTTCCTGTTCCCGCGCCAAAAATTACCACCCTTCCTTTTTCAAGGTGACGAATAGCTCTTCTGCGGATAAATGGCTCGCAAATCTGATCCATGGAAATGGCGCTAAGGAGCCGGGTCTGAACCCCGTTTTTCTCGAGGGCAGACTGAAGAGCCATGGAATTAATGACGGTGGCAAGCATCCCCATATAATCGGCCTGAACACGATCCATGCCTGAAGCCGCACCCTCAATACCACGGAAGATATTGCCTCCGCCAATCACAACAGCAACCTGAACTCCGCTTTCCGAAACACGCTTTATTTCTTCGGCATATTGGCTGAGCCGGTTATTATCGATGCCGTAAGAACGATCTCCCATAAGGGATTCGCCGCTTAATTTTAACAGGATACGATTATAGTGCATAGGGACAGGGGTTAAAGATATAATAAATAAAAAAAAACCCCGGAAAATCCGGGGTTAATAATTTATCCAAGGGCGACCCGTTTAAAGGCAACCACTTTTAGTTTATCGTCATTTTCTTTCAGGTACTGGGCAATGGTTTTCTTAGCGTCTTTAATGAATTCCTGGTTCATCAGGGTAGATTCCTTATAGAACTTTTCGATTTTCCCTTTGGCAATCATTTCGATTTTATCCTCAGGCTTGCCTTCGGCTCTGATTTGTTCTTTGGCAATTTCTATTTCCTTGGCAAGAAGCGTGGCATCCACATCGTTGCGGTCAATGGCCACGGGAGCCATGGCAGCTACCTGCATGGCCACATCTTTTCCGATTTCAGGCTTGGGCAGGGAATTGTTAAAACCTACGATGGTGGCCAGTTTATTTCCGGGATGGTTATAAGCAACCACTTCTCCGCCTTCAACCACTTCATAGCGGCTCAGTTCAATTTTCTCTCCGATTTTTCCAACCTCCTCGGTAATTTTATCGCCAATGGTAAGTCCGTTTCCGGCAAAGGATTGCTGAAGGAGTTCTTCGCGGGAAGCAGGCTTTTTTTCAATAGCGATATCGATAATGGTTTCAACCACTTTTCTGAAATCCTCGTTTTTAGCAACGAAGTCTGTTTCGCAGTTCAGCGCTACCAGCACACCTCTTTTTCCGTCCTGAGTTGTTTTGGCAATAACAACGCCTTCTTTGGCATCCCGGTCGCCCCGGTTTGCCGCAACTTTTTGTCCTTTTTTCCTTAAAATTTCAATGGCAAGGTCAAAATCTCCGTTCGACTCGGTAAGTGCCTTTTTACAATCCATCATTCCGGCACCTGTAACCTGCCGGAGTTTATTTACGTCTGCTGCTGTAATAGACATGGTTCTTTTTCCTCAGGTATGATTAATCTTTCTTTTCGGGTTTGCCTCCGGTTTTCTTGGTGGAGACAATTTTCTTTTGAATTTTCCGCTTTTCTTTTACCGACTCTTCGTGTTCTTCATCAACGTCAGCTTCGATAAGCTCCATTTTTTTAGCACGCTTTGCTTCTTCATTGGTTCCTTCTTCAGCGGCTTTTTCACGCTCCAGAGCTTCTTTATCCTTGTCGATTTTTCTTTCGCTCAAGCCTTCCTGAATGGCATTTGTAACCACTTCAATAATGTAGTCGATGGATGCGCTTGCGTCGTCATTGGCCGGAATGGCGTAGTCGACCTGATTGGGATCGGCATTGGTATCAACAATTGCAAAAGTTGGGATGTTAAGCCTTTTTGCTTCGGCAACGGCAATGTGTTCCTTTACGATGTCTACAATGAAAATAGCGGCAGGAATCCGGGTAAGGTCGGCAATGCTACCAAACTGATTTTCAAGTTTTGCTCTTTGACGAGCGATGGAGAGCCTCTCCTTTTTGGAAATATTATTAAAGGTACCATCGGTGCTCATTTTGTCGATGGTGGCCATTTTCCGCACGGAACGGCGAATGGTAGCAAAATTAGTCAGCATTCCACCGGGCCAGCGCTCGGTTACGAAGGGCATGTTTACATTTCTAACCTTATTTGCAACCAGGGTTTTTGCCTGCTTTTTTGTAGCGACAAAAAGAACTTTTTTGCCGGACTTGGCAATTTGTTTCAGGGCCGCAGCGGCTTCGTCGAGTTTAACAACGGTTTTATGAAGGTCGATGATGTGAATGCCGTTTTTCTCCGTAAAAATATAAGGAGCCATGGCGGGATTCCATTTTCTTTTAAGGTGACCGAAATGTGCACCTGCTTCCAGTAGTTTATCAAAATTTGCTTTAGCCATTCTGAATTTGCTTGTTGTTTTAATTTCTGAATTTTAACGTTTAGAGAACTGGAAGCGCTTCCGGGCTTTTTTCTGGCCGGGCTTTTTCCTTTCTACCATGCGTGGGTCGCGGGTAAGAAATCCTTCCTTTCTGAGTTTGGGTTTGCTTTCGGCATCCAGCTCTACCAGAGCACGGGCAATTCCAAGGCGGATGGCTTCGGCCTGACCGGTAACCCCTCCTCCTTCAACGATTACACGTAAATCATATTTTCCTTCCAGCCCGAGTGTATTAAGCGGCTGGGTAACTTTATACTGAAGCAGTGGGCTTGCGAAGTAAACTTTGAAATCACGACTGTTTACTTCGATATTTCCCTTTCCCTTTTGAAGGTATACCCGGGCAATGGAGGTCTTTCTGCGACCTACGGTGTTGATTACTTCCATTTTTATTTATTGTGTGCGATAATTGTTTTTAAATCTACCTTTTTAGGAGCCTGTGCGCTATGTGGATGTTCAGAACCAACAAAAACATGCAGGTTTCGGAACAACTGATTCCCCAATTTATTTTTAGGAAGCATTTTGCGAACCGCTCTTTCAATCAGAAACTCAGGCTTTTTCTCCAATACTTCCTGGGCCGTAGCATGCCGCTGTCCGCCGGGATAATCCGTATGCCGGGTGTAAACCTTTTCCTCGATTTTGTTTCCGGTAAGTTTTACTTTTTCAGCATTGATAACAACCACATGATCTCCGCAATTTACATTGGGAGTGTAATAGGTTTTGTTTTTCCCTTTAACAAGGTAAGCTACCTTGCTGGCCAGACGACCCAGGGTTTCATTTTCTGCATCCACAAGCAGCCAATCCTGCTTTACAGTTGCCTTGTTGGCGTAAACTGTTTTGTAACTTAGTGTATCCACTTTATTGTCAATTAATTACTTACAACAATACATTGCCCCTTAAAAAGGGGTTGCGAAGATAGTAAGTTATTTTAATTCGGCAAAACCTTAATGCCTATTAAAATTCTTTAGTTTTATAATATTGCGGTCCGGTTTTTGGAAATCCGGTTCCAACCTTCCTACATATGACGATACCATTAAACCCTATTCATGCTAAGACCCTGATAATGTGCGCAATATTGATTTGTGCCGGAGGGTTAACCAAAGTTAATGCCCAGGTCAATTGCCAACCGGGTGCCTTTACCGGAGATAAGGTGAATGAGGGTCAGGGAATCTTAATTCTGGAGTTCGACCCCAACGATCTTTATTATGAAGAAAGGAAGGAGTTGATGCAGGATACCTTTTGGGTAAGCGGGAACCTTACCCGTCAGAAAGATTGCCTTTTCTCAGGAAACGCCCGTGGTAAAAACGGCAAACTTTATTCCTTTTCCCGGATTCAGATAAAACTGGCCTCAAAAGTTGTTGACGCACCACCCGATTGCAAACCGGGAGCTTCCTTCGGAGTGGTAATTCCACCTGAAACCGAAGTAGAATTACTTGCCATTCACGGATCTGATATTTACGCTTTAATACATCCCGATCTCGTTGGGGAACGGATGCGGACAAAGACCTCCCTGAAACCTCTTGATGGCTGCTGGTATGAAGGACAGTTAACCGACGACCAGAAAAATGCGTATGTGTTTTTTAAAATTCAGGTAAAGACCGGAATTTCCGGCTTTGAAGGACAGCAAAAGGGCCTGGCAAAAAAAGATAACCTTCTTATTAAAGATGGTTTTTTCGCCGACCCAATTCTTCCCAAGGGAACCCAGGTAGTAATTCTGGACATCGCCAGCAATGATATATTTTACCCGAACCGGGCTATTATTATCGGAAAGTCGGGAAAGTCAACCGAAGATTTAAAGTCGCTCGGAAATGGCTGGTATTCAGGCAATATCATGAGCTCGGAGGGAACTTCTTACCTCTTTTTCAAAGTCAGACTGGGCCCCAAATAATTTTTTTTTGAAAAGTCGAAAAAAATCAAAAAATATACCTATATTTGTATATACATTATTAGTATAAACATTGAATATTGAATCTGAAATAAAGCAAACAAACTTTGGAAGTGAGGGTCACAAGGCGGCCATTAATATTCTTTTTACCGGAAACTGGCTATATGCACACATGGCCAAAATTTTAAAACCGCATAAAATCAGTCCGGAGCAATATAATGTAATGAGGATTCTTCGGGGGCAACACCCCAAACCGGCTACGGTGGGATTACTTACGGCTCGGATGCTGAATAAAATGTCGAATGCAAGTCGCCTGGTAGAAAAACTTAGACAAAAAGGCCTTTGCGATCGAAAGTTAAATGACACCGACAGAAGAGCATGCGATGTTTCGCTTACCTCAAAGGGGCTGGACTTGCTGAATAAACTCGATCAGGAAATGGAATTAAGCCAACAACTTTTTGAGCATATGGACAAAAAGGAAATGCAAATGCTGAATTCCCTCCTCGACAAAGTGAGAAACTGAAAATTTTTTCTTAAATTATATGTATATACAACAAAAACCAAAAATCATGAAAAAGACACTTGTATTTATCGGATCGCTAATTGGGCTTGCAGCCCTTATTGCTTTTACCCCTGTTGGGGGCGAAAGCGGAAATTTTAAAATTTTAACGGATGTAAGTTCAGTGGAGTGGAAAGGCAAGAAGGTAGGTGGAGAACATGTGGGAACCATTAAGCTTCAGGAAGGAGCATTGACCGTTGAGAACGGAAAAATAACATCCGGAAACATTACGGTTAACATGGGCACTATTGAAAACAAAGATCTTTCGGGCGACATGAAAGCCAAACTTGAAGGCCACTTGAAATCAGCCGATTTTTTTGATGTGTCAAAGTTCCCGGAAGCTACTTTCAAAATTACAGAAGTTAAAAGCCCGGCCAAATCAGGTGGAAAACACACCGTTACCGGAGAAATTACCATAAAAGGGAAAACTGAAGTTATCAGTTTCCCCGCTTTAATTAAATTGAAAGACGGGAAATTCGCTGCCACGGGTGAAATGACAATCGATCGCAGTAAGTTTGATGTTCGCTATGGTTCAAAAACATTTTTTGAAGACATCGGCGACAAAATGATTTATGATGATTTTACCCTGAAATTCAATATTGCAGGAACTAAAACCAAATAAACATGGAAAACCAAAAATTAAAAATTACGGTTCTTCCGAACGGACCCTTAATGGTTGAAGGAAAAATTTCGGTAGAAAAACCCGATGGGATTTGCGATGAACATGAAGCCAAGGCTTTTCTTTGTCGCTGCGGACACTCAACCAAAAAACCATATTGTGACGGAAATCACAAAAAGAACAATTTTGAAGGTTAAATAAAAAAAGGGGGCAGAGCCCCCTTTTTTTATTTAATGACCCCCAGCTCCTTCCCTACCCTGGCAAAAGCCTCAATGGCTTTATCAAGATGTTCTTTTTCGTGAGCAGCACTCAGTTGTACTCTGATCCGGGCTTGCCCCCTTGGGACTACCGGAAAGAAAAACCCGATAACATAAATGCCTTCGTCGAGCAATCGGGCGGCAAATTCCTGAGATAGCTTGGCATCATATAGCATTACCGGTACAATGGCGCTTTCCCCATCCTTTATTTCAAGTCCGGCCTTTTTAATTCCTTCCTTAAAATATTTAACATTATGCTCCAGTTTATCCCGGAGTTCGGTGGTTTCACTAAGCATTTCAAGAACGGCTAATGTTCCTCCCACAATAGATGGGGCCAGGGAATTACTGAACAAATAGGGTCTTGACCTTTGCCGGAGCATAGCAACAATTTCCTTTTTGGAAGCGGTGAAGCCTCCCATAGCTCCACCCAGGGCTTTCCCGAAAGTTCCGGTAACAATATCCACACGATTCATGACATTCTTCAACTCAATGGTTCCTCTTCCTGTTTTTCCGATAAACCCTGATGCATGGCTTTCGTCAACCATTACCAGAGCATTATATTTATCCGCCAGGTCACATATTTTATCCAAGGGGGCTACAAAACCATCCATGGAAAAAACCCCATCAGTAACAATCATTTTAAACCGGCATCCCGAAGCAGCCTTCAATTGCTCTTCCAGATCCTTCATATCCTGATTTTTGTACCGGAATCGCTTTGCTTTACACAAACGAACACCATCAATAATTGATGCGTGGTTCAGCTCGTCGGAAATAATTGCATCTTCATCGCCCAGCAGGGGTTCGAACACGCCCCCGTTGGCATCGAAACAAGCCGCATACAAAATAGCATCTTCCTGACCTACAAAGGCTGCAATTTTCTCCTCCAGTTCCCGGTGTATATCCTGGGTTCCGCAAATAAAACGCACACTGCTCATTCCATACCCTCGCGATTCTAAAGTTTTGGCAGCAGCGCGTGTTACATTCGGGTGGGATGAAAGTCCGAGATAATTATTGGCGCAAAAAATTATTACTTCTTTTCCGGCGGTTGTCTTTACAACGGGACCCTGGGGGGTGGTTAAAATTCTCTCCTTTTTAAAAAGCCCGGCTTCTTCGATTTGCTGAAGCTCGTTGGTTAAATGGTCTTTGAGTTTTCCGTACATGGGACAAATTTAAGAATCCATCTGACAAATTTTCTCAGGCCCCGGGTAAATTTCGGTTCCCAAAATTCTTTCCATATTTGCAGTTAGCTATGCGTAAGAAAATCTTATTACTTGGATCCGGAGAACTCGGTAAAGAGCTGGTTATTTCCTTACAACGATACGGGCAGGAGGTAATTGCCGTTGACTCCTATGCCGGGGCGCCGGCCATGCAGGTGGCGAATGGGTTTGAGGTTATTAACATGCTGGACGGAGAATCCCTCGACAGGGTTGTTGCCAAGCACAAACCCGATCTTATTGTGCCTGAAATTGAAGCCATCCGTACCGAGCGATTTTACGAATATGAAAAAAAAGGGTTGGAGGTTATTCCCTCGGCACGGGCTGCAAATTTCACCATGAACCGAAAGGCTATCAGGGATCTTGCCGCAAAAGAATTAGGTCTGAAAACTGCCCGCTACCAATATGCCACCACTCTGGAACAGTTTTCAAAAGCCGTTGAAGAAATTGGAATTCCCTGCGTGGTAAAACCCCTCATGTCTTCCTCCGGAAAGGGACAGTCGGTGGTAAAAACCAAATCCGATGTTGAAAAATCCTGGGACTATGCCATTGCCGGATCGCGGGGCGATTTAAAAGAAGTTATCATAGAGGAATTTATTCCTTTCGAATCAGAGATTACCCTGTTAACAGTAACCCAAAAGAAAGGACCTACCCTTTTTTGTCCGCCCATTGGTCATCGCCAGGAAAGAGGCGACTACCAGGAAAGCTGGCAGCCGCACTCCATGGATGATACCATGTACAGGGAAGCCTGTTCGATGGCTGAAAAAGTTACCCGTGCCCTTGGCGGTTCCGGCATCTGGGGGGTTGAATTTTTTCTTACCAAAGACCAGGTTTACTTTTCCGAATTAAGTCCGCGCCCTCACGATACCGGCATGGTTACCCTGGCCGGCACCCAGAATTTTTCAGAATTTGAATTGCATGCTCGTGCCATTCTGGGTTTGCCCATTCCTGAAATTACCCTTGAGCGAAATGGTGTGAGTGCAGTAATATTATCCGAACTTGAAAAAGGCATTCCGGAGTATTCCGGCCTGGAAGAAATTGCTGCTCATCCAAAATCAGACTTCAGAATTTTTGGAAAACCTGAACTCAGGAAATACCGGAGAATGGGAGTTGTTGTTTGCTGGGATATTCCCGGCAGCAGCACGGATGAGTTGCGGAAAAAAGCCAAATCTCTGGCTTCCAAAGTTACCATCGGAGCCCAAAATCAGGACCCGGTCATTGCATCAAAATAAGTTTTAAAGCCCGGACTTGCGGGAGATTTTATTACAAACAGGCGGGCGGAATCAGCCACCTCCGTTTTCAGGGAATCTTCTCCTGAGATTTGCACAAAATCGTGGGCCTCAATCTGAGTACCGTTAAGGTTGAGACTTCCCTCAATGCAATAAACGCTGTAAAAATAGCGAGGCTCCAAATCAATCACACCGGTCCCTGCTGAAAGTGTAATTTCCTGTATGAAATCAATCTTTGAGGACATTTCAAAGGGAGATCCTTTCCCCTTGATTTGCTTAATTTTCATTCCACGGGATTCCGAAACAGGAAAGGCTTCGGCAGGATAATCGCTGTAGGATGCAGGCTGGGAAAGTGATTTTGACAAATCAGGATCGAACCAAATCTGGAAAATAGCAGATCCCTCATTCAGTTTTTCAGCATGAACGATACCGTTTCCTGCCCGGATAATCTGGGCATCTCCTGCCTTTAATTTTTTCCATCCCTTCATCCGGTTGTCGTAATGTTCGATTTCACCTTTCAGAACATAACTCATTATTTCAAATCCCTTATGCGGATGTTCGTCGATCAAACCTCCGGAATCACTCCAGGCGTGGGCCCAGTAAAACAAAGTTGAATACGGTTTCAGGGCACCACCATCCTGAGGAAACCCTATGGGTTTGTTTTCCAGAATTTTTCCGAAGTTAAAAGAGCCTTTGGCCTGTTGATCTTTTGGATAATGCTTTAACATACCCTTAAGTTACAAATTTTTATCCTTTCCAGCGGTACATTTTTCCGGGCAAAGAGGCAACATGTCCGGAAAATTCCATCTGAAGAAGCAGAGACAATACCTTGCCGGTATCCAGGCCGCTCCGAAAGGAAATTTCATCAAGATGCAGGGTTCGTGATTCCAGGAATAAGTTTTCAAGCTGCTTTTCCGGCCCGGTAAGCGGGGGTTTCGATTTGCCGGAGGATTTCAATTCCCAGCCCAATAAAAATTCAAAATCCTTTTCCGACTGAACCAGGGCCGCCTTATGGGTTTTAAGCAGGTAATTGCAACCGGACGACCAATGATCGTCCAATCGGCCAGGCACTGCAAAAACCTCACGGTTATATGAGTTCGCCAGCTCGGCGGTAATAAGCGAACCGCTTCTGATGCCTGCTTCCACGACCAGGGTAGCATCGGAAAGTCCGGCTATAATCCTGTTTCTGCGAGGGAAAAAATCAGGATGTAGTGTGGTGCAGGATGGAAATTCAGAAATAAGACCACCGGTATCCAGGATTTCCGAAACAAATTTTTCGTGTTTCTGAGGATAAATCATGTCGAGCCCATGGGCCACCACAGCAATGGTGGGAATATTATTTTTTACGGCTTCCATATGTGCACAGATATCGATGCCGTATGCCAATCCGCTTACCACGGTGGCGTTGTACAGGGATAAACCCTTCACCAGTTTTTCGCAAATGTTTTTTCCATAGGGAGTAGCTTTCCGGCTTCCTACCACAGCCATCACCCGGCTCACATTAGATTTTACATTTCCTTTTACATATAGAACCAGGGGAGCATCGTTACAGGCCTTTAACCGGACCGGGTATTCGGGGTCATCGAAAAATATCAGGTCGATACCGTTTTTCTCAGAAAAGCGCATTTCAGATTCTGCCTGCTGCAAGACCTCCCTTTTCAGAATTTCCTTTAAGGTAAGGGCGGGTATGCCCGGTATCTTTTTCAAGGCAGATTTCTTTTCCTTAAAAAGGGCTTCGGCGTTTCCCACAGCCTCGAGCAGGAACCTGGCCCTTACAGGACCTACTTCAGGCAAAAAGGTTAGTCCCAGCTTGTACAGGTTCTCGGCATACATCATTTTCAAAATTTATTTACCTTGGTATTCCGGCAAAAATATCAGGACTATAAACCGGAGATTGGTTTTAAATTAAACCTTGTATATGCAGCGATCTTTACCTATTCTGGTATTTTTCTTAGGCCTTGTAAATGGCCTCATAGCCCAGGAAACTTTATTCAAAGGACGCGTAACAGATTCCATTTCCGGAGAACCCATACCTGGGGCAGCTATTAAAATCAAAAATGGTCCGGGCAAAGTGAGCGACATTAACGGAAACTTTGAGTTTTCGGTTCCCAATGGTACCCGTGAATACAGCGTTTCGTTCGTAGGATATAAAACATTTTCGGGGTCAATCAATTTTTCGGGAGAAACTCTTGAAATGACTTTCAGGATGAAAGAAAGTGCCACCGAATTGGGTGTAGTTGTAGTTTCGGCTGGAAAATTCGAACAAAAACTGGAGGAGGTTACGGTGAGTATGGAGGTGTTGAAACCGGATCTTATCGAAAACAAAAACACCAACAATCTGGAACACATTATGGATCAGATTCCCGGGGTATCGATGCTGGAGGGCCAGGTCAATATCAGAGGCGGCAGCGGATTCAGTTATGGGGCCGGCAGCAGGGTTATATTATTGGTTGATGACCTGCCCATGCTCAGTGCCGATGCCGGAGATGTAAAATGGAATTTTCTTCCGGTTGAAAATATTGCTCAGGTAGAAGTTATTAAAGGAGCCTCTTCCGCACTCTTTGGTTCAAGCGCATTGAACGGGGTTGTAAACCTCCGAACGGCCTATCCTACTGAGGTTCCAAAAACAACGGTAAACATTTCATCGGGTATGTACGATGACCCCCGGCGAAAAGAATTGCAATGGTGGGGAACCAACAACCCTACATTTTCAACCGCGAATTTTTTTCATTCCAGGCAGGTGGGTCGCCTGGATCTGGTTCTTGGAAGTCAGCTTTTTTCGGATGAGGGTTATCGCGAGCTGGAAAAAGAACAACGATTCAGGTTCAATACAAATCTCAGGTACCGGTTTAAAAAAGTACCGGGTTTAAATGCCGGGGTAAATTTCAATGTTATGCGAACCACGGGAGGGCTTATGATTTTATGGGCGGGTGCCGACAGTGCCTATAAACCTCAGGGGGGAGACATTCAGCTTTATAACAATACCCGTTTCAGCGCCGATCCCTTTGTAACTTATTTCCACGAAAAAAAGGGGAAGCATTCTTTCCGGAGCCGGATTTTCGAAACCGACAACCGCAATTCCACCGATCAAAGTTCCCTGGGCAGGTTAATTTATGGAGAGTATCAATTTCAAACACCTGAAAAAAACGGAAGGATTTTTACCACAGGGATTTCAGGCAACTGCAGCGAAGTAATATCCGACAGCCTTTACGGTTATCATACCAGCTCTAACCTGGCCGTATATTTTCAAGCCGACAAAAAATACAAACGCTGGAATTTCTCGTTTGGAATCAGGGGGGAATATTTTAAAGTTGATACCGCCCAAACCCGGTTCGATATTAATCCCGGAAAAGACACTTTGATGTTGCCGGTTTATCCCGTTGCAAGAGCCGGTGTTAACTATGAAGCCGCACAGGCAACATTTCTCAGGGCTTCATTCGGACAGGGTTACCGGTTCCCATCCATTGCCGAAAAATTTATTAAAACTACTGTAGGGGGTTTGGTTATTTACCCCAATCCTGAATTGCAACCCGAAACCGGATGGAGTGCGGAAATTGGGGTTAGGCAGGGCTATCACATTAAAAAGTGGAAAGGGTATGCCGATCTGGCATTATTCTGGACTGAATACAGGAACATGATGGAATTTAATCTGGGCTATCATTTCCCACCCGGAACCACACAACCTACCCTGGTAGATTATTTTACATACTTCGGTGCCAAATCAGTAAATGTTGGACAAACGCGCATTCAGGGAGCTGAGCTTTCGCTGGGTGGCAGTGGGAGCCTGGGAAAAAAATCAACCCTGAATATTCTGGGAGGCTATACATATATAAAGCCTGTGAACCTGAATTTTGACAGCACTTACCGAACCTCGTTCAGCGACTCAAGCATAAATATTTTAAAGTACCGCTACGAGCATATGGCAAAACTGGATATTCAATACGACTGGAAGAAGTTATCGGTAGGAATAAGTCTCAGGTATAACAGTTTCATACGGAATATTGACCGGGCTTTTGTTGAACCTCTGTTCAGCGACATTTTACCTACCTGGAACAGTGGCTTATATATACTTCCCGGTTTAAAAGAATACCGCGAAAAAAACAATAAGGGCGAATTAATTGTGGATCATAGAATATCGTGGGAATTGACGAAAAATGCCAGAATTAATTTTGTTACCAACAACCTGTTTAATGTGGAATACATGGGCCGTCCGGGTGATATGCAGCCCCCCCGGAACTATTCCCTTCAGGTTATTCTTAAGTTCTGACAATTAATAGTTAAATTAGCATATGCAAAGATTTGAAACGGGAGATGTTCTTACTTTTTCAAAATGTGAGGTTACTTTAATCAGTCATAATATATTACACCTCCGGATTTTCGACAATGTACATTTCGAAGTGGAAGATATCCTGGAATCTTTTGAGCTTATCAATCGTTTACGGGGAGACCGGAAATTCGGGAATATCGTTGAATCCGGGAAAAACACCAGCTACGGACCGGGAGTTCATGAAATAGGTGCCAAACCGGAAATGAATGTTTTTACCCTTGCCGAGGCGATTATTGTTCATTCACTGCCCCAAAAGTTAATAGGTAATTTTTATATGCAACTCATGGGAAAGTCCAAAATTCCCACCAAAATGTTTTCCGATTTTCCTTCCGCCTGCTCCTGGCTTGCCCGAACCCTTGAAAATCTGGAAAAATCCAAAAAAAAGAAAAGTTTAAAACCGAATAGGGTTTAAAGATTATCCGATTTAAACGTTTAACTACCGGATAATTCCGAACATGGTCGTTTCCTTTGGCGAACCATGAAACGGATTATTATTTTTTTGTGGCTGGCACTTCCACTGACAGTCTTTAGCCATGTCGAAGAAACTTCATTTCCTCATCCACGTCCCGGTGCGGAAGTGAATGCCATTTGCTTTGATTCCATTAACGGCAACTACTACTTCTCCACCCTGATGAATAACAATCCCCACAACCGCTGGGAATTATACAGGTATAATATTATATCCGGGCAGCATACTTATCTGGCCGGAAGTGGAACCGGACCCGCGCTACGCATCAAAAAAATGGAGGTGGTTTCCGGAAAAATATATGCTCTGATTGATCATATCACTTTGACCGAATTCAATCTTACCACCAATCAGTTTACCTGGAGCTTAAGCGTAGACAATCCGGGTTGGGAAAGGATAAACGACTTTTGTTTACGAGGCGATACGCTGTTTGTGGGTGGCGACTTTTCCAGTCTTGGAGGATTCCAGCGGAACTCCCTGGCCGCCTTGAACAAAAATTCCGGGCTTATAATAAGCGGTTGGAACCCATCCCAACCCGGCAATCACAATTTCTCGGTGGTAAAATGTCTGGCCATAAACAATGCCCAATTATATGTTGGAGGCAGGTTTTCAGCTGCGGGAAAAACCAATCTGTTTGCCTTTAATCTGAACACGCAGAGTATTACCCTCTGGAATCCTACACCCTCCGACACTGTACAGGATTTAAAAATTAAAAACGGCCAACTTATAATTGCCGGAAATTTTCTTACGGTTGGGAACCTACAGGCCCGAAACAGAATAGCCGTTTATTCCTTACCCGGTAATTCCCTGCTTTCAAATAATGCAGGAAGCAACGGTTCCATAACAAACATAGCCGTAAGTAACGGGGAAGTATTTTGCTCCGGAAACTTTTCCCAAATGGGAAGTTTCAGCCGGATAAATCTGGGCTCGGTTAACTTAACAAACAATTCCATTACGGGGTTCTCACCCCAAACCATTCCTTCTCATGCAAGACTCTCGGAAGGGGGAGGCCGGTTGTTTGTGCACCAGTATATTGGAAATACCTTCAGGGTGTTTTGCCTGAGTCCGGCCCAACCCGGAAATATTTCAAACGGCCCATCTTCCGTTTGTCAGGGCACTGGAGGGTATATATATCAGGTTCCGCCACAGAATTATGTTTCACAATATATCTGGTCCTATTCGGGCCAGGGGGCCAGCATTTCGGGATCGGGTGCGCAGGTTCAGGTTTCCTTTTCAAATCAGGCAAGCTCGGGAAATCTGACCTGTGTTCCCATTTCGTATTGCGGCACCCAGGGAGCAGCAACAAGTCTCTCCATTACCGTTCATGTTCCACCGGTTGCAAATGCCGGCCCCGACTCTGTTTTAAATTGTTACAATCCCCAGATAATACTTTCCGGTTCATCCAACATTTCCAATGGAATTTATTCATGGGCCGGGCCCCAAACCTGTCTGGCACCTTGTCAGAATTTTCAAATAAACACATCGGGTCAATACATTCTTGAGGTTCAGGATCCGGCCACGGGATGTATTGGAAAGGATACGGTTCAGATTTCTCAAAATTTTTCACAACCGGCTTTCCTTGCACCGGCAGGACCGCATGTACTTAATTGCAATCAAACCCAACTTGTTTTACAAGGCAACATTCAAAATTCCCAAACGCAAATATGGTGGCGCACCTTTTCAAATTCAAACCCTATCCCCGATCCCTTTACCTGCACTGCGCCGGGAAACTATTTTCTGGTGGGCCTCCATACTATCAGTGGATGCAAAGACAGCATTCCGGTTCAGGTGCAGGTATCTAACCAGACTCCCAATGCATTTATACTTTCCCATCCTGATATTTTTCCCTTACCGGCAGATACTTTAAGCTGCATAAACGACACCATTCAGCTAATGGGTGGAACTGATACGGCCAACGTACAAATTACCTGGAAACATCTGAACTCAGGATCTCTCTTTGGAAATCCGGCCATGGTATCAGCTCCCGGTTCCTACCGTTTATATATCCGGAAAATTTCCAACGGATGTACCGACTCCTCAAAAATCATAAATCTTACTCAGAATTACAGTCTTCCCGTTATTCAGATCCACAGCACTCCCGGGCTCCTTTCCTGCTCAAATGATTCTGTCTTGTTGATGAGTCAGGTATTTCCTTCCAACTCCAATTTTTATTGGAGGGACCCCAATGGAAATATCATTACCGGCCAACCTATATCACGCGACACCGGTTGGCACTTTTTCACAGCCACCCATCCCATTAGCGGATGCAGCAATACCGACAGCATTTTTATTTCCTACGCCCCGATAATTAACTTAAGTCTGGGTCCTGACACACTTGTTTGTCCAGGAGACCAATTATTCCTTTTGCCGGTTGTTACAGGAAATTTCGCCAACCTGACCTATTTATGGAGTACAGGGCATACTACCTCAGGAATTGTTTTCCAGGCAGATTCGGCCGCTCTTATTTCAGTATTGGTAAACGATAATACCGGTTGTCAGGGAAATGACTCAATACAAATTAATCCGGCCGATCCCCTGAACGATTCTTTGGCCACTTATAGAAACTGCACACAAAACAATACCGGAGGGGTCAGAATTTATACATCCGGTGGTGTTCCACCCTATCAGTATCAATTGGCCGGCGACAGCAACTGGCAAGTAACGCCGGAATTCAATAATCTTCCTTTCGGACAATATCATCTTTACACCCGTGATAGTATTGGCTGTCTTAAAAATTCTTTCTTCGAAATCTCTCTGCTCAGCAATCCCCCCAGTGCGCAATTCCTTTGTGCCAGCCGGATAAACATCTATGACACCTTAGTTGCCGTTGATGTTTCCTTACCCGCTCCGGATTCAACACACTGGATTTATCCCTGGAACTGGATTCCGGTATTTTCCCAACCGGGCGTAAGCTGGTTTCAGACAACCGATACGGGATTTTATCAACTTTCCATGAACGGAATTTTTGGGGATTGTGTTTTGCAGGTACAAAGACTTATATATGTTTCCTTTCCGGACACAAACGAAGCCGGCCCTCAGGGCCCCAACCAAATTTTATTTGTCAGCATCAGCCCCAATCCCAACCCGGGAACCTTTGTATTACATACTGAATTTGCCCGAAAACAAAATGCGGTGGTTCAGGTTTCAAATGCACAGGGGGTGCTAAAACACTCCAGCTATCATCCGGATGTGAGCATGTTGCAATTTCCGATTACCCTTCAACAGGTAAGTCCGGGAACCTATTTCCTACGGGTTATTACCGAATACGACCAAAAAGGGATAACATTTACCATCATCGAATGAAACGGATATTGCTCCTGCTTTTATGGTTTTTTTGTGCCATTTATCACCTCAGGATGAATGGGCAGGATCTGGAAAAAATGATGGAAAAGCCGGGCGTGAAAATTTCAGGTAGCCTTAGTGCATCTTACAGTTCTCAGAATTTATCCGGATTGAATAACCTGGATTTGGTGAGAACCGGGGGGCAACTAAACATTGCTATCGGAGATTTTTCACTCCCCTTTTCATTCACCTGGTCGAGAGGTGCTTTTGGATATTCCCAGCCCTTCAACAGATTTGGACTTGAACCGGAATTCAAAAAATGGAAACTCATATTGGGGTACAAAAATCCTGAAGCGCCTGACTGCTTGTTATCGGGAATTCAAGCCCTCGGGGCCGGCATTTCGTATGGAGGAAGTAAAATAAAAGCCTCCGTGTTTTTCGGAAAAATAAATACTCCGGACCTGAGAAGTGAGGCTTTGGAAGAAACCATAGAAAAAAAATTCGGGCTCTTAAGTCTGGGGTTCTCAAAGAAAAATTTTGAGTTAAGCGGAACAACAGGATTTACTTCAGGTAAAGATCCGGAAAAAACAGCCTTGCATCCGGTCCACCCGTTTCAACCTGAATCAAATCTGTTTTATTATCTTAAAGGGCATTTTTCGCCGGGAAAAATGCTGAAAATTACGGGAGAATACGCCCGCTCGGAAATGTTCATCCGGGAGGAAAAAACCATTTTCCACTCCTGGAATTTTTCCGAAAGTGAGAAAAGCAGCCTAACTACTGCAGACAGGAAAGTTCTTCGCATACAAGTAAGGCTCAAAAAAAACAATCTGAGTTTAAATTTCGAAGAAACAAGTCCCGATTACAGAACCCATGCCGCACCCTATGCCCCGAACGATCTGACAAATATGGCTTTGGAAGCAGACGGAGTTTTGTTTTCCCGTTTCCGTTGGTTATTAAAACCGGGCTTTCAGAAAAACAACCTCGATCAATCGAAAATCAGCACGAATTTCAGAATGGCGATTTCGGGAAATCTCAATTACTCAGGCAAGAATGGGTTTATGGCAGGAGCAGGATACAATTCGTTTCAATCCGTTTTGGCCCGTCCTGATCCTTCGTTCTTAAATCTGCTCCGGGATTCGTCCGGAATCTTCTCATCCAACCAGACTCAGGCCATGAATGGGGTTCTTACCAAACAATTTAAAAATGAAAAAAGACAGATCTCGCTGGGCATAACAGCAAGCCATCAGCAGATTGTCAACCGAATTCAAAAAGAATTACAGGGCATTGTAATCATTAACAACTTTAACACCTCCTTTTCTCTGCGCTATCCCAAAAAAAATATCACCATAAAATCAGGGTTGGGTTTTATGAGCTTGTCACAGGGAAATTTCAAATCAGACAACCTTACAGGAAATGCAGGGTTCGCAGTGGAATTTCCAAAACGGAAAATGGATTCCTTTTTTCATTCGGGAGTAATGCATCCTGTACAGGGAGGGAAATCCGGCCGGGGCACACAACTAAGCACAAGCCAGGGGCTCGGAGTACGAGGACTTACAATTTCAGGAAAAGAAATTCCCCTAAAATGTAATCTCGGACTAAGTCAGCTTTTTTCAAATCTAAAAAATGATAAGGTAAGACATCAGTTTAATTTCCAGGTAAGCTATGCCTTTTAACAAAAAAACCATACAACTATTCTGGACACTTGCTGTCCTCCTGTCTGTTGGGATATCAAATGCTCAGGTATATCCGGTTCAGATATACACACAACTTCAACTGCCTTTCTCGGGATACCTTCCGGAATACGGAGGAATTTATGGGGATAAACTTCAGGTTTTTCTCCAGTTAAACGATTTGCAGGGCGGAGCCAGAAGGGTAAAACTAAAGATCGAGCTTACGGGCAACAACTTTTCCATCATTACAAAACCCGAATTTCAACCCTCTCCGATTATTCTTCAGCCGGGAATTCCTATGGTCTTAAGCGGAAGTGATCTCGGGGTATACTTTTCCCCCGTGGCATTGCGGTTCACAGGCTTATCACAAACTTTATACAATCAAAGAAAGGTAATTCCTGAAGGACCCTTCAGCCTTTGTGTTTCCGTTCTGGATTATGACCGTACAGATCCCGTTTTGCTAAGTGAGAGCTTCTGCCAAAACTCCTGGTTCCTGTTAAATGATCCTCCCATTCCGGTATTACCCCTTTGTCAGACCGGGATCGACGAAACCCAGCTCCAGCAGATATTCTTCTCCTGGTCGTTCCTGAACTATTTCAATCAACTTCCGGGGGTAAGCACACAATATCAGTTTGAGCTGTTTGAATACCTTCCTGAAAATATAAGTCCCGTTCAGTTTACCTCCAGCGTACCTCCCCTGTTTACAACACAAACAACACAGGAAAATTTCCTGCTTACCAACCAGGTTATGCTTGTTACAGGACGAAAATATTTATGGAGGGTAAGAGCCATTCATTCCGACAACCGGGGCATAACCAAAAATTTCGGGTATAGCCTCCCTTGCCAGTTCGTTTATGGGTCGTGGGTAAATCCATCCCTGCTCCAGATAAACCTGTCGGCTCAGGTTCAAACACACCGACTGGCAAAACTGTTGTGGAACCAGGTGCCGGGGGCACAGAATTATCATTTACAAATAAAGAAAGCCAATGCCCAGATCTGGGTTGACCTTTACGTAAACGGTGTTGAAAAAAACACCCCCAACCTCGAACCCGGCACACAATATAAAGCCCGGATCAGGGGAAACGGAAATCCGGAAATTACTTATCCCTACAGCCCGGAAATTTCATTTACCACCCACTTCGAACCTGTTTATTCCTGCAACTCCACCCTTACCCAACCCCCTATTCAGGGTGCAGCCCCGCTTGCCAACGCCGGACAGGGAATGATAGTAAAAGTGGGACAATTCGAAATGATGCTGATTGAGGTTGGCATGGCCCAGGGTCCGGGGAGGTTTTCGGGAAGGGGCAAAATAAAAATCCCGGGTGGTATTACAATCGCTGGTGTTTTCGAAAATGTTTTCATTGATGAGAATTTTGAATTGCTGCAGGGATGTGTAAAAGCCGAAACCGAAGGAATTAATTCCTGGAGTGGAAGCTGGTCCTACAACAATGCCCATTTCTATTCAGGAAATCTGGATCATGTTTTCACCGGAAACAACGGCTGGGTATATTTTGTAAATGAAAACGGCGATACCACCGCCCTGCAATTGGATTTCTCGGGTGGCTTACTTATTACCGATGCGGGAGGTAATCAATGGGTAATAAATCCCGACGGAAGCGTGGTTCCGGTTTCAGGAGGTGGTAGATCGGAAGAGCACACGTCTGAACTCCAGTCACGTCCGCACATCTCGTAT
>CALEYQ010000018.1 GCA_937924855.1 uncultured Bacteroidota bacterium | reverse complement strand
TCTCAAAAAAGCACAGAAATGAGCGCCGCTGAAAATCTGAAAAAACTGCTCGATGAAATCGGCAATCGGGCAAGGCTGGTTGCCGTAACCAAAACCCACAGTCCGGAACTAATAAAACCCCTGATAGCCACTGGACAGCTCGACCTTGGCGAGAACAAAGTTCAGGAGATGCTCGACAAAATGCCGGAGCTTTCCCCCGAGGTTAAATGGCATATGATAGGACATCTGCAGACCAACAAGGTGAAGTTCATTGCGCCCTTTGTGCATCTGATTCACTCGCTTGATTCCCTAAAGCTGGCTGCGGAAATCAGCAAGCATGCACAAAAAAACAAACGCGTCATCGATTGTCTGCTTCAGATTCATGTAGCCGAAGAACCTTCAAAGTTCGGGGTGGGTCCGGAAGAAGTTGATAAATTCCTGGATGAATTTCAGGCGAAAAATTTTCCCGGCATCCGGATATGCGGCATTATGACCATGGCCACCTTTACGGATGATACAGCACGGGTAAGAAAAGAATTTCGCCTGGCGAAAAGCATTTTTGATCGTTTAAAGAACCGCGAAGCAGATACCCTTAGGATGGACATTTTAAGCATGGGGATGACACAGGATTATACTCTTGCCCTTGAAGAAGGAGCCACCATGCTTCGGGTAGGAAGCAAAATTTTCGGAGCGCGAAACTGATTATGGCCATTCCCGGAGAGTTTCTTGCCTTGCTTACCACCCTGTCGTGGACGGTTTGTATTTTCCCTTTTACATCCGCCGCCCGGAAATTAGGTCCCGATACGGTAAACTTGTTTCGTCTGCTATTGGCATTCATTGTTCTAACCCTTGTCCTCCCCCTGTTTACCGGCATAAATGTTTTTGCCTTTGCCACAGGGATTTCTTCCGAACAGTGGCTATGGTTCGGATCATCGGGAATCATCGGTCTGGCACTGGGCGATCATTTCGGTTTCCGGGCATTCATGATTTTGGGGCCGAGACTGGCCAGTGTATTTTCAATACTCTCGCCGGGATTTTCTTTGCTTCTTGCCTATTTCCTTGTTGATGAAAGAATAAATACCGCAGGTATGCTGGGTATTATGCTAAGTGTTTTAGCCCTGAGCTGGCTTTCCTTCAGCACTGCAGAAAAAGCAATTTTCCGCGGACAGGATTTTGGCAAATTCGGATTTGGTGTAGTCTGCGGATTCATTGGAGCCGCCTGTCAGGGCACGGGGATAGTCTTGGCCAATAAAGGATTTCTGGCCGGTGGAGAATCCTTAAATCCCGTTGCAGCAACCTGGATAAGATTGATTACCGGCCTGGCAGTAGTGGCCGTTATTTATTTCATGGCAGGAAAAATAAAACCCATCCTGAAATCTATTTCAGGCGATAAAAAGAAGGGCGTTCGTGACGCTGTTTTAGGAACCGTTTTTGGTCCACTGGCCGGGGTAATTTTTTCCATGTATGCCATTGAAGCTTTGGAAAACAAACCTTCGGTGGCACAGACCATTTTCTCCTCCCTTCCTATATTTTCACTTTTAGCCGCCCGCATTTTCCTCAGGGAAAAAATTCCGGGGAAATCCGGCGGTGCTGTATTGCTGGGTTTCATGGGTGTTTGCCTCTTGATCTGGCGGGTAGAACTGCAGGAATTCCTGGCGGCATTTTAAGAGGATTTTATATCTTTACGAAGCATGAGTTCTGAAAATAACAAATCGGAAAAAAGCTATTCGGTTCACACTACCGAAAACTTCAACACCCTGATATTCGACCTGGGCGGAAAGCAAAACCAGGAATTTAAATCAGCCGCCCGAACCAACCTTGTGGATTTACTTACCCATCCCGACCACCGGAAAATACGGGAAGATGTTCTGAACACCCTCCGCGAGAAAAACGGAAAGGAACTACTGATTCAGGTGCTCGACAATCACCAAAAGCATCCAGCTTTTCCCCTCCTCGTGGCCGCATGTTGGGAGTCGGGCATTGATTTTTCAGACCGTATTGAATATTTCATCGACTTATCCATAGCTGCCCCTTTTGAAGTATCCATTGAAGCACTTTCGGTGATTGAAGAAATGCGGTTTCACCTGGTAGATCCCCTCGCCGGGGTTTTGTATGATAAAACCAAAGCCGCTTTGGCCTCCCATTCGGGAAAGCCTAAAGAATTTGTCTTTTCCCAGATTCTGCTTCATTTGGATTTACTTTCCAACAAAACCGGGGAATGAAACATATAATTCTGCTCTTCCTTTTTCTGCCCTTCGGATTTTTATTTTCCGGATCGGACCTGGTTTCCCCTCGTGAAAAGTCAATGTTAAAGGTTGAACCCGTTGCCGATAAATTAACCAAAAGAAAAGCAAGGGCTCTTCATCGCAAAGCGAAACGCGATTTTCAACTCGGAAGATCCTCAAAAGCCATTGAGCGCTATTTGAAACTGATAGAGTACAAACCCGACAATCCTGTTTACCTGTATGAACTTGGTGTGGTTTATTATTATGCCCCCTACATCAAACCCCAGGGTTTACCCTATTTGCAAAGGGCTGCTGCCAACCAGCAAAAGGATTCGGTGCAGGATGTTTACTTTTTTCTGGGCGACCTGGAGCATCTCAGCGGAAACTACACCGCCGCCCGGGATTATTTTTCCTTATACCTGAAATTTGTTTCGGCCAACCGCAGCGTACTTTCAACACCCGAAGAAAGGGAATTGATAAAAGAAGTAAAACAAAGAATTGCCTGGTGTAATTCCGCGCTGGAAATTATGGCCTATCGTCCCTCCGGATTTCCATTCTACACCGGTACAGAGCCCTTTGAAATTGTAAAGCCGGGAACCGCAATTAACGGCCCCGAAGATGATTACTCTACCGTTCTATCACCCGGCGATTCGGTGCTGTATTTTGCTTCCCGCCGTCCCGGCGAGAAAAAAGGAAAGATTGAAACCGAAGATGATAAATTTCTGGAAAAAATTTACACTTCGAAACGATCCGCTGATGGATGGAAAACCGCAAGTCCTATTCCTTCCCTCAATTCCAAAAAATACCACGAAGCCCCGAACGGCATTTTTCCCGATGGAAAAAAGATGTACATCTACAAAGGACTGAAACGGGGCGCCATTTATGTGAGTGAATACAGCGGGGGACAATGGAACAAGCCCGTTCCGGTTAAGGGACAGGACATAAACAAAAAATCCCGGGAGACCTCCACCTCGGTTTCCCGCATCGACGATAACCGGCTTTTCGTGGTTTCCGACAGGGAAGGCGGTTACGGAGGAAGAGATATCTACACCACTACGGTAGCCTCCGACGGAGCCTGGGGTCCGCTGGAAAATCTGGGACCTGAAATCAATACACCCTATGATGAAGAAAGTCCCTTTTTAACCCCCGACGGCAACACTTTGTATTTTTCATCGAACGGACCCGGATCGGTGGGTGGCTTCGACATTTTTGTTTCAGAGAAAAAAGACGGGAAATGGAGCAAACCCCGCAACCTTGGTTTTCCGGTAAACTCCACCGGTGATGAAGTGTATTTCCATTTCAGCAGTAAGGGTGATTTTGCCCTGTTCTCCTCCAACCGCACCGAGAACGGAAGAAATGATTTCAACATCTACACCATTCAGCCCGGCTGTCTTAACCTGCCCGATGTTCCGCTCGTGATTGTTACCGAAAACATCAACCGGAAAATAAAGGTTACGCTGAAAGAGAAAAATTCAGGGACAGAAGTTATTCCCGGGGAAACCGTTTCCGGCAGAAGAACCTTTACTCTGAAAACAGGAAGTGAATATCTTGAGACCCTGGAGATTGACGGGATTGTAAAAACCCAGACCCTGAGTATACCTCCTTCCTGTAACGAACGACCCTTTGTTCAGGTGATAAGAGGTAATGCCGAAACCGTTTCCGCCGCCGGCAATCAGCTGGAAGCAAGCATTGAAAATTACTTTTTCAATCCCCCGCCCGGATTTTCACCCGCCGACCCCTATGCGGCGCATCAGCAACAAATGAAAAACAATCCCGGGCAAAGCGGCTATTCCCAAACCAAACTCAACTTTACCTTCCCCGGAATTGTGGTTGCTAAAAATGAGGATAAGGATAAAGACAAGAACATCAATATCGACAAAAAGGTAATGCAATTGTTTTTCGGATTCGACAAATGGAATCTGAGTCCGGAAATGAAAGCGGATATCAGTTCTTGGGCTCAAACCATTAAAAACTCCGGGTATCAGGGAAAAATTATTGTTGAGGGATATTCCGACAACAAAGGCACCCGCGATTACAATAAAATCTTAGGAGAGCGCCGGGCAAGACAGGTGGCCCGCGAGTTGAAAAAGCACGGCATTACATCTGTTCAAATTGTCAGTTACGGAGAATCAAAACCTTTGGGCGACAACAAAACTGCGGAGGGCAGAAAGCTCAACCGGAGGGTTGACATCAGGATGGAATAAAAGAATACGGCTTATTTTAATTTGCCGGCCTGAAGGGTATTCAGCAAAAGTGCAGCTATGGTCATGGGTCCTACCCCACCCGGCACCGGAGTTATCCAGGAACATTTCGGAGCTACTTCGGCGAAGGCAACATCACCGGTAATCCGGTATCCGCTTTTTGAACCGGCATCGGGAACACGGGAAATACCAACATCAACCACCACGGCACCTTGCTTCACCATATCGGCTTTTAAAAATTCAGGTTTGCCCAGGGCGGCAATGATGATATCGCTGTTCAGGCAAATTTCTTTCAGGTTTTTGGTTTTGCTGTGAGCCAAAGTAACCGTTGCATTTCCGGGGTATGCATTCCGGCTCAATAAAATACTCATGGGCGAACCCACAATATGACTCCGGCCAATGACCAGGCAATTTTTCCCGGCCGTTTCAACCTTATATTCTTCCAGCAGCTTTAGAATGCCGAATGGAGTTGCCGGAAGGAAACAGGGAAGACCAAGAGCCATGCGGCCTACATTTTCCGGATGAAAACCATCCACATCTTTCGTGGGATTAATTCGCAGCAAAACTTCCGTTTCGTTGATGTGTTCAGGCAGGGGAAGCTGAACAATATACCCGTCAATTTCGGGGTCGGCATTCAGGGTATCAACCGCTTCCAGCAATTTTTCGCGGGATACATCACCGGGTAATTGCAGAAGGGTGCTTTTAAAACCCACTTTTTCGCAGGCTTTTACTTTTGAATTTACATACACTTCGCTGGCGGGATTATTACCTACCAGAACGGCAGCGAGTTGGGGAATTTTCTTTCCGGATTTCCGAAGGGTATCAACCTCCAGTTTTATTTCATCCTGAAGGCGTGCCGAGGTTTGCTTTCCGTCGAGGATGGCCATATTAACGGCGTGGCATTTTCTGCATCATCTTCCGCATCTGGTCTTTGTTGCTCATCATCTTCATCATTTTTCGGGTTTCGTCGAATTGCTTGATGAGCTTATTCACCTCCTGAATACTTTGTCCGCTCCCCTTGGCGATGCGTTCTTTTCTCGTACCATTCAGCAGGGCGGGGTTTTCTCTTTCGGCGGGTGTCATCGACTGAATGATGGCCTCGATGGGCTTAAAGGCATCTTCTTTTATTTCCACATCTTTCAGGGCTTTGCCAACACCGGGTATCATACCCATCAGATCTTTCACATTACCCATCTTTTTTATCTGATTCATCTGGGCCAGAAAATCGTTGAAGTTAAACTGGTCTTTGGCAATTTTTTTCTGAAGCTTCTTGGCTTCTTCTTCGTCGTATTGCTCCTGGGCTCTTTCAACAAGAGTAACAATATCGCCCATGCCCAGAATACGGTCGGCCATACGATCCGGATGAAAAACATCCAGAGCATCCATCTTTTCACCGGTTCCCACAAACTTAATGGGCTTATTAACTACCGATTTAATGGTGAGGGCTGCTCCACCCCTTGTATCACCGTCGAGCTTGGTTAAGACCACACCGCCAAAATCAAGGCGGTCGTTAAAGGCTTTGGCGGTATTCACCGCGTCTTGTCCCGTCATGGAATCAACCACAAACAAAATCTCACCCGGACTAACAGCCTTTTTAATGGCTTCGATTTCCTTCATCATGGTCTCATCAACACCCAAACGACCGGCGGTATCGATTATCACAACCGTATGCTGATTGTCGCGGGCATGCTTAATGGCATTTTTCGCAATAGAGACAGGATCGTTATTTTCTTTTTCGCTGTAAACCGGAATTTGCAATTGGTCGCCCAATACATGCAATTGATCAATAGCGGCGGGACGATACACATCGCAGGCTACCAGGAGGGGATTTCTTCCTTTTTTGGTTTTCAGGTAATTCGCAAGCTTGGCCGAAAAAGTTGTTTTTCCCGAGCCCTGCAAACCGGCCATTAAAACTACCGGTGGATTTCCACTCAGCTGGATATCGGCGCGGCTTCCGCCCATTAAAGCCGTTAGTTCTTCCTTGGTAATTTTTACCAGGAGCTGACCGGGCGAAATAGCGGTTAGCACCTTTTCGCCAAGGGCTTTTGCCTTTACGGTATCGGTAAATTGTTTGGCAACCTTATAATTTACGTCGGCATCGAGTAAAGCCTTCCGGATTTCCTTTATGGTCTCCGAAACGTTTACTTCGGTAATTTTTCCCTGGCCTTTTAAAACCTTGAAGGCCCTGTCGAGTTTTTCCGATAGATTTTCGAACATCCTTTACACTATTTCATTTTTACATACAACTGAACATCTTTTTCAGTGATGTTCTTTTCGCACAAAATCAGCAAACGCTCAACCACGTTACGCAGTTCCCTGATGTTTCCGGTCCAGTTGAGTTTCTGCAATTCTTTGAGACATTCTTTGGTAAAATTTTTAGGTGCAATGCCCTGCTCCTCACAAATGAGCTTGGCAAAATGTTCAACCAAAAGGGGAATATCATCCCGGCGGTCGTTCAGGGAGGGCACATGAATCAAGATAACACCGAGGCGGTGGTAAAGATCTTCCCGAAAACGACCTTCCTTAATTTCTTTTTGCAAATCCTTATTGGTGGCGGCTACAACCCTCACATTCACTTTAATCTCTTTATCGCCACCCACGCGGGTAATTTTATTTTCCTGTAGGGCTCTGAGCACTTTGGCCTGGGCCGAAAGCGACATATCCCCTATTTCATCGAGGAAGAGGGTTCCTCCTTCTGCAATTTCAAACTTCCCTTTCCTTTGGGCAACGGCTGAGGTAAAGGCACCTTTTTCATGTCCGAAAAGTTCGCTTTCAATAAGTTCGGAAGGAATAGCCGCGCAGTTTACTTCTACCATGGGTGCAGCATTCCGGGGCGACATTTCATGAATCCACCGGGCTACCAGTTCTTTGCCCGTTCCGTTTTCGCCGGTAATGAGAACCCTTGCTTCGCTGGGCGCCACACGCTCTATCATTTCCTTGATGTGGGCAATCGCTTCCGAGGCCCCAATCATGTCGAAAGTCTTGTTTATTTTTTTCTTCAGCACCCGTGTTTCTTTTACCAGGTGCGATTTATCCATGGCATTCCGGATGGTAACCAACAGGCGGTTCAGGTCGAGGGGTTTTTGAATAAAATCGAAAGCACCCTTTTTTACCGCTTCAACCGCAGTTTCAATATTGCCATGGCCTGAAATCATGATCATGGGAACATCGGCCTGCTCTTCCAAAACCTTATCCAGCACTTCCATGCCGTCCATTTTTGGCATTTTGATGTCGCAGAGTACGATGTCGAATTTCTCTTTGCGGATCAGGGCCAGACCTTCGTTTCCGTCGCCGGCCTCTTCCACCTTGAAATTTTCGTATTCCAGGATTTCCCGCAATGTTTTGCGGATGCTTTTCTCGTCGTCAACTATAAGGATTCTGGCCATGTTTTTTCGGGAGGTTAAAAATAGGAAAAATCAGCGTAGTTCAGCCCCTGTTTTTGCAGCCACCCCCACCATGCCTTCCCGCATGGAGAATGTGGTCATAAAAAGGCGGTTCAAACCACCCCGGCTCATAACCCGGTTAATTAGTATGGAGGCGGGCACAATCATATTTACGCGGAAATGCGGCAATCCGGGAACCCTTTCCCGGTTTGCCGCTGAGGAGTTTATAAGAATCTGATATATGGTTTCAAAAGAAAAAACATCAAATTCATAATGGGTTGCAGCTTCCCTTCCCGCAAAAAATTCGGGGTGACACATGGCGGCCAGGGACTCAAAGGAACCTGCCGAGCCGATGAGTCGATGGGGCTTGTGCTTTTTCAGGGCTTCCCAAAGCGGCCCCAGGTTCTCATCCAGAAAAGATTCCAGCTTTTCGGCATATTCCGGACTTACGGGATCGGGAAGCGGAAACTGCTCAATCAGATTTCCGGCACCCAAATCAAAACTATGTTTCCAGAGCAGAACTTCTTTATTGCAAATAATAAACTCCACACTTCCGCCCCCAATGTCCATTATGAGGTCGGGCGGCTCGTCCGACAGTGGTATTCCGGTTCTAACCCCTTCAAAAATGAGTTCTGCTTCCTCCTCTCCCGATATTTTAACCACCGGAATTCCGGTTTCGGCTTTTACCCTTTCAATAAATTCACGGGCATTTTGGGCATTTCTTAAGGCGCTGGTTCCAAAAGCCAGGGTTTTCTCCACATTATGCGTCTTTATTTCATCCCTGAACTGGTTAAGTACTTTCATGCCTCTTTCCATGGCTTCGGGAGTAAGCACCTTTTTCAGGATACCACCCTCGCCCAGACGGGCAGGAACCTCGTCGGAATGAAGCACGACAAAGCTGTTATCCCGAAAATCGGCAATTAATAAATTAAAGGTATTTGTACCCAGATCGATTACGGCAACCCGCATTCCGAAATTTAGTGATTTTTATAGAAAAGCCATTTCCCTAATTCTTTCCAGGAAACTTTTTTTCCATACATCAAAATTCCGGTTCTGTATATTTTTCCGGCCAGCCAGGTGGTGAAAACAAAGGTGAGGGCTAATAGTCCCATACTTAGCAGCAATTGCCACAGGGGAACCCCGAAGGGAATACGCACCAACATGGCCACGGGTGAGGTAAGCGGGAAAATACTCATCCAGAACCCTACCGGACCCTCGGGATCCTGCATGATGAACTGGGAAGCCACAAAACCCAAAATCAGAGGTATGGTGAGGGGCAGTAAAAACTGCTGTGTATCTGTTTCATTATCCACCGCACTGCCCACTGCTGCAAACAGCGATGCATAGAGCAGGTATCCGAAAAGAAAATAGAACACAAATGAAATAATTATGGTAACAAAGTCGAGGTTCAGAAAGGCATGGATGTATTCCTGCACCGGAATGTTACTGGCGGATCCGCTCTGCACCACTTTGCCCTCAAGCGTATTCATATTAACTCCCATCTTGGCAATGCCCGGGTCAACTTTAATGGTTTCCGGAGTTATGTTTTTACTGCTGAGTACAAAATTCTGGGCGAAAATTCCGAGCCCGAAAGTAAAGGCTATCATCAGCACAATCTGCGTTAAGCCCACCATGCCAATGCCTATTATTTTTCCGAGCATAAGCTGAAAAGGCCTTACGCTGGAAACAATGATTTCAACAATGCGGTTCACTTTCTCTTCAATTACTCCCCGCATTACCTGCACGCCGTAAAGGAAAATAAACATGTAAATCAAAATAGCCATGCCAAAGCCCAGGGCCATATTTATTCCGGTCTTTGTTTCTACTTCCTTCCCGCTTTCATCTACTTTTCGAGAAAGTAAATTCACCTTTATCCGCGAGGCTTCCACCTTTTTCAGGTCGATGCCGTTGTACTCGAGTTGATTTTGATAGAGAATGCGCTCAATATTTGATTTGATTCTTTCCTCAGCCACCATCCCGGGTGTTTTCTTGAAGTACAAATGAATCTGCCGGCCTCCTCCTTCGATCAGATTGGCCGGAATGTATAATACGGCCGTATAATCGGAAGACTTCTCACTCATCATTTTTATGGCTTCCTCCCGTCCCAAGGGTACTACATCATAATAGATATGGTCTTTGTCATCGATGAGGGTACGTTCGTTAATCAGGCTGTCGTTCCATTCATTTACCACGGCTACCCGGCTCACCGATTTTTCGCTTAAGGCAAGCCAGATTACAATAGCTGAAAAACCAATAATCAGGAAGGGTGGCAAAATGGTCATAACCCAGAAACTGGGTTTTTTGACCCTGGAAAGGTATTCGCGCTGAATGATAATGCGGGTTTTTCCCATGATTATTCAGTAAAATTTACCGGTGCTGCTTCTGTTTTTCCGGAAACCAGTGAAATAAAAATCTCGTTCATCCCGGGAATTATTTCCCGCAAGCCAACCACCTCGGCCACAGGCAACACCGCTGCCAGTAAATCGTTGGGGGTGCTTTTTCCCAACAGGCGTATGCGGGCTTTGTTGGGTTTGCCTTCGGTTTTTTCAAGCAATTCGAAGCCGGTCCATAAGGCATTGGTGAAGCCCATGAAATTTCCCTTGAATTCAAGTTCGAAAATTCCGGGTTTATGGGCCTGCCGTACTTCATTCACATTTCCCTCCAGAATGGTTTTCGATTTATGAATAAGGGCAATTTCATCGCATAGCTCTTCCACCGAACTCATATTATGCGTTGAAAAAATAATGGTCTTGCCTCTTTTCTTCTGTTCCAACAATTCATTTTTTATCAGGTTGGCATTGATGGGATCAAAACCGCTGAAAGGCTCATCGAGGATTAATAATTCAGGATCGTGCAGGAGGGTTACAATGAACTGTACTTTCTGCTGCATACCCTTGGAAAGCTCTTCTATTTTCTTATCCCACCAGGCTGTCATCTCGAATTTCTCAAACCATTCTTTCAATCGCTTCCGGGCTTCGGCTTTGGATAGTCCTTTCAGGCGACCCAGATAAACGGCCTGCTCCCCTACTTTCATTTTTTTGTATAGTCCTCTTTCTTCAGGCAGGTAACCTACTCTTGCCGTATCATCAGCAACAATTTTCCGCCCGTCAAACATAACATTTCCTGAATCCGGACCCGTAATCTGATTGATGATACGGATAAGCGAAGTTTTTCCGGCACCGTTCGGACCCAGGAGTCCGTACACACAGCCCCGCGGCACATGAATACTCACCCGGTCGAGGGCCAGGTGGTTGGAATATTTTTTAACGATGTCTTCGCAGACCAGCAGGTGCATGTGACAAAGATGATAATTATTCGAAGTATTCTTTCATTCTTTCGAAGAATGATTTCTCTTTACCGGTGGGTGAGGGAATAAAGTTTTTGCCTCCCTTGAGTTTTTCAAGTGCTTTCTTTTCTTCGGAAGAAAGTTGCTGTGGGGTCCAGACATTGATACTTACCAGCAAATCTCCTTTGTGATAGCTCTGTAATTCCGGTAATCCTTTTCCTTTAAGTCTGAGAATTTTTCCGCTCTGTGTGCCGGGCTCAATTTTAATTTTTGCTTTTCCGTCGAGGGTGGGAACCTCAACATGAGTTCCGAGACAGGCATCGATCATGGAGATGTAATGATCGTACATTAAATTGATGCCTTCTCTTTTCAAAAAGGGATGTTCCTGTTCTTCAATAACCACGATTAAATCGCCGGGGACTCCTCCTCTTGGGCCCGCATTACCACGACCCGACATGGAAAGCTGGAGTCCTTCACCAACGCCTGCTGGAATATTTATGGAAATAACTTCTTCGCCTCTCACAATGCCGTCGCCGTGGCATTTGCCGCATTTTTCTTTTATGATTTCCCCCTCGCCGGAGCAATTCGGACAAACCGAAGTAGTTTGCATCTGGCCCAGGAAGGTGTTGGTTACGCGTGTAACATGCCCGCTTCCTTTACAGGTGGAACAGGTTTGTTTTCCCGAACCGGATTTGGCTCCGCTGCCGTTACAGGTTTCGCAGGCCACATATTTGCCCACTTTAATTTTCTTCTCTACTCCGGTGGCAATTTCCTCCAGGGTAAGTTTTACTTTAATACGGAGGTTGGAACCCCGGTGAACACGCCTTCCTCCCCGGTTCCCACCGCCACCGAAACCAAAGTTTCCTCCGAAAATATCGCCGAACTGACTGAAAATATCTTCCATCGACATGCCACCGAAACCGCCGCCGCCTCCACCGCCAAAACCTCCTCCAACGCCCGCATGGCCGTATTGATCGTAGCGCGCTTTTTTATCCGGACTCCGGAGCACTTCATAGGCTTCTGCCGCTTCCTTAAACTTTTCTTCCGCCGTAGCATCGCCCGGATTTTTATCGGGATGGTATTTAATAGCCAGCTTACGGTATGCTTTTTTTATTTCCTCGTCGGAAGCATTCCGGCTCACACCCAATATTTCGTAATAATCTCTTTTCGACATGATACCTGCTTATTTACCCACCAACACTTTGGCAAATCGAATTACTTTTCCGTGAAATGTATATCCTTTTTCGGCCACTTCAAGCACTCTTCCCTGCTGAGCCTCATTCGGGGCAGGAAGTTCGGAAATGGCTTCGTGAAATTCGGTGTCGAACAATTCGCCTTTGGCATTGATTTCCGAAACACCCTTTTGCTGTAAAAACCCGAATAATTTCTGACGGATAAGGGCCAGCCCATTAATTACTTCTTCACCGGCTTTCAGCTGTTCCAGAGCAGAAAGTCCCCGGTCGATATCGTCAAGCACCGGCAGCAGTCCCTTGATAAATTCCTCATTGGCATATTTGCTGAATTCAATTTTCTCCTTCAGGCTACGCTTTTTGAAATTTTCGAAATCGGAATACAGCCTGAGGTACTTTTCATTCAGCCGGGCCAATTCAGTGGCCAGATCTGCACCGGCCCCTTTTTCAGGGCTTTCCTGGTTTTCCGCTGTTTCTGTAGTTTCGGGAGCAAGGTCCTTCTCCGCTTTCTCTTCGCTTGTGTTTTTGTCCTTTGGATCCATCTTTATTTTATCTATTTCGCTTAAAATCAATCAATAAATCTGCCAGCAAAAGTAAGCAGTCATTTTGTCATTTTCGACCCAAAAATTCCCCGAATCCGGAAATTCCGGTTCCCACCATTACGACCTTGTAATTTTTTGAGAAAGTTTGGGAAGAGAGACTTATTAACAGGTTAAATAAGTGAAATACAATAGATTAACAATATCGGACAGATTGTTAATAACCTTGCTTTGCACTTATTAACAATGAGGACAATTTGTGGATAATACCTTTTTCCCTGCGCAGGGCGATTACCTATTTTTACCCGGAATAAAAAAACGGGGCTATCCCCTTGAATTTTACTATTTAACCTATGCTGAACAGAATTGTAATTCTCAACTCCAAGCTTTACGGAAAATCCGAAATCAGGCTCGACGACTGCGACTCACTTCAATTGGTGGGGCCCAACAATATCGGAAAAAGTACGCTCATTTACGCCCTTAACTTCCTGTTTATTATTGACGGGAATAAAATGACCTTTTCCGGAAACCGGAGGGGCGACAAAGATACCATACACCACTACCTGCCCAGTCCGAACAACAGTTTCATGGTTTTTGAAATCAACAAAAAAGGCCATTACTGCATTCTGGTAAAGCGCGACAGCGAGGGAGAACTGGAGTATTACAAGTTCGAGGGTCCGTATAACGAAAACTACTTTTTTCAGGAAGAAAGCGGACAAATGCGCCTGCTCGATTTTGATGAGGTAAAAGAAAACCTTGTGGGAGCCGGAATGCCGCCTTCCCTGTTCAGAACCAAAACCGATGTGTTCAACTATGTTTATCAGCGGGGAAGGAAAAACAATTCGGTAGTGTGGCTGGAAGACAATGTGAAGTCGGACGGACTTTCCAACAATTTCAGCAAGGTGTATCGTTACCTGATCAATACCAAACTGATCAATAACAAAACCCTCAAGGAAGCCCTTATCATTGCCGACAACCGCGAGAGCGATAACCTGAACTTCAGTC
The DNA here is from genome assembly GCA_937924855.1 of uncultured Bacteroidota bacterium. GTDB lineage: Bacteria > Bacteroidota > Bacteroidia > JADZBD01 > JADZBD01 > JADZBD01. Next base: position 12,225 of record CALEYQ010000018.1, on the reverse strand, counting down.
AGAAAAACAAAAAGGATATTTCCGACCTGCTTAAAATCAACCAGCAGATACGGGCCATAAAAGAAGTGAAGGAAGACTTCCTGAATTTCCGGGAAATGGTAAACCTCTACAATTCCAAAACCAAGGTGGTGAGGGAATTGCTGTTTGCCTTCAACAACAATTACAGTCGCATCATTCCGGAACTGGAACAAAAAGCCGTAAAAAAGGAAAATGAAATTACCCGCGGAAAAACAGAACTGCACGAAGTATTAAAACCCCGGGAAAACGATCTGAACCAGAAAATCGGGGAAAAGAATTCCGATATCCGGAACAAGAATGTTTTTGTTGAGAACCTGGAAAAGGAACTGGCCGAAATCAACAGTTTTGAAGATGAAAAATTCCTGAAGGAATCGCTCACCAACCTCGACGCCAAACGCCGGGAGGTTGAAGCCGGCATCACCCAGGTAGAGAGTCAGAAATATACCGCCGAACAGCTCGAGCTGAAAATCAAAACCCTTACCCAGCAGGCCGATCACCTTTCGGCACAGGTGAAGAACTACAAAGACCTCCTCATCAATAAAATTTCCGATTCGGCCGATGTAAGAAAGCTCATCAACTCGGTTTTTTCCGACCAGATGAAAGCCCTCCCCGGAAAGCAGGTGGTGAAAAAAATCTCGAAGAAATCCAAAACCCTGAAAATTTTCGACGGGGAAATCGACATCTCCAAAAACCTGGAGCTGGAAGAATTCCGTCCCGTGGAAGAAATCAAGGAAGAGCTGGCTTTGGTGAAGAAAGACATTGAGCAGGCCCAAAAGATGCTCAAAGTGGTTAAAGACATTGTAAAGAGCAACGAAGAACTTACCCGTCTCAAAGAAGAAATTTCAGTAATCAACGAAAAGCTCCGCAGGCTCGGCACCAAACCAGGTCTTGAGAAGCAATACAAGCAGCTGCGTGATGAAATGGAAAAACTCATCAACGAGAAAACCCAGTTCGAACGCGAGCTAAATGCCATTAAAGAAGAAAGTGTGCGCCAGGAAGAGGCCCTGGAAAATTCTTTCCAGGAAAAGAATAAAATCGAGGAAAGAATCCGCAAACTGAAAGCGGAAAAAATAGAACTGGAAGATATCGGCCTCGAAGCCCTGGAATACGACACCAACGAAAGTCTGGAACAGATCTATACCAAAATTAAAGTGCATCAGCAGGATCGCGGTGAAATCAAATTGAAGAAAGATACCCTCTTCCAGGATTTGCGCTATCGCATCGACAGCAACATTGCCGACGAAGAGCTGTTCATTCGCTTTGTGGAAGAGGAAATAGCCTGTATCACCGACAAAGAAAGAAGTATCGACGGGCTTTTGAAGAGCATCTCCACTCAGTTTGCCAACCCCGCCTACACCTTGTTGCGCAGGTATGAAGAATTCAAATCCTTCATCTCGAACAAATTCAATTACGGACTCAGCAAAACACGCATTTCCGACATTGAGTCTTTGCGTATTGAGTTGATCGACAACAAAAAACTACTCGATGAAATCCGGGCCATCAGCGTCATTCAGGAATTTACCGAGCAATTGATCCTGGATCTGGATATGGACACCAGTGAGAACCTGAAAATACTGAGCAACTACCTCGACAATTCCCGTCGCATTGATTTCGATGAGCTGTTCGACATTGAATTGCACCTCGACATCAAAGGCACAATGAAAAAGGTGGATCTTGCGCATCAGGTTGAGTCGGACGGTACCGACCGTATGATCAGGCTGGTGATTATCATGAGCATCATCAACCGCCTGGCCATACACGATTCGGAAAACAAGATTGCCCTGTTTATCGACGAGGTTGCCACCATCGACAAGCACAACCGCCCCGAGCTGGTGAATTTCTGCCGTCAGCATCATTTCATACCCATTTTTGCGGCACCCGATCCGGTACCCGGGTTCTCAAAGTATTACATGATTTACCCCACCAAAGGAAAAATCACCATCAGCGAAAATGTAAATGCCATTTACGGAGAACGCAATCCCCTTGTAAGCAATGAAAACTGAGCCAAAATCGGTCATATACTTCCTCTGGAATTATTATGAACCCCTGGTAGAGCTTTTTGAAGACCAGGACAGGGAAGGATTTATCAAATCGGACATGATAAAGGCTGTTTGCGAGAAACAACGCCACGATATCGAGCAAAAACTCGTGGATTATAAAGTCCTTAAGAAGATCAACAACGATTACGAGTTCCGCAGTATTTTTTATTCCTTCCTCGAATTCATCCTGAATGAGTTCAAACCCCTTCTGCCCGAAACCATCGAAAAGTACCACTACTCCATCGGTGAGTTATTCCGGAAAATCAGAAAGGGTTTGCACGATGAAAAATTTATCATCATTCAGCGGGTAAGCGACCTGATTTCAGAAACCCGGGATTTCACCGAATCGGTAGAAAACAATTCCATAAAATTATTGGCCAAAACCCGTGAGTTAAAAGCCAACCTTGAGAAAATAGATTACAGGGAAAAGATTCATAAGGCCTCCGAATGGATTGAGTACTACATCCTGCCGATGAATAAAATTCTGGATGTGCACCAGAACAACAGCATCGCCAGCAAACTGTTTGAGATTGCCAATTTTGCCAACGAAAAACGATTGCTGGTAAGCGACGAGCAGATCAGGGTTCAGTTTGAAAAGCTCTATTTTTTCCTGCTTTCCACCAACGACGAATTGCTGCGCCAGTCGAAGATATTGACCAACGAACTGCTGCCGCTCATTGAGCGCATCAGAACCGAGAGCATCATTCTCTCCGGGTTTATTGAACTGCTGAAAGATCCTTTCGATGTAACCCCTCCGCCCCTCTTAAAGGCAAGCCGGGACCTCGTGTACAACAAGCACATGATGTTGAACACAAAAGAATTCTGGGAGCAGTTTGAAGTGGCCGAAAAAGTGTACATCAATCCGCCTCCGGTTGTATCCAACCCCTGGATTTTTGATAAGGATGCCTACCGCACCAAGCTGAACGCCAAACTACCCGTAGATAATTTCTTCAAATGGGCTTACGATACCCTGGAAGAAGAAGACCAGTTTGTACCTACCGAACGCTTTTTCAGTCTTACTACCTTATTGTTTGAAGACGACCTCACCCTTGAGTTTCCCGATAAAAATTCACCCATTAAGGTAAGAACCGAAGAAATGACTTACCGTGTTCCCAAAATTAAAGTAGATAAATATGGAATATTCTAAGTACCACAAAAACATTGTCCAAAATCTTTTGGACGGAAAATTTCTGTTGCGCACAGAACCCGAATTCCTGGAACTGAAGGAAAAGGAAGAATTTTATGTGGGCTTTTTCAAAGCAAGCTTCGATTACGACTTAAAAGTGTCCTCCGAATACGCCTATCTGATCAGTCAGGAAACTACCGAAATGCTTTCGCGCGATGTTTGCATTTTCTTTGCCCTGATGTGTTATGAAATGGATCGCGACGGAAAGAACTTCATCGACGAGCTGAACTATTCGGAATTTGAGATGGAAGCCGTAGAGAACTATTTCAGAAATTCTGCGTATATTGATTTGATTCACGCCAACAAACAATTAAAAGACAAAGACAGCCGGCGGAATTTCATCAATATGCTCAACCGCAGAAACATCATCGAGAAAAAATCGGAAGAGAAATTTGTATTTACCCCGGCTTATAAAGTATTCATTGACTTTGCCCGCGACCTTGCCCGCCGCAAGATGGAGGAACAGCAAGTCTGATTTTCTGAGATTTTTTTATGATGGACCCGAAGCAAAACGAGGATAAGATCCGGAAGGCCTTTGCGCCCAAAGACTGGAACGAGATAAAAGCCAGTAACTCCTGGCAGATTTTTAAAATCATGGCCGAGTTTGTCGACGGCTTTGAAAAAATGGCCCGTATTGGTCCCTGCGTGTCCGTTTTCGGTTCTGCACGCACACAACCCGAACACCGTCATTATAAACTGGCCGAGGAAATTGCTTTTAAGCTGGTTCGGGAAGGTTACGGAGTAATAACAGGCGGTGGCCCCGGCATTATGGAGGCCGCCAACAAAGGTGCCAAAGCCGGAGGAGGGAGGTCGGTGGGATTGAACATCGAATTGCCCTTTGAACAAAAACCCAATTCCTTCATCGATACCGACAAGCTCATCAGCTTCGATTACTTTTTCGTAAGGAAAACCATATTCCTGAAATACTCCCAGGGTTTCATTGCCCTTCCCGGCGGTTTCGGCACTATGGATGAATTGTTCGAAGCCCTTACCCTGATTCAAACCCATAAGATTGCCAATTATCCCATCATTCTGGTTGACCGGAGCTATTGGGGAGGACTGATGGACTGGATTACAGGAACCCTGCTGCACGAGAAAAACATCAGTGTTGAAGATCTGAACCTGTTCTCGGTAGTAGATACCCCCGACGAGGCCGTAAATAAAATCGTGGAGTTTTATTCGAAATACACCCTCAAACCGAACTTTTGATTTTGGTTACTTTTGTGTAACTTTTATATCTTTCAGAAACAACAAGTATTATGAGCAAAGAAGTATATATCGTAGCTGCGGTGAGAACACCCATGGGAAGTTTCGGCGGGTCGTTATCGGGTTTTTCAGCCACCCAACTGGGAGCCGCTGCCATCAAAGGAGCCCTTGAAAAAATAAAGCTCGATGCCAAAGAGGTAAACGAAGTGCTGATGGGCTGTGTATTGCAGGCCGGTCTCGGACAGGCACCGGCACGCCAGGCCGCACGCTTTGCCGGAATTCCCGACAGTGTGCCTTGCACAACGGTAAATAAAGTATGCGCTTCGGGTATGAAAGCCGTGATGCAGGCCGCTCAATCTATTTTGCTTGGCGATGCCGATGTGGTGGTGGCCGGAGGAATGGAAAGCATGAGCCGTGTTCCCTTCTACCTAGAAACCATGCGTTGGGGAAATAAATACGGCAATTCCGCTGCCGTTGACGGACTGGCCAAGGACGGACTTACCGATGTGTACCACAATTACGCCATGGGCGTTGCGGCAGACCTTTGCGGAAAAGAATGTAACATTTCACGGGAAGAGCAGGATAAATTTGCCATTCAGAGCTATCAGCGTTCCGCCGAAGCCTGGAAAGCCGGTAAGTTCAAAGACGAAGTAGTGCCCGTAATGATTCCCCAGAAAAAAGGCGATCCCATTGCCTTCGCGGAAGACGAAGAATATAAAAATGTAAAATTCGATAAGATCCCCGAGTTAAAACCCGTTTTCAGCAAAGACGGATCGGTGACTGCCGCCAATGCGTCCACCATGAACGACGGCGCCGCAGCCCTGGTTCTCATGAGTAAGGAAAAAATGGAAAAGCTGGGACTGAAACCCATGGCCCGGATTGTCAGCTACGCCGATGCCGAGCAGGCGCCTGAATGGTTCACAACCACTCCTTCCCTCGCTCTGCCTAAAGCTGTAGAAAAAGCAGGAATAAAAATGAGCGACCTGGAATATGTGGAACTGAACGAAGCTTTTTCGGTAGTTGGATTGGCCAACATACAAAAAATGAAACTCGATCCCTCCAAAGTAAATGTAAACGGAGGCGCCGTTTCACTCGGACATCCCCTGGGTTGTTCCGGAGCCAGAATTCTGGTTACTCTGGTTCACCTGATGAAAACAAAAACCGGAAAGTACGGCGGTGCTGCCATTTGCAACGGTGGCGGAGGAGCCAGTGCCATGATCATTAAATCATAAAAACATGTTCGGAATCTGCCTTCTCTCCCTGATTGCCGTGAGGAAGGAACCTTCTTCAAAATCTGAAATGACCACCCAGGTCCTTTTCGGAGAATTGATGGAAGTGCTGGAAACCAAAAATGATTTTTGCCTCGTCCGCCTGAACTATGATAAATACGAAGGCTGGGTAAGCCGTAACCAGATTTATTTTCTTCCCGAACCCGAATACCGTTCCCTGGTTAGCAAAGATTTCCTGCTCACCGCAGAGCTTGTTGGAAAGATTTCCGATAAAAACGAAAGAGATGATTTTCCGGTTTTGCTCGGAAGCTCCCTGCCCGGCATAGGTGCCACTAGCTTTATGGCCGGCCCCAAAATCTTCAGCTATGCGGGCATGACCCTGAATCCGAAAATAAAGCGACCTGAAAACATCCGGGTCATGGCCTATCATTATCTGGGAGCCCCTTATTTATGGGGAGGGAAATCACCCTTCGGCATCGACTGCTCCGGTTTCGTTCAGATGGTGTATTTTCTTTGCGGATACCGGCTTCCCCGCGATGCCTGGCAACAAGCCGAGGAAGGACAGGCTTTAAGTTTTCCAGAAGAGGCCGCAGAGGGCGATCTGGCCTTTTTCAACAACAAGGAAGGCAAAATATCACATGTAGGTATCATCCTGAAAAACAACAGGATAATACATGCCAGCGGAAGCGTAAGGATAGATAAACTCGACCACCAGGGCATTTATAATGAAATGGAACGGTCTTATTCCCACCATCTTAGGATTATAAAAAAGATAATCTAAGCCATATTAACCGTATATTTGCACACGATTACACTGGACCCCTGAATCTCCCCAAAACCATTTAATGATATGAGTCCCACCGACATTCGGTTTGTTGATCAGAGCCCCGACGCAAGGAAGTTTTTTTCCACCCTTCGTCAGCGGGTTGACGGTTATTTTAAGGAAAATGGTATTTCCAGGAATTCCAATGCCACTATGCACATCAAAACGGTTGTGCTGCTTTCACTATATCTTCTGCCCATTCCCGTTCTGATGCTGGTTCCCATGCCACCCCTGGCCTATTTCTCGCTTTGGCTGCTCATGGGCTTTGCCGTTGCTGGCGTGGGCATGAGCGTTATGCACGATGCCAATCACGGTGCCTACTCCAAAAACCACCGTACCAATTTTATCCTGGGCAGCACCCTGAATCTGTTGGGAGGCTCAATGTTTAACTGGAAAATACAACACAACCTCCTGCACCATACCTATACCAACATTACCCATAAGGATGATGACATCGACGATAAATTGATTTTGCGCTTTTCACCTCACACTCCCACCAAATGGTATCATAAGCTGCAGTTCATTTACGCCTTTGCTTTTTATTGCATTACCACTCTGTATTGGGTTTTTCTAAAAGATTTTTTTCAGTTTCAGCGCTACCTTCGTGAAGGTTATGGAAGCAAGCACACCAAAACAGAGCTGACGGTAATTTTTCTGAAAATTCTTATGGCCAAAGCCTTTTACATCTTTTTGTTTTTATTCATGCCCCTGGTAATCTTCAATGCTCCGGCAGGAGCCTGGTTTGCCGGTTTTCTGTTAATGCATTTCACCGCCGGACTCATACTCACCGTTATTTTTCAGTTAGCGCATACCGTGGAAGGTACCACACATCCCCTGCCCGACGAAAACAATACCATCGAAAACAACTGGGCCATTCACCAACTTAACACCACGGTGAATTTTGCCACCAAAAATAAATTTCTGACCTGGTATCTGGGCGGATTAAACTATCAGGTGGAACATCACCTCTTCCCAAATATTTGTCATGTGCATTATCCCCAGGTGTCCGACATTGTAAAATCCACCTGCGCTGAGTTTGGGGTTCCTTACCTTGAAAACAGAACATTCGGTGGGGCCCTGAAATCGCATGTAGCCACCCTGAAAAGGTTTGGTGCTTCCCATGCCATTGAAGAGGCTCTTGCCTGAGACTACCTCACTACAATGAATTTTGATTGTCCGCTTTGTCCGTTTGGACGGCTTATGCCCAAAAAATAAATCCCGGGGTTCAAACCCGAAATATCAAGCTCGAAGTAATTTGCATTTTTTTCACGGTGGGAACCGGACATCAGTTTACTGCCCTTTACATCCATAATTTTCCACGCTGCATTCTCGTTCAGAAAATCGCCTGAAATTTTAATCAGGTCAAGTGCCGGTTGAGGGAAAATCGTAAAACTCAATACGGTCGGATCCGGATTCAATCCCGAAGGCGGGGGCTGACAACAGCCGTAATCGAGCATAATGCCATTCACCGTTTCAGCCATATAAGGGGAGTTTAATAGCGCTCCCGTAAGCGCATTCAATTCATACAGTCTGAGCGAAGAACTTTGATCGATGCCCGTAAAGTAATACAGGTTTCCATTATTGCTCAGACTTTGGGAACCTATGGAAATGGCAAAAATACCGGGGACCGTTGCAATATTAGTTCGCGTAGCAGTAACCGGATTAAACTTAATGTATTGAAGGGCATTCCCATCCCACCAGATACCATACACCGTGCTGTCGGCACAGCGGTATTCCAATCCTGTAATGTTCGGATTGGCAAAAACGGGATTGCTTACTACCGTTCCGTTTGAAATCTGAATTCCTAAAAAGCGGTAGGTGCTTGTATTGTCGAGCACACCCAGATAATAAATGCCATTTACCGGATCAATAAAAGAACTTTCCCCCACATAGGCCGATACGGTGGGCAGGGAAGCAATGGTGGTTTTCATACCGGTGACAGGATCGAGGCGTACAAAATTCTCCACCATGCCATCATCCCATATACCGTAGATCATGGAATCGGCGCAATAGTATTGCAGTTCTCGGACATTATCGGGCATCAGCGGCATGTTGACAACCTGTCCGCTGGTAAAGTCAAGTTCGGTTAAGTAATAGGTATTGGAATTATCCACGCCCCGGAAAATATAAGTACCCAGGTTATTGTTTTTGGTAAAGGTTGGAGAAACGATGCCGGTTACGAGTGGAACCTGTGCAATATTGGTTTTGACGCCCGTCAGCGGATTAACCGTAGCCAGATACAGATCGGCTCCATCGAACCAGAGTCCTGTGGGTTGTGCAGCGGAAACAATAGTCGAAAAAACGGCGAAAAGGAGCAACGAGTTTTTTTTCATATTAAAAAAAAAATTACCAGTCGCCGGCGTATTGTAAAGTAACTCCGGATGTTGACTGAAGAAAGAAGTATTTGTTTTTTAAAATCTGTCGAATGTGTAGGAAATCGTGGGCCAGCCAGTTGTTTAGGAACATGCGGGCGCTGAGGGGGCCGAATTTGGGATGGGTCCATGCATTATTGAGCCCGGGTTTTTGGATGGCGGTAAGCATAGCGATGCTTTTTTCCCTTTCGAGGGCGAAGGCGTTTACAACATCTTTATAATTCTTACCGGCGTAATTATGTTTCTCCACCCATCCTCCGGGGTCGATGGAGGGAGGTTCTTTATCTGGATTTTCCAGCACGGAAAAGAAGCGGGTACGGAAGTCGAGGATTTCCTCATCGAGGAGATGGCAGGCGATTTCGTGGATGTTCCATGCTTTTTCTCCAGGGCGGAAGGAAATTTCTTCGGGCCCGGCGGTTCGCAGGAGTTCGATCAGCACTTTTCCCGATCCGCCTTCTGCGAAGGAAAGCCGGTGGGCAATATTGTGTATTGTTTTCAGGTCGGTTTTGGGTTCAGACATAGTGCAAGGGCTTAGGTTTACTAAGATATGAAATTTGGAGGGAGGAGGGAAACGGTGGTTTCGACGGAGTTTATCCGCCGAAGGTGGACTCGGCTACCGGGTTTCGAAGTGCGGTCACTGAGCCTGCTGGCGGTAGCCTCGACGGAGTTTATCCGCCGAAGGTGGACTCGGCTACTGAAATTCGAAGCGACCGGAAATCATCTCATAAAGCCAAACAATCCCCGTCCCCTTCCCTTTTTTGGGGTTTATTTTTATATTTGAATTAATTGAGAACCTGAATGAGAAACAACAGTATTTTGCTTGCCTGTCTGATAACTGTGAACCAAATGGTTTTCGCTCAGGTTTATCCCGTATTCGGACCCGAAAAAAAAGTTACCATTAGCGGATTGACCTTCGACGCTATGGAGCCCTTCATTTCACCGGATGGCAACACACTTTTTTTTAATTCATTAAACTCCGGAGGAAACACCAACCTGTATTATGCAACAAGAATCAACGATACTACATTTACTTTTGCAGGTTTGGTTAACGGCACCTACGACCCCTCTCCCAACCACTTAGACGCCGTTGCTTCATTGGATTCCTTAAATAATTTTTTCTGGGTCTCAGGCAGAAATTACCCGGCCCAAATGGAGAACCTTCATAGAGGAATTTATTCAGGTGGCAATGTAACAGGCATTACCCGGGTATATGGCAGCTTTAATATTTATTCCTTTTCCTACCCTTATGGCTGGATGATTATGGATGCTGCCATAAATTATCAGAGTGATAAACTTTACTTCTGTAATGCCTTTTTTGATTTTTCTGGCGCAACCTGCCCGGGGGTTCCCTGCGAAGCCAAACTCGGTATTGCACAAAAAGTAAACGACTCCACCTTTAATAAAATTCCCAATTCAAACGCCATTTTCAGCAATATAAACGACACCCTCAACTATATAATTTATGCTCCTCAGGTAACCAAAGACGGATTGGAAATTTACTTTACCCGTCTGCAAAAAAACACCATCAATACTGAAATTTGTGTATCGGTAAGAAATAGCATTGCCGACACCTTCAGTCTCCCCATGGTAATATACTCAAACCCCGGTTTTGTGCCCGAAGCTGCCAGTCCGACCACCGACAAGCAAAAAATTTATTACCATCAGAAGGACAGCAGCGGTTTACATCGCATATTTTTGCGCTACCGGATTCAGCCTTCCGGAATATCCGACCCGGTCTCTGTTGGGGTTTTTACTGTTTACCCCAATCCCACAAGGGGCTTCTTCAACCTGCGTCCTCCCACAACTTCGGCACCTTTTACGGTTTCAGTTTATAATGTTCTGGGTGAGGAGGTCTTAAAATTCAGCAATCAAACCAACCTGGATATTTCCAATTTACCGGGCGGAGTTTACCTTCTTACTCTGAATCAGGTAAACGGTATTTACACAACGCGGGTTATTAAAGAATAGTGCTTTTTAATTATTGAAGGCCGCCGGGAGGCATTGTTCGACCAAAGCGGTAGCCTCGACGGAGTTTATCCACCGCAGGTGGACTCGGCTACCGGGTTTTGAAGCGACCGGGTGATGCCTCCTGATAATCAACATTTTTCAGGCAAAACAAATTTTCCCCCTCCAATCCAAACTTCCTGAAAAACTTTTCGTATAATTGTATTAGAAATATCCGGCAAAGATTCCTTTCCGGAATTTCAATATCCCCAAAACCTAAACAGGTTACGATTTTTTAAATCCCCGTATTTTAATTCAATAACCATGGATTTTAAAAAACTATGCATCGTTTTTTATTTATTGATGTATTCAAACTTTATCCCGGCCCAATGGGAAACCGTCTATAGTATGTCAATTCCGGGCTTGCCCAACCTTAACTGTGTAGAATTTCGTGATTTCAATACCGGTTTTGCCGCAGGACAATTTTTTTCACCTAACAGCTGCATTTTAAGAACTATCAATAACGGCACAAATTGGGACACGGTATTTAATCCTGGCCAGGATTCAGCAACTTTTTGGGATATTACCTTTGCAGATACAAACAAAATAATTGCCGTGGGCGGAAAATACCATATAGGTCCAGACTTTGGCATTATCGCAAAATCTGAGGATTTGGGAAATACCTGGACCACCACCATTACTCCACGCGGACTTTTATCCGTTTGTTTTCCCAGTCCGGATATTGGTTACATTGGTAGCCGTCAGGGATTGGTTTACAAAACCGTTACGGGAGGGAACACCTGGTTTTCCCTGAGTACCGGATTAACTTATCCCATAACTTCAGTCCATTTTATCAACGACAGCATTGGATTTGCCTGTGCTTATGAAAACATTTTAAAAACTACCAATGGGGGTGCCAGCTGGACAATCCAATATTCAGGTCCGGGATCTCTTTTCAAAAAATTCAGCTTCATTTCAGACAGTGTTGGGTATTGCATCTCCGTCTTTCAGAATAATGGTGTTTACAAAACCACCGACCAGGGTAATACCTGGACTTTGCTTCCGGGAATCATCCCCATTCTCGACCTGCAATCCTTTTTTTTTACGGGGAATGATACAGGTTACTTCGTGGGACTCCATATTGTTACAAAAACCACCGACGAGGGGAATTCCTGGCAATACCAAACAGCAAGTTCCTTTTTTGACCCCGATGGGATCATGGATATTTATTTCTTAAACCCTGACACTGGGTTTATTATTGGATGGGAGCAATTTTACCGGATAAAAACTGCCACCGGCCGGAGTTCAATTCCGGTAATGGAAGATGTTAACCATATTTCCGTTTATCCAAATCCCGGTAGCGACTGGCTGAGCATAAACATTTTATCTCCCGGCATCTTAAATCTTG
>CALEYQ010000017.1 GCA_937924855.1 uncultured Bacteroidota bacterium | reverse complement strand
ATCCCCCTGGCGGGGACTGATCCCTTGCCCTCCCATCGTCAACATCAAATGAGGCCCTTCGGGCTCTTTTCATTTTTTGAGTTCGCTTCAGAAAACAGGTTTTCTTCGCTCCTCCTAAAATGAAAAACCCCCACTTACGTGGGGGCCGGAATTTATTTATAAAGGCGGGATTATCCCCCTGGCGGGGACTGATCCCTTGCCCTCCCATCGTCAACATCAAATGAGGCCCTTCGGGCTCTTTTCATTTTTTGAGTTCGCTTCAGAAAACAGGTTTTCTTCGCTCCTCCTAAAATGAAAAACCCCCACTTACGTGGGGGCCGGAATTTATTTATAAAGGCGGGATTATCCCCCTGGCGGGGACTGATCCCTTGCCCTCCCATCGTCAACATCAAATGAGGCCCTTCGGGCTCTTTTCATTTTTTGAGTTCGCTTCAGAAAACAGGTTTTCTTCGCTCCTCCTAAAATGAAAAACCCCCACTTACGTGGGGGCCTCATTTGATGCATTCTGCGGAGGAGGAGGGATTCGAACCCCCGAGGCTGTTACACCTAACGGTTTTCAAGACCGCCGCGATCGACCACTCTGCCACTCCTCCGCCGCAAAGATAAAAACCTTATCTATTCCCAATACTCCAAAACCTATTTTTAAGCCCTTTCGCCTCACTGTCGCCCATTTCTTTATTTTTGAACCATGCAAACCGGACCCATCACGAAAAACCCCTTTAATAATATGGTCATTCTGGCCGCATTGGGGTATTTCGTGGATATATATGACCTTACCCTCTTCGGTATCGTTCGAAAACCCAGCCTCGAAGCCCTCGGCATCACCGATGATCAAATGCTGGAAGTCGGGGCAGCCCTGATGAACTGGCAAATGGGTGGAATGCTACTGGGCGGACTCCTGTGGGGAATTCTGGCCGATAAAAAAGGAAGACTCTCCGTCCTTTTCGGTTCCATCATTATGTATTCTCTTGCCAATATTGCCAATGGCTTTGTTACTACGGTTCCCATGTATAGCTTCCTCCGTTTTATAGCCGGCATTGGACTCGCCGGAGAATTAGGTACCGGTATTACCCTGGTTACCGAAACCATGGATAAAAAGAATCGGGGATATGGAACCATGATCGTGGCAGGAATTGGCCTCTTCGGCGCCGTTGCCGGAAACCTCGCGGCCTGAATCGTCTATTCGAGCTGCTTTTCTTTGGTGGGCTAGGGTACGGGCAGTTGTTTGTTCCTGCCTCGCTTCTGGGTGTACGAATCGGGCATGGTGTCCTCCATTCAATCTACAAGCGTGAATAAAGGAAATTTCCTTCAATTGTTTCGGTCCTGGAAAAGCACACTCAAATATTTTTCGGTTATCATGATTGCCGTCCCGGTTTGGTTCGTGGTGGGCATCCTGATGTATTTCTCGCCTGAATTAGGTAAAACCATGGGACTTCCCGGCATCAAAGCGGGAGACGCTATTATGTACGCTTATATCGGTATCGCCTTCGGTGACCTGGCCAGTGGTCTGGTTTCCCAATTGCTTAAAAGCCGCAAAAAAGCCCTGCTCATATTCTTGCTTATGACCGTGTTTTTTACGATATTATACTACTTCCTTGCGTTCAAATCGCTCTTTGCCTTTTATACGCTGGCGGTGTGTGTTGGATTCTCCACCGGATACTGGGCGGTTTTTATGACTTCCGCCGCCGAACTTTACGGAACCAATATCAGGGCCACGGTGACAACCACTGCCCCTAATTTTGTAAGAGGAGCGGTTGTTTTACTTAACTCCGGATTTGTGTTTTTCAATGGGGTAACCGGAAATAACATTTCCTCATCCATTATTCTCGGCGTAATTACTTTTACGCTGGCATTTCTCGCACTCTGGCGCATTGAAGAAACTTTTGGAAAGGACTTAGACTATACAGAATGAAAAAAACAGTTGTTATCGGCGCCTCAGAAAACCCGGAAAGATATGCATGGCTCGCAGTAAACTCATTGCTTGAACACAAGCATGAGGTACACGCAGTGGGATTGAAAGAAGGTAATATTGGTCCCGTAAAAATTCACAAAGGATTTCCTGAGTTTGAAGATGTGAATACCGTTTCTCTGTATGTAGGCCCCCGACATCAGGATTATTGGAAAGACTACATCCTTTCCCTAAAGCCCGAACGGGTTATCTTTAATCCCGGAACTGAAAATGATGCCCTTGAGGCACTCCTCGAAAAAAACAACATCAAACCCGTGCATGCCTGTACCCTGGTCATGCTTTCGATTGGTAATTATTAGAAAGCCCAAACCCGGTGCGTATACTTCTCATCGACAATTACGACAGCTTTACTTATAATCTGGTTCATTTATTTGAGAAAAATCCGGCCCTTGAGGTGGATGTTTTCAGGCCTGATTCGATTTCCGCCGATGTGGCAGATGCTTATTCGAAAATTGTTTTTTCTCCCGGCCCCGGCCATCCTTCCGAATATCCTCTCATGCAGGAAATTTTGAAACGCCAAAAAAACAACCAGTCAATATTGGGCGTTTGCCTTGGATTTCAGGCAATCGGAGTTTTTTTCAATGCCAACCTTAAAAATCCGGATCAGGTTTTTCACGGAATAAAAACGGAAGTTATTATTAAAAACCCAAACCTGCTTTTTGATGGCATCCCTTCACCCTTTATGGCCGGACGTTACCACTCGCTTGGCTTTTTAGGGAATGATGTGGTTCTACCCCTGGAAATTCTGGCAACAGACCGCCAGGGCTTTGTGATGGCATTTAAACACATTTCGAAAAAGATAACAGGAGTTCAGTTTCATCCGGAAAGCATTCTCTCTGATTACGGTGAAAAACTCGTGAATAACTGGCTTGATTTGTGAGCCATTTTATGCTCAATCACGAGCTTCATCCCCCTTTTATTTGCTATCTTTAAAGAAAAAAATCATGCGTTTTTTCCTCCCCCTTTTCTTCCTTTTTGCATTTTCTTTTAATGCCCCGGGCCAGGACTGGGTTAAAATGATGCAAGACCCCAACGTAAATTTTTACGATGTGCAGAAGGCCTTTTATAAGGACCTGAAAAAAGTTGAAAAAAATCTTAAAAAGAGAGGAATTTCTCCCCAGGAAATGGAAGAGCATATGCCCGGCTATGTCCAGTTTAAACGCTGGGAATGGTTTATGATGCCGCGTGTATATCCTACCGGCGATCGGAAGCCGCTCTACGAAAAGGCTAATCTTGTTACCGGAATAGGGGAGAGCTCAAACAAAAATCAGAATCCTAATCCCCTTATGTCAGGCTCATGGAATCTACTTGGACCCGTCAATACCATTCCTAACGGTGGGGGTTGCGGAAGATTGAATTGCGTAAGAATCGATCCCACAAACAGCAACACGCTTTATGTGGGTGCTCCTGCCGGCGGTATGTGGAAATCTGTCAATGGCGGTGCTACCTGGAATACAACTACTGATAATCTGGCCTCAATTGGCGTTTCCGATGTGGCCATTGATCCCACAAATCCCAATATCATTTACATTGCCACGGGCGATAATGATGCGGGCGATACTTATACCATCGGTGTGTTAAAATCGACAGATGGCGGACAAACCTGGTCGCAAACCGGACTTACCTATTCTATACTTTCCAATTCAAGAGTTACCCGCCTGCTGATTCATCCAACCTCCCCTAATATTCTTTATGCGTCGAGCGGACAAGGTGTTTTTAAAACAACCAACGGAGGTGTCAACTGGCATAAAATTTTCAGCACTTCTATTAAGGATATGGAATTTAAACCCGGCGACCCGAACACCATTTACATTTGTTCCAGCTCCGCATTTTTCAGATCCACCAATGGCGGAAATAATTTTTACATGGTGTCGAACGGCCTGCCCGGTGCTAATTCATCCCGCTTGGCCATTGCAGTCACACCCGATGATCCGAATTATGTTTATGTGCTTTCCTCGAAATCGTCGAACAACAGTTTTAACGGCGTTTATCTTTCCACAAACAGCGGCAGTTCGTTTACGGTTCAATCCACCTCCCCAAATCTTCTGGGATGGGCCGTGGCCGGGAATGATGCCGGAGGACAAGGATGGTACACCCTTTCCATTGCCGTAAATCCCACCAATAAAAACGAGGTAATTGTGGGTGGTGTTAACATTTGGAAGTCTCAGGATGCAGGCGTTTCCTGGACCCTCGAAGCCCACTGGTATGGAGGAGGAGGGAAGCCCTATGTACATGCCGATATTCATGATCTCGTTTACCTGAACGGAAGCACCTATTATGTAGCCTCAGATGGTGGTATTGACATCACAACCAATAACGGACAAACCTTTACAGATTTAAGTGCCGGTCTTCAGATTGCCCAGATGTATAAACTGGGAGTCTCAGTTACCAATCCTAATCTGGTACTAACCGGTTGGCAGGACAATGGCACAAATATGTGGAACGCCGGTTCATGGTCTGAAATATATGGCGGCGATGGCATGGAATGTTTTGTGGATTGGTCAAATCCAAATTACATGTATGCCGAAACCCAAAACGGCGGACTGGTACGATCCAGTAACGGCGGTTTGTCCTTCAATAACATTTCAGGTGGAATTCCCGAGCCGGGTGCCTGGGTGACGCCCTGGACCCAGGATCCTCAGGCCTCAGCTACTATTTATGCCGGTTTTCACAATGTATGGAAATCAACAGACCGGGGAAACAACTGGACAGCCATAAGCAATTTCGGAAGTTCCGGACTCACAATATTAAAAGTTGCACCTTCAAATCCGCAGGTTATTTACGCAGGCAGCGGGTCCATTCTTTACAAAACAACCAATGGCGGAACCACATGGACTAATCTTGGTCCTACACTTCCACCCGCAGCCTTTTTGAATGAAATTGCAATTCATGCAAATGATCCGAATAAAATCTGGGCAGTTTTCGGAGGGTATAATGCAAATGCTAAAGTTTTCAAATCAAGCGACGGAGGAGCAACCTGGACTAACCTCCAGAGTTCTGCATTGCCCAATGTGCCTGCGCTAACAATAGTTTCCCAAACAGGAACTAATGATGGGGTTTATGTGGGAACCGATAACGGGGTTTATTATTATGATGAAACCCTTCAAACCTGGACCCCTTTTATGAATGGCTTACCTAACGTAATTGTAGATGAACTCGAAATTCATTACGGAACCGGAAAGTTACGGGCAGCAACCTATGGAAGAGGCTTATGGGAAACGAATTTGTATAATCCCTCATCAACCGCCCCTGTTGCAAATTTTTCTGCTAATGTGGTTTCCGGTTGTCCGGGACTAACGGTTCAGTTTACGGATAACTCTTTCGGCTCACCAACATCCTGGAACTGGTCATTCCCCGGGGGAACCCCCTCGGCCTCAATACTGCCAAACCCGATTGTTACCTACAACAATCCCGGCTCCTACAATGATGTTAAATTAATTGTTGGGAACCTGAACGGAAGCGACAGCATCATTCGCTATTCTTATATTTCTATTTCTCCCAATTCAACTCCTCAGATTTATCTTACCAACAACGATACAATCTGCCAGGGTCAGCAATTGCTCTTGATTTCAAGTTCCGGGGTTTCATACAGCTGGAGTCCGGGCGGACAGGCAAATCATTTGATCAGCCCTTCCGCGTCGGGATCCTATGCAGTAACTGTTACGGATATTTTCGGATGCGTTTCCACTTCAAGTCCTGTTAATATCCTTATCCATCCCGCCGCACCTCCCGTTTCCATAAACCCCAATGGCGACACGCTTTGTTCAAGTTCTGCATCCGGAAACCAATGGTATTTTAACGGAGCTCCCATTCCCGGTTCAAACCAAACCTGTCATGTAGTTACTCAACCCGGAAATTACTATGTTGTTGCTACCGACAGCAACGGATGTACCGCCGTGTCAAATACCCTGGTAGGAATTATGGAAAATGCGTCCGCAAATACCCCCGGCTTTACCGTCTTTCCAAATCCTGCCCCCAAGGGAGCAATTAGTCTTCAGATTGAAAACGGTTGGGGAAATAATGTAATTGTGGAAATTTCCGGACCTGATGGAAGATTATTATACTCACTGCCCCAAAACAACCTCAACGGAAGAAAAAATCTGGAATTGAAAATTCCCGAGCTCCCTGCCGGCGTTTACCTCTTAAGTCTGAAAGGCGACAAGTTCACGGCGGTAAAAAAGCTCACTATTCAATAATCTGCCAAATTGGCCTGTTTTTCAATTGGCATAAGTATTGAATATTAAGAATAAAACACAATAGATGAAAGATCGGTTTGATATGAGTTTAGGTGGATTTGTATTCGGTGAGAATGATGAACCGGAATTTATTCCCCTTTTAAGTCAGGAAGATGAAGACAATATAAATGCAGAAAACACCCCTGAGGAACTGCCAATATTGCCATTAAAAAATACTGTGCTTTTTCCGGGTGTAGTAATACCCATTACTGTAGGTCGCGATAAATCTATCCGACTGGTAAACGAAGCTTACAAAGCCGATAAAACCATCGGGGTTACCTCCCAGATTGATGACAAAGTAGAAGATCCCGCTTTTGATGATTTAAATAAGGTGGGAACCGTTGCCCTGATTTTGAAAATGTTAAAAATGCCCGATGGGAATACCACGGTTATCATTCAGGGTAAGAAACGGTTTTTCCTCGAAAAGTTCATCCAGGAAGATCCCTATTTAAAAGGGAAAATTTCTCCCTTTCCTGATGTTAAAGCCCCCAAAAACGATAAAGAATTTGATGCCCTGGTGGGCTCACTGCGCGACCTGTCGCTTCAAATAATCAAACAGTCCCCTCATATTCCTACCGAGGCTGGCTTTGCCATTCGCAATATTGAAAGCCCGGGCTTTCTCATCAATTTTATTTCCTCCAACCTAAATGCCACTGCGGAGGATAAGCAAAAGATTCTGGAAATGCCCGATATTAAAGAAGCATCAATACACCTGCTTTCTTTACTTACCAAAGAGCTCCAGATGCTGGAATTGAAAAACCAGATCCAGAGCAAGGTAAAAGTGGATATTGACAAACAGCAAAGAGAATATTTCCTGCACCAGCAGCTTAAAACCATTCAGGAAGAATTGGGTGGGAACAGCTTTGAACAGGAACTTGAAGAACTGAAGAAGCGGGCCAAGGGAATGAAATGGACCAAAGAAACCGCTGAAACCTTTGATAAGGAGTTGCGCAAGCTCCAACGCATGAACCCCAATGCCGCTGAATACTCTATCCAAAATAATTATCTGGAATTCCTGCTCGAATTACCCTGGGGTGAATATACCGAGGATAAATTCGATCTGAAAAGAGCCAAGCGGGTTTTGGACGAAGATCATTACGGACTTGAAAAAATCAAAGAGCGTATCCTCGAACATCTTGCAGTTCTGAAATTGAAAGGAAACATGAAGGCTCCCATCTTATGCCTTTATGGTCCTCCGGGAGTAGGTAAAACCTCGCTCGGAAAATCCATTGCCAGAGCCCTGGGCAGAAAATATGTTCGCATGTCACTGGGTGGACTGAAAGACGAATCTGAAATACGCGGACACAGGAAAACCTATATCGGAGCCATGGCCGGAAGAGTGTTGCAAAACATTAAACGCTCAAAATCATCCAATCCGGTTTTCGTATTGGATGAAATAGATAAAGTGGGCAATGATTATCATGGCGATCCCAGCAGCGCATTGTTAGAGGTTTTGGATCCGGAACAAAACACCGCTTTTTACGATAATTACCTGGAAATGGAGTACGACCTTTCCAAGGTAATGTTTGTAGCTACCGCCAATACTCTTTCAACCATTCAACCGGCCCTCCGGGATAGGATGGAAATCATTGAAATTTCTGGTTACACAATTGAAGAGAAAATCCAGATTGCAAAACGCCACCTGATCCCCAAACAAGCCGCCGACAATGGCCTCAAGCTGAAACAACTTTCACTCAGCGAATCGCTTCTCGAATACATAGTCGATAATTATACCCGTGAATCGGGCGTCAGAAGTCTTGAAAAAACCATCGCAAGAATTGCCCGTCATGTGGCAAAAAGAATTGCCATTGGTGAAAAAGGTGAGATAAAAGTTAAACCCGGCGACCTGATTAAAATATTGGGGCCCGCCCACGAAAAGGAACGCTATGTGGGTAATGATGTGGCGGGCGTGGTAACCGGTTTGGCCTGGACTCCGGTAGGTGGCGATATCCTTTTTATAGAAAGCTCACTGAATAGGGGAAAGGGTGGACAACTCACCATGACCGGAAATCTGGGAGAAGTAATGAAAGAAAGTGCCACCCTGGCCTTACAGTTCCTTAAATCACATGCAGAATTGCTTGGGTTTGAACCGGAAATAATGGAAAAATGGAGCGTGCATCTCCACGTTCCGGAAGGTGCAACACCAAAAGATGGTCCCAGTGCCGGCGTTGCCATACTTACGGCTTTGGCCTCTGTATTTACCCAGAGGAAAGTGAAAAAGGGACTTGCCATGACCGGAGAAATTACGCTGAGCGGACGGGTATTACCAGTGGGTGGAATAAAAGAAAAGATTCTGGCGGCCCGCAGGGGAGGAATTAAAGAAGTGATGCTCTCTGAGCAAAACCGAAAGGATGTAGATCAGATAAAGAAAGAATACCTCAAAGGCCTTTCCTTTACCTATGTGAAAACACTGAATGAGGTTCTTGAAAAAGCCCTTTTAAAAGAAAAAGTAAAAAACCCACTGGATGTAGTGGGGAAGACCTCAAAGCTGAATTAATATTTTTTGCGGAATTCTTTTAGCATCGCAAGAGCCGTAGCCGCGGCCTCCTTCCCTTTGTTGCCTGATTTTCCTCCGGCTCTTTCCAGGGCCTGATTTTCATCGTTGGCGGTAATAACCCCGAAAGCAACCGGTATTTTAGTTTTAAGCGAAACTCTGGTAATGCCGTTAGCACAAGCCTGTGCGATAAAATCAAAATGGGGAGTTTCTCCTTTTATAAGACAACCCAGGCAGAGAATAGCCGAGGGTTTTTCATGCTTATATTGCAGCAAAGCCCCCTGGGGAAGTTCAAAACTGCCGGGTACATAATTAATAATGATGGACTCATCCGGAATTCCTTCCTCCCTGAGAAAAGCAATGGCTCCTTCCAGTAATTTTCCGGTAATGGATTCGTTCCAGCGGGAAACAACAATGCCGATTTTTATTTTGGAGGCATCCTCAGGCGGGCCCTTATAGAAAGGGCTTACATCGGAAAGATCCTTGTTTTTTTGTATGTATACTTATTCGGTTATGCTTGTTTTTTAGCTTTGTATATTTAATTAAATTTATATCTTTTGTGATTGCCTT
>CALEYQ010000016.1 GCA_937924855.1 uncultured Bacteroidota bacterium | reverse complement strand
ATGTCGGGGGCTTTTGAATTGAAACTGAATGCCCACAATCAATTCCTTCAGACCACTCTTGCTTTGGGAATTTTGGGCGGACTGCTCCTGGTTTATTTGCTGGGATTTGCCCTGTTAAAATTCAAAAAAGGTCCAGCCAGGTACTTTATCTTTATTACAGCATTTTTTATGTTGTTTGAATCTTTTTTTGAAATTCAGGCGGGAACTGTTTTTTTTAGTTTCTTTTACACTCTATTTGCAACAGATCATGGTAGTCAGGGATAAAGTGTCGATTGTTATTCCCTGCCGGAACGAAAGCCGGTATATTGCCGGATGCATTAACTCCTGCCTGCTTAATTCATACCCCGGGCACCTGCTCGAAATCATTGTGGTTGATGGTATGAGCGATGACGGAACCCCGGAAATTATTCAAAAAGAATTTGGCGGAAATAAGCGTGTGAAATTATTGGAGAATCCTCAACGGTTCACACCCCTTAGTTTAAACATGGGCATTAATAATTCCGATGCGGAATTTATTATGATTCTTGGGGCTCATTCCACGATTTCTGCAGATTATGTTGAAAAATGTGTGGGAATCCTAAAAACTCATTCCGATACGGGAGGCTGTGGAGGCGTTTTAAGAAACATTTGTGAAGATGCCTCAACCGAAGTAATTTCCATGGCAATGTCTTCTCCCTTCGGGGTGGGAACCGCTCATTTTCGGACCGGTTATAAATCGGGATATGTCGATACCGTCGCCTTTGCCATTTACAAAAGGGAAGTGTTTGATAAGGTGGGTCTGTTTGATGAAAGACTGACCCGGAACCAGGACGATGAATTTAATTTTCGGGTTACCAAAGCCGGTTTTAAAATGTACCTGGAATCGGAAGTAACAGCTAATTATTTTGTCCGCTCTTCTTTTTCCCGCCTCTACCGCCAGTATTATCAGTACGGGTATTGGAAAGTTTTTGTGAACCGGCTTCACGGTACGGTTACCACATTCAGGCAACTTGTGCCCCCTGCTTTTGTGCTGGGCTTGTTTGGTCTCGTTTTCCTTTCCCTTCTTTCCCGGTATTTTTTCGGTTTGCTCATTATCTGCATGTGCCTGTACCTGCTTGGAGCTTTTTTTGCTGCCCTTCAGACCAAGGCCAACTCATCCCGATACCCTGCTCTTATTTTTTCCTTTTTTGTTATTCATTTTTCCTACGGATTGGGATATCTGAAAGGTATCTGGGAATTTGCCATTATGGGAAGAAACCCCTCCCGCAAACAGGAAACATTAACCCGCTGAGATGAGCCATAAAGAAGAACAGAAAAGGATTTTGAAAGTTTATGCGGATCGAAAAGCGCAGGAAAAATCAAAGAGTGCTTTAGAGTCTGAATTTATCAGACATGTGGTGCTGGAAAGAGAAAGAGTTTACGCCCGGATACTTTCATCTGCATTTTCATCCTTCGAAAACCTTCGCATCCTGGAAATTGGAGCAGGGGAGGGAGCGAACATTCCCTTTTTTATTCGCTCCGGCATTCCGGTTTCGGGTATTTTTGCCAATGAGTTGATACCTGAAAGGTCTTCTGTGCTTGCCAAACGATTTCCTGAAATTACCGTATTACCCGGTGATGCCTTTGAAATTGAGAAAGGCGATGGCTTTGATGTGGTGTTTCAGGGAACTGTTTTTTCTTCCATCCTTGATCCTAAACTGCGACAAAGCCTGGCTGAAAAAATGAAATCTCTTTTACGCCCCGGCGGAATAATACTTTGGTATGACTTCACTTTTGATAATCCGAAAAATAAAAATGTTACCGGAATACGGAAAAAGGAGATACTTGAGAATTATGGACCCTGGTCGAAAGCCGAATTTTACCGGGTTACCCTGGCTCCGCCCTTAGGCAGACGAATAGGGCCCCTGTATCCCCTGGTGAACGCCCTGTTTCCTTTTTTAAGAACCCATATTGCCGGCTGTCTGAAACCCTGAATAAAGCAGGTAATTATTTTATAATTTTGAGAAAAACTTTTATGATTCCATTTTCACCCCCACGGATTGATCAGAAAATAATTGATGCTGTTACCGGGGTGTTGAAATCAGGCTGGATTACCACTGGTCCTAAAACCAAATCCTTCGAGCAAAAGCTTTCTGCTTACGGTTCTTATCCGAATACCCTTTGTCTTAATTCAGCCACGGCCGGACTGGAATTGATTTTACGATGGTACGGGGTTACCGAAGGCGATGAAGTAATTATTCCTGCCTATACTTATAGTGCCACGGCCAATGTGGTTATTCATTGTGGAGCAAAGCCGGTTTTTGCAGATGTGCATGAAGATGATTTTAATATCAACCCCGATATTGTCCGCCACCTCATCAATGAAAAAACAAAAGTCATAATGCCCGTTGATTTCGGTGGTTTTCCTTGTCAGTATTCCCGGATTCTGGCATTGGTTAATGAACCGTCCATACGAAGTCGTTTCAAGCCTTCTCATGAAAACCAGAAAAAGCTGGGACGGATTTTGGTTCTGTCTGATGCTGCCCACAGCCTTGGCGCTGAAGTGAACGGAAAGAAAACCGGATCGCTGACCGATGTTTCGGTTTTTTCATTTCATGCCGTGAAAAATTTAACAACGGCCGAAGGGGGTGCCATTGCTCTAAATCTGCCTGCACCCTTCGACAATGCCGCTGAATATGCTTCACTTTGCATAAAATCCCTGCACGGGCAAAATAAAGATGCCCTGGCGAAAACCCAAAAAGGAAGCTGGCGCTACGATATTGTTGAAGCCGGTTACAAGTGCAATATGACGGATATTATGGCAGCCATGGGATTGGTGGAGCTGGAGCGCTATGATTCCGAGACCCTTCCCCGACGGAAAGATATCTGCCGCCGATATTCCGAAGCTCTGGCCGGGAAATCCTGGGCCCGGATTCCCGTTTTTGAAAAGGACAGTGCAGTTTCTTCCTACCATTTATATCCCCTGAGAATTCATAATATTACCGAGGCTCAACGCGATAAGATAATTGCTCTGGTTTTTGAAAAGGATGTTTCTGTCAATGTTCATTTCCTCCCCGTTCCGGGAATGTCATTCTATAAAAATCTGGGGTATAAAATATCCGATTATCCGGTTGCCTTCGATAATTATTCCCGTGAAATTTCGCTTCCCGTTTTTTACGACCTGAACGAGAAAGATCAGAACCGGGTTATCGAAGTTCTTGTGAATGCAGTTGAAACCGTGCTAAATGGCTAAGCGGATTTTTGATTTTCTGGCTTCTCTATTCGGTATTGCTTTATTATTTCCGTTTTTTCTGTTGATTTCGGTTTGGATAATCATAGACTCGGGATTTCCGGTCTTTTTTCTTCAAAGCAGGGTAGGAAAGGGAGGAAGGGAATTTAAGTTGATTAAGTTTCGCTCCATGAAAAAGGCCTCGGAAAAAGCGGGCCAGCTTACGGTTGGAAATGCCGATCCCAGAATTACTCCTTCGGGTCGCTTCCTCAGGAAATATAAATTGGATGAATTACCACAACTCTTTAATGTCCTTGCCGGAGATATGAGTCTGGTGGGGCCCAGGCCCGAGGTTAGGAAGTACACTGAATTGTATTCAGAAGATCAAAAGAAAATTTTGAATGTAAAGCCCGGAATCACCGACTACGCCTCCATCGAATACTCGAACGAAAACGAGTTACTGGGAAAGGCTGGAAATCCTGAGCAGTTTTATATAGAGGTTATCATGCCCGCCAAGCTGGAGCTGAATAAAAAATATCTGGAAAATCCCGGCTTGGGCAGCGACCTGAAAATTATCTGGCTAACCCTGAAAAAAATTCTTTCCTGAGATTATTGTTCAGGAAGGCAGCCCAAAAGTTCATGTAACTCTTTAGCCTTTGAGGCATATCCCTGTTTCTGAAAGGACATAATCAGATTGTTAATCATTCTCCGGATCATATCCACATTGCTGCAGGGGTTGTAATACTTTTCAGTTGCGGGAAGTTTGAGCTGTTGCAAAAAGGAATCGATTTCTTTTTTGCCGAATACAGTTCCCTTGCTGAAGGGATTGATGTAAAAGAGTATTTTGTTACGGCTTTCTTTTTCCACGGGAAAGTCTTCGTGAGTATCTACATAAGCCAAAATAAAATGTTCGGGAAGGTTTACTCCGTAAATAGGAATTCCCAGGCTGTTAGCCACCACACAGTAAAGCACGCTCAGGCTAAGGGGATTTCCCTTTTTGGTTTCAACCACATCATTTATGAAGGAATTTTGAGGAGCATGGTAATTGGTCGTGTTCCCACTATAGCCATGTACATTAAAAATGATATGATTTAATACTCTTATTTTTTCAAGGGAAGTAAGGTTGTTGTTGAGCTCAAGCCAGATATCTTGTTTAATCCGGTCAAACTCTTTCCTTACTTTTTTCTCATTGAGATCAGGATATTGGTACCGGGCAAGTATAAGCGCTCCATCCAGCAGGTCACGGCCTGAGGGCTCGGTCCAGGCCTGAAGCTCTTCTTTGATTAACTGAAACTGAATGGTATGAATGATCTCTTCAATCCTACCCTGCATAATGGAGTCAAAGGAATGCTCCCAGGCGGATTCAAGCTCGGGAATAATTTCCCGGCCCATATCAAGCAACCGCTCCTTTACGTTCTCGAACACCGAATCGTCGGGATCGTCGAGGAGACTGATTAATGCCGAAACTTCCTTCTTATTCATATGCTATAATGTACCAAATTTAGGGACATTAAAAAAATGATTTTCGCCCCATTTGCGGAGATACCAACAGGGTAAAGTTAATTTCAGATTACTTCCAGAACCTTAAAAAGTATTTCTTTTAGCCCGGGTTCGTGATTTTTTGAAAATTTCCGTGTAAGTCGGTTGGCTACAACGGTACAAATGGTAAGTGCCTCGTGCCCCAGTAAATGGCTGAGACCATAAAGCGCGGAGGTTTCCATTTCGAAATTACAAACCCTGAGATTTTTCCCGCTTTTTTGAGTTTTGAAAGAGGTTAATCTTTGTTCTATTCCCGGATAGGCCGGCTGAATCCTGACGCTTCGCCCCTGGGGCCCGAAAAATCCCGGTGCCGTGGCGGTAATTCCATGGGTGCCGTAATCTGAAAATTGATTAATGAGTGAACCCGGGGCAGCAATTACCTTGGGTTGGTGCATGGAGGGGCTGAATCCCAGGTGTTCGGAAATGGTTTTGCCAATTTCGGAATTGTCAAACTCCTCGGGAAAATTATAATAATTCATCAGGTTGTCGAGTCCCAAAGCGAATTGTGAAACTACCGGGCTGTCTATTTCAATATCGGGTTGAACGGCTCCGGTGGTTCCAATGCGGACAAATCGAAGTTTCCGGAGTTCAGGGGAGGGCATACGGGTCTTAAAATCTACATGAAAAAGGCCGTCGTATTCCTGAAGAAAAATATCGATGTTGTCGGGACCTATGCCGGTGGAGGCAATGCTTACTCTTTTGCCATTATAATGACCTGTAACCGTATTGAATTCCCTGTTTTTTCTCTGTATTTCAATGGAATCGAGGAATTGGGCAAAAAAATCTACCCGTCCGGGGTCTCCCACCAGAATGGCTTTATCCGAGGCTTCCCCGGGTTTTAATCCCAGGTGATATACCGAACCATCCGGATTTATTACAAATTCACTTTCGGGTATTATCATTGGCGTTTTAAAGGTAATATTTATTATCTTGTGAATTCCTATGTCAAAAAAGGCATCCAAAAAAGAGGCCGGGGCCGGAAGAATTCTGGTGCCGGTGGATTTTTCCGAGCAGTGTCGCATTGCACTTCAGCAGGCCTGCAATCTGGGAGCTCAGACCGGAGCCAAAATTTACATTTTACATGTTATTGAGGAAACGGGGTCCTTTTTCAAATTCCTGGGAGAGGATCAGATGAAAATCCTGAGGAATGAGGTTGAAAAAGAATTGAAAAAGCTTTGTGATTCCCTTGTGGTTCCCACCGGACTTGAATGCGAGTATATGATAGGCAGGGGGAAAGTGGCCGACAAGGTAGCCGAGATTGCTGAATTGATTGCCGCTGATTTTATTGTGATGGGAACCTATGGCACCGACAACCTGAAAAAGAAATTCATTGGCAGCAATGCCCTTAGAGTTGTGAGAGAGTCACGAGTACCCGTTATCACCATTCATGGAAAAAAACACCGTAAGGGCTGTAAAAATATTGTTCTTCCTTTGGATCTAACCAAGGAAACCCGTGAGAAAGTAAACCGATGCATTGATTTTGCCCGTTTGTACAATGCCACGGTGAGGGTAGTGTCGGTACAATTTACAACCGATGAGTTTGTTGTGAACCGGCTTACCCGCCAAATGACCCAGGTGCATGCTTTTATTGAAAAGGCTGGGGTAAAAGTAACCAGTGAGATTATTAAAGGAATAAAGGGAGAAGAATCTTTTGCCCAATGCATTCTTGATTTCGCCAAAAAGGTTGATGGCGATTTAATAATGATAATGACCCAGCAGGAACAGGACTGGACGCCCTATTTTATCGGTTCCAGTGCCCAGTCTATCATCAATCACTCAACCATTCCGGTATTGAGTTTAATTCCCGAACCCAAAAAGGACATGTCGGTGTTTAAGCCGTATTGACGATTGGTTTGGATTTAGTTAAGCAGCCATACTATCCTTCTGGCAAATTCAATGCCCGAAGCAAAGGCGATAACCAAAAGAAATCCCATTTCGTTTTTATAGGATCCGCCATGGGTAATAAGTTGGGTTATGATGGCAATTGCCGGAATGGCCAGGGTAAGGCCGAGTATCCCTGCACCCGGCCAATGTTGCATTTGAAAGGTAAGGGTTAACAACAGCAGAAATGCCGATCCTGAAATAAGAATTTGCTTTACCGCCGGGATTTCTTTTTTTACAAATCCATAAATGATAACCATTGCCAGGCTTACCATAAACAGAGCAAGGCCTGCAAAATTCAGGGTTTTTTCGGGCAGGAGGGTCAGTGCAATGGCTGAAATTTGGGCAGCCATAATAGCCCTGGCAAAATTATCGGTTGTTTTAAACAGCCTTACCAGAGCAAAGAGGCCGGCCAGGGAAATGAGGATTTTATAAATCATAACTGGGCAAATAAATTTGTTCGACAAAACTACATTATTCAATATATAAAAAATTGGCAGTTTGTATTATAGCCTATAATGAATCAGGGCAAAGGGATTTTCGTGATTTTCAGAAGGCCATTTTTTGTTCCCGATTTGCGATCCCTTACGTTATCTCAAACAGCGTTCATTCGGCTATAACCACTTTTGCCGTCGAGACCAGAACACTATTCTCGAATAACCGAACAATATAAACGCCGGGGGGAAGGGTTCCCCTTCCAAAGGTGAATGAACTGCCACGAATATTAGTTATCCGGCTTACTGTTTGCCCCGTTTGATTTTCCAAAATAAGAACGGCATTATTGACCGGAGTAGGGAGGTGTATTGTGGTCAGTGAGGAAAATGGGTTCGGGACAATGGAAATAAAATTGTTTTTTGGAGGTGTTTCAATGCCCGTAGTGATAAGATTTCCAAGACTGTCGGTTTTGACCAGCCACATGGCGTAATTGCTTTTGCCTGTAAAAGCAAAACCCCCGTCAATAGACTCCAAAATGCTAAACCCGATTTGTTCATTTACTCCCGAAGGGAGCTGGAATACTCTACTCCAGGTTAAACCGCCACCGTTATCGTGTTTGTTAATGTAAACTAATTGTTTCCAGGAGGCAAAGGTGTAGGTTCCATCAAACAACTCAATAAATGTGTTTCCCCCAATGGCAATATAATTTCCGGATGAAATTTCTTTAATATCATATATTATTCCGGGGGAATTATTAAAAGTGGTCCAAACGACATTTCCCAGGGTATCCATTTTGGTAATAACCCCGGTTCCGAAAACCAAAAGGTGGTCATCTGAAGTTTTGGACAGACCGTAATAATTTCCAAAATTTCGAATGGTGAAAAGGGAATCAAGATTTTGGTTGAAAGCCGCAAAAGTATAAGTGCCAAATGTCATTGTGCTCGGAAAATAGGTATATCCCAGCCAATAAATTTTATTATTAATAACCTCGATGTCATAACAATAATACTTTACTTCATGGCAACTGGTGTCAAGTTTTCGGCAAACGGAAGAAACATTAAGATAATTTCCGGTTGCGTTATCAAATTTTGCCAAATAGGAATTCCATCCAACGCCACCACTCTGGTAATTTCCGATTGAGTTATAAATGTCTTTGCTGGTTCCCTCAACTATTATGGAGCTGTCCTTTAAAACTTTCACAAGTTCTCCATGGTCCCTGACCCCCTGTGGCGCTGCCCACCCAAAACGATTAAACCAGATTTGGTTGCCGTTACTGTCAATTTTTTGGACATAGCTGTCCATGCTGGGGTGGGTCAGAACCGTTTGATAATCTCCGGTTAAAATATAACCCCCGTCCCCAGATCTTGCCATGTCGTAGCAATAAAACTGAATGGAGTCAGTACCATAAGTTTTCGTCCATAAAGTGTCCCCGGATTTATTTGTTTTAATTAAATAACAATCTCTCCAGGGCTTGTCAATGGTACCCTGCAGGAAAAATCCACTGTCTGCGGTTTGAAATATCTTTCGGCCGAGCATATCCTGAAAATAATTGTACTTTTTCTCGAAGGCAGGTTGAGCCAGGCCAACCATGCTGATTAAAACGATCGAACCTGAAATCAGCCACTTTTTAAAGAAAATCTTAATCAGGGGTTTTGAACTTGACATTTTAGTCAGGTAGTTTGACTACCAAATTAATCCAAAGATTTAACATTTCAAAATAGGAATCAGGGGCAAAAAAGCCATTACCATTAGTGCCTTCCATTTCAATTGACTGCTTCAGGTTCCGGAGTTTTGTTGCATTTCCAATGGTATTTAACCTTGAAATATGAATAGCCGAATTTCCCAATTTCTCCTAATCAATATAAGAAAGGGAAATTATCGTTTGAGCCTTGTGTGTTTTTGTTTGACAATAGTCTTTTCGGCCGGATTTTGCTTTTGAACTTTCAGATTATTTTTAATCTGAAATGCAGCCAATCAACAATGTAATTTTTGGAATTTCAAATCATGGCGGCCAGGATAATCATTATTATAATTATTGGGGCCAAAAACCCGAACAGGGCATACCCCGCTCCGGATTTGGTTTTATTGGGACCCATAGTTTCTTTCATTCCAAGAATTCCAAAGATCATGGCCAGAAGCAAAAGGATCGCCCCAACACCCACTAAAAAGTAGAAAAATCCAATCGGACTTGGTCCTCCAAAAAACAAACTCAAAATAATTATCCAAAATAAAATACCAACACCAACAACCACTCCAATGGCAAGAAAAACCAAAATGAATGCCGTAAATGCAAATTTACTTTTGGGTAGTTTTTTGTCGTCATCGGGATTTGTGTTTTCAGGCAAAAAATCCCTCTTTTCTTTATGAAAAACCACCCCCGTCGATTTTCCGGTATTATTTTTAAAGCCTTTTGAAAAAAAATCGAGATTCGCATCCAAAGGTGATATTGCTTGAGAATGTTGTGTTGTAGCAGTTAATTTTAAGCTGTCGTTCCCGGAAATAGAAAATTCATGTAATGTTTGGGCTTCGGGTAAACAATCTGAAATGCTTGTATTTTGAGAAAGTGTTTTTTCGCCTTCTGGCATCTTTTCCTTTTTAATCCAATCCAAATGATACCCGGGATTGTACCGCCTTTTGGTTATGGTTAGGTTTGATTGACAGGATGGCAATAAAAGGTTGAGGCAAAAAAGGAATAAAAAATAGGAGCTAAGACAAGTTTTCATAATTGCAATTGGTGTTTCAAACAATCAAAAGCCAAAAAAAAAGAAACGGTTTAAAACCCGAAAATTGATTTTTGCGTCAGGAGCCACACGTTTTGCAAATTTTAATAAAAAACAGGAGAGATTAACCCCTTGGGGGGCCTGATCCCCCTGGCGGGGACTGATCCCTTGCCCTCCCATCGTCAACATCAAATGAGGC
>CALEYQ010000015.1 GCA_937924855.1 uncultured Bacteroidota bacterium | reverse complement strand
CAATCCTGGTTTTCCAAAGTTTTGAAGATTGAATGATCCTCTTCCAGGATTTTATCTGATTGTTTTTTTGTTCGCTTCTCACTCCTCGATGGTACGGAGATTTCGCAGAAAGGGAATGTGACGCTGGTGCGTTGAAGACAGAGCGAGAATGAGAATGAGAGCGGGTGAGTGTGAGTGTGTCGTGGCGGAGAAGAATGGTCGCTTCGACTCCGCTCAGCGACCGCGCTTCGACGGAGTTTATCCGACGCAGGATGGCTCAATGACCCAACCAACCAGTTCGAAATTTGGTAGCCGAGCGGAGTCGAGGCTACCCGCCGAAGGAGAGCTCAACGACCGGACCGTGCCTTCGACAGACCCAGGCAACAACCTCGTCCGCCGCAGAGGAAAAACACTCCCAACTGAATGAATAACACCCTAAAAAAGCTACCATGTCAAATGAAAAACTCAAAATATTTTGTTTTTTCTTCCGTTCGCTATAAAAAAAATCATCCCATAATTAATGGTCGAAAGGATATTTAAAACCTATTTCAGCAATGAGCAACTTTCATGGGTAATGGCGGGGGGAGTTTTCCTGATCATTGCAATAATCCTTCAATTCTCGAGGTTTCAGCGGTATTCGCTTTTTGCACTAGTCCTGGGTGCATTTGCTATTAATTTTTTCTCCGCTCTGCTCGACCCCTTTGTTAATATGTGGGATGAAAGATTTCATGCACTGGTTGCAAAAAACATGCTCGAAAACCCTTTTATTCCCATGTTGTACACAGAAAACCCTGTAGAGATTGACAACAGCTTCTGGTCGATGGGACATATATGGCTTCATAAACAACCGCTTTTCCTTTGGCAGATTGCACTGAGCTTTAAAATTTTTGGAATTAATGAAATTGCCCTTCGCCTCCCTAACATTATCATGTGCAGTTTGTTGATATATCCATTGTTTCAGCTGGGCCGGATTCTGGTTAATGAAAGAACAGGGTTTATGACCTCTTTTTTATTTATTACATCATTTTATTTCGGTGAATTAGTGGCCGGCTGGCAACTCCTCGACCACAATGATATCGCCTTTTTATTTTACACCACTTTGAGCATCTGGGCTTGGGTTGAATACACTGAACGAGAAAAAAAATCATGGATTCTTTTAGCCGGATTATTCTCAGGTTTGGCAATACTTAATAAATGGTTGGTGGGCCTTTTAGTTTTTGCAGGTTGGATAACAATGATCCTGACCAATAAAAATTTAAGATCCAACTGAAAAAAGTATAAAGAACTGGGAATTGGGGTTTTTGTTTCCTTGTTGGTAATGCTTCCCTGGCAGATTTACACCCTGGTTAAGTTTCCTGAGACTGCCCTGGCAGAAATAAATTACAACACGCGCCACTTCTTCGAAGTTATCGAAGGTCATGGGGGCGATTTCTGGTTTCATTTTGAACAAATAAGTCATATTTACGGAACCTTTGCCCCCTTATTACTTACCCTTGGATTAATCCTCCTTTGGTTGAAAATGAAAAATCATCCGGCTCGTGCAGGAGTCCTTGCCATTCCCGTTGTCGTCTATTTGTTTTTTTCAATTTCAGCCACCAAAATGCCCTCCTATACCATTGGAACTTCAGCCGTTTTGTTTCTCGCCATGGGAACTTTTCTGGATTGGTTTCTTTCCCTCATTGAAAAACACCTCCGGTTTGCAGGAAAAACGATTTGTGTTCTCCTGATAATCGGAGCCGGTGCATTTAATTTTGACATCGAAAAAAAACAGGACAGGCATACCGGTCGGTTGAAGGATAATTGGTATTACCCTACCTTGAAAAACAACAAAGAAACTTTTCTGAAAATCCAGGGAACCCTGCCGGAAAAAACAATAATCCTCAATGCCGGCGAACGAAACATAGAAGCCATTTTTTATACAGGCTACGTAACCTATTCATTTATTACAAATGAGAATGACACCCGGAAATTAAAGGAGAAAGGACGAACCCTTGCCGTATTCAACTACCGTAACCACCCTATTCCGGATTACATTATCAATGACCCGCAGATAATTAAATTGCCCAGAATTGACTGATTGATTTTTGATTTCAACTGAGGAACCAGCGAAAAAACAAGAGAGGAAATGTGTTTTGCAGTGCATGCATTTACCCCACCGTCTTCCGGTAAATCACATTCCGCTTTTTCAGATAATCAAAAATAAAATTCGTGCATGCTTCGTCCTCACCGACAAACTCAGGAGGGAAAACTCCCTTTTTCGAAAATTTACCCGACAACACCAATTCAACGGCCCCCGTGCAAGTATATCCCGTAGTTCGGGCCATAGATAAAACTCCTTCCACCGCATCGTATTCATCATAAAGATCGTAGGTATATTTAATTGGCTTCCCGTTTTCCTTTCCCTCAATTTCAATCCGCATTATTGTAAAGTCGCCCTCGCCCTCCTTCATTTTCCAATGGGGAAACAACAGCTTTGCGGTTAAATCAATAGGACGAATTTTTTTTCCCTTTACCTCTACTTCATCGTAACTGAACAATCCGATTTCACGCATGGCCTTCAGATATTTCATAGTGCCGGGAAACCTCAATGTGCGCTCCACCATGTTCGGCACACGCATGGTATGAATCAGACTCCGTAATCCGTCGCTGTCGAACGACTCAAGTACACCGGTTTGGGGAAATGATATCGGAAAAAATTCACTCAAAGGATCTTTCACCACATCTTTCGAATTTTCCACAACCCGGGCCGGACGGGTATATTCTTCTATAACATCAATGGGCGAAAAAACAGCTTTGTATTCAAAAGGCCATTCCCTTTTCAAGGGCAAACCTCCCACACAACAGAAAAACCGGTCCACCTCCATTCTTTTAAAATGATAACCATGAACCAGATTACTGATGCCCGGCGCAACGCCACAATCCACCACCGCGGTTATTCCGTGTCTTTTTGCAAGTTCATCAAGCAGCAATGAATTCTCCGGGAAAAAGGAAATATCAACCACATTCTTTCCCGATTTAATAATCGTTTCCAGCGCTTTAAACCCCAGGAACCCGGGAAGTGCTCCCACCACCAGATCCGCATCACTGGTGCAATGATGAATAGATTCAGGATCCGACAAGTCCGCCTGAATGGTTTTAATGCCCGATTTTTTCAGGGGTTCGAGGTTCGACGCGTTTGCATCAATGCTGGTAACGCGGTAAGTCTTTGAAAGCTCACGGGCCATTACGCCTCCTACAAGGCCGGCTCCCAGTACGGTAATGTTTTTTGACATTGAAAAAAAATTGGAGAGCGAATATCGGAAATTATTTTCCTATCAGGGTAACGGTTCCGTTGCGCTCAAAATATTCGCCACTGGCACCTTTGAAAGTAAGAAGCCACACATATACACCCTGTTGCACCACATCACCGCCGGCAGTTCCATCCCAACCCACGGTGGGGTTGTCGGTCGAAAATATCAACTGACCCCAACGGTTAAAAATGGAAAAGTTATAGTCGGTTTTATCGTAGAATGAACCCTGAGGAATAAAAACATTATTTACTCCTTTGGGTACAAAAGCATTGGGAACGAAAACTTTCGGAGGTTGGAAACATTCCGCAATATTGGAGAAGGCAGCCCCACTCAAATTATAAGTATTGCCCGGAGCTTCATTGGCTATAATGTAATAATCAAAGCGACCGATGTTTTGGAAAAAGGGTTCAGCATCATCATAGTATTGAAGAGTGCCGGGCCCTACCGTGGTAACCAGCATAAAGGCTCCACCGTCGATGCTGCGGAAAATATCATAGGATCCCACCCCGGCATCAAATCCTTCATAAGCATTCCAGGAAACCATATTGTACATGCCAGGATTTCCCAGGGAATTGCAATGCACGGTTCTGATGATCTGACTTGTATCGGAGGGTTTCTGGCAGGAATCCATAGAGACTACACGATAATAATAACTTTTCTCTTCGGTAAGCGCTGTGTTATCATTAAAAGAAAAATTGGGGGCGCCCGTAAAGGCAACGGTTCCCACAGGAAGAAATGGTCCGGTGGAAAAATCAGACCTTTCAATTACGAAAGATTTGGTGGGAACCGTATTATCAACCCAAACATCAAGCCTTACATTTCCGGGTACAGTTACTGTTCCCGCCTCGATATAGGTATAGGAAGGCGAAGGTGCAATGGATGCAAACACACAACGCGTGTTTGACCTGGAAGATTTTGTCATGGTATTATCCCATGCCCGGATAAAAAAACAATAGTTGGAACCGGACACCAATCCACCATAACTGAATTGTAAAACCCCCGGACTTGTAACTCCTGCCATTACCCAGGGCTGGCCGTCTTTACTCACCCATACCTGATACTCTTTAACGCCGGAGGTCCAGTTTATATACGGATTCCAGGACAAATTTATTTTCCGGTTACAGCGATCAAGGCTGGCATTGAGAAAAATAGTTTGATGATAAGTGCTGAGGGGAGAAAGGTTCCCACAGGAATCCATAGCTGCAATGGAATACCATTCACTCTGAACATCCGCTGAGGAATTGTTATTTACATAATTATTGTTCAGATACCCGTAAACCGTATCTATGGCCACCCATAATCCGCTGATGTATTGATAAATTACATAAGCCACCACATCCTGAGAGGGTGAAATGGCCCAACTCATTATGGCATCATTGCCGGGGTTCACACTAACCGTATCAATTACAGGGGTAAGCGGAACAGTATTATCTTTAAAAACATCGCCGTCGCAATTGGAAATGTTAAGGCAGGGAAAATTATCGGCGAGCTGAACAACATAATTCACGGTGCGGTTACATACATGCACCGTGTCCAGGTAAGTTAAGGACTGGGTGCTATCGACAAAGGTCCATTGAAAAGGAAAATCCCTGTAAATTTTATACCAGGTTGAGGAAGAGGAAAGCAATGGTGTTCTGGGTGCATTCCAACTCAACTGGGCCACACTGTTTCCCGAATTGGTAACGGTGAGAAACATGGTGCATAGGGTATCAAAGGCGGGAGTAATAACGGTGACTCCGGTAAAGGATTCCACTTCCACATAATAGCAATAGCTTTGAAGATGGGCCCCGGCACCCAGATCGGTATAGGTATTAATAAGCCGGTTTGGAATGGATGCGATCTGACTGTTATTCCTGAAAATATGGTAGGCCACAAAAGTTCCGCCGGGATCGGGTGGCACGGTCCATGAAAGGGAAACATCGCCCGACGGACAGCCCACAGTCATGCATAGTAACTGGAGCGTACCCACGAGCTGCGCCCAAAGCACCTGAAGGGAGCCTAAAATGGCAAGGAAAAATAAGCGGAAGGCCTTCATTTTTATCACCGCAAAAATACGGAATTTATACCCTGAAAAAGACAGGTTTAACTATAACGGGGTTGCATTTCAAAAATTGTTAATAAATCAATCCCCGGAACCGGACGAAGGGCTGTTTTTTGAAGATGAATCGGGATCCACCACCCGGTGTACGGCCAGGGTAGCTGCAATAGAGGCCGTTATGGGGGCCACCACAACCCCTGCGTAAGGAATAGAAAAGAGTCCGGCAAAAATTCCTCCGAGACAAAAAGCGATCAGCCAGTTTTTACGAATGAAAGAAACACTTTCGTCGAGCCCGTATCCCAGGCGTTCACTCACATAATCCATAAAAAAGAAACCGTAAAAATAAAAGCCTACCATAAAAATCACAACTCCCGAGGCCTCGGCGAGTACCGGAATAATCAGTGTAAGAACCAGCCAGGCAGCAATGATCAGCATCTGAATAACCATATTGCGGATGGCAATTTGAATGGCTCGAAACAAATTAGTGAAAAACTGAAGCCAGGTCAGCTTGTTCTTTTTCCCGGTTAAAAGCCTTTCGGTTTTCTCGGAAAGCCGGGTAAGAACCGGTGATAGCAAAATCATTACCAGGTATTTATTCAGCTTAAGGGAAATGAAAACAAAAATGGCCTTGAGCCCTGCAAACAATATCTCAAACTCAAAATCCTTGGCCGGAAGGTCGCCGAAAGAGAAGGTGCGCAGGTCGCGAAGAGCTATATCACCACTCCACCAAAGCGCAAAAGACAAAACCGCAGGAATTAAAAAATAAAGCCAAAGTGCGTGTTTGGCTATAAAGGCAAAGCTCAGGAAATAGGCCATAAACCCGGTCTTAAGCTGAAATAATATGGCCTTCACCCTGCAAAAATAGGAAAAGAGCGACATACCAGGGTGTAATTCATTCAGGTTCAAACCAAAAGCAAGAGGAAATGTTATCTTTGCAAAGGATGAGTTTTATATATCCGGCATTTCTTTTCGGCCTTCTGGCCATCAGCATTCCCATTCTGATTCACCTTTTTAATTTCAGAAAATACAAGGTTGTTTTTTTCTCGAATGTTAAGTTTTTAAAAGAAATCAAACACGAAACAACCCGGAAAAACAAACTTCGTCACTTGCTGGTCCTCCTCAGCCGGATCTTACTTATCACATTTCTGGTTTTGGCTTTTGCCCAACCTGTTCTAACCCGTGAAAAAATAAAAATTGCCCCGGGGGCACGATCGGTCGTTATTTATATCGACAACTCTTTCAGCATGGAATCCGGTGGCGGGGCGGGAACAGTCTTCGATGACGCCCGGGAAATTGCACGGGAAATCATTGCAGGGTTTAACCCTTCCGATCGCTTTGCCATTCTGACCAATGAGTTTCTCGGACAACACCAGCACCTTTCGGGGCCCGAAGATGTACTTCAGTACCTGGACCAGATAAATACCGGGCCGGCGGTAAAATCCATGCCCCGTGTTTTTTCCCGAATTTCTGACTTGCTTAAAGATGCGCCTGCCGGAACCAAAACAGCTTATATCCTTTCTGATTTTCAAAAAAACATTTGCGAGTTTGACAAGCTGAAGGCCGACACTTCCGTTATCTGGCGTCTCATACCTGTGAAAGCTCAGGAATCAGGAAATCTGGTTATTGATTCGGTGTATTTCAACCAACCCATTCACCAGGTAAATCAGGCCGATGAAATTACCTTCCGAATAAAAAATTACAGCGACAAAGACCTCGAAAATCAGCCGCTCAGGGTTTATATAAACGGACAACCCAAAGCGCCGGCAACTTTTTCCATTTCGGCCTGGGGCGAAAAATCCGTTTCACTTCAGGTAGTACCCAAAGAAGCCGGCTTTCAGGAAGGAAAAGCCGAACTTTCCGACAGCCCGGTCACTTACGATAACGACTTTTGGTTCAATTATGAGGTTACCCCGAAAATCAGGGTATTGGCCATTTCCGAATCGGTTGGAGACAGCAGCCTGAAAAGCCTCAAGGCCCTATTTGAGGATAGTTTGTTCGGATTTTCGGTAATGGACCTTTCAAGCCTGGATTTCAGCCGGTTTCCGGAGCAGAATCTGATAATTCTAAGCGGATTGAAACGGTTTTCTTCCGGACTATCGGCCGAATTGAAAAAATTTATTCAGGAAAGCGGCAGTCTGGTATTTTTTCCCCCCACCCAGCCGGATATTGAGTCTACCAATGATTTTCTAAAATCCCTGGGGGGGCCTTCTCTTGGAAAAATGGATACCACCACTACCCCATGCGACCGCATTTTCTTTGAACATCCCTTTTTCGAAGATGTTTTTGAGAAAAAACCCTCCAATCCTGATCTTCCAAAAGTAAGCCGTAGGTTTCCCCTGCAACGCTCCGTCAGGTCGCTGGAGGAAGTGCTTTTGCAATTGAGAACCGGCGATCCCCTGCTGGCGGCTTATCCCGGGGAAAGCGGGTATCTGTATGCCTTTTCAGTGCCCCTGAATCCCAGGTTTTCAAACCTCAGCCGCCACGGATTATTTGTACCCCTGATGCTTCAGATGGCGCTAAGGAGCGTAAGGCAGTCGGCCCTGTATTACTTTTTGGGCCAAAACGACCTTATCCCCTTGCGCACCAAGGAAAACAAAACCGAAAACATGCTGGTGATAAAGGGCAGGGACAATTTTGAGGTGATTCCCGAAATAAAAACCGCCTCCACCCGTCGCTGCATTATGGTGCATGATCAAATAAGTAAGGCGGGAAATTTTCTGGTTGGAGCCAGGTCCGGACCCTTTGAGCCCGTTTCCTTTAATTACGACCGCAGGGAGTCTGACACCAGGGTCTATGAGGTTTCTGAAATTGAGGATTTGGCCCTCCGCATGAATCCTGGAGCCAAAATAAAAGTAAGCGAGGGCAAATCGGGTCTGGGAGCCCGTATCAGTGCGGCAGACAGCGGAAAGCCCATTTGGAAATATGCCATCATTCTGGCCCTTATTTTTCTATTGTTTGAAACCCTTCTGCTTCGGTTTTGGAAATAAACGGTAATTTCGCCCCATGAACTTTTTCATAAAAAGTGCCCTGGTAATCGATCCTCAGTCGCCCCTTCACGGGAAAAAAACCAGCCTTCTTATTGAAAATGGCATTATCAAAGAAACCGGAGCCGGCATAAAACCGGGGAAAGCCAGTGTAATAGAAGGAAAAAATCTGGTCGCCTGTCCGGGTTTTGTTGATTCACTTGCCAATTTCCGGGACCCCGGACATGAATACAAAGAAAATCTGGAAAGCGGTGTTAAGGCTGCGCTCAGAGGAGGGTTTACAGCCGTTTGCCTGAGTCCGAATACCCTGCCACCGGTTTCGAATAAAGCGGCGGTCAATTACATTGTAAAAGCCGGAAAAAAATCACCCCTTTACCTGTATCCACTCGGATCGGTTACCGAAAACCTGGAGGGTAAGGAACTTGCCGAAATGTTCGATATGCACAGCAGCGGTGCCTTAGCCTTTACCGACGAAATGAAGCCCCTGCAAAATTCCGGGGTGCTGATACGGGCTCTTTTGTACGCCAAAAGTTTCGGAGGACTGGTAATGGTATTTTGTCACGACCCCTTTATTGCCCGTGATGGAAAGGTGCATGAAAGCTCAGCTACCCTGCAACTCGGGTTGAAAGGCATTCCGGCTCTGGCGGAAGAAATTATGGTTGCCCAGGCCCTTTTCCTGGCCGAATATTGTAAGGCTCCCATACATCTTCTTTCCATTTCCACCAAAAGGTCAGTGCAACTGATTCGCGAAGCCAAAAAGAAAAAAATAAAAGTTACTGCCTCTGTAAACGCGCATCACTTATACTACACCGATGCAGATCTTAAAAACTTCGAAACAGAATATAAAGTAATGCCTCCTCTCCGGGGAAAAGACGATGTAAAAGCCCTTACCGAAGGATTGAAGGACGGGACTCTTGACATACTTCAGACCGCACATTTACCGGAAGACACTGAAACCAAGGTAATAGAATTCGATCATGCTGCTTTTGGGATGGCATCTTTAGAAACTTTCCTCCCCATGGCGCTTGAAAGTCTTGGCAAAACCACCGCTTCCTTAACTCGTCTGGTTCAGTCTGCCTCCATAAATCCCCGTAAGATTCTTGGAATACCTCCTGCCAGCATACGGAAAAACCAACCTGCCGAGATAACCCTTTTCGATCCGGGTGTCTCCTGGGTGCATGAGGCAAAGCAAAAGAAATCACTGGGGGTAAATGATCCATTGCTTGGAAAAAAGCTAATCGGCAAAATAACCGGAGTCTTCTGTAAAGGCTCCTATCACCCTAACACTTAAGAAATTTTTCCCAGTCCTTTATGACCACCGCACTCATTGCCACATTTATCATCGGTTACCTTGCCATTGCCCTCGAGCATAACATTAAAATAAACAAAGCCGCCACCGCTTTATTAACGGGAGTGCTTTGCTGGACCATTTACATTCTTTCCCAAAACAGTGAAGCAGGGATTCACCATGTAACCGAACAATTGATTGAACATCTCGGGGAGCACTCGGGAATTCTTTTCTTCCTTTTGGGGGCCATGACCATTGTGGAACTGATTGACGCCCACGACGGATTTGAGATAATTACCGACCGGATAAAAACCCGGAATAAGGTAAAACTACTCTGGATAGTTTCATTTCTTACTTTTTTCCTTTCGGCCGTTTTAGATAATCTGACTACAACGATTGTAATGGTTACCCTACTCAGGAAAATCACCCCGGTTCTTAAAACCAGATTATTTTTCCTCGGTGTTGTAGTAATTGCTGCCAATGCCGGCGGAGCCTGGAGCCCCATCGGTGATGTAACCACCACCATGCTCTGGATTGGAAAACAGATTACTGCAGCCAACATCGTTTTAAAATTGCTGATCCCGAGTTTGGTTTGTTTGCTTGTTCCCCTGATTGTTTTATCCTTTATACTAAAGGGAGATGTTGAAAGTGATCCAACACCTGAGTTAAACCCCTATCCGGAAAGCGAAACCCCTGAAATTGAAAAAAACATGGTTTTCTTTTTAGGGGTGGGCGTGCTTATTTTCGTTCCTATTTTTAAAACCATCACCCACCTTCCCCCTTTCATGGGAATCCTTTTCGGGCTGGGACTGATGTGGGTAATAACCGAATTGATTCACCACGGAAAAGACGAAGCCGATAAGTCCAGATTATCAGTGGTGCATGCCTTGCGAAAAGCCGATGTTCCCAGTGTACTTTTTTTCCTGGGCATTCTTATTTCCATCTCTTCCCTGCAATCAACAGGGGTTCTTGAGAATCTGGCCCTTTTCCTCGATGAGAAAATCAAGAACATCAACGTTATTGTTCTTTCCGTTGGATTACTGTCCTCAATAGTAGATAACGTACCCCTGGTAGCCGGTGCCCAGGGCATGTATTCCCTGGTTCAGTTTCCCACCGACCATTACTTCTGGGAGTTTCTTGCCTATGCCGCAGGAACCGGAGGCAGCGCCCTGATCATAGGCTCTGCAGCCGGGGTTGCCGCTATGGGTATGGAAAAAATAAATTTTTTCTGGTATCTCAAAAAAATAACCTGGCTGGCCCTAATCGGATATTTTTCAGGGGCTCTGGTTTATATGTTTCTCATTTGAGGTTTTCCCGGTTAATTCACTTATTAACATTGGGTTAATACAAAAACCCTTTAATTTCCTTATCTTTAATTGCATCCCTAAATATTTCTATGACAAAAATCGACCCTAAAGAATTTGAGAAGAAAGTAAAAGTGCGGCGGCTAACCCCGGACGATTACAAGGCCGTTACCGAAATACAACAGGCCTGTTTTCCCGGCATGAAGCCCTGGACTCCTGAACAATGGAAAAGCATTATGGAGACTTTTCCGGAGGGACAGATCGGGGTGGAATACAAAAGGAAACTTGTGGCCTCTTCTTGTTCCCTCATTCTGAATTTCGATGAATATTCGGGCAGCCATAGCTGGAATGAATTAACCGGAAACGGAACCATTTCCACCCACCGGCCCGATGGCGACACACTGTATGGTATCGAAATCATGGTGGATCCCAAATACCGTAGCTTAAAACTTGCCCGAAGGATATACGAGGCAAGGAAAACCCTGGTCAGGGAAAGAAATCTGAAGAGAATTGTAATCGGTGGCAGGGTTCCCAACTACCACAAACACCAGAACAAGCTTACCATTCGGCAATATGTTGATCATGTTACCGATAAAAAGAAATTTGATCCGGTACTTACCACTCAATTGTCGAATGGCTTCATGCTTAAACGGATCATTCGCGATTACCTGCCCAATGATGTGGAATCGGGCGGTTATGCTACTTATCTGGAATGGGTAAACCTTGATTATCATCCGGTCAATGCCCAGATCAAAGCCATGAGCCCTTATGTACGCGCCTGTGCTGTGCAATACCAGATGCGGATGATTAACGACTTTGAAGAATTTGAAAGAAACTGCGAATATTTTGTGGATGTAGCTTCGGATTATCGTTGCGACATAGTGCTGTTTCCGGAAATGTTCACCATGCAGCTACTTACCTTCCTTCCCAACAAACGGCCGGGAAAAGCCATCCGGATGCTCTCTGAATTCACGGGGAAATACATTGACTTGTTTACCCGTCTTGCCGTAAAATACAATACCAATATTATAGGCGGAACTCATTTTATTGAGGAGGAGGGTGACCTATATAACGTTTCTTATCTTTTCAGGCGCGACGGTTCGGTAGACCGCCAATACAAAATCCACATTACACCCCATGAAAGAAAATGGTGGGGCGTAAAACCCGGAAATAAAGTAGAAGTGTTTGACACCGATTGCGGAAAAATTGCTATTCTCATTTGTTATGATATGGAGTTTCCGGAACTGGCCAGAATTGCCGTAAAGAAGGGAGCCAAAATTATTTTTTGTCCGTTTAATACGGATGAAAGAAGGGGTTACCTCCGCGTGCGTTATTGTGCCCAGGCCCGTGCCGTTGAAAACCAGATTTATGTGGTGGCATCAGGCTGTGTAGGGAATTTGCCTCAGGTTGAAAACATGGACATCCAGTATGCCCAAAGTGGAATATTTACCCCTTCCG
This sequence comes from uncultured Bacteroidota bacterium, assembly GCA_937924855.1. Taxonomy (GTDB): domain Bacteria; phylum Bacteroidota; class Bacteroidia; order JADZBD01; family JADZBD01; genus JADZBD01. The sequence continues at coordinate 2,789 of CALEYQ010000015.1, read as the reverse complement.
ATGTAGAGTTTCAGCGTGATGGTGTGGCAGCCATTTGCGAAGCAGGTGAAGAAACCATAGTTTTTCAGGACCTTGATATGCATTTGTTGAACCGGAATAAAGATTATGGTAGCGTTCAGACCTGGAACGACCGCAGGCTCGACCTGTATAAAGTTGTTTACCGTGAAGGAGATGGAATTGTTGAAATTTAAAAGTCATGTCGCTCGACATATTAATAGTACTGGTAATTCTATTCCTGGCAGTTGTACTCTTTGCCACGGAACTGATCAGCGTGGATCTAACTGCGATGATCATCATGGGCCTGCTGCTTTTTTCGGGCATCCTTACTGCCGAAGAAACCCTTAGCGGCTTTTCCAACTCGGCACTCGTAACCGTTGCGGCCATGTTTGTGCTGAGTGCAGGGGTCCAGAAAAGCGGAGCCTTAAACCCCATCAGCAGGAGGCTCGCCATTCTTTTCAGAAAAAATTTCTGGTTAGGTATTATTTTAATGATGATGATTGTAGGGGTTTTGTCTGCCTTCATCAACAACACACCCGTAGTGGCTCTTTTTATTCCGGTAATCATTTCCTGCGCCGAACTCAACCGGATTTCCCCCGAAAAATTGCTCATTCCCCTTTCCTTCGGCTCCATGTTTGGAGGGGTATGTACGCTGATTGGAACCTCAACCAATATTCTCGTAAGCGACTTATCTGACCAGGAGGGGTTCGGGCCCTTCGGCATGTTCGAAATGTTTTCGCTGGGAGGGGTCTTTTTCATCGCTGGATTGATCTACATGGTAGTATTTGGAATCCGTAAACTGCCCGGATCCATAAAACTCAAAGGCCCCTCTAAAAAATCCAAATTTCACCTGGGCGACTATGTAACCAATATAGTTTTGCTGGAAGGTGCTCCTTCCGTGGGAAAAGCCTTGAAAGATTCACCTCTTGTAAAAGACCTGGGGCTGGAAATTCTGTTTGTTTTCAGAAAAGGTCATGCTGTGGGAGCCCATGCGCCTAACCTGATTCTAAAAGCCGGTGACCGCTTAAAGGTAAAAGGGGACATTAAAAAGATTCACCAGCTTTCGGAACGAAAAGAAATAGCCCTCGACACCATGGCCTCATCGTTTACGGCCATACAAAGGGAAAGAAAGAAAATGCTGGTAGAAACCGTAATCCTGCCCAATTCCAAATTTTGTGGCCGTCGGGTTAGTTCCATCGATTTTGAAGCCGAGTTTGGAGCGGATCTGGTAGCCGTTAGAGAAAGGCATGGCATTATCCGAAATCTGATCAAAAAAGAAAAAATCCGCTCAGGCGACACTTTCCTCTTATCCATCGACGAAGAACATATTCCCAAACTGAAGGAACAAACCCAAAACATTCTTGTGGTTAGTCGTCCCGATATAGTATCACTCAATAAAAGAAATGCCTCCATCAGTGTCGGAGTAATTTTAACAGCCGTAATCCTTGCCTCACTCGACATTGTCCCCATTTTAGCAGGCGCTTTGGCGGGTGTATTGGTAATGGCACTTACCCGTTGTATTTCAGTGGAAGACATGTACCAAAGCATAAGCTGGAAAGTACTTGTACTTTTGGCGGGATCACTTAGTTTGGGAGTCGCCCTTAAAAAGACCGGAGCTGCGACCATTCTTGCCGATGGTATCCTGGAAATGGTAGGAACCTTTGGTCCCTTGGTTATACTGAGCGCCTTGTACTTATTAAGTTCTTTATTGACAGAAGCCATGTCGAACAATGCCACGGTGGTACTCCTTGCCCCTATTGTTTTTTCCATTGCCCAATCTCTTGATGTTGACCCCAAACCTTTTCTTATGGCCATCACCTTCGCAGGATCGGCCAGCTTTATGACTCCCGTGGGTTACCAAACCAACACTATGGTGTATGCCTCAGGGGCCTACCGGTTTAAGGACTTTTTTACGGTTGGAGCCCCGCTCAACCTTATTTTCTGGATACTTGCAACTTTTTTAATACCGGTTTTTTTCCCGTTTTAAATTAAATTAGCACAATGAGCCTGTCAGAAATACTCGAATACAAATTAATTTCAGTTGGCGAATACGGACTAACTGTTTTCAATCTGGTTCTAATTCTCGCCATTGTTGCCAGCGTTATTTTTTTCCTTTTCTTTTTACGAGCGTTTTTACGTCGACAGGAAAGAAGAGGCAAAATCGACATTGGGCAGAATTATGCCATATACAAACTCACGAAGTATATTTTATGGATTTTCGCCATTGTATTGATCCTGCAGTCGGTTGGTGTGGACCTCACCATTTTCGTTGCAGGTTCTGCCGCTCTTCTTGTCGGACTCGGACTCGGAATAAATCAGATTTTTTCCGATGTAATATCCGGATTCATGGTGTTGATTGAAGGGATAATAAAAGTGGGGGATGTTGTGGAAGTAGATAATATTATTGCCCAGGTAGAAAAGATCAGATTGAGAACTACCATCGTGAGGGGAAGAGACAATATTGCCATTATTATTCCCAACTCCAAATTTGTGAACGACAATGTAATTAACTGGAGTCATATAAAAGAAGAAACCCGGTTTTCACTCAATGTAGGCGTGGCCTACGATTCCGATATCCCTACCGTAAAAAAAATAATGATGGATGCGGCATTGAACAATTCGCACATTCACGCCAAAAAACCACCCCAGGTTCGGTTGCTGGATTACGGTGATAATGCGTTAATTATGCAATTGCATTTTTGGGCCCAGAATGAATTCAGGGTTGAATCCATAAAAAGTGAAATCCGATATGAAATCCTGGAAAACTTCCGGAAGCATGGCGTGGAAATTCC
>CALEYQ010000014.1 GCA_937924855.1 uncultured Bacteroidota bacterium | reverse complement strand
CCCCCTTTGTCGTTTCGACAGGCTAAACGACCCATCTCGGTCCCTGAGCTGTCGAGGGATGGTCCCTGAGCTTGTCGAAGGATGCTCTGCATCCATCTTTACCACCCACACTGCTGCCCCAACGAAGCGGCCAAAGCCACCCGCAATTTAATTACCTAAAGAAATTTTGCCTCCAAAAAAAATTGATCCAGTGCGTTTGCCCGACGCTTTTCCGCCTTCAGCGGACAGGTCTATGCCAAGCGGGAAAAATTGAAAAGCATTTTCAATTGCGGGTTGCAGATTAAAGCGTCTTGATTTTCTTGCCCGTCCGAAGTGAAACGCAGGCGGGTTGGTTGCTTCCACAGGTCCCGAGAGCGTAGCGATTCGGGATTGTATCAAGACAAAAGGTGAAAATCCTTTTGAACACGACTACTTCCTCGAACTGTCGTTTCGACAGGCTCAACGACCCATCCTGGTTCCTGAGCTGTCGAAGTGCGGTCCCTGAGCCTTTCGAAGGGACATGGGGCATTCCTTATCGTTCAACCGGTCACTTCGACAAGCTCAGTGACCTAACTCGTGCCTTCGACTTCCCTCAACCACCGGGTTTCTTCGCCGTCGCGGAGCTACATTCCAAATCTCAATCTCATCCAATTTTCTTATATTTAATGCTTTCAAACCCTAAAACCTTTTTATAGTATGATTATTTCCAAAAACTCCCTCTTAACCCTCCTGGCAATTTTCGGATTTGCCGCCGCAAGCCAGGCCCAGCTTACCCTGCCACAACCCAGTCCGAAAGCTTCCATTACACAAACCGTGGGCCTAACCGACATCACCATCGAATACAGCAGTCCCGGTGTTAAAGGCAGAAAAATCTGGGGCGACCTGGTTAAAATGGATAAAGTATGGCGGGCCGGTGCCAATGCGCCCACTAAAATTACCTTCAGCAAAGATGTTATGATTGAAGATGTAAAGGTTACCAAAGGATCTTACGCTATCCTCGTTACCCCCGCAAGCAACGGCCCCTGGAGCATTCACATCAATAAGGATGTAAATACATTTGAAGATAACTACAAAGCCGAAAATAATATCGTTACCATTAAAGCCGCCATAACTCCCATCCCACACAGAGAACGACTCACCTATTTCCTGGCCGATTTCGATGATAATAAAACCAATATTTTTCTGGAATGGGAAAAAGTACGGGTTGGATTTACCGTTTTGGTAGATACTAAAAACCAGGCCGAGGAAAGCATTAAAGCAACCCTCGGTTCCCAACATAGAAATTACCGGAACGCCGCCCGATATTACCTCGATAACAAACAATATGATGAAGGCCTGAAAAACATCGACCAGGCACTGGCCCTAAAAAGCGACGAGTGGTTCAGTCACTGGGTTAAGGCTCAGTTGCAATACGGAAAAGGCATGAAAAACGAAGCGATCGTTTCAGCACAAAAGGCCAAAACCCTGGGCGATAAAAACCCGGATAACTTTTTCTTTAAAGATGATGTGGAAAAAGCATTGAAAGAATGGAAAGGAAAAAGTTCAGCAGTAGATAAATAGTATTTCTCAATCCTCTTTTTCAACGCCCCCTAACCGGGGCGTTTTATTTGGACTTATCTCGTGCAGCAGCATGGCTATTACCACCACCATCAGCGCACCAATGACATTGAACCACAAAAATGATATGGAAGAAAATTGCGAAACCGCCAACACAATGGCCTGGGAAAGCAGCGCGGCATAAAAAACAAAACCTCCCTTTATTTTCTTAATGAAAAAGGCTACGAGAAAAATTCCTAAAATGGTTCCGTAAAAATAAGAGCCGAGTTTATTTACCGATTCAATTAATGAGCCGAGATTGGTGCATAACATCGCAACACCAATAGCGTAAACACCCCAGCCGAAAGTTGCCCAGCGGGAAGCTTTGTAATAATGCTCATCACCTCTTTCTTTTTTTGCGTTGCGCCGGTAAATATCAACTACAAAAGTTGAAGCCAGGGCGCTCAGCTCCGAGGAGGTGCTCGACATGGAAGCGGCCAGAATTACCGCAATCAGCAGGCCAATAATTCCGTGAGGCAGGTAATTGAGCACATAACTCAAGAAAATGTAATTAACATCTTTCTTGTTTGCCAGAGGATCGCCCTTCTCAATAAAATAAATGACGGCACTCCGCACTTTTCTGCTTTCGGCATATAACGATTTTAAACCCGCCAGGTCCGCCTCGTTTCCCTCTGACCGCGCTATTTTTTCGGCACTTAGGGCAATTTGCTCATGCAGGCGCACATGCTCCTTTTCCAGCGTGCTGATTTCACGGCTGAAAATTCCCTTGCGGGCTTTGTCAAGCTCCACTTCATTGAAAAAAACGGGCGGGGTGTTTAACATGTAAAAGGAAAACAAAAAAACACCTATCAACAAAATGGAAAACTGCATGGGTATTTTTACCAGACCGTTAAAAATCAAACCGAGTTTGCTCTGTCCCTCGCTCCGGCTCCCCAGATAACGGGAAACCTGACTTTGGTCGGTTCCGAAATAACTCAAGGAAAGAAAAAATCCGCCTATGAGTCCTGACCAGATGTTATACTGATTGTCCAGATTAAACTCTGTATCCACCACATTCATCTTACCGAGCTTTCCGGATAAGGTAAGCGATTCGTTCAGTCCAATGCCCTCGGGCAAATTCGAAAATATCAACACACCCGCGATGGCCATGCCCGTCAGAATTATTCCCATCTGCATCAACTGCGTATAAGAAACCGCTTTTGTTCCGCCCAATACCGTATAAAGAATTACAACCGATCCGATAAACACGATGGTTATGTAAATATTCCAGCCAAGCAAAACCGAAAGAATTATTGCCGGCGCAAAAATGGTGAGTCCGGATGCAATACCTCTTTGTATGAGGAATAAAAAAGCCGCGAGCGACCTTGTTTTCAAATCGAAGCGACTCTCCAGATATTCGTAAGCCGTATAAACTTTAAGGCGGTGGTAAATGGGAACCATAACGGCACAAACCACGATCAAAGCCAGAGGGAGTCCGAAATAAAACTGCACGAAACGCATGCCATCGGTATAGGCCTGTCCGGGAGCCGAAAGAAAAGTAATGGCCGAGGCCTGCGTAGCCATCACCGACAAACCCACCGTGTACCAGGGAAGGGAATTGTCGCCCCGCAGGTATGCTTCGGTGGATCGAACCCCACGGCTTTTATAATAACCGAAAGAAACGATGGCCAACAAGGAAATTACCAGAATGGTCCAGTCTATCCCGCTCATTCAAAACTTTTTGTTATCCCGTAAAATACGCCGATGAGGATCAGGAGTATCGCTATCAGCAAATAATACCAATGCCGCCAATGGGAAAAAAACGGAGGCTTTTCGGGATTCATTTTCCCAGACTTATGAGGTTGGCGAATAATTTATACGCTCCGGGTACTCCGGCAGGCAGCTGACGGAAAAATGAAAGTCCGGTATAAACGAAATGCCCCTTGCCGTACACGGCAGTAATGAGAGAGCCTTCCAGGGGTTTTTCGCCCGGGTCGTTCATGGAAAACACAGCCTGAAATTTTGGATCAAAGTCGGAAGCAAAATATAAACCCCTTTCCTGCACCCAGCCCAAAAAATCGGCAGGAATAATTTTATTGGGTTTGTTTACCAGGGGATCCTCCGGTTTCAGAATTTTCACTTCGGCGTTTTCATCCGTAACCCGGTCTCTTGAAATTTTATAGTGATATGGCCCCGGCGCTTTACTGAGCGATCCGAAAAAGCTGTTGGTGTTGTATTGAATTATCAAAGTGCCCCCATTAAACACATACGCATTAAGCTTTTCGTTCTGGGCACTCAGCCATTCGTGGGTATTGAAGGCCCGAATTCCGGTAACAATGGCATCAAATTTTCCCAGGTCTTCCAGCATTAGTTTCTGTTCGTCGAGAAGCTCTACCTTACAACCCATTTGCGTCAGGTAAGCCGGAATTTCATCTCCCGCTCCGGGAATATATCCGATGATTTTAGCCTTTACTTCCACTTTTTCAATAACCAGATTTAGGGAGGCTTTATCCACTACCACTTTCTCCGGAATATGTTCATGGCTTACGCGCGTTACGGTATTCAAATGCTGCCAGTCGCTTTTTCCCTGCTCCAGATATTTTACTTCTATGCGCTGGTTTCCGGATTCGGCATAAGGTTTCACCTTAAAAACAAACTCTCTTCTTTTCCCGGGCTCGAGGGAATCAATGGTATATAAAGAAGGACTAACATCCCATCCCTTGGGATAAAACAAACTGATTTTTCCTTTAAAGTCAGAACCGAAAGCTTCTGCGTAAATTTTTATTTCGGTTTCAACACCCGGTCTGAGCAGTTGAGCCCGTGACAAAAATCCACCGGCAAGGGGAGGTACAATCATGGTTTCGCAATATTTTTCGCCCTGCACAGGATCGGTCCATTTGTAATGCAGGGGCAAGTTAAAATTAAACGCATTTCCACTAATCAGAAAGGTAAAATTAAATTCAGGAGCACCGGCTTTCGAGGGCAGATAAAATTCATCGGCGGCGGTTCCTGAAAATAAACCTTCGCTACCTTTCTTCAGCAACCAGTGGGGACTGGAATATGGCTGGCTTTCGGAAAGATTATAGTTCAGCGGTAGGGTCAGGTTTTTGTTTTTCTCCATTTTTTGATTCAGAACGGAATCTTTGCCCTGCCAGCTGAGTTTGTGAAAAACCACCTGATCTCCGGCACGGAAAATACAATTTACCTTGCCGGTAATTTTCTTTCCGGGAACCGAAAATTTCGAATCAGAAACCACTTCAAAATACAGGCCCAGGCATTGCCGGATACATGCATCAATGTGGCTTTCCTTCTTTTTCCGCTCCCTTGGATCTGTAATATTTTTGCAATCGGTCTTGAGTTTGATTAAGCCGGGAACGGAAGCCGCCGGGTTTTTAAAGTTGAAAGATGCGATAACTTTTTCTGCGGCATCGTAAAATTTCAGATTGCTTCCGGATTTAGACCCGCCAAAAGAAATGCCTTCAAAAATATCATTCGTTTTCGCCGAGTCGCCTTTGATGTGTTTAAAATATTCCATTTGCTCTCCGCGCACGGATGTTGATCCGAAGCCCTGGCTTTTGTGACAGGAGCGGCTACGGGCAGAAATTTCGCCAATGGAATTTCCGGTTAAGGAATTATAAGAACCCACATCCAAAGAATAAAATCCCTTGAGGTCGGTGGTCTTTCCTCTGATAAAAGCATTCCACAACAATCGCTTTGGCTTCCAGATTTCCACATATTTCAATTGCCAGGAAAATTTGTTGGGATCTCCGGCCATATCAAAGGCATCTTCAGCCAGTAAAGCAGAGGCCGTGTGATGTCCGTGACCTCCGTCGCCATTATTAGGAAACCGACAAATAATTACGGAGGGACGAAGGAGTCGTATGAGGAAAACCACATCGGACAAAACCGAATCTTTATTCCAGATTGCAAACGTTTCTTCCGGTGTTTTGGAGTAGCCGAAATCTTTGGCGCGGGTAAAAACCTGATTCGCTTTATCAATGTTGCGGGCAGCTATCAGCTCTTCGGTGCGGATTAATCCGAGCAGGTCGCCTTGTTCATTGCCCACCAGATTTTGTCCGCCATCGCCGCGGGTGAGCGAAAGGTAGGTGGCCTCGATTTTCATTTCCCCTGCCATCCAGGCCAGGAGGCGGGTGTTTTCATCGTCGGGATGTGCGGCAATATACAGCACAGATCCCGAGCGGGTAAGTCGTTTCAGGTTTTCAAAAATCCCTGAGGATGGGGGCTGATTCATTATCTGGCCATGCAGAATCCCGGTTCCCACCGAAAAAAGAAAGCAGCATAAAATAAAACGGGCAAAAATTTTCATAGGCAAAAAAATCTTCTCAAGATACAAATTTGAAACTTAGGAAGGATTGAATCAAACCACAATCTTCAATAATTCTTCAGCAAAATCTTCTGCTTCCTTTTCTGTAGTATGAATTCCAAGGGAAATGCGGATTGAACTGAAACATTCTTCCGGACTCAGGCCCATAGAAAGCAACACATGGGAAGGTTCCGGTATTGCGCTGGTACAGGCCGAGCCCGTAGAAAAAGAAAAGTTACGAAGGCTTTTGATCAGAGAATCGGCTTTAATTCCCTGAATGGTTATGGAGGATGTGTTTGGGAGTCTTGAACCCGATTTTCCGTTAATCCTGATTTTTTTACTTTGCAGCAGTTTCTCCTCTATTCGGTTTCTGATTTCTTCAATCAATAAAAATTTTTCAGGAAGATTAATTTTTGTTGCAGCCCCCATTCCCACAATGCCCGGCACATTCAAGGTGCCGCTGCGCAATTCCTTTTCATGTCCGCCCCCGTGGATGAGAGGAAACAGCTGAACCCTTGGGTTTTTTCGTCGGACAAACAAGGCCCCGGCACCTTTGGGACCATACATTTTGTGAGCCGAAACACAGCATAAATCAATGCCCAGTTCATTCACTTTAAAATCAATTTTTCCGGCAGCCTGGGTAGTATCTGAAAAAAATATACTGCCCGCTTTATGCGTAGCTTCGGAAAGACTTTTCAGATCCTGAATAACACCCGTTTCGTTGTTGGCAAGCATAATGCAAACCAGGATGGTATCGGGGCGCAGGGCTTTTTCAAGGGTGGGAACCGAAATAATTCCATTCGTATCAGGTTTAAGCAGGGTAATTTCAGCTTCCCCGTATTTTTCCAAAAAAGTAAGAGTGTCGAGAACTGCCTTGTGTTCCGTTTCTGCCGCAATGATGTGTTTTCCCTTTGCGGAATATTTTTGGAAAACTCCTTTCAGAGCCAGATTGATGGCTTCGGTAGAACCTGAGGTGAAAATAATTTCACCGGGTTCCGACCCGATAAAGGCCGCCATTTCTTCCCGGCTTTTTTCCACCAGGACTTTGGCCCTCCAGCCATGGGCATGCGTGGCGCTGGATGCGTTTCCGAAATTTTTTGAAAAGCAGGGCAGCATGGCCGAAAGCACATCGGGATGGACAGGAGTAGTAGCGTTATAATCGAGGTAAACCGGTGGGCTCAATGCAGGACAATCTTTTTCATAAGAGATCCGCTGTGAGTGCGGAACTCAAAAAAATAAATTCCGGATTGCAATTCAGATAAATCAAGCGGAACAGATCCGGTTCCTGAAGCAACCCTGCGGGTAAAAACTTTTTGAAGGCCGGTATTGAAAACTGAAATCGTTCCTTCCTCAGATAATTTTCCCTGGGCAGGAACAAAAGTAATTTGTCCGGTTGAAGGATTAGGATAAACCGAAAACAAAGAATGCGGGTCATTTTCAGAAATGCCGGTACAGGTTTCAAATACAACCACCATGGTGTCTTTGGTAATACAACCCATAAAATCGGTAGTGGTACAAATGTAGGAGCCTGAAGATGTAACCTGAATAAACTGGGTTGTATCGCCGGTTGACCATTGGAAGGAAGCAGCGGGATTAGGAATGCCAAGCGTAACGGTATCACCCACGCAAACGGTATCGTTGGGCAGGGCAAAAATATTATTTACAAAAGGCAGCTGGGCTACAATAATAGTGTTGGGAGAAGGTGATCCGGTAACGGAAGGATTACTGGCCACTACCCTCACCCTATACAAAAAGCTGAAAGTTACATTCTGGGGAAGGGTGGCAAAAATCAATCCGCTGGAAAACCAGGGAATGGAGCCTATGCTTACCGGATTTGTAAACTGACCCAGTGGGTCGGAAAGCTGAGCGGTAAAAACATTTCCAAACTGAAAATTTCCTCCGGTAACTGAAAAGGGAACAATTACGTTACTTCCGGCACAAACACCAAGTTGCAAAACTGAATCGGTTGTGATAACCGGCTGGGCAAAGCCCTTACATCCGAAAACAAGGATAATGGCGAGTAAAAATATGCGCATGGGCCGGATTAAAAGTGTAACAAATGTATAGAAATATTGGAAGGAGATGAAGGGTTCCCACCCATAAAAAAACGATGAGTTTTTCTTATATTTGATAAAAATCTGCCTGCATGAAATCGTTCTCTGCAATCCTTGGCATCAGCCTGTTGGGACTTACTCAGGTGTTGGGTCAGAACCCCGTGAATACCACAGAATTATACCGGACTTTTTTAAACCAAAATCCCGGTTCCAAAGGAAAAAAACTGGCCGACCGCTGGTTGTATTTTACCGAAAACCGAAGCATGGCGAACGGGGATTTACCTTCTGCTGATATTCATTTTACCGAATGGCTGAATTACCGGGCTGAACATGCACATAAGTTTCAAAGTCCAACAACAGCGAACTGGTCCCAGTGGGGGCCTAACCCATCGTTCAGGGTAGGAAGAACACAATGTTTACGGCAGGATCCTTCGAACCCGAACGTGTTGTATCTGGGAACACCTGCTTCAGGATTATATAAAAGTACCAATGGCGGGGGAAGTTGGACCGGGCTTACAGATTTCATTCCGGTGCTTGGCGTTTCAGATGTGGCCATAGATCCTTCCAACACCCAAATCGTTTACATGGCCTGCGGCGATGCCGATGGAGGAACATTAAATAATGTATATAGCGTAGGTGTAATGAAAAGCACCGACGGCGGCACCACCTGGTCAACCACCGGTCTGAACTGGAATTTTTCCAATGCAAGGCGCATTGGCCGATTGATAATAAATCCCGATTCAACAAATGTTTTACTGGCAGCTACCTCCAATGGCATTTACAGAACGCGTAATGGAGGCACAACCTGGACACAGGTGAGAACCGGAAATCACGAAGACATAGAATTTCATTCCGTCAATTCCGGAATCGTTTATGCCGGATCAAGTTCACAATTTTTGCGGAGTATCGACGGCGGATTTACCTGGACTGCAAGCACAACCGGATTACCCGCCACCGGCAATCGGGTTATTGTAGCGGTATCGCCCATTAACCCTTCCGCAGTATGGTGTGTGTTTGCCAGCAATACTGCCTTTACCGGATTGTATAAATCAAGCGATCAGGGACTCACTTTTTCAGCCCTGGGCAGCAGCGGAGTTTCATCAGCTGTTGGCGGATTTCCCTGGTATGCTTTAACGCTGGCCGTATCTCCGAAAGATGAAAATTTAATTGCCATAGGAGGAATCCTCGCCAGAAGAACTGCCGACAACGGTGCCACCTGGTCTTCCACCGGAACTGAAAACGATTATCACGATATGGTGTTTTGGCAAAACAGTAAAGACAGTTTGTTTATTTGTAACGATAAGGGTGTTTACCGGATGAATAATTTATCCGCCCCGTCTTCCACCCTGACCAATCTCAATTCCAATTTGAATCTGATTATGTGTTACCGCATAGGCATAACCGCGGCCAACAGCAATATAGGTTTTTGCGGCACCCAGGATAACGCCACCTATAAACTCAACACGGGCGTTCCGGATTTTTCGGGTGTTATGTTCAATTCCGACGGGGGCTATTGCGAAGTAGATCAAACTACCGGAAATTTTGTTCTGGCGGAGCGGGAATACGGACAACTTTTTAAATCCACCACCGGGGGCGGACCCTTCTCCTATTCCGCCTGTTCACCGCCTGCCATGTCGGGTCAGGGATATTTCGTTACGCCCATGCGCATTCATTCCCAAAACCAGCAAATCGTTTATGCCGGGTATGATGAAGTTTGGAAAAGCACAGATGGAGCTACCACCTGGACCACCGTTTCGAATTTTCCCGGCAGTACTGATCTCAGGCATTTAACAGTTGCCCCATCCGATGGCGAGGTAGTATATGTTTCCACCGGTAGCAATTTATGGAAAACCACGAATGGGGGAAGCAGCTGGGCCGATCTTTCCGCAATGCTTCCGTTCACTTCGAACATTACTTCCATTTCGGTTCACAGCACCGATGCAAATAAAGTATGGCTAACCCGGGGAGGATTTACCGCCGGCGGCAAAGTTTATTACAGCAACGACGGTGGATTAACCTGGAGTAATATCAGCGGCACTTTGGCAAATGTACCTGCCAATTGCCTGGCCCATGAAAATAATCCGGTGGATGGTTTATATGTGGGAACCGATCTTGGCGTTTGGTATCGCGACAACAGCATGAGCGACTGGGTACCTTATAATACGGGCTTGCCGGTAGTTGTGATAAATCAGCTTGAGATACAATACGCCACCAGCAAAATTATTGCCGGTACTTACGGGCGTGGCTTTTGGATTTCGTATCTGAATGCATTTACGGTAGGACAAACAACAATTGAAAACCATTCCGGCCTTTCGGTTTTTCCGAATCCTGCAAATGGGGTGGTACAAATAAATATTCCCGAGGAATTTGGGCAGGGGAAGTTGAATTTATATGATTTAAAGGGAAGAATAATTTTTGAGAGAAATCTGAGTAATACAATCATTCATAATCTTGATGTTTCCAAATACGAATCGGGCATTTATCTTCTCGAGGTTTTTTCGAATGGAAAAGTTTTGAGGGAGCGGGTGGTTGTGGGGCGGTAGCCTCCGCAGAGCTAATCGGTCCTTGAGCTTGTCGAAGTACGGTCCCTGAGCTTGTCGAAGGGACAGTTCTTCCTCCCACCTTGTCGTTTCGACAGGCTCAACGACCCATCTCGGTCCTTGAGCTTGTCGAAGTACGGTCCCTGAGCTTGTCGAAGGGACAGGGATACATGCATTTCCTCACATGGTTGACAAGTACATTCATTTTAATTTTCTTTTCTTCGCTCCTTTGTCTTGACACAAAGGAGCCAAAAGTCAAGGCCGCTTCAAACGCCCTGCGATGGCTGCTCTGCATCCATCTTTACCACCCACACTGCTGCCCCAACGAAGCGGCCAAAGCCACCCGCAATTTAATTACCTAAAGAAATTTTGCCTCCAAAAAAAATTGATCCAGTGCGTTTGCCCGACGCTTTTCCGCCTTCAGCGGACAGGTCTATGCCAAGCGGGAAAAATTGAAAAGCATTTTCAATTGCGGGTTGCAGATTAAAGCGTCTTGATTTTCTTGCCCGTCCGAAGTGAAACGCAGGCGGGTTGGTTGCTTCCACAGGTCCCGAGAGCGTAGCGATTCGGGATTGTATCAAGACAAAAGGTGAAAATCCTTTTGGACACGCCTACTTCCTCGAACTTTGGTTTCGACAGGCTCAACGACCAGGCTCCTCCATCCCGGGGCGGGGAAGCAACCGGAAATAGCAAGAATTTCTGCTAAAATAACCCATCCTAAAAATAATTTTGAAATAACTGTATCCTTTTCTCGTTAGGTCTCGTATCAGGCATTTACTCCCCGGTGCTTTAATACATAATAATCATGAGAAAACCACTATTTCTTCTCTGGGGGTTTCTATTGGGAATTGCCGGAGCATCGCAGGAAAAACCAAAGTTTCATTCGGTTTATTTTGAAACCGGCCTGAGCCAAATCAGTCCGGAGGAAAACAAAAAACTGAAAGCATTCCTGTCCGGAATTAATGCCGAACTGATTCAAAAAGTAATCATTACCGGTCATGCCGACCTGAGAGGCGACTCGCTCTACAATATTAAATTGTCCGAATCAAGAACAAAAGAAGCGGAAAAGATAATTAATGAATCACTTGGGAAAAACATTCCCCGTGTAATTTCATGGCGGGGAGAAAACCAACCCTTGGCCAAAGGAGATGCTGAAAATTCATTAGCCCGGAACCGAAGGGTGGACATTCAGGTTTTCCTGAAAACTCCCGAACCTCCGGTTACCCTGGGAGAGCTTCTAAAAAAACTAGAATCTCCCGAACAGAAATTTGTTTTGAGGGAGGGTTCCGACACTTTGTTTTATGGTGCCAAAGGAACCATTATTTCCTGTACTCATTCGCAGTTTGAAGATGAAAACGGAAATGTAATCTCCGGACCCATCCACATTTATTTAAAAGAATCATTTGACCTGCTGGAAATGTTTGGCGATAACCTCTCAACAGAAACCACAGACGGTTTGCTGGAAACACGGGGTTCATTAAAAATTTCGGCGCGTCAAAACCAAAAATCATTGCGATTAAAAAAGAATACAAAAATTACATTTATGGTTCCCAACAGGAACAAGTATTCTCCAATGGACCTTTGGGATGGACAAAGTTCCACCTCCTTAAACAGGAATGTTACAACCTGGCAACGATCCACAGGAGGTGTTGGAAATTTTGTGCCGGGGTATTGTCGTCCGCCCGTAACCATAACTACGAATGTTACTTATAAATGCAGGTTTAACTGCAAAGTGAGGACCTTTCTTGGATTTAAGAACACGAAGGCCAAGCGCATGGTAAGCACGAGTCGTGTTGTAAGCAACTCATCGCCCTATTGCGCCGAATTCGACAGTCTGGTAAAAAAATATAATATTAAGAGTGCCGACCAGCTATACCGGCTTGTTTACAAACCTTTGATGATAAAATATCAGGCGCGATCGGTAGCGGAACTTTTTAAAAAGATGGATGCGGTACGGAAAAACCAGATTGCACAAAAAGTTCAAACGGGAAATGCGGGGTTTGAGGATTTAAACTATTATGTATTTCAAACCGAAAATCTGGCCTGGAAAAACCTGGATGAGTTTATGAAGTGGCCGGAAAACAAGGTGGTAAAAAAATCTGTTAATTTATCTCACGACAAGGAAACTTCCGTAAGGCTGATATTTAAGGAGAGAAAAATGATTGTGGCAGCCTACATCGACGAAAACGGAAAGTACCACTATCCTACCCTGCCGAAGGGAGAAAAAGGAACTTTGGTTGCGCTGAAAGTAGAAAAAGGAGCTCCTGTCCTTGCCATAAAAGAAATTGAATTTGACAATCAGTCTGAAAATCTTTCATTCAGTCCGGTAAAACCGGATGAGTTAAAAACCAAATTGCGGGAGGCGGGCCTATAGCCGGGGAATGGGCATCGGTTAGGCACCGGTGCCCGGCCCCCTCCTAAATGCTGTTGCCCATAAAAAAAGGATTTCTATTTATCGCGACTACTTTTGTTATTCCCTCTACAATCCCGGGGGCGTGTTACGCCCTCCCCATCACGAAATTAGCATTTGGAAAATGAATAGCCGGTAATTAATCGTTTATAATCGATTATAAACGCTTAAAAACGATTATTCAGGGCATTTTAAAATTCGGATTTTTCAAAGTAAATTAGCTTGTGATATCAATTACAGCGACAAAAAAACTAGAGAATTTTTCCCCCTTTGAATTTGAATCAGGAATGGGGAACCCCGGAGATTTTTCCATTGAAGTGTTCTCCATAACCGGACAAAAAATAAAACAGGAAACACTCACAAGCC
>CALEYQ010000013.1 GCA_937924855.1 uncultured Bacteroidota bacterium | reverse complement strand
CAGTTTCCGTTTACTTCAACATCAGAATTGAGGAGGATAAAGATTTCGGCATTTATTTTCTGCAATGCCCGGTTGTAACCGCCTGCAAAGCCATAATTATTGTCAAGCTGAATCCATTCAACCCCCGGAAATTTTTCACGGGTCCAGGGGCGACTTTCGTCGGTGGAAGCGTTATCTGCCACGATAACCCTTGCAATGCCTGAGGAGGATTCCACCACGGCGGGCAGGAACTTTTTCAGAAACTGAATTCCATTCCAGTTCAGGATTACTACGGCCGCCTTGGTTTCCATAAGGGGCGAAGTTACTTAAAAAGGGAAATCCGGGAAAAAGTTACCGTGGATTCAGGAAATTATCGTTTATCCGGTCGCCGTAATTATTCATACCCGGGGCGGTAACATCCAGATCAGAGGAGTGATGGGTACGACCCTTTAACTTCATCTGCCAGCGGTAATCGTTGATTTCACCACGGGCATCACTGTGCAGAAGGGTGTAATTGTTTGTTACCAGATCGCGGTTGTAAAACACAAAACGCTTGTTGGTCTGATCCTTTAACTTATAATAATGCCAGATTTCATACGGATAAACATTCGGCTCGTTTTCGCTGATGGTTTTATCATCCGGTGGTCCATACTGCAGGAAAACCCGTCCCCGGTCGGTGTCGTAGCCTTTATGAATATTGGTTGAATAAATCTTGTTTACCTGGTCAACCCTGAATTTGTATTGCTTCCAGGCGGTTTCGGGATCAAGGGCATTGCGGGAAGTCCAGAAACTGTAGAAATATTTCTGCATGGTAATAAGGTCTCCGTTGATCACCTGATTTTCCGAAAAATTCTTTTCGTTTTCCGTTGAAATGGGTCTCAATGAGCGAATAAAATCGCGGAGGGTATCGACGGAAGTAATCTTTTCAGCAAAGGTATTTTTCAAATCCACGCTTTGAATATCGGGACCGTCGAGCTTTGCATTCGGGTTTTTCCTCTGGAAAAATGCCCGCTTCTCCATCACCAGTTCATTGTTTTTATCGCGGATCTCCACCACAAGGTTATAGGCCCCGGACGGCAGATCGGCTATTGATAACTCCGATAGTAATACTACCACCGGAGAGGTATTGTGGGTGCTGAACCTTGAAAAGCTGGGTAGTTTTATCCGGTTGATATAATTTTCAATGTAGTAAGTAGCCAGAAAACGGGTATCGGTTCCCAAAATAGCCTGGGCATTATAAATTTCTCCATAGAAGGTTATTTTCCCAAGATTCTCGGGAAAGAAGTTAGAAACATAAGGCACCAGATCATAGCCGGATTTGGTGAGCGGGCCGGGACTTGAAGCCTTGGTATAAGATTCCACAAATTCAATATCGGACATGGAAAGAATATCATCTCTGAAGCTTACCACCACCTCCAGTTCTCCTTTATATTCTTTGCCCTTGGGCCGGTTTTTATCGGCAATAGAAAATTCGAGTTTATAGATTCCATTGGGAAGGGCAAACCGCTGTAAATCTAAAAAATTGGTAAAGCCCTTAGTTGTATCTGCAATTTCAGGACCGGCCAAAGTAAATTTGGAAATACCTTTGATACTGTCGTTTTGTTTGAATAAAAGCGACACTTCTATTTGCCCTTGAAAATTGCCGGCTTTATTTTTTTTATGAACTACGGTATTTCCGAAAACCGTCAGATAGGTTTCCACATAGGGACCTTTCTCCGGGCTTTTAAACGTTGAATAGGATAAAAGTGCAACCACATCGGATGCTTTCAGCCCAATAACCCCTGCCAGAAGCAGTATCAGAAATAAAGTAAAGCGTTTCATGATATTAGCTTTGAATTGAGGGGATGTAAGAATCTACTTTATAAAGGTACGGAAATTTTCCCGGAAAAGGTAAAATCCAGGGACTTAAGAAGTCCTCTTCCGGTTTAGGTATTTCCCTGATTGCCATCAATTTCCGGTAATAAAAAATTCAGTTCTCCGGTTTTTCGAACGACCCTGTTCGGTATCGTTTGAAACCAGGGGCTGGGTTTTTCCAAACCCTTTAAATCCCGTAAGTTGTTCTTTGGGAACCCCCATTGTGATGAGGGTTTCCATAACAGTAAAGGCCCTGTCTTTAGATAATGCCATATTGTCGGCATCCTTTCCCACATTATCCGTATGTCCGTGAATTTCAATTTTCACCTGTTTGTTCTCTTTTAACCAGCCGGCAAACTCCTCGAGAACAATGAGTGATTTTTTATCTAATTCGGCAGATCCCGTTTTGTAATAAATATTGTTCAGGGTGAATTTCTTTCCTTTCACCAGGGTATCAGTGATTATGGAAGCCTTATAAATTAGTTTTTCGGGACCTGCGGAATCTTTTTTGGAAATAAGCTGGCTTGAAAAACCATAGCCTTTGTCTTTTACTTTTAACAGCACATCGTTACCGCGATCCACAATAATAGCCCTGTACTTTCCGTCAACGCTATCATACACCGCTTTCGTGGTTTTTTTGGTAACGGCATCTACCAATTGTATATCCGGATTTTTTAATGGCTCTCCGGTATTTGTTTTCACATCACCCTCCACAAACAAAACTTTTTCGGGTCTGGCTTTTTCATACAGGGGAAAGGAGTAAATATCATAACCGCCCAGGGTTTTCCCTTTCGTTTGCCGGGGATCTTCCGAAGCAAAATAAACCAGCTTTCCATCGGTACTTACCACAAATCCCACTTCATCGCCTTTGGTATTTATGGGCACGCCGAGGTTTTTAGGTTCCATCCACTGACCTTTTTCGTCGAGTCGGGAGTAAAACACATCCAGTCCCCCTACTCCGGGCCATCCCCCTTCTCCGCTTGTAATTGAGGGGCCGCTTGAAAAGTAAAGCGTATGGGAATCGGAATGGATGAAGGGGGCCTTTTCGTCGCCGCTGGTATTAATTTTGGGCCCCATATTTTTGGGCTTTCCCCATTTACCATCGGGACCTTTTACCGAATACCAGATATCTACACCCCCATAGCCCCCGGGCCGGTCGGAAGAAAAGTAAAGGGTATTCCCATCGGCAGAAATGGAAGGTTGACTGTCCCATTTATCCTTGAAGTTAATATTCTCAACTTTTTGAATTGGGGTCCAATGCCCCTCAACAAAATCCGAATAGTAAATATCGCACTCCATCTGGGCTCCCCCCTCATCCTTACAAATAGTAAAGTACAAGTGTTTATTATCGATGGTCAGGGAGGGTCCACCTTCGTTGGTTCCCTGATTGAAGGGTTCGGGCATGGGATCGCCGGGAGAAAATTTACCATCCGGCCCTTTTTTCGAGAACATAAAGCGCTCGATAATTTTATCGCTTTCCCAGGCTGTGGTAGATTTGGGTTTTACCTGTCGGGTAAACAGGGCCATGGAATTATCGGGGCTTATTATGGGCAAATATTCCGATCGGTCAGAGCTGAGTCCGGTAACAAGAACCGGCTCGTAGGGAACAGGATTGTTAAAGAGCTCATCGTACAGTTTTGACCACTTGTAAATGTTTTTCATATCCACCAGGTACTGGGGAAATTTGGGGTCGAACTTTTTTTCATCATCGGATTTGAAGTCCATGTATTTTTTGGCGTACTCAGCGGCTTTCGGGTAGTTTTCGTCCTCCCAGGAAATAATGGCCATGTAATAGTAAGGGTCGGAATGAAGGTTGGGGCAAAGTGAAATAACCTGGAGGTAATACTTTTCTGCTCCCTTGAAATTTTGTCCCCGGTTCTTAAAGGTTATTACCAAATGACGGGCATATTCGAGAACAGCCTGGGGGTAATCGGGTTCCTGGTCGAGAGCTTGCTTAAGGAAGCCCATTCGCTCTTTGTATTCGTATTTCTTTTTATCCTGGCTTTTTTTAAAAAGCTTAACGGCCTTGTCGTTATCCGGTTCCGGACAGTCAGAGGCTTTTTCGTCCTGGGCAGGACAAAAGATTACGGAAAAAATAAAAGCAAAGAGGAGCGCAATTCGCATAGGGGTGTTTTACGCAAAAATCGTTCCTAAAGATGCATAAATCATTTCAAAGCATCGGCTTTGGCCCGTGCATCGTTCATCACGCCCTCGGCCTTTTTGTTTCCTTCCTCAATAATTTTATTGGCCTTTTCGTCGGTTTCCTTGCGGATTTTATCGGCTGCTTTTTTGGCGGCTGCTTTTTCAATAGGGTTCTTGGCCTGCTTTTCCAGGTCTTCGGCCTGTTTATAGCCTTCCTGTCTTACCTTTTCGGCTGATTTGGCCGCCTCATCTTTTATTTGCTGGGCCGTACGCTCGGCATCCTTCATTATTTTTTCCTTTTCTGCATTGAGTTTTTCCTTCACATCCTCTTTCACTTCCGTAACCTTTTCCTCAATTTTCTCCTTTACCTGGTCTTTTACATTTTCAACCACGCCCGAGGTGAGTTCCTTCACATCTGTTTTAACGGTGGGATTGGTAACCGTTCCACCGAAAAGGGCATTCAGTTTAACTTTTTCAGGCAGGGTTGCGTTCACACCCTGCATATTTGCCTTTGAAATGTGGCCTGTTACTGCCTGTTTAGCACCTAATGTCATATCTTTGGTGGGAACCTCCATATTCATTTTATAATCTATGGTTTGGTCGAACCCGGTGGATCCTTGTACCTCACCGGCGATGCTTCCGGTTTTAAAAGGGAATTTTTCATAGGTTACTTTTCCGTTTGAAAAGGAATAGGATATATCCAGGTTTGAAAACTCAGCCTTTTTAAATTTATCCATGCCGCCCAGGGCATCGGCGAGTTTATTAAGCGGTTCAAACCCAGTCACCACCACCTGGTTGGTTTTTAATCTTCCTTTTCCTTCCAGGGAATTCAGGTCGGGCATCATATCGGGATTAAGTCTGGATTTCAGGCTAACATCCGTTGAAAATCTTCCCGTGGTGTATTTTGCCACCGGAGCAAGCTTTTGGATGGTAAGCAGGTGTTTACTGGCGGTTGGAATATCAAAATCCTTAATGCCGAGGTCAAAATCCATTTCAGGCACTTTAGGATTTACGGTGCTGTAAGTTCCGTTCATGATCATGCTTCCGCCCATTAAGCGCATGAAAAGATTTTTCATGTTTATGCGATGGTCTTTAATGGCCACCGTTCCTTTCACATCGGTTATATCGTATGTATCGTAATGCAGCGAGCCAATACCGGTATTCAAAACAAAATCAATATTGCCGGGCACTTCAATAATGCTCATGGCAGAAGTGTCGGGGGCCGTAGTTCCCGTGCTTGTGGTTTCTTCTTCGCCCATGAATACATTCAGGTCAAGTTTATTTGACCGGAGATTAAAGGAACCGGTTAGCATGGAATCTTTAAAGGCGTATTCCATGAAATTTTCAATTCTTCCATCGGCTTTATAGTCACTCTTACCCATGGTGGCATCGAAATTTTCAAGGGCCACATATTTGGGAGAAAATTTCAGGGTCATGGTTTTTAAAGCCATATCAGGCATTCCGGTAGTCTTGTACTCCATATCCATCACGCGCAGGGAACCTTTGGCTTCAAACTCCTCGTATTTTTCCTTTTCAATGGAAGAGTAACGGCCGTTCAGGGAAATATCGGATTCAATTTTCCCGTTAAGAGCCTCATCTTTTTCAAGCGGCAATACATCCTTAACCGATGCCAGGTCAATTTTTCCGAAAATTTCACCCTTGATATCCGGATCGGAAACTGGGGTTTTGATTAACATGGATACATCGAGGGGGTTTCCGGCCATTTCCATATGAAATTTATGGAGGTTGGTAACAGTGGCATCCACATCTCCGGTTTTGTTTTCAATATTCAGGTCAATCAGAATATTATTCACGGCTTTGGGCAGATCCGGGTACTGAAGCGAGGCCTGATCGACTTTAAGTGTAAGTCCAAACGAAGGCAGCTTATTGTCTGTATATAAGCCTTTTGAAAAGCCATTAAAAGCAAGGTTGCCCGTTGTTTTAACATTGGCAAAATCGCGGGAATAAACCACAGGAATCAGGGAAAGAAAGCTCTTAAAATCGGTTCGGTTGCAGTTAAATTTCAGGTCCATGTCATAGCCTTTTTCAGGCATGGCGAACCATCCGTCCATGCCAAAGGCAAGTTCATTCAGGGAAAGTTCATTTTCCTTAAATGTAAATTTCGAATTGGGCATATCGGCCTCCAGATCAGCCTTGAACCGGGTTTTGGTTTTGTTGAGATAAGGAATACCCTCGTAAGAACACGAAACTTTGGCGATTTCAAGGAGATTACTCAGGGTAAAATTATCCTGGGTAAAATCGCCGGAAAGGGTGTAATTGAAGTCATCGAGTTCAATGTGGGCATTCATATCTCTATCATCGTAAACGATGAAGGCATTTTTTATCTCGAGTGATTTTAAAGAAAGCTTGAATTTGGCCGGGGCGGTGGTATCTACCGGTACTCCGGTGGTATCGACGGAAGGCTTGGCAATATCCCAGTTGGCCATTCCGCCTTTAAGAACACTGGCTTTAATACGGGCTTTATCAAGAAATATCTTCCGGATTTTGTATTGATCGCCCGACAAAACACTCATCAGGTTGATGGTGGCGGTAAAGTTGCCGGCGCTGAAGAGGGTATCGCCTTTAAAGGGTTCTATATTGGCTACGGAAACATTATTCACGGATAGCGTAAAATCAGGAAAGGAAGATATCAGGGTAAGATCAAACTCACCAAAATCTACCACGGCATTCAGGTTCTTATTGGTTTCTTCCTTCACCATGGCTATTATTTTATCCTTGAAGATGAAGGGAGCGGCGATAACAAATGCAAGTAGTAACACCAATAGAATTCCAAACCATTTGGCAATTTTCTTTACGATTTTCATGAGCTTAATTTTAGGTTTCTAAAATAATCCTAATCCCCTATCGGGAAATTAATAAAATATTAATAATTTTTTAGAATTCCCCGGCCAAAATCATCATATCGGCCAAAACAAGTGCCGACATAGCTTCCACAATGGGTACAGCCCGGGGCAAAACACAGGGGTCATGCCTTCCTTTTCCTTCCAGAACCATGGCATTTCCGGTTTCATCCACCGAATTCTGATCTTTCATAATGGTGGAAACGGGCTTAAATGCCACTCTGAAATAGATATCCTCTCCGCTGGAGATACCGCCAAGAATTCCTCCGGCATGATTGGTTTTCTGTCGGATTTTTTTTCCGCTGTCGCGGTAAAATTCGTCGTTATGCTTTGAACCGCGAAGTAAAGTGCCGGCAAATCCGGAACCGTATTCAAAACCCTTTACGGCATTAATGGAAAGCATGGCTTTGCCCAACTCGGCATGGAGCTTATCAAAAACAGGCTCGCCAATGCCCGGGGGAACTCCTTTGATGACACAGGATATTACGCCCCCAAGAGAATCGCCTGCTTTCCGGGTTTTTTCAATCAGGTTTATCATCTTTTTTGCCGTAGGTTCGTGGGGGCAACGGATGGGATTGGCATCTGTTTTACTAAGGTCGAGTTCGGTATAGGGCTTATTAAGGGAAATGTGGGCAACTGATGAATTAAAAGCATTAATTTTAATCCGTTTTTTCCGTAACAATAATTTTGCTATGGCACCTCCCACGACGCGACAAGCGGTTTCCCTTGCGGAGGAGCGTCCCCCGCCCCTGTAGTCACGGTAACCGTATTTTTCATAATAGGTATAATCGGCATGGCCGGGGCGAAAGGCGGTGGCAATATGATCGTAATCACGGCTCATCACATCTTCATTTCGGATGAGGAAGCCAATGGGAGTGCCGGTTGTTTTTCCCCGGAAAACCCCACTCAGAAATTCAACTTCGTCGATTTCTTTTCTGGGACTAACCAAACGGGATTGTCCTGGCCGGCGCCGATCCATTTCCCGCTTAATAAAAGCAAAATCAAGGTTTAGTCCGGCCGGACAGCCATCAATAACACCACCGATGGCAGGGCCATGACTCTCACCAAAGGTGGTGAGCTTAAAAATTTTACCGGTCGTATTTCCTCCCATAAACTATTCCAAAACACAAAGGTAGCGTGATTTTGGAACTATGGGGAAATATCTTAGAACTTGATCCGGATTGAAAAATCCTGAATGAGACCGTTCATGGAAAAATCCATAGAGTGGAATAAATCATTTCCGGAAGCTTTCGGATAAATATGGGTAAAGTTCCTTCTTGAATAATTGAAATCAAACCCTGTTTGAAGGGAAAAACCAATCATTGAACTCAATTCCCATTTGAGGCCGAAAAAGGGAGAGATACCCCCTCCAATTCTTTTTTCCTCAGTTTTTCTGGAAATGGCATAATCGCTGGCCAGGAAATACTGATATTGGGTGTTAATGCCTGATCCATGGGCAACGGTATCAAGCCTGAACCAGGCCATTTCGGATGTGTAATCGGCTTTTGTATAAAACAGAAACAGGTCGGCTCCGGCAAACCACTTTACCTTTCCCTTTCCGAAAGTATATTCAAGACCTGTCATAAAGCGGGGTTGTTCCCGATACCTGGCGTGGTGGTATTCGCGAAGTTGCAGAGAATCGTTTTGCTCAATAATGTTGAAAGGAGCATTAAAAAAGGAATACCGGTGGTTCAAAAAGGAAATACCTCCTCCGACACGCAAGGCAAGTTTATCCTTTAGACGATGTTTATAAACCAGCGTAAACCGGGGCTCATTTAAATTACCTCCACCCAATACTATGGCCAGGGGAAGTGTATTAAAAGCCAGTTCCCTTTTGGGAATTTTAAAGGTGGTATCCGAAGTTTCCTGGGCAGCCAGGACGGAAGAAAAAAACAAGAAAACAAGAAAAAATAACAAAGGAGACACAACAAAAAAGCGCCCAAGCAATGTTTCAGTTTTTCTAAAGTGGCTGTCTGCGTCAAGCTCAAAAGGCACACCAGAGTTTGCAGAACCAGACAAGAAAGACTACGGCAAGAAAAAGAAGGGTGCCAAGTCTGTTCCTCAGAAAATGTCTAAGGGAGGTCTTACCAAAAAGCAAAAGGCCCTCGATAAAAACAAAGACGGAA
>CALEYQ010000012.1 GCA_937924855.1 uncultured Bacteroidota bacterium | reverse complement strand
ATGCGGTGAATACGTTCCCGGGCCTTGTACACACCGCCCGTCAAGCCATGGGAGTCGGGAGTATCTAAAGTCCGTAACCGAAAGGAGCGGCCTAGGGTAAAACCGATGACTGGGGCTAAGTCGTAACAAGGTAGCCGTACCGGAAGGTGCGGCTGGAATACCTCCTTTTTAGAGAGGATTTGACTTGCCGGAATTTATTCCGGTAACCCTTACTATTTCTTTCCTTCAAAATCTTCCCTTAACGAGCCAATCAAGTGGTCCAGCGTTTTGCGGCGGGGCACACAGGTGGCAGAGGGCAGTAAGCAGTCTATTTTTATTACTGTAACTGCAAACTGCAATCTTATCTAGTCCCGTAGCTCAGTTGGTTAGAGCACCACACTGATAATGTGGGGGTCAGCAGTTCAAGTCTGCTCGGGACTACCACACAGCTCCAGGAAACATGGAAAGAGGGTCTTTCCACCTTGGTCTGAAATCTCGTTTTAGGGGGTGTAGCTCAGCTGGCTAGAGCACCTGCCTTGCACGCAGGGGGTCATCGGTTCGACTCCGTTCACCTCCACCAATTCGCTTCAAGCGAATGAAGTTCTTTGACATATTGAGAGAAAATATAAGGTTATAAATAAACCTTCAGTCAATTATTGTATTGTAAAGAATACCAATTTCACTGAAAAGAAAGTAATTAAGAGCGTATGGAGGATGCCTTGGCTCCTAAAGGCGAAGAAGGACGTGATAAGCTGCGATAAGCTACGGTGAGGTGCAAATAACCCGCGACCCGTAGATTTCCGAATGGGGAAACCCATCACGCTGAAGGCGTGATATCGAAAGAAGCAAACCCGGAGAACTGAAACATCTAAGTACCCGGAGGAAGAGAAAACAAATAGTGATTCCCTGAGTAGTGGCGAGCGAAAAGGGAACAGCCCAAATCTCATCGGTTACGGCCGGTGAGAGGTTGTAGGACTACAATATGGACTTTGAATTTGAAGTGGAAACTGTCTGGAAAGCAGTGCCATAGAGGGTGATGGCCCCGTACACGAATCAGATTCAATACCTAGTAGTATCCTGAGTACCGCGGGACACGTGAAATCCTGTGGGAATCTGCCAGGACCATCTGGCAAGGCTAAATACTCTTAGGAGACCGATAGCGAACTAGTACTGTGAAGGAAAGGTGAAAAGCAACCCGAACAGGGTGGTGAAATAGAACCTGAAACCATACGCTTACAAGCTGTAGGAGTCCCCAACTTGTTGGGGATGACTGCGTGCCTTTTGCATAATGAGCCTACGAGTTACTCCTCTCTGGCAAGGTTAATCCCGTTAACGGGAGAAGCCGAAGCGAAAGCAAGTCCGAATAGGGCGCATAGTCAGAGGGGGTAGACGCGAAACCTTGTGATCTACCCATGGCCAGGATGAAGCCCCGATAACACGGGGTGGAGGTCCGAACCGGTAAGCGTTGAAAAGCTTTCGGATGAGCTGTGGGTAGGGGTGAAAGGCTAATCAAACTGGGAAATAGCTCGTACTCCCCGAAATGTCTTTAGGGACAGCCTCGGTGTTGAGTGTTATTGAGGTAGAGCTACCGATTGGGCTAGGGGGCTTCACCGCCTACCAAACCCAGACGAACTCCGAATGCAATAACATATAACCGGGAGTGAGCCCACGGGTGCTAAGGTCCGTGGGCGAGAGGGAAACAACCCAGATCATCTGCTAAGGTCCCAAAATGTACACTAAGTTGATATAACGTGGTCCGGTTGCTTTGACAGCTAGGATGTTTGCTTGGAAGCAGCAATTCATTTAAAGAGTGCGTAACAGCTCACTAGTCGAGCGACTGGGCGTGGCTAATAAACGGGCATCAAGTGTACTACCGAAGCAATGACATGAAGATTTATCTTCTATGGGTAGGGGAGCATTCCGTCTGCAGTGAAGGCGTAGCGTGAGCTATGCTGGAGCGGCCGGAAAAGCAAATGTAGGCATAAGTAACGATAATCCAGGCGAGAAACCTGGACACCGCAAGACTAAGGTTTCCTGATCAACGTTAATCGGATCAGGGTTAGTCAGGGCCTAAGGCGTATGCGAACGCAAAAGCCGATGGAAAACAGGTTAATATTCCTGTACCGGTCCAGATTGCGATGGGGTGACGGAGGAGTGAAAGGTCTGCCCCGTAACGGAATACGGGGTTGAAGGACGTATGTATATCACCGGCAGGTAAATCCACCGGAGATGCTGAAATCCGACAGTACCGCGAGCCCTCGGGCAAGCGGATAATGACCCTAATCAGACTCCCAAGAAAAACCTCTAAGCTTAAATCTGTACCGCCTGTACCGCAAACCGACACAGGTAGTCGAGGAGAGAATCCTAAGGTGCTCGAGTGATCCGTGGCTAAGGAACTCGGCAAATTGACCCCGTAACTTCGGGATAAGGGGTGCCCCGCGCAAGCGGGGCCGCAGTGAAATGGCCCAGGCGACTGTTTATCAAAAACACAGGGCTTTGCTAAATCGAAAGATGATGTATAAGGCCTGACACCTGCCCGGTGCTGGAAGGTTAAGAGGAGAGGTTATCCCCAACTTGTTGGGGAGAAGCTTTGAATCGAAGCCCCAGTAAACGGCGGCCGTAACTATAACGGTCCTAAGGTAGCGAAATTCCTTGTCGGGTAAGTTCCGACCTGCACGAATGGTGTAACGATCTGGGCACTGTCTCAGCCACGAGCTCGGTGAAATTGTAGTCTCGGTGAAGATGCCGAGTACCCGCAACGGGACGGAAAGACCCCGTGCACCTTTACTATAGCTTTGCATTGACTTTGGATAAATGATGTGTAGGATAGGTGGGAGACTTTGAAGCTTCGGCGCCAGCCGGGGTGGAGTCACCGTTGAAATACCACCCTTCATTTATTTGAGGTCTAATCCCCTAAACAGGGAGACATTGCATGGCGGGTAGTTTGACTGGGGTGGTCGCCTCCAAAAAAGTATCGGAGGCTTTCAAAGGTACCCTCAGCACGCTTGGTAACCGTGCGTAGAGTGCAATAGCATAAGGGTGCTTGACTGTGAGGCCTACAAGCCGAGCAGGGTCGAAAGACGGATATAGTGATCCGGTGGTTCCGCATGGAAGGGCCATCGCTCAAAGGATAAAAGGTACGCCGGGGATAACAGGCTGATCTCCCCCAAGAGCTCACATCGACGGGGAGGTTTGGCACCTCGATGTCGGCTCGTCACATCCTGGGGCTGGAGAAGGTCCCAAGGGTTGGGCTGTTCGCCCATTAAAGTGGCACGCGAGCTGGGTTCAGAACGTCGTGAGACAGTTCGGTCCCTATCTGTTGTGGGCGTTGGAAGTTTGAGTGGACCTGACTCTAGTACGAGAGGACCGAGTCGGACATACCGCTAGTGTACCTGTTGTCGCGCCAGCGGCACCGCAGGGTAGCTATGTATGGATGAGATAAGCGCTGAAAGCATCTAAGTGCGAAACTCACCTCAAGATGAGACTTCCTTTATGGGTCGTAATAGACGATTACGTTGATAGGTTGCAGGTGTAAAGACAGCAATGTCAAAGCCGAGCAATACTAATTACCCATACGCTTTCTTTTCTGAAGGCTATTTATTCCTTATATTTTTTCTCTTATGTCAAATTTTATTGGTGATCTTTTTCGATCACATCGACTTTTGGCGACTATTGCATGGGTGTCCACCTCTTCCCATCCCGAACAGAGAAGTTAAGCCCCATAGCGCAGATGGTACTTGGTCTAAAGCCTGGGAGAGTATGTCGTTGCCAATTTTCAAAAAACCCCGCATCCGCGGGGTTTTTTGTTTTTATGCCCAGCCCCGCTTCCTTTCCCTATTTTTGTATTCATGAAAGCCCTGCTTTTTCTTGCCTGCCTCATCCCTGTTTTCTCCTTCCCGGCAGGCGACTCAACTTTTTCTTTTCCCAAACAAACAAACCTCCCTTTTCAAACTGTTCCGGTTTTCTCAACCGACTCCTCCATACCTCCCCAATCTCCTGTTATCCCACCGCTCTTCTTTAACTCCCGAAACTTTTTTCCCGCTTCTCCGGCCTTCCCCAATCCAATCCATTTTCTATCCGCTCTGATTCCCCAAAATACTACCCTCGCTACCGGAATTAATAACCCTGTTCTTTTCCCGGAAAATTTTCTCCTTAACCCATTCTTCACTTCAAGGGCTCCCTTTTCTGATATTTACTTTTATGCGGGTTCCAAAAATGAACAACTCCTCAATTGCTTCTTCTCACAGGATATTAAACAAAGAGGAAATCTGAGCTTCGGCCTCATCCGAACCAATGGGGAAGGAATCCTCCGAAAATCCTCTTTCTTCGCCGGCGAACATTTCGCATCTTTTTTTCTAAACGGAAAATTCAATAACCGGGGAATGGCCTTGCTCCTTTACCAAAAGTCAATTAAAAAAGATGAACCCACCGGTTATAACGATACCCTCTTAAGAGAAGATAATTCCGCATTCATAACCTTTGTGCCACCCCTGAGGCCCGATGCCCGATCGAAATTGATACAATCAAAAGCTGAAATTAAATTCTGGCTCGCACCCGGACATACTAAGTCTGATTCCCTTAAACCTAAAATGTTCCTGGTCCTCGCTGAGTCGGAATTCAATTCTTTTAAATATGCCTACACTGACCTGAATCCCGCCAATGCCAACTACACCATTTTCTATAACGACTCTACCATTACCCGCGACTCCATCCGCCTCCTCAGATTCGAAAACAGGGTAGGAACCTTGGTTTCTCCACTAAATGGAAAATTTTCGAAATCATATTTTAAACTCCTCGGCGGAACAAGAAATTATACCCTTTCCCAAAACGACAGCCTTTCCACACCCACGGATATTTTTGCACGGGCTGAATTCATCCTTCTGAATGAAGCGGGAACCGGAAAATCCTGGCAACTTAAAGCCTCCTCAGAGTTTATCCCGGCTGGTGATAATGCCGGATCCTTCTTCCATGAATTAAAGGGATGTCTTCGGTTCCCAAAACACTTATTCGGATTCTCGGCTTCGTCGGCTTTTACCCCCAGAGCCGTAACCCATCATTTCATGAACTTTAATCACAACCAATGGAAAAACAGTTTTGGTAACCAGAGTCATGATTTTTTTTCGGCCTTTTATGTTTTTGAACCCCTGAAACTACAGGCAGCAGTAAATCACCACCGACTCTCCAATTTTTCCTTTCCCGATTCCAATGGTATTCCCACCCTTTCTAACCAAACGATGGCATGGTCTGAGCTGAGTCTTAAAAGAAACAGCGGAGCAGAAAAACTCATTTTTATTCCTGAATTCAAATTCTTTTTTGCCAAAAATTCACCCATTAATCTTCCCTCCCTGACGGGTACTTTAAATCTGGGATGGACCTTTTCTGTCGGTAAAGGATTGGGCAAAATTTCTTTGGGAACCTTGTTAAATTATTCCCAAGCCTGGTCAACCCCGACTTATGAGCCGGCAACCGGACAATGGCAGCAATCGGAAGGAAATTTAACCCATGGGTATTTTTTTCCTGATTTCTATTTTTCCATGAAAGTTAAACGCTTTGGAGCCCGGGTTTTTTCAGGGAATCCTCTGGCCGGAATTTTTGAACCGGTTCCCATGCTCTATACGGGAATACCCGTTTCGCCCCGGAACTTTTCGTTTGGGATTGCCTGGAGTTTTACGGACTAAGGGTTCTCAGGAAGCTTTTATCCGGGTTTTGAAATCGCCCACTACTTTTAGCTTAAGCTTGTAATGACTGTAGATCTTTAAATAGGCAGGGGCGTTGGTTGTGGTGAACTTTGCTTTAATCACTACTTTTTTAGCGGCATTTACATGGGCAATTTTCCATTCAGGAACCGGAATAATTAATTTGGTAAGCCGGGGCGAAGAAACAATACCATTAGAACCCAGCGGGGCTTCGTCAATTACCGAGGAAACCGGAAGAAATTCTGATAACAGATTTCCATTGCCATCCAAAAGCCCAAGGGAAACTTCGCAATCGAGCGGGAAACCGTTTTCGGCATAAAGGAACATTTGTCCGCTTAACACCGGATTTTTTTCAGGATCACCAATGGAAAAGGAAACAGTATCAACAAACGTAAGGCCGTTGGCACCCAGAGATAGAGGAACCTCAAGTTTCCCATTGATTTTAAGGCCTTTTCCATAATAAGCGAAATCGTTGCTGCCGGAAACATTACCAAGAGGATTAATCTCTGCAAAAAGGGCATACCGTAATTTGTTGGGCAGGTTTTCAAGCAAACTTTTCAGGTTTGAATTCTGGTTGTTCAGGGTAACACTGTAAATGGATGGTTGTACCTGACCGCCCGGATCGGTAGCCCGGTTAATATTTATGGTTGAATTGATGATGGAATGATTTAGGGTAACATTGTTTCCTGTATTGGTGTTCCGCGATGTTAGTTCACTTAATCTTACCCGTGCATCAACGCCAAATCCATTTTCGATATTGAGATCCATCGTGGCACTTTCCAAATGGAGGGAGCCGCCTACAATCTTTCTAAACAAATCAAATCCCGTTTCCTCCGGACCAATGTAATGCGTTGATTGACCGAAATAACCTGTGGCATACTGGGGTACCATTTTTTTAAAGCTCAGGTTTATTACAACGCCCTCTCCCTGATAAACCGTATCAACACCCACTTCATTCGGGTGAATGGAGCCTACCACGGACGAAACAAGGGTATTATAACTATTTCCATTCGGTCCCCTGAGGTCAACACTATACCCGTCGAGCCGGAAGGTGTCGGTAAAGATTCCGGGATTATTGCCTACGGCAGCGGGAACCACAACGGTTTTATTGAAAGGCTGGGAATTTTTTGTTGTCAGGGGCATTGAAAACTGAACCAGCAATCGCTTGTGGATGGTATTGGTTACCAACACATCCATATAACCATTGCGGATTA
The DNA here is from genome assembly GCA_937924855.1 of uncultured Bacteroidota bacterium. Classification (GTDB taxonomy): domain Bacteria; phylum Bacteroidota; class Bacteroidia; order JADZBD01; family JADZBD01; genus JADZBD01. The sequence continues at coordinate 19,008 of CALEYQ010000012.1, read as the reverse complement.
CAGCCCGTTTGATCTGGGCCCCGCCCAACTGGTACTGGTTGTTTCCGGTATTGTTTAATATCTGGGAACCGGGAGTAACAACTACCCAGCCCGCTGGAACCAGATAAGAATAATTCAGGGTGGTATCAGGAATTTTGAAAAGGGAATCGGCAATCAGTTCATAAATGGTAGATTCATATACCAGGTTCAGGGAATTGTCGGGATTGGAGGTGATGAGGGAATCGGGAATCAGGTTGTTAATGCCCATATCGGCTTTCAAAAGGGGACCGAAAAAATCGGCGTCCCATTCCGGAAGGGTGGGGCTGCGGCGGCAAGACCAAAAGCCAATCAGGACAACAGAAATAAGGAATGGTAAAGCCTTCCTGAATTGCATTATTTTGCTGATTATCATGTAAATATATGCGAAAATTTTATTTAAACCTATGATTTTATTAAATTTGTAATCCCTATGTACATTTTCAGGAAACGGTTTTTTATTTCGTGGGTTTTGAGTTCGCTTGTGATGTTTGCCATTTCTTATGTTTGGCATGGAGTAGTGTTGAACGACCTTGCTAAAATCAATTACCCTTTAACACTGTTTTTGATTTTTGCCGGCCTGGTTTATTTTGTGGTGGGCTTCCTGCTTACCCGGTTCTATCAAAGCCGGATTTTCTCCAAACGCTTTAAGGATTCTTTTATCAATCGTGGCCTTGCCGCAGGAGCCATTGCCGGCTTTGTAATTTATCTTGTGGTTTTGGTCATGGGGGTTTCTGTTACCCATGTGCTAACCCTTGAATATCTTTTAATTGATTTGGGCTGGCAGATTTTCGAGCAGATGGCCGGTGGATTCGTAGTGGCCCTTTGTCATGTTATGGTGTGGGATCCTGTTCCCCTGCCTGAGGAAGTTGACCGTTAAGCCTCCTTCCCAAAATTTTTGATGGCTTCCAGCCATTTTTCCAGTTCCACCTCCCTTACATTATTTCCCTTTTCGTAAATCTTTTCTCCTTTCAACGCTTCCGGCAGGTATTCCTGTTCTATAAAGTTTCCCGGAAAGGCGTGGGGGTATTGATATTCTTTCCCATAACCCAGCTCTTTCATGAGTTTAATGGGAGCGTTTCTCAGGTGTATGGGAACCGGTAGACTTCCGGTTTTGCGAACCAGTTCCAGGGCTTTGTCAATTGCCAGGTAAGCGGAATTGCTTTTGGGTGAACAGGCCAGATAAATAGTGCACTGGGAAAGTGGTATTCTGGCTTCGGGAAGTCCGATGGTTTCAACTGCCGAAAATGTAGCCTGGGCAAGGGCCAGCGCAGTGGGATTGGCAAGGCCGATATCTTCCGCAGCCAGAATTACCAGACGGCGGGCGACGAACTTTGGATCCTCACCACCCTCAATCATTCTCGCAAGCCAATACACAGCCGCATCGGGATCGCTTCCCCGTACGGATTTGATGAAGGCGGAAATGGTATCGTAATGGTACTCGCCGCCCTTGTCATAACGAAGCGAGCGTTGATGGATAATTTCTTCCACCTTTTCATTGGTAATTTCAGTTTCCCCCTCCGGCAAGGCGTTTATTACCCACTCCAGGCTGTTCAGCAGTTTTCTGGCATCGCCACCCGAAAGGCGGATGAGGGCTTCGTTTTCTTTTAAAACCACTTTTTTCTCTTTCAGATAGTCGTCGTTTTTCAGGGCACGCAGGAGCAGTGATTCCAGATCTGATTTTGACAAATCCTGAAGGGTATATACCTGGCATCTTGAAATGAGAGCGGGAATAACTTCGAACCCAGGATTTTCAGTGGTGGCTCCGATGAGGGTGAGTGTACCGCTTTCCACGGCATTAAGAAGGGCGTCTTGTTGCGATTTTGAAAAGCGGTGGATTTCATCAATGAACAAAATGGGTTTTTTGCCGCTGAATAAATTCTGTTCTTCTCCCTTGGAAATGATTTCCCTTACATCCTTAACTCCGGAAGAGACAGCACTCAAAGAAAAAAAAGGTCGCTTTACGGTGTTGGAGATAATTTTCGCCAGTGTGGTTTTCCCGGTTCCGGGCGGACCCCAGAAAATCATAGATGGACAGTGCCCGGCCAAAATTGCCTTGGAGATAATTCCATTTTCGCCCACCAGATGCGCCTGACCCACAAAATCGGAAAATCCTTTAGGTCGCATTCTTTCCGCCAGGGGAGGCATGGTGGTATCGCCGGAAATGTTCATTCCGGAAAATTACAAAAGATAAATTTCAATCGGGTGGATTTCCGCGAAACAGTTTTCATTATTATTTGAACCCGGGAAAATTTTTTGTAACTTATATCGTTAAGTTCAGGATAAAACTGTTTATATGAATTCAACCGGAAAAAATGCGCTTTGGGTATTCGGGATCACTTTCCTGATCCTTGCCATTCCTTTTGTTGCTATGCAATTCAGCCCTGAAGTAAACTGGTCGGTTTTTGATTTTCTGGTTGCCGGCGCCCTTTTGCTTTCGGCGGGTTTTGGGATTGCGCGGGTTCTAAGGAGAAAAAAACCGATGCTTTCTAAAATGGCCTGGGTAATGGGTATTGTTTTATTATTGATCCTCGTATGGGCAGAGCTTGCCGTGGGTGTTTTCGGAACTCCCTTTGCAGGAAGCTAAACCACGGTTCCCACCTAAGCAGGATTTACCCCACTGAATTTTTTAATAAAGGGCCCGCTGGTAATGGAAGTAACCAATGCCATTATTACCAGGGCCACATAAACCTGGCTGTTGATCAATCCTTCATTGAAGGCCAGGGTTCCCAAAATAATTTCCATGGCACCTCTTGCGTTCATACCAAAGCCAACGGCAAGGGCCTCTCTCCCCGTCATTCCTCCCCACCAGGCGCCAAGGCTGGCTCCGGTTAGTTTTCCGAAATAGGCCAGAAGGCAGATGAATAACACAATTCCCAAATCGAAATTTTCAATAAAATTTACCTTAATTCCTATGCTCACAAAAAACAAAGGGGCGAAGAAATTCGTTATAAACTGGTGAATGATCTCCCGGGCTTTTTCATGAAGATGCACCGAATCGCCTACCGCTATACCGGCAATGAAGGCACCCAGAATGGCATGCAGGTGAATTGCCTCGGTAAAGGCAGCGCTTATTAAGCATAAACTAAATGCAAAAGACAAAACCCCGCCCGGCCATGAAATTTTATTCTGTATCCAGGGTAAAATGCGGTCTATAATTTTTTTGCCCAGGGTAAGCATGAACAAGCCAAAGCCCAGGATGGCAATTATAGTGTACCACACCGATCCGTTGTCGCCTGTTTTCCGGAAAAGACTGAGAATAACGGTGAAAATTATCCAGCCCACCAAATCGTTGAACATGGCCGAGGCAATGATAACCATTCCGATTTTGGATCGGAACAAATTGAGGTCCATTAAAATCCTGGCAATTACCGGAAGGGCGGAGATGGAAAGAGCGGTTCCCAGAAAAAGTGCAAAATAAAAATTGTTGGGACCATCGTCGGGGAGTCCGAAAAATCCGGGAAAGAAATGGGCGGTAAGAAATCCGGTGAAAAAAGGGATTACCATGGAAAAGGTGCTGGTAAACATGGCCACTTTTCCCTGCTTCAGCAATTGGGGCAGTTGCACTTCCATGCCCGCTACGAAAAGCAAAAGGACTACAGAAAGCGAAATCAAGCCGTCCATTGCCACCGGCACATTTCCGGTGGAAGGAAAAATAGTGCTGAACGAATCCGGAAAAAGCATGCCAAATACCGATGGACCGAGAATGATACCCACGATTAATTCGCCCATGACCAATGGGAGTTTCCATTTTTTTCCAAGCTCAGCCAGCACCCGCGATGAAATCAGCATCAGGCTCAGTGAGCACAGGAAAATAATCAACTCTCCATGATCCAGTTTATTCATGGGAAGTGTTTGCGTTGATCCTCGAATGAACAATCAGCACATTGGAGGGCAGGTCTTCAAGAATAAATTCCAGGTCATGGGTAAAAACCCGGTCCAGGAAGCCCAGTTTCTGATCCGGGGAATTAATAATCAGCAGGTCGGCCTTTTTTTCACGGGTGTAGTTGCTGAGGGCAAAGCCGGGCTTTCCCTTGATGGTTTTTTCTTTTATTTCCAATCCGGTATCCTTAAAAACTTTTAAGGCATGGTGCAGGGAATCTTCTTCGGTTTGTGAAATTTCCCTTTTGGTTCTCGTGGTATCTCCGGCGGTGACGGAATCGGCGGTTGCCATGGCTACGCCGGAAAAGTCAATTTCCCTAACGGCGGTAATGGCATTGAAGCCGTAAAGTCCGGCCAGGTATTCGGCCGTTTGCAAGGTGTGAGGGGTTTTCGGGTTGTCGGAAACATGCACGAAAACCTTTTTAAAAGGGGCGGGTGTATGCCTCGGATTTTCCAGGAGCAGAATAGAGCATTTGGCCCTCCGGCAAATAGTGCGGGCCACCGAGCCCAGGTAAAAATTCAAAAGGTTTTCCCTGCGTAAGGCACCCAGAACCAGCAGGTCGGCCGCATTTTCCTTGCAGGCCTCCAGAATGCCCTTTACGGTATTCCCTTTTTTCCAGATGATCTGAGCTTTGGAAATATCATATTGGCGGGCCTCCAGGGCTTTCAGTATTTTCTGTTCTTTGGTGGTGGTTTTTTCACCCACATGAATCAGTACCAGTTTAGCCCCCGAAAGCCGGGACAGGAATGCCGATTCAGATAAAAGAGACTCCCAGCGAGGCGAGAAAGCCACCGCCATGCATATGGTATGGAAAGGATACGGAGGTTTTCCTTTCAGGTGCTCAAAAGACATAGGAAAATTTGAAAACTAAAGGTATATAATATTGGGTTCACACCCATACCCAGCCGATTAAAATGATATTAATTAAAGACTAAATGGTAAATTCGCTTTATGGAAGTACTCTGGTTTTTCCTCCTCCACTGGTTTCTTTCCCTTTTTTGCCAAACCTTTTTCCTTCACCGGTATGCCTCACACGCCATGTTTTCCATGGACAAAGGCTGGGAGCGTTTCTTTTATTTCATGACATTCATTACCCAGGGAGCATCCTTCCTAAACCCACGGGCCTATGCCATCATGCATCGCATGCATCATGCTTACAGCGATACCGAAAAGGACCCCCATTCGCCGCATTTTATTAAGGATGTTTGGGGTCTGATGATGAAAACAAAAAAGATTTACCACGATTTCCTGAAATACAAAACCTCGCCTCCCGCCGAGTTCGATCAGAAATATCCTACCTGGCCTTTGATGGACCGCGTTTCCGATTCCTGGATGGTTAGGATTTTTTTCGGATTAGCTTATACAGCTGTTTATATTTATTTCAGTCCCCCCTGGTATTTGTACCTGTTGTTGCCGGTGCATTACCTTATGGGCCCCTTGCACGGTGCCATTGTTAACTGGTGCGGGCATAAATACGGGTATCAGAATTTCAATAACGGCGATCACAGTAAAAATTCTGTTCCTGTAGATGTATTCCTGATGGGAGAGCTGATGCAGAACAATCACCATAAAGCTCCTTCCCGTGTCAACTTTGCCCGAAGGTGGTTTGAGATAGATCCCGGTTATTTAATTCTTAAATTAATAACCGTTATGGGAATCATTAAAGTAAAAAAGCAATCCAATGATTAATGAATCACTCTGCTTAGCCTTGTATGCCTGGGCCGCCTGCGCTTTCATAATGGTATGTGTTTGGTTTTGGGCCTGGTCTATCAACAACGCGGGAGTAGTGGATATATTCTGGGCTTTCAATTTTACGGTAATTGCGCTTCTTGTTTATTTTTTGGGAACCGGAAATCCTGAGCGGAAAATACTTTCGGCCGGATTGTTATTGATCTGGAGTTTGCGTTTGGGAATTTATTTGCTGATTCGGGTAGGCAGTCATTTGAAGGAAGAAGAAGGAAGGTACAAGGCCCTTAGAAATGATTGGGCTCCGAATGCCAACACCAAATTTTTTATTTTTTTTCAAATGCAGGCGGTGTCAAATATTTTTCTGGCCATTCCCTTTTTTCTAATGGCAGCCAATGGCATGGCGGAAATCTGCGTTTTCGAAATGGCAGGAGCTCTGATAACAGGCATCGCCATTTTGGGAGAAGGCATCGCAGATTTTCAATTGAAACAATTTAAAAGCAACCCTGCTAACAAGGGAAAAGTCTGCCAGGCAGGTTTATGGAATTACAGCCGCCACCCCAATTATTTTTTCCAACTGCTATTATGGGTAGGGGTTTTTGTCATGGCTCTGGCTACCCCCTATGGATGGGTGTCTATTGTATGTCCCCTTTCCATTGGGTACCTGATCTTCAAAGTAACCGGCATTCCCATGACCGAGGAGCAGGCATTGCGTAGCAAAGGTGAAGCCTACAAAGAGTATCAACGGACCACCAGTGTATTCATTCCCTGGTTTAAAAAATCCTGAGTTTGACAGCGTTTTTTCTTGAGCGGGGACTAGTTCCTGATTTCATAATCCGTATGGGAATTCGCCGTTTGTTGAGGCAGCGGTTGCGGGAGCTGGAAACCGTTTTTGGTTCCCAGCCCGAAAAAGCCCTTTTAGCCTACATTGAAAAATTAAAGGCATCTCCCTTGGCGGTAAATACCAAAGAGGCCAATGAGCAGCATTATGAGGTTCCCACCCGCTTTTTTGAATTATGTCTGGGGCCGCGCTTAAAATACAGTTCCTGTTTGTATGAAAATGAAAATTCAGGTCTCCCCGAAGCCGAAGAAGCCATGTTGAATCTGTATTGTGAGCGGGCCGGTTTAAGGGATGGACAACAAATTCTGGAACTCGGTTGCGGCTGGGGTTCATTAAGTTTGTTTATGGCGGAAAAATTTCCCGGCTCAAAAATTACGGGCCTGTCCAATTCTCATGGGCAGCGGGCGCATATAATGCGCAGGGCGGGGGAGAAGGGTTTGAAGAATCTGGAAATAATTACCGCCGACATCAATGGCTTTTCGACGGAAAAAGAATTCGACCGGATTGTTTCTGTAGAGATGTTTGAGCATTTGCGGAATTATGAATTATTGTTTGAGCGCATTGCCGGCTGGCTGAAGGACGATGGACGATTGTTTGTGCATATTTTCACACACCATAAATTTCCCTATTTATTTGAGGTAAAAGATTCCGGTGATTGGATGAGTAAATATTTCTTTACGGGGGGTATGATGCCATCCCATGATTTGTTTAGCCGTTTCAGTACCCATTTGGTAGTGGAAAAAGACTGGAAGGTAAGCGGGCTTCATTACTCAAAAACAGCTGAAGACTGGTTGCGGAACATGGACGGGAACAGGGGGGAGATTCTGAAAATTTTCAACGAGGTTTACGGGGCAGGAAATGAGAAAAAATGGTTTGAATACTGGAGGGTATTTTACATGGCCTGTTCAGAACTCTGGAAATACCGGAATGGGGAGGAGTGGGGCGTGAGTCATTATTTGATGAGGAAACGATGAATTTTTGCCGGTTTTGAAATCGGTTTAGGTGGGCGATCGAAGTGGATTGTTCTTGTTTTATTTATAGCGGTTTTGTCATATATTTGAAATAAGAACAGGTTAATGTTTAAATTAAGCTTATGTTTTCCCAACCTGATTTCTTTAAAGCATGAAGCTATTTCTTTTTTTTCTCCTTCCCCTTTTTTCATTCTCACAACCTGCATTGCAATGGGTTAATAGATTTGCCGTGGATACTTTTCATTCTACTTCCCTCAATGATATTAAGGTATTAAGAAATGGAGATGTGGCCATTTGTGGAATGACCTCAGATTCAAACGGGATTTTTTTGGGTTTTGCCGCGGGAATTTCTTCTTCGGGAATTTACCAGTGGAAACATACTTTTGGTCAATGGCCGGATGATACTTATTTAAGAAAGATTGCCATTGACTCTCTCGACAATATTTATTGCACGGGTGTTATCCGATACGCAAACTCAAACCGATTGGTTTTAAATGCGAAAATTCTTCCGGGAGGAGCATTAAATAATATTGATACATCTTTAATTTATTCGGGAATTGATAATTGTTCTCCGGGGCCGGGTCGGGTAACTACCCTTATCTGGAACGGGAATGTTACGCTTGCCGAGCATCTTAATAATAATCTGACATGGAGCACCTCGAATGATACTAATGTAGTTTTGGTTGGGGTGCGATTAGACCCATTCAAAAATATTTTTGTAGGAGGGATGAAAATGATTGGGAATGATTGGGTATACTTTGTAAAAAAATTTTCTTCAACAGGTCAATTTTTGTGGGAGGGGCAAATTAATCCGAGTAATGGCATTTATGAAACCTTAGAGGGTTTGGAGGTTGATAACCTTGGAAATGTTTATTTAACAGGCATTGCCGGTCTGTCTGATAGTGGATTCGCATTAGGGAAATTCAACGGAATTGGAAATTTAGTATGGGTGAAAATATATAATCCTTCAGTGCAAAGCTCAAACAGGACTTCCATTTCTGTTGATTTGTTTGGGAATATTTATCAAAGTGGAAAATACTATTCCTCAAATTCTACAAATAATGAATGTAGGGTATTGAAATATGATTCCTCCGGAAATCTTATTTGGACTACCATACTTGATTCTTTCGGCCTGGGTAGCGGGGGCACTCGTACTTTGGTAGATAAATTTGGAGATGTATATGTTACCTATCCTAAGAAATCTCCCTCTTTGTCAAATATTGTGCTTGTAAAGCTTTCGGGAGCAACGGGGAGTAAGCTTTGGGAATATAATTACGGCGGTCCTGCCGGTGGACATGAATGGCCGGTGGCAATGACAATGGATTCTTTAGGTTGCATACTAATCGGAGGATATGAGTATGGGTATACCACCCACTATGGTGTGGTTCTGAAATTTTGCGAAACTACCGGCATCGATAATTCCCAAAGTATGGTTGAGGAAGGCTTTTCCCTTTTCCCCAATCCCAATCTGGGAAAATTTACCCTTGTAAGAAATACAGGGCTGAAAAATGCAAGATTTGAAATTTTCGATGCGGGTGGAAAGCGGGTTTTTGAAAAAACTAACGCATACGGCAACAGTCATGAGTTTGATTGTTCAAATCTAAACCCGGGTTTTTATGTAGTGCAGGTTTCAGATTGGGCAGGGGTTCAAAGGCAAAAATTGATAATTAAATAACATCAGCAATGAAAAAAATTATTTGGCTTGTTTTATTTCTCCCCGGATTTGCCGGTTGGTCTCAGGACACAACCGTAATCAATTCTTCCGGAAATGGAAAGTTTACCCTGGTTTCAGAAATTCCCTCCTCCCCGGATACAAGCATTGCCGAAACCCAATACCAAAGAGCCGGTGGAGGTAATTTCAGCATGGTCAGGTCATTGCATGCAGGCAGTAACCGAAACCTATCACCTGGGAAATCGCATAACAGTACAAGGGTCGAAATTTATCCTAATCCCACAAACGGCTCTTTTAAAATTACTGCCTTCGGGAGCAAAATAAAAAGTGTGCCGGTTTTTAATTTTCAGGGACAACAAATTATGGAAATTGTAAACCCGGAATCGGCCGTGGTGGAAGGAAATATTGCAAATTTCAGCCAGGGTATTTACCTGATCCGGATCATGGATGAACAAAAAATCATCCATATCAAAAAACTTTCAAAACTGTAATTCAGGGAAAAATCAACCCTCCTGCTTTCTCTTTTTTACCATGGTTAAAATGGTAGCAATGGCCACGGTTTCCCCGGTTTCGTCGTACACATCTACCAGCCATTTAACAATCCCTTTGGCTACATCTTCGGGCGTTTTCTTTTCCTGATCAATTTTTTCTTTACAGGTAAATCTCACCCCAATGGTCATGCCCGGATAAACCGGCTTTGTAAAACGACATTCGTCAAGACCGTAATTTAAAAGCACAGGGCCCTTGCGGGCATCAACAAACAATCCGGCAGCTTTGGATAATACAAAGTAGCCGTGGGCTACCCTTCGTTCAAAAATGGTTCCCTCAAGGGAGGTAGCATCCATGTGGGCGTAAAAATTATCGCCGCTTACATTGGCAAAGTTGTGAATGTCGGCTTCGGTAACGGTGTGTTTGGCGGTAATCAGGGTTTCGCCCACTTCAAGGTCCTCGAAATGCTGCCGGAAGGGATGAATGTCTTTTTCAATGTATTTCCCGCCCTGCTGGTATTGTTTGCCAATGGCGGTAAGGGTTGTTGGTGAACCCTGAATGGCAGTGCGTTGTAAATAATGAAACACACCCCGCTTTCCGCCCATTTCTTCTCCGCCGCCGGCTCTTCCGGGTCCGCCATGAACGAGGAGGGGCATAGGCGAGCCATGTCCAGTGCTTTCCTTGGCGCAATCGCGGTTCAAAATCAAAATTCTTCCGTGCATACAGGCGGCACCTACGGTGTATTCGGTGGCTATCTGATCGTCGGCGGTTACAATACTGCTAACCAGAGAACCCTTTCCCATTTTGGCAATCTCAACGGCCTGGGAAATGTTTTTATAACCCATAAGGGTAGAAACCGGACCAAAGGCTTCTATCTCATGGCAGTCGGTGTTTTTGAGCGGGTTTTCATTCAGGAAGATCACGGGGGGCATGAAGGCCCCTTTGTTTTTATCTCCGCCCTTAACTTCGAATTTTTCAAAATCCCCAATGATGATTTTCTGGCTTTTGGAAAGCTGCTCAATTTTTTCCATTACCTCTTTCCTTTGTTCCAGGCCGGCCAATGCGCCCATCCTTACCCCTTCTATATTCGGATCGCCGATGATGGTCTGGCTCAATCGTTTGGATAAGGCATTTCTTACTTCTTCAATTTTATTTTCCGGAACCAGAATTCTTCTCACGGCCGTACATTTTTGTCCGGCCTTGGTGGTAATTTCCCGCACAACCTCCTTGATAAATATGTCGAACTCGGGCATGTCGGGATTTACATCGGTTCCCAAAACACAGCAATTGAGCGAGTCGGCTTCCATATTAAAGGGCACCGATTCGTCGAGAATTCTTTTATGAGCTTTTAGCATTCTTCCCGTGGAGGCCGATCCGGTAAAGGTTACCACATCCTGGTTGATGACATGATCGAGGAGGGTATTGGCACTTCCGCAAATAAGCTGGAGGGCTCCTTCAGGGATTATTTTGGAGGCAATAATTTCGCGTACCACGGCTTCGGTGAGGAAGGAAGTTATGGTAGCGGGTTTTACAATGGCGGGAACTCCGGCAAACCAGTTAACGGCTACTTTTTCAAGCATGCCCCAAACGGGAAAATTAAATGCATTGATGTGTATGGCAACTCCTTCTTTGGGAACGCAAAGGTGATGTCCGATAAATGAACCTCCCTTGGAAAGTTTGGCCACATCGCCTTCCAGGCAATACGGCAGGTCAGGAAACTGCCTGCGCAGGGAGGCATAGCTGAATAAATTGCCAATGCCACCTTCAATATCCACCCAGCTGTCGATGCGGGTGGCTCCGGTGGCCCAGCTGAGTTTGTAAAAGGCTTCTTTTTTTTCAAGCAAATGAAGAGCCAGGGCTTTCAACATGCGTCCCCGCTCCTGAAAAGTCATTTTTCGCAAAGCAGGACCGCCCACTTCCCGGGCGTATTTACACATGGCGCCAAAGTCGAGACCTTCGGAACTGGCAAGAAAAATAGGTTCACCGGTTATGGCATTGAATAATTCTTTTTCTTTTCCGGTGCCGGTTTGCCATTTTCCAAGGGCGTAATTGCCAAGGGAGGTAATGGTTTTTGCTTTACTGCTCGCCATAATTCATTTTTTTCAAAAATAAGGAATCCCCCCTTATTTTGGGGCAGGGGTTATTCGGAAATATCAAATAAATTCATTATCCTTGTAAGCAGTATTATTCCATGGGGGTTCCTTTTTCTTTAGGAGAAATTTATTTTGAAGGACGCATCGCCAGGGTTGTGGTAGAGGCTGATGCGGAATTTGACGTGGAGCAGGTCAAGGAAATTGAAAACATCAATCAGGCTCATTTTGGGAAAAAGCGGTATTGCACTCTGGTGGATACCTCCAGATATGTAAAGGCCACTCCTGCTGCGCGGGCCTATTCGGCCACGGCTGAATATAACAAGCAATTAATTGCCCGGGCTATTATCGTAACCTCCATGCCGGTTCGGATTACGGCGAATTTTTTCATTAAATTTCATAAGCCCGTTACCCCAACGCGCATGTTTCCGGATTTGGCCACAGCCAGAGAATGGCTCAATGAAATGATTGCCAAGGAGGAAGCCCGGGAAAAGGCAGCCCGTGAATAATCAGAGATTGTCCTGGATAAAGCGGGTCATTTTAGTGTACAGATGATACCTCGCGTTCCCACCGTAAATTCCATGATTTTTATCCGGGTAAAATAAAACATCAAATTGTTTATTGGCTTTTATCAGGGCATTGGTCATTTCAACGGCATTCTGGAAATGGACATTATCATCGGCCGTTCCGTGAATCAGTAAATATTTTCCCTTTAGCCTGGATACATGGTTGATGGGAGAATTGTCGTCGTACCCGCCCGGGTTATCCTGGGGCAATCCGTTATACCTTTCGGTATAAATAGAATCGTAATACCTCCAGTTGGTTACAGGTGCCACGGCAATGGCCATTTTAAAGACATCAGCACCCAGGGTAATGCAAAGCGATGACATATAACCTCCGTAGCTCCAGCCGAAAATGCCGATCCGGTTTTTGTCGATATAGGGTTGGGAACCGAAAAATTTTGCGGCTTCTATCTGATCGATGGTCTCAAGTTTGCCCAATTGTTTATAGGTACAATGCTTGAAATCTTTTCCCCGTCCGCCGGTTCCCCGGTTGTCGACGGAAATAACAATATATCCCTTCTGGGCCAGCATCTGATGCCAGAAATAATCGTTTCCACCCCAGGAATCCTTAACTGTATTTGCTCCGGGACCTCCATACACATACATAAACACGGGATATTTTTTGTTCGGGTCAAAATCCGCCGGTTTTAGTATCCAGTAATTGAGTTCGGTACCCTGAGAAGTTTTAAGGGTGGCGAATTCCTTTTTTCCCAGATTGTATTCCTTCATGGTCTCTTTCAGCTCTTTATTGTCGACCAGGGTTCGCACAGGCTTTCCGGTTTTTGCATTGTACAACACGGCCCGTGCAGGAGTATTTGCGTTGGAAAAGGATATTACATAATGCTCAAAGTTTGAACTGAAATGCGCCGAACTGCTGCCTTGCTTTTCTTCGGGCGACAAGAGGGTTTTTTCGCTTCCGTCGATGTTTATGGAGTAAACATTTTCCCGTGCGGCTCCCAATTCGGTTGACTGGTAATAGAGCTTTCCGGTTTTTTCGTCGTAGCCGTAAAATTCGGTTATGTCCCAGGTGCCTTTGGTAATTTGCCTCACCATTTTTCCCTCGAGATTGTACAGGTAAAAATGAAGATAGCCGTCGGCATCGCTGGTCCAGATAAAATGTTTTTTGTCGTCGAGGAAATACAAATGGTCGTATATCTCTATATAGGTATTGTTTTTTTCCGACATCAGCAGGGTGGTTTTGATGCCCTGGTTTTTCGCTTTGCCGTCGGCAAGTACTAGCTCCAGGTGATTTTGGAGGCGGTTGAGTCGGGTGTAGCATAGAACATCCGGGTCGCGGGTCCATTGAATCCGGGGAATATACTGGTCGCTTTCATCGCCCGTGAATACGGGTTTGGTTACATTGGTAATTACATCGTAAATATGCAGGGTTACTTCCGAATTTTTTTCGCCGGCTTTAGGGTATTTGAACCGGTAATCCGAGGGGTAAAGGGAACCCCATTTCTGCATATTGTATTCTTTTACTTCGGATTCATCGAAACGGTAAAAAGCAATTTTGCTGCCATCTTCATTCCATTGAAAACCCTTGTCGAAAGAAAATTCTTCTTCGTAAACCCAATCCACGGCTCCGTTAATTATTTTATTGAACTCACCATCAACCGTAATCTGGGTTTCAACATTGTTGGTAAGGTTCCTGAGAAAGAGATTGTTGTCGCGCACAAAACAGATGTAGTTTCCATAGGGAGAAAACTCAGGAATGCTTTGTTTTCCTTTGTTACTCAATGCTTCTGCCTTTTTACTTGCAATGTCGTAGATGTAATAGTTTGCTTTGGAGGAGTGGCGGTAAATAGGTTCCTTGTCGGCGGGGATAAGGAGTTTTTTTTCGTCGGGACTAATCTCGAAGGCATCGAGGGAAATTTTGGCGCCCGCGGGCAATAATTTTTGCAGGGTTTGCAGATCCACTACATCGCCCTTGAACTTTCCGCTAACCAGGTCGGTTTTAATGATTTTTGGATTTTTGAAATCCGAATAATCCAAATCAAGCATGGTTTTGCCATCGCTCAGGGTGCTCAGGCCCCAGAAGTTATCTCCGAAAAAGGAGGGACTTTGCCAGATTTCTTCAAGGGTGATATTTTTCTTTCCCTGTCCGAAGAGGACCAGGGGGAGGAAGGAGATAAAAAGGATAAGTTTTTTCATATCAATAGCTTAGGGCCCTTAAATTAGGAAAAATCAAAAAGCCGGCCAGTTTTAATCATCCCGGCTTGGATTTCAGGGAATTTTTAACTTTGTTTGAATAGCATGGTAACACTACCGGTTGTTATTGCCCTCATCGGAGCCTATCTCATTGGCTCCATCCCCTCGGCTGTCTGGATCGGGAAATTCTTTTATGGTGTTGATGTAAGGGAGCATGGGAGTGGGAACGCAGGAGCTACCAACACCTTCCGGGTTTTGGGAAAGCGGGCCGGAATCCCCGTTTTATTGATCGATATTTTCAAGGGCTGGGCTGCGGTAATGGTGGGAGCCGCTCTGGTAACTGAATCTACCCCAAAGGAACAAGTAGTTGAAATACAAATGGTTATGGGCATTAGTGCCCTTTTTGGCCATATTTTCCCCATTTTGGCTCATTTCCGGGGCGGGAAGGGAATTGCTACCCTGGTGGGAATAACATTTGCCCTTCACCCACCGGCAACCCTGGTAGCCATAGGGGTTTTTCTGGCTGCGTTTTTAATAACGCATTATATATCTCTGGGTTCTATTTTGGGAGCCTTATCTTTCCCTTTCAGCATTTTATTTTTGTTTCCGCCCTCCTTTCCCTCTTTCCATGTTTTCGGGCTGTTCATAGCCATTCTGGTACTTTTTACCCATCAAAAGAACATTGAACGATTGCTTCGAAACGAAGAATCCAAAATGTGGATAAAGGGAAAAAAAAACCCCAAGACTACCCCTAGGGAAGCCACCGAGTAATTTCAACATGGCGATGTTGAAACCCTTTCTTTTTGAATGACTTAAGCCCTTTTTTTTCGGTAAATTTGTAAGATTAGCAGGATTTTTGTGTGAAAAAATGGCACACGCTGAATCTTACAGATAGTCTTAATATTTTGTTGAAAAAGGCATATAGTTTTATCCCCTACCTTTTGGTTTTCCAGATTTTCCTGTTTTGGGGAAACCTGGAAGGGCAGAATAATTTTGCCAATCAGGAGGAGTTGCGGAAAGAAGCGGAAAAGCTTTTCGACAAAGACGAGTATGCCAAAGCCTTTCCGCTTTTTTCACAATTGTTAAGCTTAGATCAAAACAACCCCAACTATGCCTACAAGTTCGGGGTGTGTATGTTGTTCTCTACCGCCCAAAAGGAAAAGGCACTTCCCTATCTGGAAAGCGCTTCGAAAAAGCCCGATGTTGAAAAAGAGGTTTTCTTTTACCTGGGAAGGGCCTATCATCTGAACTATAAATTCAACGAAGCCATTCAGGCATATAAAAAGTTTAAGGGCCTTGCCGGATCAAAAACGGATGTAAGGTATGATGTGGACCGACAAATTGAAATGTGTGAAAACGGGAAAAAGCTTTTAAGAAACATTAAGGATCTGGTTGTGTTGGAAAAAAAGGAATTGTCCCGTGAAGATTTTTTCAACTCATACCACCTTGAGGGGTTTAATGCAAAAATTATTGTAAAGCCCGACGAGTTTAAAACCTCCTACGACAGGAAAATGGGAGATAAATCAGTAATGTATCTTGAACAGGGGAAAGACGAGCTTTATTATTCAAGCTATGGGGATAAAGGAAAAACGGGAAAAGACATTTATTATAAAAAAAGACTTCCGAATGGCGATTGGAGTAAGCCCCTGCCGGTTGGCTATCCTGTAAATACGGATTATGATGAAGATTTTCCCTTCCTCCATCCCAATGGCAATATTTTGTACTTCTGTTCCAAGGGGCATAACAGCATGGGCGGCTACGATGTGTTTAAATCCATGCGCAATGAAGTAACGGGCACCTGGGGCAAACCCATCAACATGGATTTTTCCATCAATACGCCCGACGATGATTTTCTTTTTGTTTCTGATGCAGAAGACAAATTCGGGTATTTTGCCTCCAATCGCAACAGTCCTGAGGGACTGGTAACCGTTTACCGGATTCAGATTGAAAGAGTGCCTGCGGATATTGCCATCGTAAAGGGGAAAATCTTCAGCGAAAATAATGAACCCCTTAAAGCAAAAATTACGGTTAAAAATCTGCTAACCGGAGATCTGGTCGGAGTTTTCAATACTAAAGAAAAAAACGGGGAATACCTTATGAACCTTCCCAATGGCGGCAAGTTTATGTTTTTTGTGGAGTCGAAGGGTTATCAGGACACCAAGGAAATGGTTAAAATTCCGGTGCAGTATGAGTTGAAGCCTCTTAATCAGGAGTTGATGCTGAAATCGCTGGGTGGCGAGGATAAGCTTATCGTTAATAATATGTTTGATGCCCCTGCCACAGAAGACGATTACCTGGCCGTGCTGGAAATTTTGAAGGAGAGGGCCAATCTGGATGTAAATTTTGATAAGCGAAATCCGAATATCCCCGAGGGTCCCGATTCTCTGGATGTGAAAACAAGCACCCCTGATAAATTTGTTACGGCACCCATAAAGGATATTTCCAATGAGGAAATAATAAAAGAGTCCTATGAGGATGCGAAGCAAAGTCAGAAAGAAGCCAATCAGTTTAAAAAAGAAGCCGATCAATTCCTGGTAATAGCGAACAATAAAAATCAGGAGCTGGAAACAAAACAGCAACAACTGGATGTTGTAAACAATAAACTGAACTCAGGTGCTTCGGGATCTGAAAAGGAAAATCTGGAAAAAGAAAAGAAGAGTCTGGAGCGTGATATTTTTAAGCTGAGTCAGGAAACCCTCCTTGCCTTTAACCTCTCACAGAAAATTGATGGCGACGCCAAGCAAAAACAGCTACAAGCCGATTTTGAGCTGAAATATGCAAAGGACCTGGAACGCGCCCTCAATTCCAAATCGAATACCGATGCTATTTTAAAACTCAATGAGCAAAAAGCCCTGCTGGATGAAAATTTGAAAGATCAGAAATTCGGATCGGGCGATTTTGTTTCAGACCTTCAGTCCCAATATTCCAATCAGTCGCAAAAAGAGAACGCTTCTCTGAATAATCTGAACAATATTCAATCCGAGGTGAATGCCATGAAGAGTGAAGTTTCACGGATGAAGACGGAGGCTGAAAAACAAAAAAACAAAGACCTTAAAGCATCGCAACTTGAGCAGGTGAAAGAAATGGAAGAGGAACTTGCCCAAAAGGAGCAGGAGCTCAAGGTTGCTGAAAAGGAATATCAAAAAGAAAAATCCCTGGCTGATAAGCTAAGGCTTCAAAACGATCTGGTTTCGGGGATGGTAAGCACCGTTAGTTCCGGTAATGTGCCAACGGGTGATGTAGCCAACATCGACAAATCAAAGCTTAATAAATCCATCAACGACATCCAGAACAATCTGGAGCTTTCACCCGTGGGTCCTGTTACCACATTTACGCCTGATAATCCTACAACGAATACAGCCCCGAACAACACCGGCGGTTCCGATCTGCCTGAGCTCAACAACACACTGGCTACTATCGATAAAATTAATTCGGGCAATTCCGCTAAACTGAAAGAGATTGAGAAAATCAAAGATCCTGTTAAGCGGGAAGAACAAAAGATTGAATTGCTGCGTTCCTGGAATGAGCAGCTCGACTCAGAAAATAAAAATCTGAAGGCCCTCCTGGATACGGCCCAAAACCTGTCGTCTAAAGTTGACCTGCAGGGACATGTAAACAAAACCGAAAGCCGGATAAAGGAAAATAATAAGCAGGAACAAAAATCGCTTGCTGAACTCAGTAAAAAAGATCCATCCAATCCCCTGATTGCTGCGAACAACAATCCTGATAACACGGTTCCCGACAATACAACTGGTCCGGAAAATCCTGTTACCAACAATAACCCGGTTCCCACCAATACAAACCCGCCTGTCATTGTTAATTCCGGTACAGGCTTTGAAAAACGCATGGCAGATGCCGATAACATTTCCGATCCGCTGAAGCGGGAATCCGCCAAAAAGGAAATTTATGAAGACTGGATCGTAAAACTGGAAAACCGTGAAGACAGTTTGAATAAAGTTTTGGCCAAGACCAAAAAGAAAGACCAAAAGGAGAAAATCAACGATCAACTGGCGGGTGTTCTGAATCAGAAAAACGAACTGCGGTTTCTGCTGGATGAGACCAAAGATAATCTGGCAAAAATCGAAGAAAGCACTACCCCCGGTCCCGACCCATTGGCATTTAAGGACAAAGGATCCAAAATCCTTTTTGATGAATATGCCTCGGCCCATAAGGATGCCATTACAAATAAAAGAAAGGCCGACAGCCTGAGGATAATTGCCGCCGGAACCTCCGACCCCGGTAAGAAAGAAAATTTGTTGCAACAGGCCAATAATTTCGAAAGCCAGTCTGTTGATGATAAGAAAAAAGCAGACCAGTTTCTGGCCGATGCCGGAAATGTACAATACGCTAAAAACGAGGAAAAGTTAAATAAGGTTATTCCTTCCCTTCAGAACTCCAACGATTCCAGGGCCGATTTCGTTCAGCTGCTGGTAGAGGATTCGAAAAATCTGAAAAAAGAAGCCGAAGAAGAAAGAGAGAAAGGAAACGCCCGGAAAGCCTCCGAACTTGAAGTGCTGGCCCTGAACAAACAGGAAGAGGCACTTAAAGAATTGGATAAAATGGGCCCCATTGCCACGACGAACAATCCCGTGACGACGAACAATCCCGTAACGACGAACAATCCCGTAACGACGAACAATCCCGTAA
>CALEYQ010000011.1 GCA_937924855.1 uncultured Bacteroidota bacterium | reverse complement strand
CATGTCGCTCAGATCCAGCAGCTGACCCAGGTTGAGGTAAGCCATGGTGAGCTGATTTTCTGCGTTAACCACATTCAGTTCTTCGGCGGCCAGCTGGGCCTGAATATCGAGAAACACATTTTTTGCCACAGCACCTGCATCGGCCAGTTTTTTAGTTCTTTCGGCCTGAAGGTGGGTAATTTCGTAGTGGCCTTTGGCTATTTCCAGCAATTCATCAGCAAAAAGAACCTGGAGGTAAGCGGTGGCAATACTGAGTGAAATATCGTTTTTTAATTTTTCAAGATCCTGCTCACCGGCCAGCATATTGAATTTTTGCTGCCGGATGTTGTTATAGTTCTGAAAGCCGTTAAAGAGAATAAGGGCCGAGCTGAGTGAAAAATTCTGGCTCAGTACCCTATCGGTGGCAAACTGGTTGGTGAAGGGGTCGATGGTTCGGCCAAAGTTGTAGGCGTGGGAGAGGTTGGCATTCAGGGAAGGAAGTACATTGGCCTTGCTCTGAAGATAATTTACCTCGTTGATTTCGGCATTCAGTGCACCCTGTTTAATACTCAGGTTGTTTTTCAGGGCATGGTCAATGCAGGACTGAAGGGTCCAGGGCTGAGAAAAATCCTGTCCGGTTCCCACCGAAACAAAAAAAAGGCAAATCCAAAGGGCGAAAGTGCTGCGCATGGTAAAATGTAGTCAAAATTAAGGATTTGCGGGCTTCCGGCTTAAAAAAAGGATGAACGGCAGGGGTATCCTGTAAATGAAAAGGGGACTTGATGACCCTCAGATTTTTTTTATGATTATCTCCACCCTGCGGTTTTCTTCGTTTTGCATTTCGGTCATGGGTTTGCGGTATTTCATCTGGGAGTTACCCGCTCCGGTACAGGAGATACGGTTACTTTCAATGCCTTTTTCAACGAGGTATTTTTTGACCGCTTCGGCCCTTTCCTGGGAAAGTTTTTTCAGCTGGCGGATATTTTTCATATCGGGAGCGTTCACATGGCCCACAATTTCAATCTGTGCTCCGGGGTTTCGGTTCATAAAGCGGTATAAGGCTAACAGGCCGGGACGGGAGACGGGCAAAAAGGCGGTTTCATCGCCTACAAATTTGATGTTTGGAATTTTAAAGACCTCTCCCGGGACAATAGGTTTCAGGTTTACATCAAACTTAACCGTGTCGGGCATGCGTTTGGCATCGAAGGGAATCTGGGGAGCCATCATTGCATGCGAGTAAAAAATATATCCGGGGGCGTTCACATTCAGGGTAATCATCTGCGAACTGGAAAGTTCTAGGGTAAATTGTGTGGTATCGGAAATTTTAAAAGGCTCTCCGATCTGGTATCCCGGAATATCGAAATTTCCGTTTACGGGCTTTCCCGTTTTTGCATCGTACACACGAACGAGGAAAGGAGTTTTTATTTCTTTGGGTTCGGGAAGTGCAAGAGGAGCGGCATCGGTGGTAATGATTTCGGTTGGAGTTTTGAGATCGATGTACAGCACAACTTCGTTGGCACCGGTAACATTATCGATGGCCAGGTAAAATACTTCATCCTTTTTCACTTCCAGCACAAGGGCCATGGGGTTTCCCGGGCCGGATGGCGTAAAGGCGGAAGTTCCATCCCTGGAAAGTCCGGTCGGGCCCTCACTGCGGGCCAGGTTAGAGCGCAGGGGTTTTTCCTTTTTAAGGGGCAAACCGTCACAGAAACCATCTTCGCGGTACTGAAAAAGAAGGAAGTCAACATCATCTTTCCCGTTGGCGGGGGTGATGGAAAAAGTAAGGATTTTGGTTTCGGGCATTTGAAATTTAACCCAAACGATATTATGCTCTTTTTCGAACCAGTGCAGGTCTTTGGTATTGGGTGAAAAAATTTCTTTGAGTTTTCCGGCTCCCTTGGTTTTCAGGTGGTGTGGACCGTTGGTTTTTATTTCGAGGGCAAAATCGCAATCGCTGTGTTGTCCGAAACCCGGCAGGCAACAAAAAAGCAATCCCCACAAATACAAAACTTTCCTCATGGATTTAAAAATACACTTAATTTCTCCGCAAAAAGGATACCGCATTTAGAAATTTACTCCGTACGGGTCGTAATTTTTTCGAGTACGGTGGGAACCGGGAAGCGTTCGGCCATGCCTTGCCTGAGGCCATGCAGCATCTCGTTTTCGGGCAACAGGTGGGGCGGTTTGGAAAATTTAAATTTCCGGGTCATGCCATCCAAAATCTCTGTTGGAAAATCAGAAATATCACGGGTGTTAAGACTTTCGTTGAGCATGAGCTGGGTAAGCGCGGCGGGGTGTTGTTCAGAAAAAGGTTCTTTTCCGGTGAGCACCCAAAAGAAAGTCATGCCGAGGGCATAGACATCGGTAGCCGGTGAAAAGACCTCGGTGGCATTCAGGATTTGTTCGGGAGCCGCATAATAGAAGCTGAAATTTCCTTTTCCTGTTTTCCCTTTGGGGTATTTAAATTTAAGGTTGCGGTGCATACCGAAATCGATGAAGCAGATTTTTTCGGGGAGTTCGTATTGCCAATCGATTAAAATGTTGGAGGGTTTAATATCGAGGTGTAAGATCTTTTCGGCGTGGATTTCGGCAAGGCCCAAGAGTAATTTTTTCAGGAGTTCCCTTTTATTTTCCGGCTTTAGGCGGGCAAGTTCAGGTCCGGAATCGCGGAGGGATTTACCCGGAAATCTGGGAAAAACGATCCAGAGTTCGTTTTTTGTTTTGAGGAGTTTGAGTGGGGAAATGGAAAATTTCCAGGGTTTTTTGAGCATGCCTTCGCTGCGGAAGGCAAATTCCTGTGCCGATCCGGGGAGGTAGGGGGGATAAATTTTTTTCAGGATAACGGCTTCTGAGGTAAGCCGGTTGATGCCGGGATATACCCGTGAAAATTTTCCGGAGGGGTTTAGGGCGGGACCTGTAGTTTCCCAGCTTTCGTCGGGAGTTTTGAGGATCATGGATTTTACTTTCCCGAAAAATATGCTTTCATGGGAATGAAATAATGATCGCGCCAGCCCTTTTTATAATCCGATTGTCCGTTGGGGATGTTGGTATGTTGAATAATCAGTTCACATCCTTTGGGGTGGGGATTAAACTTAACAACAAGTTGTGAGTCGGGGGCATCGGGTGGAAATTCAACCGTACGCCAGGACTGAACTATTTTTTTTCCGGGTTTCAGTTCCAGGTTTTTTCCGGAGATATAGCCATCCCAGGCGGTAAATTTTGCATTTAGTTTTCCCGATCCGGTGGCGGCGCCACCGGTCATGGCAGCGTGGAGTTTGGCCGACAGCCAGGCTTTGTACACGGCATCCGGTTTGGCGGGGATGATGGCTTTGGTTTCGAATTTTTTCATGTGATTAATTTTTCGCGTGTTCCTTCTCAAAATCTTTATGCTCCTGCAGTTCGCAGTTCACCATCCAGTTGATTCCGAACGAGTCGGTTAATTGTCCGAACAAAGCACCCCAGAATGTTTTATCCAAAGGCATAATTACTTTGTTGCCCAATTTTTTTCAAGGGTTATACAAATAAGGACTCAGCCAACGGCGGACTTCCTCCGTTTTAACATTTTTTCTTTTGGAATAATCTTCCAGCTGGTCGGGCAGGATGTCGCCCACGCTGAAATAATGGGCTTCCTGACGCGCGAAAATCAATCCGCATACACTGGCCGTGGGATACATGGCCAGACTCTCGGTAAGGGTAACTCCGGAATTTTTTTCGGCCTCGAGCATTTTAAACAGAATTTCCTTCTCGGTATGATCCGGTTGGGCGGGATAACCCGGAGCCGGACGAATACCGATATACTTTTCGCGAATAATTTCTCCCAGGTTTAAATTTTCATCGGCAGCATAGCCCCAATATTCCCGCCGGATCTTTGCATGGAGCAATTCAGCAAAGGCCTCGGCCAAACGATCGGCCAGGGCTTTGAGCATGATGGAGGAGTAATCGTCATTCTCCTTTTCAAACTGCTCCAGCTTGCTTTCGATGCCCAAACCGGCAGTAACTACAAAGGCCCCCACATAATCACCACCCTCTGCTCCGGAAGCCAGAAAATCTGCCAAAGCCAGGTTGGGCGTTCCCTCCGGCTTGCGGGTTTGCTGACGCAGGGTATGAAAAGTACAAAGGGGCGTTTTTCCGTCTTTCCGGAAAACCTGAATATCATCGCCCTGCGATTCGGCCGGATAAATTCCAAAAACGGCATTGGCCTTTACCCATCGTCCCTCAATAATTTTTTTCAACATGGCCCGGGCATCATCGTATAATTTTTTTGCTTCCTCTCCCCGCTTCGGATCTTCCAGTATGGCCGGATAAACCCCCTTCATCTCCCAGGTATGAAAAAAGGGCGACCAGTCTATATACCCGGCAATTTCTTCCAGGGAATAATTGGGTAATACTTTTAATCCCGTGAAGGCCGGTTCCTTACTCTTTGATTTTTTGACATCTATCTGAAGCCGGTTCTTACGGGCCTCCTGAATGGAAATGAAGGCATCTTTCGAACGGCCCCTTTTATTCTGCTCCCTCAGAAAATGGTACTCCTCATCTACTTTTTTCATGAGCCCTTCCCGCAATTCCGGACTTAATAAACTTCCGGCTACGGGAACACTCCGGGAAGCATCGTTTACATGTACCACGGGATGGTTGTATTGCGGTGCAATTTTTACGGCCGTATGAATTTTTGAGGTTGTGGCTCCTCCAATCAGCAGGGGAATGGCAAAATTTTCCCGTTTCATCTCTTCCGCCACATGCACCATCTCGTCGAGGGAAGGCGTGATGAGACCGCTCAGGCCTATGATGTTTACATTTTCGCTTTTGGCTACGCTCAGAATTTTTTCGCAGGGCACCATCACCCCCAGGTCTATCACCTCGAAATTATTGCAGGATAAAACCACACTTACAATGTTTTTTCCTATGTCGTGTACATCGCCCTTTACGGTAGCCAACAAAATTTTTCCGGCTGTTTTCCGCGATTTGCTTTTGGAAGCTTCGAGATAGGGCTGTAAAAAAGCTACGGCCTTCTTCATAACGCGGGCACTCTTTACCACCTGGGGCAAAAACATCTTTCCGCTGCCGAACAAATCGCCCACCACATTCATACCCTCCATCAGCGGACCTTCAATAACTTTCAATGCCTCGCCCAGTTCCACTCTTGCCTCTTCCACATCCTGCTCAATATAGTCGGTAATGCCCTTTACCAGACTGTGGGTAATTCTTTCCTGCAAGGGAGCCGAACGCCATTCTTCGGTTTTTGTTTCCTCTTTTCTTTCCTGTCCTTTCAGTCCTTCCGCTATGGCAATCAGCCTTTCCGTAGCATCTTCACGACGGTCGAGCAACACATCTTCCACTCTTTCGAGCAGGTCTTTGGGAATGTCGTCATACACCTGAAGCTGGGAAGGGTTCACAATACCCATATCCATACCTGCCCGGATACCGTGATAGAGAAAGGCAGAATGAATGGCTTCTCTGACGATGTCGTTGCCCCGGAACGAAAAGGAAACATTACTTACCCCGCCCGATACTTTGGCCAGGGGCAGGTTGGCTTTGATCCATTTAGTAGCCTCAAAAAAATCGATGGCATTGCGACGGTGCTCGTCCATGCCGGTAGCCACCGGAAAAATATTGGGATCGAAAATAATATCCTGGGGAGGGAATTTTACTTTTTCGGTAAGAATCTTATACGCCCTGCCACAGATTTCAATCCTGCGCTCCAGGGTATCGGCCTGTCCTTTTTCATCAAATGCCATTACAATAACGGCAGCGCCATAATGCAACACCGTTTCCGCCTGACGGATGAATTCGGCTTCGCCTTCTTTCAGGCTGATGGAATTTACAATGCCTTTGCCTTGCAGACATTTCAATCCGGCCTCGATAACATGAAACTTGGAAGAGTCGATCATCACCGGCACGCGGGAAATATCGGGTTCGGCGGCAATGAGATTTAAAAATTTTGTCATGGCCTGAACGGCATCGAGCATGCCTTCGTCCATGTTGATGTCGATTACCTGGGCACCGCCTTCTACCTGTTCGCGTGCGATGGAAAGCGCCTCATCGAATTTTTCATCTTTGATGAGCTTTAAAAATTTGCGGGAGCCGGTAACATTGGTTCGTTCGCCCACATTCATAAAATTCGAATCGGGCCTCAGGGCCAGGGCTTCCAGACCGCTGAGGCGGAGGAAAGGCTCGGGAGAGGGAATGCTGCGGGGCTTTGTCTTTTCGGCATGGCGTGCCATGTGACTGATGTGGTCGGGTGTGGTGCCGCAGCAGCCGCCGATGATATTCACGAAACCCGAAGACAGAAAATCTTCCATCTGGCAGGCCATGTCGTGCGGGCTTTCATCATATTCACCAAACTGATTGGGCAGGCCGGCATTGGGGTAGGCCGAGACGAAGAAAGGTGCTTTTTTCGAAAGTTCCTCGAGGTAGGGTCGCATCTCCCGTGCACCGAGGGCGCAGTTGAGACCAATGCTGAGCAGGGGAAAATGACTTACCGAATTAAGGAAAGCTTCCACCGTTTGTCCGGAGAGGGTTCTTCCACTGGCATCGGTAATGGTTCCTGAAATCATGATAGGAACCTTTTTTCCGGTATCGGAAAAAACACGGTTCACACCGTAAAGAGCCGCTTTAGCATTCAGGGTATCGAAAATAGTTTCAATGAGGATGAGGTCGGCACCGCCATCGAGGAGGCCCCGAGTTTGTTCTGCATAGGCATCGGCCAGTTCATCGAAGGTAACGCCGCGGAAGCCGGGATCGTTGACATTGGGAGAGAGGGAAGCCGTTTTATTGGTAGGACCCAGGGCTCCGGCCACGAAGCGGGGTTTAGCGGGATTCTTAAGTTTGAATTCATCGCGGGCTTTGGCAGCGAGGCGGGCCGCTGCGAGGTTCATTTCATAAGCCAGGGCTTGCATGCCGTAATCGGCCAGGGAAATTTTCTGGGCGTTGAAGGTATTGGTCTCTATGATATCGGCGCCGGCCTCGAGGTATTGGCGGTGGATATTGAGAATGATCTCGGGTTGGGTGAGAACCAGGAGGTCGTTATTGCCTTTGAGATCCGATTTCCAGTCTTTAAAGCGATCGCCCCGGTAATCAGATTCCGACAATTTATGCCGTTGAATCATGGTTCCCATAGCCCCATCGATGATGAGGATGCGTTCTTTCAGTATTTCTTTAATGTGGGACATAAATCATGCAAATTTACCATAATACAGGCGGCAATCGTATTCGAAATTTACGGTACCGTTTTGCTGGTGTTTATCGAAAAGGTTTTTCAGTGCGGTTATCATATCAAGATATTCTTTGGTATCGGCGGCGGGGATATAGGAGGAAGAATCGAGGCGGCCTTTGAGACCCTGAAAATCGAAGATTTGGGCGTTATAGAAAATTTTTTGCTGCCAGTTTCCTTTACCGAAAAAATCATCCATTACCGCATCATCCACCCGGCGGTGATTAACCAGATTGTAATCGGTCCCGAATTCCTGGAGGAGGTTTTCATATTCTTCAAGAAATGGGGGTCCGTATTTGCGGTCGTTCCAGGAGAGGAGTACAAAGCCTCCGGGTTTGAGTATGCGTTTGAATTCCGCTTTGGTTTTTTCCCGGTCGAACCAGTGAAAAGCCTGTCCGGCGAAGATGTGGTGAACGCTTTGCCTGGGCAGGGAAGTATTTTCGGCGGTGGCATTGAGGGCGGAGAAGCCGGGAAACGATTTGAGGCATTCTTCGGCGGCCTTGCGCATGGGGGTATTGGGTTCGATGCCGCTTACGGGGTGGTTTTTTTTGAGGAATGGGATGGCGGAGAAACCGGTGCCGCAGCCGATATCGGCGATGGATTGTTGGGGTTTAAGAATATTTTGATCATAGAGAAAGTTAAGGATATCATCCGGGTAATGGGGGCGGTAGCGGATGTAGTCGCTTACTTTGGATTCGAATCTGGAGGTACTGTTATGCATAAAAAAAACCCTTCTGCGCGCAGGAGGGTTGGTATAGGTTTATTAAGATTAAAAACACAATACATTGGCTTATCTTTTCTCCTGGAAAAAATTCCGGAGAGCGAATTGGCACCATTTTACCGTGGTAAGGGTTGCCAAGGCTTCAAAGGGCGCATCCCTCAGCCTTTCTGGATAAGCAATAAAGCAAGAACCGGGGCAAAGATAATAAAAAGGGCGATAATATACCCTTCCCCCGGCCCAAAGCCCCTGAAAATGGGGGTTTGGGGTTTTGGAATGAAAATATTTTGTTGTAGGTTTGGGGGGGGGGCAGCTTATTTGTTTAACCACTTGAGGGATTGGGGGCTGGGGATGAGAATGGCGGGGGGGGGATGGATCCGAGGCAGAATTATAGACAATGAAGATAAGATTTAGAACCATAGGTAGCGAGGAAGAGTCTGGCAGCAATTCGTAGTCCGTTTGACCGTTTATTCGACGCCCACCCCTCTTCCGGATCACGGCCCCTACCATGATTTCTACCTCTTTGGTATTAGAGGCTTTCTTTTTAGCTTAGGTGGGGAAATTAGGGGTTGGCTGCAACATTTAAAAGACATCAAGCATGAGCAAATATTTGACTTTAGTAAATATCTTGGACGAACTTCGAAAGGAAGCACCTATAGAGTATAAGAAATATTATCCAATTGAAACAAATATTGAAGACCTAAATAATGCTCGAGCACGCGCATACATTCATTTGTTCCTAAAGGTGAAGTTCGGAATGTTAACGTTTTTGGAAAGAGAGAATTTTATTACTGATGATACCAATGATGGAGGGGTTGATGCATATTATTTGGATAAAGAGCAAAAAAAGATATATTTTATACAGTCAAAGTTTAGAACAAGTGAAGACAATTTCGAAAATAAAAACATCGAGTTGGATGAGCTGTTTAGCATGAATCTTGACCGTATCACAAAAGGGGAAAGAGAATACACTAACGGAACTAAATACAACGGGAAAGTCCAAAAGTTAATTGACCAAATTCAAGCAACTGACGATTTTCCAAAATACAAGGAAGTAGTAATCATATTGGCAAATCTAAAAGATAAGTATCGTGACCAAATTAAAAGATTGACACTATTTCCAGCCGAAATATTTGACTATGAAAAATGTTACAACGAACTTGTATTTCCTGTAGTTTCTGGAACATTTTACAATCCCAAAGAACTTAAAATAACAATAAGTGTAAATTCAAAAAGTGCGGGAAATAGAATTGATTATTATGTCGATACTGCAATAAAAGAATGTAATATTACCGCGTTGTTTGTTCCTACGATCGAGATTGCCAAAATTTTATATAAATATAAAAACTCGATTTTGAAATTTAATCCAAGGAGTTATTTGGATCTAGCTGGGGGTTCCGTTAACAGCAGGATTCAATCATCCGTTACAGAAATTAAAACAAATGAATTTGCACTTTACAACAATGGTATAACCATGCTGTCTGATAACACATTTTACAGTGATCGAGTTGGCAAGAAAAGCGAGGCTGAATTAATTGTTACGAATCCGCAAATTATTAATGGAGGACAAACCGCCTATACACTGAGTAGAATATATGAAGATTGTTTAAGAACTGGGAATAATGAAGTTTTTACCAATAAGGAAGTTCTTTTAAAAGTGATAACCTTTAGCGAAGAAGAAAATGGGACTGTTGATGAAATTAGCAAACTTCAATTGATTGAAGCAATTTCAAAAGCCACCAATGACCAAACAGCCGTAACCGAAGCAGATCGAAGATCCAACGAAAAAATACAGATTGATATTCAAGAAGCAATATTTAAAACTTTCGGTTATTTTTACGAACGAAAACGTGGAGAATTTGGAGATGGAGTTCGAAACAAATATATTGACCGCTCTAAAATTATTGACAGAGAAACATTCATGAGAATCTGTCTTTCAATAAATGGTAATTCTGGACAAGCTAGACGGGCAAGTTCCCAACAGTTATTCAAAAAGGATGCTTTTAATATTATTTTGTCTGATAGTTCTGCTTCGTTGAAATATTTCTTTGGCTATAAAGCTTATGAATATTTAATTGAAACACAAAAACGTTTTGAAAAGGAAGTAAAAAATAAATTTGGACAAGCTCAATATGGAAACGGCCTCAGATATGGTAAAATTGCAATGGTTGGAGTTATTGCAAGACAATACTCAAACGAAATAACACTTTCTAATTTTGAATCAGAAGTAAAAATTAAAAGTGATAATATTTTAAATAAGTGGTTGCAGTTCGAGGAATTTGTGAAGACACAACCTGAAAATACAGCATATTTTAGAAAGTATACCGACCAGGAAACAAACCAGGAAATTTTAGAAGTAAACTTTGATAATTATTATAAAGGAAGAACACTGACGAATGACCTAGAGAAATTTTTTGTGTGAATGCAGCAGCTAACACGGGTTTTGCGTTAGTGGGCGGATAGTGTGCATATGAACGTTTGAGCAATTAATAAACGTTAGTGCTGGCAGTCCCCCGATAGCATTCGGGATTACAGTTACAAAGGCCTTCAGGGAGCGAACTAATATTAATCTCACACATCGTTAAACGCGTTTTCTCTCAACATAAACCAACCACCCACCCTTGCCCACAATAGAGTTAAAAACAAAAATTATTAATGCACCCGTAGAGCACTGCTTTTTTCTGAGCCTAAGTGTGGACTTGCATAAAATCAGCGCAGGCGAGACAAAGGAAGAAGCCATTGCAGGGGTAACCTCGGGCTTAATGCAATTAAACGATGAGGTAACCTGGAGGGCAAGGCATTTTGGTATTTACCAGAACATGACTTCAAAAATAACTGCCTACCAGGCTCCGGAATACTTTGTGAGTGAAATGGTAAAGGGGTCTTTTAAAAAGCTGCATCATCAGCATGTTTTCGAATGGACAGGCCGAGAAACCATCATGACAGACATATTTTATTTTGAAGCCCCCTTAGGTGTCTTGGGTAAGCTATTTTCAAAATTGGTTTTGAAGCGCTACATGCAGCATTTTTTGGTTAAACGAAACAGCGTTATTAAGGAAGCCGCCGAAACCTCCAAATGGCAAACCCTTCTTCCCAGCCTACCTCCTAAAAACCCCTAAAAATAGGGGTTTGGGGTTTTGGAATGAAAAGATTTTGTTGTAGGTTTGGGGGGGTACAACACCGCCCCTATTCCCATAACAAATACTAAATAGACCAAAAAAATAAATCCATGAAAAAGTACTATTTACATGATGGAACTGCACAATTAGGTCCGTTTGACCTAGAGGATCTAAAAACTATGAATATAAGTAAGGATACCCCAATCTGGCATGAAGGGCTTTCGGAATGGACAACCGTTGAGAGGATTGGTGAATTAAAAGAACTTTTGGATTCATCGTCTCCTCCCCCATTTAATGTAAAACGAAGCAATCCGCCACCTATAAAAAATGAAAGTTCTACGCAAATCGAGGCTCCTCTACAAAACGCTAAACCGAAAAAGAAAAACAAATGGATTTTGGCTGCCGTAATTTCTGTTCTTGTTTTGGGATTAGGTATAGGAGCCTTATATATTTATGATCAAACCAATTGGGGTTCAGGTGGTCCAATAGATTATCAACAGCAGGTAATGAGTGTTGAAGAAATTGAACGCTCCCAACCAACTAGATTTCTATCTGCCTCCGGAACTTACAGAGAAAACTTTTGGGGAGACAAATTCAAGGTAAATTGCGAAATTACTAATGATGCAACTATTGCCACATACAAGGATGTCGTCATTAGGGTCACATATTATTCAAAAACCGAAACATCATTAGGAAGCAAGGAATACACCATTTACGAAACATTTCCACCTAACAATACAAAAAAGGTTTCTCTAAAGATTGACAATTATAAAGATGTAAACTCTTTGGGCTGGGAAGTAGTGGATGCAACACCTCATTGAAATTTAAATTTCTGCTTTCCAAGGTTTTCTCGCAGATATTTTATTGACCAAAATTATTTTATGAAGTGCTGGATTGAAAAAACAATTGTAAGTGGTCGACCAGATAGACTTACTGGAGATAGGGCCCTAGGAAAAGCATTATGGTCACCACAAACGGCTAATGGAGGTGCTGATATATATCATTACATGAGAAGTGTTGAAGTTGGAGATGCGATTATTCACCTAATTGACAATTCTAAAATCTCCGGAATTTCAATTGCAAAATCCAAAGCAATTGAAACAACCGGAATAGCTGGAACCCCATGGGACGGGCCATCATATTTAATTAAATTGGAAAACTATGTAAAATTAACACCAGAAATTCCTAGAGATCGTATCCTTAACTTAAATAACCAGCAAATTTTAGATGAAATAAAAATCAAATCTGAAGTTTTCTACAATCAAAACCTTGGATTAAGGCAAGGAGCCTATTTAACTCCTTGCCCAATTGATTTACTTAATTTGATTAATGAGGTTTATAAGCAGCTTTCAAATCAAAATTTGCCAAATATTAAGATATCTGATTTAGCAAAAAACAACTCTCAAAATATCTCACAATTTCAATTAGAAAAGCTAAAACAGGCCTTTATTAAATCCGAGTTTTTTTATTCGAACCTTCTAATTACCCGGTTCATCGCCTCTCTCCTTACCAAACCTTTTGTTATCCTCACAGGTCTTTCTGGCTCCGGAAAAACTAAACTGGCACAAGCCTTTGTGCAGTGGATTTGCCAGGATGAAAGCCAGTACCGTGTTATTCCAGTGGGGGCAGACTGGACAAACCGTGAACCTCTTTTGGGTTATCCAAATGCCCTCAATCCGGAAGAATACGTTAAGCCTGACAGCGGTGTACTGGATTTGATTATTCGGGCAAACCATAAGCCAGACTTGCCACATTTCCTAATTCTGGACGAAATGAACCTGAGCCACGTAGAACGATATTTTGCCGATTTTTTGAGTGTAATGGAGTCCCAGGAAGAAATACCCTTGTATGCCGAAGGCATGTTGCAAAAAGGAGTTCCTGCCAAATTAAAAGTGCCACCCAATCTGTTCATTATTGGCACTGTTAACATTGACGAAACGACCAATATGTTCAGCCCAAAGGTTCTGGACAGAGCCAATACCATTGAGTTCCGAGTAACAAAAGAAGAAATGAAAAAGTATTTGGAGAATTTCAAGGAAATCAACATGAAGACCCTTTCTGGTAAAGGCCCAGGGATGGCGAAAGATTTCTTGAATATGTCTTCCACAAAAAAAATTGCAGCAACAGATATTACTGAAATCAACGATGCCTTATTAAAGTTTTATGGTGAACTGAAGAAAACAGGGGCAGAATTTGGCTACCGAAGTGCCTCTGAAATTTTACGCTTAATTCACCAACTCACGGCACTAGATAACACCCTTACAACAAACCAAAAGATTGATATTGCCATCATTCAAAAACTTTTACCAAAACTACATGGCTCACGGAGGAAGCTAAGTCCAGTTTTAGAGAAATTAGGATCTTTTTGCGTCACTGAAAAACTGGACGTAATTAAAGATGTCTTTGAAAAAGATGATTTTGATTTTGAAAATCATAGTGGAGTTTTGTTTCCCCTTGCATTGGAAAAAATAGCTCGTATGCACAAAGGAGCAATTGACAACGGATTTGCCAGTTTTGCGGAGGCGTAGCAAATGAAGTCTGTACCCAGCATTGAAATTAATCTAGATCCCTTCCAAGATGGCTTAAGGTTATTTTTAGATGCTCGAACTCCCGACACCCTGTTTGATGGGGAGGAAACAGCTGAGGTCAACAATGAGGCCCGATTCCAATTGCTTGAAGGTTATTTTTACAACTATACCATAAACAGCGATTGCTTTGTTTTGGGTAACATAGGCGAAAACATTATTCAGCAGCATAAAAGAATCCCTAAAGTAGGGATCATAGCCCCCAACATTTTTGTCGGAACACTATCCATTCCAGTGCTGCATAAAGATACAAAGGAAGAACTATGCAAGATTGAACTGGAAGTGCAATCTTTAAAATCTGATTATCGCAACGACTACCGTGACATGCTGGAATATATAACTGAAAAATGTACCGACTTATTAATGCAGTCAAATTCTCCGGTTTATCAGTATTTCGAAATAGATTACACACGAAACAGTCAATTACTTTATCAAAAATTTGCTTTTATTAAATCTGTGGTTGGAACCGAAGAATTTGCTGAGGCAATTCATCGTATTGTTAAATCACCGGTAACAAAATGGGCACACACAAGCGAGGAAAAGGACATTCGCAATATCAAACGATTTTCAAACAAACACATTAAAGAATTTTTTAGCTCAGTAAAGCGCACCCAATTACCGGAAAAACACATTGTAAGAAATTATGGTATTGAAACCTTGCCCGAAAGAATCAGCACAATAAGAAAAGTTGACTCAGTTGACACACCAGAGAACAGATTTATTAAACATGCATTGGAGAATTTTCTGAAGTTTTGCAACGATATTAACAACAAGGCTAAAGAATTCGCAGACAAAAAAATAGAAACTGAATCAGAATTAATGATTCGCGAACTGGAAAACCAGTTGCACCATTCTATTTTCAAAGAAATTTCGAGACCTACTACCTTAAAACTAAATAGTCCTGTTTTACAAAGAAAGGAAGGATATCGGGAGGTTTTGCGCGTTTGGCTAATGTTTGACCTTGCAGCAAAGCTCATTTGGAACGGTGGCGAAGACGTTTACAAAGGAGGTAAAAAAGATGTTGCAACATTGTATGAATACTGGCTTTTCTTCAAATTGCTAGACCTTTTCCAGTCAATTTTTGAAATTAAACCAAAAGACATATCAGAGTTAATAAAAGAAACTCCGGACGGCTTGAATCTCCAAATAAAACAAGGGAAATACACCGCTCTCCGGGGTATATACGATTCAGGAAGGAGAAAACTGAATATTCGATTTAACTACAACCGCTCCTTCAGCGGAAATAAAAAATATCCTGATTCTGGGAGCTGGACAAAATCATTAAGACCGGACTATACCCTTTCTATTTGGCCATTTGGAATTTCGGAGGAAGAGGCCGAAAAACAAGAACTCATTGTTCATGTCCATTTTGATGCAAAATACAAAGTTGCCAACCTTGAAGAGTTTTTGGGAAAGAACACAGAAAGTGACCTCGATCTTGAAAAAACCGAAAACAGGCAAGGAATTTACAAAAACGCTGATCTGCTAAAAATGCATGCCTATAAAGATGCCATCAGAAGAACTGGTGGCGCTTATGTTCTCTATCCAGGCGGTACAGCACTCAAACAGAAGGGGTTTCATGAAATTATTCCCGGTTTAGGTGCGTTTCCTGTAAAGCCATCAAAAACTGAAAGTGGCATCGGAGAACTAAAAGCTTTTATCCTTGAGTTAATTGATAATTTTATTGACCGTACAACTCAACGTGAGAAAATTGCATTGAGAACATTTGACATTTTCAAAAAGCCTCCGGAATCAAACAGTTTTTTAATGGATCCATTGCCTGAAGCCTTCCATAACAATAGGGATTTGATCCCCGACGAAACATTTGTTTTAGTTGGGTTTTATAAATCTGAAAACCACTTGAATTGGATTAAAAAAAACAAGCTCTACAATTTTCGAATGGACAGCGCAAGAGGAGCTTTGACCCTAACCAAAGAATCAGTCTCATCTAAATATTTGCTGCTTCATACTTCAGGAAACAAAAGCAGTACCGAACTTTGGAAAATTGTTGGAAAGGGCTTTAGAGTAACCAGTAAAGAAACATTAAAAAGATTGCACTATCCATCACCCAGCCAACGAAACTACCTTGTCGTGCAAATTGAAAAGGTTAATGACCCTGAGTTTAATAAAGTAAGTTGGGACTTTAGAAAACTCAGAAATTATTCAAGCGGTAGGGCATCGTCGTTACCATTTACAGCAAGTCTGGCGGAATTGATGAAAAATAAAGTTTAATATATAATAGGTTACCGGGCCATCACAATTTCGCCACTAAAAAAGCGCTCAATTTAAATCCCAAACAATCCCCTCGCAAGCCCCCCTCTCCCTCCTCCTCTGCTACCTCTTTTGGGGGCTTTGTTTGGTTGCTTTGGTTTGGAGAAACAAGAACAAGCGCAGGGTTTTAATGGTAAACCTGATAATTGCCGGCTCCTACAGCCTGGTTTTTCTTTATAATCTTCATTATAACAGTTCCGGTGGCACAGCACTGGGCTGGCTTGTATTTCTGATGGGTGTTTTGGGCTTTCATGCCCTGGTTTTATTGGTGGGGGTTTGCAGGGGCTTTATGAGGGCCACCGGTAGTTAGGCAGGCAAAACAAAACTTAGATCCTGGATATACACGAGAAAAAATTAACTTTCTAGGGTGGGGGGGCGTGTTACGCCCTCCCCGCTACCAAATTACAATTTGGAAAATAAAAAGCCGGTAATTAATCGTTTATAAACGGTTAAAACGCTTGGTTGAGAACAAAAGTAGGAAGGGAATAAGTAATCTATATTGGCGCATACGGGGTTTGAAGTATGAAAAATATGAACTAGATTTGGAAGGCCTATTATTGACTAGTTACTTAGGATAAGCAAATAACGACTTCCTTTGAAAAATCAGATTAAAAACCCAAGTAAAACTTTGCCCTTTAATTTCGGATTTTAAAAAATTAGAAAAACACTAAAGAATAAAATCAAAAAAACCCAATAAAAATGCATGAGGTAAGATTCTCGATTCCATCAAGAAAACTTGGAAAATCGGACATTGAATTTAAAGTTAAAAAAAATGGAAGTCTGGTAGGCACGTTGAAAATTTCAAAGGGGTCTCTGGTTTGGTTTCCAAAAGACACCACTTGGGGTTACAAAGTTTCCTGGAATAAGTTTAATAGTTATATGACAAACCTGAAAAAGTTCGAAAAAAGATAGGCTTTTTTACAATTAAACCCAGAATCTCTTTTGTCTTCAATTTTCCTTAAGACTTGTAAATCACTTGCCCTCTGGACAAAAATGAAATAATTTAATCACCATTAAAAGCTATGATGCTTTTTAAAAAAAATTAACTTTAGAATGAAATTTCAAATGAATAACCAATCGCTTCTATTATCTTTTTTTCTTGGCTTAAATTTGTGTTGTTTTAGCCAAGGAGGCCTACTTGGATCATACCCATTTAATGGGAACGCAAATGATGTTTCTGGAAATGGAAATCATGGCTCCGTGTACAATGCAATTTTGACAACGGACCGGTTTGGAAATCCAAATTCTGCATTTCTTTTTAATGGAACCAACTCCTTTATTAACTTGGGAAACAATTTCAATTATAGTTCGCATTCCTTTTCATGTTGGGCTAGAAGAGATTCTGCCTCGGGAAATACTTTAATTTCAAAAATCAATAATGGGCCACATGATTTAAAGAACAGTGAGTTTACAATCAGCACATTTACAATTGGGAATGGCACCAATTGGCTAACCCTTAATAGTACCACAATACCAGATTTCTCACAGTGGAATTGTTTTGTAGCTACATATGACGCAACCAACAATAAATCTACTTTTTTTATTAATGGCGTTGCGGATTCCGCAATTCTGGGAGCATATATGGATGTGGTTAATACACCCTTGTTTATTGGAGCTCGACCCTTTTGGAGTGGAAACAACGGTCCAGCATTTTTCTTTAATGGCGCAATAGATGATGTAAACATTTACAATCGGGTCTTAACCCAACAACAGGTTGATTCACTTTGCAATATTTTAACAACTTCAAAAAATTCTTTAGGGGATAATCAACTGATTATTTTTCCAAACCCATTTTCCACCGAAACCAACATAAGATTCACAAACGAAATTCGAAATGCAACCTTACGGATTTCAGATATGTTTGGTCGCATAATAGTTGAGGTAAACAATATTAACGGAAAGGAATTAACTTTCCGCCCGGACAACCTTACCTCAGGAATCTATTGCCTTAGTTTATTTATGAACCATCAATTTGTCACAGCAAAAAAAATTATTATCTCCGATTAAATTTTCGCCAAAAAGAAGGACGAAATTAAATCTCCATTTTTATATTTCAATCGAACAATCATCTCTAAAGATCCCCTCTCCCTCCTCCTCTGCTACCTCTTTTGGGGGCTTTGTTTGGTTGCTTTGGTTTGGAGAAACAAGAACAAGCGCAGGGTTTTAATGATACGAATAAGAAAGGCCTATACCAGGGAGTGCAAGGCAACTGAAATGAAAATTAATTTAATGTCTTTGTTCAACATATTATACGGCCCAAAAGAAAACCCGGGTTCTAAAAACCCAGCCCAAAAGCCATTCACCAGTGGAAATCGGGTACCTTTCCAAAAACTTTTGTCCCCGTTACAATAAAATATTCCACATTACTTATTTTTGGCTGAAATAATAATTGTCCTCAAAAACCTATAAAAACTAATATTTCAACCTGGATTTAAACCCCGTTTCATCCGTTTATGAAAAATTTATTAAAAATACTCTGGTTCTTTTTTATAGGTCTGCATTCGGCTGTTGCCCTGGAAAATACCGATTTAAAAAAACTTCATGACGAGGTAAATAAAACCCTCAAATCAAACCCCAGAGAAGCTTTAAAATTATCCCGCGAAGAAATTTTACTTGCCCAAAAATCAGGGGATGCCTATGCAGAAGCTGTAGGTTACCTGGATCTTGGAAAATGCTTCTGGGTTTTGGGCGACTATCCTCAATCTTTAAAACTCCACCTAAAAGCCCTTGGAATTTTTGAAAGCATCGACAGCCTTGGAGGTATCATATCTTCATACAACGACATATCCCTTATCTATCTGGAACAGGGAGATTATAGAAAAACCCTTAAGAATCTGTTCAAAGCCAGAGAATTGAATAAAAATTATAAACACAAAAGAGTAGAAACAATTCTCCTGGTAAACATTGGAGAGGCCTACCTCAAGCTTAATTCTTTGGATTCGGCAGGAATTTATACCCAAAATGCTTATGCCTCAGCCCTGGAAACCAATGATACTACCAGCATATATGCCATTCTGAATAATTTGGGAACCATTTACCTGGAGCAAAACAAAGGAACTCTTGCATTGGAACATTATAAACTGTCACTGGATCTTGCCCGTTTACAAAACGACCAAAGATACATGGCCGAAATTCTTGTAAATATTGGAAACTACTATGTTAAAACCGGACAAATTGATTCCTGCCTTTTCGTTTCATACCAGGCATACCACATATCCAAAACATTAAACTCAGGAAAACGTATTTCCGATGCTGCACATTTGCTTCAAACTGCACATAAATTAAAAAATCAGCTGGATAGTGCCTTATATTATTCAGAGGTTATTTCCATCATCCGGGACAGTATTTCCAACAACGAAAAAATAAGACAGGTTCAAAACCTGGCCTTTCTGGAGGAAATAAGACAGGATCAGTTAACAGAAGAAAAAGAAAAACAAAGTAAGGCCCGGGAGGATTTAATCCAATATCTGATTATCAGTTTAATCATTCTTATTTTATTTTCACTTCTGATCCTATTAAGAAAAAAGAAAATAAATTTTCGGTATGTTGAAATACTTTCTACCATAGGACTTCTACTATTGTTCGAATTTATAGCCCTTCTGGCCCATCCCCTGATTGCCAATCTTACCGACCACACACCTTATTTGATGCTGGTCATTCTAACCCTGATAGCCTCACTTCTGGTGCCCCTACACCATACCCTTCTTTCATTGTCTAAAAAGCATTTAGTAATCAGAACACGAAGAAGGATAAAAAATAAATAATTTGCTCAAAAAAATTCAGGTTAAATTACATTTCAATCAAATCTCCCCCTCTACTCCTTTTCCGCTTGACAAGTCCACCCCAAACAACTGAAGGCAATGGTATTGTTACTTAGTAGGGGCTATATGAGGGGCGCGGGGAGGTAAGGCAGGGCAAACAAAATTTTGATCCGGTCAATTCCCAGGCAAAAAGGAAATTTTCTCGGGTGGGGGCGTGTTACGCCCTCCCCGCTACCAAAGTACAATTTGGAAGATAAAAAGCCGGTAATTAATCGTTTATAAACGATTATAAACGGTTAGTTGAGCCAATATAATGGAGGGAAAATCTAAGCTCAAGTGAAATTTCAAGGCTTTTAACTTACATTTGAATTCCCTCCCCTGAAAACAACTATAAACCGCAAAGCAAAATGGACAGAAGAGATTTTTTAAAACAAACCACCCTGCTTTCTATAGGAGGTTTGCTCATTCCTTCAACCCTTCTTTCCGCTTGCCGAAAAGAAAGTCTGTTCAAAAACATTAACTATAAGGGGAAAGTTTTAATTATTGGAGGCGGAGCAGCAGGTTTATATGCCGGATACCTGTTAAAATCGAAGGGAATAAATTTCCAGATTCTGGAAGCCTATTCTTCGTACGGGGGGCGGATGGGAAAACTAAGCGGCTTTGCAAATTTCCCCCTCGACCTGGGAGCCCAGTGGTTACATGGGAAAAATAATATCCTGGGTGATTTAATTCAGAAATCCAAAACGAAAATAAGCCAGGATAACAGTGCGGTTAAATACTGGTTCAACAATCAACTCGTTGACAGTCTGCCCGCTAATGTTAACATATTTGAGGGGAGTGGATTACCGGACATTTCCTACCGCGATTATGCCACACAAAGGGGCCTGGGCAATGAATACAAATATATAGTTGAGAACATTGCCGGAGATCAGGGGGCGGCAGCTTCCCGTTTATCCGTTTATTACAATAATCTGGAAGAGGAAAACTGGAATTCCGGCGATGATGATTTTAAATTCCAGGAAACTTTTTTTGATTTGATTGACAATCAAATTGCCATTAATGTAAAAGACAACATTCAACTTAACACCATTGTCACCAAAATTGATTATTCACAATCCGATATTGTGGTAAGCGACAGCAACAACACCACTTATACGGCCGATAAAGTAATTATTACGGTTCCCATCACGGTTCTGAAATCAAACGACATTCAGTTTATACCGGCCTTGTCTTCCGGGCAAACAAGTGCTTTTTCCAAAATTGGCATGGATGCAGGTATGAAAGTATTTCTGAAATTCAGCCAAAAGTTTTTCCATGAAAATATAATTGGGGGCAGCGTTTGCGCCGCCTATGCCGATGAAAGTACAGGAAAAGCAACGGCGGATAATGTACTACTGGCTTTTGTAATGGGAGAACAGGCCGAATATTTAAATTCATTAGGCAGCGATGCAGCCATTACCACAGCTTTGCTGCAGGAGCTCGACACCATGTATAATGGACAGGCAAGCGCTTCCTTTATAGGATCGCATGTTCAAAACTGGACTACCCATCCTTTTATAAGGGGAGCATATTCCTACAGCACCATTGGCATGGAAAATGCAAGAAAAGTTGCCGCTCAAACGGTGGAAAAGAAATTATTTTTTGCAGGGGAAGCGATGAACCTCAACGGACACCATCAGACCGTACATGGAGCCCTTGAATCCGGCTACAAAGCTGTAATAGACATATTAAACACCGTTAAAAAGTGAATATCCGGCTCATTACGGGACTACTCATCCTTTCAGTCGGCAGTTCCCTGGCCGGGGAATTTAAAACTGAAGCTTCCTATAAATATATGTTTGCCAAACAGTGGGACAAAGCCATACAAACCTATAATTTCAGCAGGCCCTTCATAACCAATAAACAACCCTTGTTGATGCATGGCATAAGCACCTCGGCATCCTATCTTTTTAACACTACCAAAAAGTTTCAGCAGGGTATAAATATCGCCTATGCCTATTTTGGAAGCATGGCCGAAAATGAGAATTTGACAAACCGCTTAAATCTGCATTTCCTGAATTTAGGCTACCTTTTTCATTATGAAAATCAGGAAACCCTTCCGGATTTTTACACGGAGTTAATAATTTCTGCCACAACGAGCGGCCTTTACCGGCATACCAATGGAAAGCCGTTTGTATATGATGAAACGAAATCAAGGGCGTTTGGAATCGGCGGCGATATTGGCCTGAGGTTCGGGTATTATTTACCCTTAAAAAACAAATTTTGTTTATCGCCTTTTATCGCTATAGGCTACACCCCCTATTTCTTTTCTCCGAATACTGAGGTTGTAATAAACCAAACCAGAGGACTTACCGGCAAGTCATGGACAGGAATCGTTTCGGGTCAGGTTGGATTTTCCTTACATATCAGGCCCGAGGCGGGAGAATGAGCAGCCCGGGGGCATAAAATTCAGGAA
This sequence comes from uncultured Bacteroidota bacterium, assembly GCA_937924855.1. Classification (GTDB taxonomy): domain Bacteria; phylum Bacteroidota; class Bacteroidia; order JADZBD01; family JADZBD01; genus JADZBD01. The sequence continues at coordinate 41,200 of CALEYQ010000011.1, read as the reverse complement.
TCAGGGGTATCTTTGATTTGGGAAACCACAGAAACTGAAAAAAATGAATAATACCAAACCCTTTCAGAAACCGAAAATAATTCCCGGGCATTGTATAACGCAGGTTATTTTCATTACCCTCTTGCTCCAGGGAATGTTTCAATGTTCCTATTCCCAGGTTTATACCGAAAAGCAAACCAGACATAGATTTGCTCAGTTAAACATGGGCATTGATATCCAGTCGGGATTTGGAGGAACAACACGGTATTTGGATATAAATGGAAACATCCAATCCGCCGGTTTGCCCAACAGCTATGCACCGAGGTTTTTAATTGGTGGGACTCATTTTTGGAGACATGCAGATTTTTGTATTGGCATTCCCCTGTTTATAACAACCCACAAACAAAACAATCAGGAGATTAAGGCGCAGCGGGGAGTAGAAACTACTTTTAAATATTTTCCTTTGCGTATAGAGCGCAACAAGGTAAGACCCTATCTCGGCGTTTCGCTTGCGGATTTTTATTTTGAGCAACAAAACAATAATTTGCCGTTTTCCAGTGGCCCCGAGTTAAACCAAACAGGTTTTCCCCTCATTGCAGGACTAACTTTCAATTCGAAAAATCAATTGTTTGACCTTGGTTTTTCCTGGAATTATCAAAACCAGCAGAACTACTACATATCGCGTACGCATCCAGAAAAAATAAATACTCCCCCTTTTTATGCCAACCTCACTTTCAGGATAATGCTGGAAACCACCATGAGTGCAGAAAAAGACTGGGAGTCAGGACGCACAAAGCAAATTACAGATATTCTGGCTGAAAAAGGCAGGCTGAACAGTCTGTATTTTGGCGTAGGAATTTCATCCAATTTCTGGCTAAAGAAAAGCAGTTATAACGAAACCTTCAGACCCTATATCAACAAATATATTAATTCAACCATGGCCGACTTTGCATTGGGTTACTATTTACATAATCCCGACTTAAATTTAGCATTGGCCTACAGAGGATATAAGGGAAACACCAATACCTATGGAGCCGTTCAGGAAGCTTCAAGAAAATCACTTCTGATGGAGATAACAAAGCACTTATTCGATTATCATGGCTTTGTTCCTTTTGCAGGTCCGGCCATAAGTTATGAAAACCTGTCCTTTAAAGAAGATTTTGAAGGCTCCTCCGTGTATGATATCGGGGATGAGAAAATTGGGTATGGTCTTACTTTTGGTTGGGACATCAGGCCCAACAGAATTCAGTCCTGGATACTCAGAACAAACTTAAGGTGGTTTCCTGATCTTTTTCTGGAGGTAGAAGGAAAGTCGAAAATTTCGTTTGATAACCTGGAATTTAATTTCATCCAATTGATTATTTACCCAAACCGTATGATAAAGCGAAAGCCTAAACCGGAGAATTCCACTTTTCATAATCCTTAGTCCTGTATATCAGAAATGTAGTCCCTAAAACCAATCTCAACATCAGCCATTAACTAAAACCCTCATTATCCGGAGAAACCCAAAACATTCTCATGAAAAATCTTCTTCTCCTGTTTGTTTGTCTTTCCGGTTCATTGGTTTCCTCAGGTCAGGATAGTCTGTTTACCGACCCGAGAGACAACAACAGCTATCCCCTGATAAAACTGGGAGATTATTGGTGGTTTAAAAGTGATTTGAGGTTTGGTGCCCCGAATAGCTGGTGTACAGAAAATCCGAAACATGAGGTTTGTGCCAAAACCAATTTTTACTATTACATCGAACTTGATAATGTTTGTCCTGCCGGATGGCATGTGCCGACATGGGATGAATGGAAAAATGCTGTGGAGCACATTGCGGTTTTACAAGGAATAAGTGCAGATGACCTGCATTGGGAAAAAGATTCCTTTCATATCCACATAAAAGACACCACCTGGGGTGCTGAGCTAATCAGGAACATTCCCATAACCTACCCGCAATACCTGAACATTGAGCTTTTGGGTTGGGTAGAAGGAAAAAAATTAATTCAAAAGTACAGCCAGGGAAATCTGTGGTTGAAAGATGAAAAACCAACCCTGGGTAAGACCCATTTACATATAGGCAACTCGGGGCATTACAAACACAGCCATAATTATAATATAATTGACACACCAAAAAAAACAAGACGATTTCCGGTACGATGTTTAAGGAAAGAATAAACTTGAGGTGGGGATAGCCAGGTGTAAGGGAAAAGTTGTCCTAAGATTTGCGTTTACAAATCTATCTCAAAGATGTGCTAAAAATAAAAATTAGCAGAAACCATGAATCAAACTTTTAATAAAACCATTTTGTAAATTAGTCAGCTATTTTTTTTATAAACAAAGGCATTAAATCTATACTGGGAAGCAATACAGACAAAAACGCACTTTAAAATATTATGACTCACACAATTATTTATTCAGAAAGCGAAAGCAAAAGGTTTAACATGAAGGTTTATCGTGGTATAGTTGAGGATGTTAATGTTAAACTTTTAAAAAAAATTATTTTACAAAACGAAATCGATATTTTAATTTTCAGCATAAAATCTGAAAAGAACGAACAGATTCCGGCATTAGATCGTCTTGGGTTTCCCTACCTTCAGGCAGACACTCTGGTTTACTATTATCTTGACCTGGAAAAATATCAGATTAAAGAATTAAGAAACAAAGATTTAGAATTCCAAATCTTAACAAAGAAAAACGACCAGGTTCTTGATTCGCTTGTTGATGAAATTTTTTCAGGTTATACAAACCATTACAATTCCAATCCATATTTAAGCAAACAGAGTATTAATGAGAGCTATAAAGAATGGGTCAGGGGATTTTTGAGCAATGAGGGAGGAAAAACCTGCTATCTGGTAAAAAAAGATGGTGTTAATGCCGGATTTGCTACAGTTACTGCCCAGGATGGGGTTGGAGAAGGTGTTTTATATGGTGTTCTTCCCTCTTTTTCCGGCATGGGAATTTATTCAGACATCATTCGGTTTACCCAAAAAGAATTAAAAAACCAGGGCTGCAAGGAAATGAAAGTTTCAACCCAGGTGCAGAATTATGCAGTTCAAAAAGTATGGGGCAAAGAGGGGTTTTGGCTTAAAGAATCATTTGCCACCATTCATATCAATTCTCTCTTATCTTACTCGGAATTACCCTCTAAAAAATTTTCATTCAGACTTTCAGAAGACGAAATAAGTGAATACGGAAAGGTAAGTGGTGATTACAATCCTGTACACTTCGATGACACTTTTGCAAAAAGCCTGGGATTTAAATCCAGAATAGTTCATGGGTTAACCCTGAGTTCAATTTTATCAAAGTTTTACGGCACAGAATTTCCAGGACACGGAACATTGTTTTTAGGCTACAACTTCCTATTTATGGCTCCTGTTTATCCAAACATGGACTACCATGTTGAGGTTAATATTCTAAAAGAAACCCGGGAAACAAGCCTGTATGAATCTCTGGCAAAGGTAAAAGACGCAGAAGGCAACATATGTGTAATTTGCCGAAGCCATTTAAAGGCAAATAAAAATCAGTAATCAGGCCCTAATCTTTTTTTTCAATATTCAAGGCCTTTGAAACAACATATAATGGCCGGCGTTTGATTTCATCATATATTCTTCAAAAATACAATCCAATTGTTCCAGGCATTGTTAAGGTCAGCCCTCCAATAAACCAGATTGAAAATACGGTAGTTGTAAACCCTGCAACCTGAATAAAACCTGCATAGAAGGCAATCAGATTATAAATGGCCACTAAAAAATAAAGCAGGAAATTCCGAATCCAGGATTAGTAATAATATTCAGGGGCCGGCTACTGTTTCACAAAGTTACATTTGTGGCCAGTTGAAAAAGTTTATAATAAGTATATGAGGACTTCCCCTCAAATCGCTCGGAATGTTGTACCGGAACGGAAGCAGAATTAAAACCAAGATATTGAATCAGGGAAGGGAATGAACGGCTTCTTTCATTCATTTTTTTAAATTCATCAATCACTCTCGAATGATAAATACCAAAGTTTGCTATTCCTCCATCGAAATTCAATCCGCTTAAAAAATTGTAAACCCTGTAAAATAAACCGGAAAGTGCCTTTTTAATAAATTTATCCTTTCTTCGGGTAGGCCTGGCAAAAACTATATCATATCCTTTCAGTGCTTCTGCAAATAATTTAGGTATTTCGGAGGGATTATCCTGAAGATCGCAATCCATAACCACGATCCATTCGCCTTTCGCAAAATCAAGACCGGCTGTTATGGCATAATGTTGACCAAAATTACGGCTGAGCTGAAGTCCTTTAACCCTGAAATCGGCCTTTGTTGCCTCAACTATTTTTGCCCAGGATTTATCAGGAGAACCATCATTCACCAAAATAATTTCATAGTCGCCCGTAATTTCAGTCAAAGCGTTTGATACCTGTTTAACAAGTTCTTCAACTATCGATTCTGCCTTATATACCGGAGATACAACCGTTATTAAAGGCTTATTGTGGGTATCCTTAAAATGAAACTAGCAATCAATAGTATTAATTTTTAAGGTACCAAAAAGCACTTCATTTGATCATAAAAGTCAAAATTCAGCCGTCGTACAGGTATTTGAGGCCCAATTCATGGTTTTAAAAAAAAGATTAAATTAACCCTGGGAAAAAACCCGGTTTACAATTTTGAAAAACTGATGAAACAACTTTTAAAGAAAATAATTCCTTCCTTTTTGAAAGACTGGATAAAATCTGCTTTAAAAAAGAAAAAATTCCAGACTTTTAAAAAAAAATCCACGCTATTGGATTTTAAAACCCTTGAAATTTGCTTCAGGGATGCCGGAGTAGAAAAAGGAGATGTGGTTTTTGTTCATTCCTCTTTAAAAGGCTTAGGATATATTGAACACGGGGCTAAAGATGTGGTGGAGGCACTAAAATCGGTGGTGACATCAGAAGGCACCCTGGTTTTTCCCACCTTCACAATTGAGGATTCCATGTACAACACCCTCAAAAACCCTGATTTCATTTTTGACCCTAAAACAACTCCTTCTACCGTCGGGGCCATAACCAATTACTTTCGAAATTCCGAAGGTACCTACCGAAGCATCCACCCCACCCACTCCGTTTCCGCCTGGGGAAAACATGCCAGATACATCACTCAGGAACACTATGAAACCGGATCAAATTTTGGAAAAGGAACCCCGTTTGGTAAAATGCTGGAATTAAATGGAAAAATTATGGGGATTGGAATAAGTTACGGCCCTGTTACCATTTATCATGCCTATGAAGACCTTGATTTAAGCAAATTCCCCGGTGTTTATTTGCCACAACCCCTATCAACAAGAATTCGCCTGGAAGACAAAAAACTTATCAATTGCAATATCTTTTGTCACACCCCCGAATACCATAAGAGCAGAATTGACAAAACTCCGGAAATTGAATCTTTCTTTGCGAAAGAATTTGAAAAAAATATTAGCCATAAATCTAAAATTGGGGATGGCTATGTCTGGTGGATGAAAACTCAAGAGCTTTTTGGGGAATTAGACAGACTTTATAAAGAAGGGCGCACTATATATCAAATATGAACCAAAAAGATATCCTGTTCACCTTCGACTACGAATTGTTTCTCGGCCCTAAAAGCGGAAGCGTAAAAAACTGCATAATAATCCCTACCCAAAAGGTTGTTCAGGTTCTGGAGGATTTTAATCTGATTGCTGTTTTCTTTGTTGATTGTACCTATTTGCATCAATTAAAAAAAGTCAGCGAAAAAAACGCAAAGGCAGCCCAGGACTATGAGGAAATCTCAAACCAGATTCAATCCCTGATCCTCAATAACCATGAGGTATATCCACATATTCACCCGCACTGGAAAGATGCCATTTACCACCCTGAATCAAATAACTGGGACTTGTCCGATCTTACCCATTACCGGCTGGATAGCCTTGAAAAAGAGGAACAAAAAACAGTTTTTCAGGTTGCTTTAAATTGCCTTAACTCAATCATCAAGCCTGTAAAACCAGACTATAAACCCATTGCCTTTCGTGCCGGTGGATGGTGCATTCAACCATTCTCCAATTTCAGTCCGTTTTTTAATGAGTTTGGAATCAATTCGGATTTTAGTGTTTTGGGAGGAGCAAAAAAAGACAGCAATGCCCTAAAATTTGATTTTTCCGAAATACAACCCAATGCAACTCCTTATTCCTTTTCCCAAGAGGTAAGCATACCCGAAAAAAACGGAATTTACAGGCAATATCCGATTTCAAGTGTTTCATTTAATAAGCGAAATCTGCCCAACCGGATTCTTGAGTATATTCTATGGAGAACACCTCCCGGCCAAAAATTCGGAGACGGACAATCCGCTCAAATAATTAACAAGCACCAGGAAACAGAATATGACCAAAAAATGGAAATGGTGTCTATTGAATTGCTGAACCTGAGCCGGCTGGAAACCTATAAAGCCTTTTTGAGAAAAAATCAATACATGCAATTCATCAGTCATCCGAAAATGATAACCCCACACAATCTCTCTGTTCTTAAAAAATTTCTTGGGTTCACCACCAAGAGGTATCAGGTAAACAGCGATTGGAAAAAAATTATTATGGCTTAGTGCTAACCCAGGTAAAAACTCCTCCCGTGAAAAAGAACCTTCTCTTATTCTTTGCCCTTTCCGGCTCCTTTGCCCTGGGCTTTGCCTTCAACAATATTATCGGGGAGTCCGGCTCCCACCCAACTGAAATAAAAAAAGTAACCGGGATAGGAGGAATTTTCTTCAAATGCAAAGACCCCAAAATGATCAGGGAATGGTATGGCAAACACCTGGGATTGAATACCAACCAATACGGTGCCGTTTTTGAATGGTTTCAGGGAACCGACAGCACAAAAAAAGGATTTTCCCAATGGAGTCCCTTTAAAGAAACCACCAAATATTTTGAACCCTCCACAAAAGATTTTATGATAAACTTCCGTGTGGCCGACCTTGGAGCCCTGGTTTCCCAGTTGAAAAAAGAAGGAGTAACCATTTGCGATACCATTGAATCTTATTCCTACGGTCGCTTTGTTCACATCATGGACCCGGAAGGAAATAAAATTGAATTGTGGGAACCCAACGATGTAGCGTATGAAAAACTGGGAAAGGAATTAGGCAGCAAGACCAATAAATAACATTTCATTTGAGGGCTGCTTCATAGATTCCCATTTTAATTTTATATTATGCTAAACAAAGTCTGCAAATAGCCATGAATGCAACCAACACACCCACCGCTACCGCACAAATGATGATTCGTAAACCGGTATCCGAAGTTTTCAAGGCACTTACCGACCCTGAAATAACCACTCAATTCTGGTTCACAAAATCGAGTGGCAGGGTGGAAAAAGGCAAAACCCTTACCTGGCATTGGGAGATGTACGGTGCATCGGGAGAAGTCCGGGTGCTGGACCTTATTCCTAATGAACAAATCAGTATAGAATGGGGAAATCCAAGCACAAGGGTGGATTTTATTTTTACTCCCTTGGCCGAAGACAAAACTTATGTGGTAATAAAAAATTACGGGTTCAAACTTGAAGGAAAAGAATTGATAGCTGCCATGCTCGACAGCAACTCAGGATTTACAACCCTTTTGGATAATATGAAAGCCTACCTTGAGCATAATTTAAAACTTAACCTCGTCGCGGATAAATACCCGAAAGGAATAATGAATCATGGGAAGGGCTAAGCCAAACCTGAAATTTTTTTTCCTTGGAACCCCGGAACGGAGTTAATGATTTTGCCCCTACCCTAAATGAAAAGAATGCGTATTTTTATTTTATGAAAAACTCAAATAGAATTCCATTTCAGTACTTGTTTTTGAAACCTGTTTTTATCCTGACTTTTCTTTTCCTTTTCCAGTTAACCTATGGCCAGAAAGTTGCCAACCGGATTATTACCATCGGCCCACAGCTTTCATTCCAAAACTATGAACACTACAAAAGGCTGGTGTTAAACTCACCCGATTCGCATCTGGAATACCTCCAGGGATTTGAATTTCACTGGGGCTATCTGTATAAAATAAGCGTTACCGAAACCAAACTGAAGGAAGGTTTATCAGACGGAACCCGGTATTCCTACAAGTTCAACAAAATAATTTCCAAAATCCCCGTGGCCGATACCACAAAATTTAGCCTTTTCCTCGATGGCAGGCGTTTCTATTATACGCCGGAACCCGGTGAAAATGTGAAAAATCAGACTTTGGTTCCCATTAACGACAGCACCTATTTGTATTTTGACAAAGTGGAAATTGAAGTGCCGGAAATTTACAGGGAAAAATTAAAATCCATTGCCTCCGGAAACGGTACCGCTTCTGGAACATTTAAGTTTATTAATGAGAAAAGGATACGGCTGGTCGGACTATAACTTTCATTATAAAAAAACTTCTTAGCTCTCATAAAACCTGAAAAAATGAAAATCACGGCCGAACATAACGATAGAATTGCAAAAATGACCTTTGCTTCCGTATACCCGCATTATGTTACAAAAGTTGAAAAAAAGGGAAGAACGCTTACGGAACTACATCAGGTTATATCCTGGCTTACCGGATTCAATGAGAAAGAAATCCAGAAACACATTGAAGACAAATCCACATTTGAAGCCTTCTTTAAAAAGGCAAAACTTAATCCCAAGGCCGAATTGATAACCGGTGTAATCTGTGGGTACCGGATCGAGGAAATTGACAATCACCTTACCCGCCAGGTCCGATACCTGGATAAACTGGTCGACGAACTCGCCAAAGGCAAAAAAATGGAGAAAATCCTTCGTTCCTGAGCCCCCGGGAACTGCATTTTCATTCCAAAATTTTTTGTATTATCTTTACTACATCGATTTAAACGGGTCTTTCAGGATAAAACCCTGAATCAATGACTCAAAAAAAACGAACATGAAAAAAATCTACCTTTTACTTCCTTCCCTCATATTTTTAGGTCATTTATCCGCCCAATGGATACAACAAAATTCGGGCACAACCCGGGTCTTAAATGAAATATTTTTCACCTCCTCTGATTCCGGTTTTGTGGTAGGAGACGGAGGAACCGTTCTAAAAACTACCAACGGGGGCGCAACCTGGCAAAGTCTGAACACCGGTTTAACTTTAGATTTTAACGAATTGTACTTTCTTAATTCCTCACGGGGGTGGATTGTAGGTGATTCGGGCTGTATTGGCTTTACCAGTAACGGCGGACAAACATGGACTTTTCATTTTCTGGACTCCGCTTCCTCCATAAATCTGAATTCCGTTTTTGCCTTGAACAGCACCACACTGTTTGTGGGCGGACAAAAAAACAGTTCCGATGGCTATATTGCCAAATCTGTCAACGGAGGAACCATTTGGGTCAGAGCCGGTGTTGAAGCTTATATATGGAGTGTAAATATCATGAAGATCGGTATGGTGAGTGCCACAACCGGTTACGCTGCCACGCGTGGAAATGTTTTAAAAACCATTGACGGTGGCTTAAACTGGTTTATTACCGATACAGCCTCGGTTCATTCAGGCGCCATGTTTCATGTGCTGGAAGACCTATCCTTCTTTCCCGGCAACGATACCGTATATGTTTGCGGATGGTACGGTGCCTATCTGGGAAAAACCACCAATGCCGGAACTACCTGGCAGCACAACAACCAGTTTCAAAACTACAATATGGATTTTATTAATACCCGTGTTGGTTATGTGGGCGGCTGGAGTCAGATTCATAAAACTACCGACGGGGGTATAACTTTTACCGATGCTTCCGGTGGGAACCCTGCTCTGTTTACCGATGTATACTCCATCGATTTTGTTGGCGAATGGATAGGATATGCCTGTGGGGCGGGAGGATTAATTATTAAAACAACCAATGGAGGAGCAACGGGATTTCCGGAACTATCCGACAATATGGAGTCGATCCTGTTTTACCCCAACCCTGTTACAGACCTGATTTCATTCAGCAAAAAAACCAATGTAAAAATCATGGATCTGTCGGGCCGCGTTTTTATTTCCGAATCCGGGGTTAATGCCCTGAATCTATCCGGTTTGACGGCCGGGGTTTATATTATTGAGTTTATGGATGACCGGGGTGGACCGGTTCAATACTACAAAATCATTAAACAGTAACTTCCCCTCCCTATAATCCTGCTTCAGCAACATAACCAAGCCCTTTTTCCACCGAAATTTCTTACTGAAAAAGACAATAAATATTGGAAATAAGCTTAAAATCAATCACTTTAATTTGAAATCCCGCATTTTTCAAATACCCTCAAATCCAAAACTAATCACCATGGCCTTTAAAGAAATCGGAATAGCCATAGCTATTGCAGGATTATTTAGTTCTTGCTGCAAAAACATATACTATGTAAATGATCCGGTAGTTTTTGCAAATGTTAAAGACAAATCGGATTTTAATTTAGCCGGAGGTTTGAATTTGGGTACCAAAACCGGAGGACTACATTTTAACGGCAATGTGGCCATTTCGGATAATCTTTTTCTCTCCGGTTCATTTACCCAATATTCAGGAAGTTGCAAGTCAACTACTACGATAAACGGCAATACTACAGACAACAGCAAGTTTTATTCCGGAAATTCCTATTTAGGCAGTATTGGCTACTACAAAGGCCTTGGTAATGAATTTTATTTTGAAGGTTCTTTTGGGGGAAAATATGGAACCAACAACAACAAAAAAGGTGAAGAAACTTTCAACTTTCATCACGCCAAGTATTTTTTGCAGCCCGCCATAACCTATAACCGCACTCATTTTCAGGCCGGGCTTGGACTTCGCTTTGGACTGATCGATTTTCTTCCCCATTCCTCAACCCATCAGGTAATCAGTCCCAATGTAGCTGATAAAGGACCCCTCCCCTTTTTAGACCCCTCCCTTTTCATCTGTGGAGGCGGAAAACATGTAAAAGTTGGATGTCAGATCTCCTCCACGATTGCTGAATATGCCAGCATAGCCTACAGTCCGTTCGGCATTTTATTTAGCTCTGCTGCACTCGATCCTCTTTCCTTGTCTGTTTTCCTGAGGGTAACATTTCCAGATAAGGATTTAAAATAATTCTCTTTTCTCAAATTATTCCTTTCCGGGCCCAGAAGAAAACAGACTTGTTTTGGAGCTCAAAAACAATCGGCCACGGGAACATTCTTAAGGGAATTATCTTAATTTTATTAGCTCCGACAATACCTGGAATTAAATCCATGACCATCCCTAATAAGCAAGCCCTGAAGTCCCGCTTAAAAAAAACTATTACTAAAAGGCTGCCTTTGTTCGTTTTCCTTGGATTCATAAGCTCTTTTCCTGCCCAAACTAAAATAAGCGAATTCCGCTCCTCCGGCCTCGACGCCAGCTGGCACCCTACCGATCCCGGCCTGGTAGTTTATTCAAAAAAGGGAAGCGATAAATATTACGATATCTACCTGGCAAGGACAGATACCGGATTTGATACCTGCCTTACCTGCAACCACCCTGCTCTGCCCAACCGCCATATTGCCAATATGTGGTGGCATCCCGGTGGAAACTGGATCATCTTCGTGGCCGAAAAACTCAAACACCCCAGAGGCTCGGTAGACGCTCTGCCCGGTTTCGGAGCTTTTTGTGATATCTGGATAATCAGCAGAGATGGGAAAAAATGTCATAAACTGATCGACATCCCCAACGATTACGACCACGGTGTTATAGCCCCTAAATTCTCTCCCGATGGAAAAAAAATAATCTGGAACGACCGCATAAAACGCCCCTCTGTATTCAATGCGAACCGGCATTTCGGGTACTGGACAGTTAAAACAGCAGATATAGTCTGGGACAAAGACAGTGTTCCCACCGCACATAACATCAAAGACCTGTTCCCGGGAAAAAAATTCTTTATCGAAGCCTATGGCTTTTCACCCGACGGCACAAGAATAATTTGCTGCTCTAACCTCACCACCAAAAATGCCTGGAAACAGCAAATTTTTTCTTTTGACTCCAGCGGCAACAACATTATCCAACTTACCCCCGACTCCAAATTTTATAATGAACATGCCTTCTATTCGCCGGATGGAAAAAAAATAGTGTGGATGTCGAACAAAGACAATAAAAACAAAGGAACCGACTGGTGGATCATGAATACCGACGGAAGTTCGAAGCAGAGAACCACCTTCATGAACGATCCCAAACACAGTCAATACGTTGGCAAAGCCGTGTGGGCCGGCATGGGTTCCTTTAATCCCTCCGGCACCAAATTTCTGGGGGGAGTGCAAAAAAGTCTGATTACCCAGGAAGGCCGAATTGTAATTGTTGAACTGACCCAATAATTTCTCCGGTTCCAAAAAATGAAAACCGAAAAATATGTGGCATTTCTGAGGGGAATAAATGTTGGCGGACATCACAAGCTGCCCATGGCCGATTTGAAAAAATATCTGGAAAAAGAAGGCTACAAAAACATAAAAACCCTGTTGAATTCGGGAAATGTCATGTTGGATTCTTATCCCACCGAACAGAGAAAAATGCAAACTGAAATAGCTGCCCTGCTCGAAAAAAAAGCAGGTTTTCCGGTTCCCACCGTAGTTTACCCCGCCGCATTTATCAGTGACCTTATGAGGAAAAAACCCTTTGCAGGCATTACGATTCACCCCCAACTGCGATTATATGTTTCCCTTTTCCCAAAGGAAATTCCCCGGAAAGTAAAAACACCCCAAACAAGTCCCGATGGTGGCTTCACCCTGCTTAAACAATTTCCCCGTTGCGCATTCAGCATTCTGGATATCAGCAAAACCCAAAGCCCAAAAGGAATGGAGGTGCTGGAAAAACTCTTTGGGAAAGATATTACCACCCGAAACTGGAATACCCTTGAAAAAATGGCCATTGCGCTAATCTGAAGGGTAGAATCCGGGGCTCTGTTTCTTTAAATTTTGGAATGAATCGGGCTTTTATTACTTTCGGTCTCCCCATGGCCCGAGCCCTGATATTAGTTTTCCTGGCAATGCTGCCCTTACAGTTTTTTTCAAATGAAAAAGACAGTCTGCTTGCCCTTATCAATAATTCCCAAACGCATGACACGGTAAAGATGGGAGCCTTAATCCGGCTCAGCGGCCTTTACTCCTTATCTAATTTCGACAGCTCGGTTTACTTTGGAGAACAGGCCCGAAAACTGGCCCTAAAAAAGAGAGCCGCTTTCTATTATGCCCGTGCCTGCCAAACCATAGGCATGACCCAATTGAATTACGGCAACTGGAAGCAATGTATCATTGAACATAAAAACGCCGCCGCCTTTTACCAATGCCTGCCCGGGGTTTTATCTTATGAAGCCCGTTGCTACAACAACATGGGTAACGGCTATAAAAGCTGGGGCAAGCTGAAAGAATCGCTTGAGAATTACGAAAAAGCCAAAAAACTCTATGAAATTGCAGGCGACAGAAAAGGCATAGGCGGAGTGATAAACAACATTGGCAATATTCATCTTGGCCTGGGCGATCCCCTCAAAGCCCGGGAAATGTTCAGGGAGGCAGCCGTTATTAATACCGAAATGGGTAATAAAAACTGGCTCAGCATTAACATCATGAATATTGGCATTACATTCTTCGACAAACAGCAATTTGATTCCGCCGCCTGGTATTTTCTTCAGGCCAAAAAACTTTCCGAAGAAACCGGCTTCAAAGGCATCTGGTCGAGCGTGCTGGTAAATCTGGGAAATGTAAATATGGAACTGAACAAGCCCGATCTGGCCGAAAAATATTTCCAGGAAGCCATTGCTTATAATCAATCCATTGGCAACGAACACAACAACGCCCTCTTATTCTCAAATATTGCAGCCAACCTGAAGAAAAAGGGTGAAAAAGCCAGGGCCTATTCCTTCCTCGATCAATCTATTTCCCTGTCTGAAAAATACCAAGACCTTTATTCCTTACAAAGTGCCCTGAGGTTAAAATCGGAAATGAAGGAAGAAGAAAAAAACTTCCAGGATGCCCATGTTTTCTATAAAAAATATATTGCTACCCGCGATTCACTGCAGAATTCAGACAGTCGCTCGAAAATGAACGAGCTGGAAGAATCTTTCAAGGAAGAAAAGCACCGCATTGAAATGGAAAAATTAACCCGGGAAAATCAGCTGAAAGAAGTTTCAGCCAAGAAAAACATGATCCTCTTTTATTCAGCCCTGGGTATGTCGCTCCTGATTTTAATCGCTGCAGGAATTTTCCTTAAAAAATTCATCAACGAGAAAAAAGCTAAAAAAGAACTCAGCGATAAAAACCAGGAAATAAAAATTCAAAAAGCCATCATCGAAGAAAAGAACAAAGACATTTCCGACAGTATTGCCTACGCCAAACAAATTCAGGAATCGCTGCTGCCTACGGAAAATGAGTTAGGAGCTTATTTCAGCGACAGCTTTATTTTTTTCAAACCGAAAGATGTGGTAAGCGGCGACTTTTTCTGGTTGGGTAAATCGGAAGACGGACTTCTGGTTGCGGTAGCTGATTGCACGGGGCATGGAGTTCCCGGGGCTTTGATGAGTATGATTGGCATTGAAAAACTCAACCAATCCTTATCGCGTAAATTTGATGGTCCGGGAAAGATTTTGTCGGATTTAAACAAAGCCATTCGCAAAACCCTGAAGCAGGACGGGCAATGGGCTTCGCGCGATGGAATGGACATTGGACTCATACACTGGCTCAACGGAGGCTCATCTATCCGCTACAGCGGTGCCAACCGCCCCTTATGGGTCATCAGAAACAAGCAGGTGCTCGAATTGCCTGCTACCAAATCCGCCATTGGAGGCACCACTTCCGACGAACAGGTTTTTGAGGAAAACACCATGGATTTAACCGGTGGCGATATCCTCTACCTTTTTTCCGACGGCTATGCCGACCAGTTTGGAGGAGAAAAAGGGAAAAAACTGAAATACAAAAAACTCCGGGAAATCATCCTCGAAAATGCCCACCTTCCCATGAAAGCACAGAAGCAGGTGCTGGAAGATACTTTTGAAAAATGGAAGGGCCCCCTCGACCAGATCGACGATATTCTGGTAATGGGGATAAGAATTTAAATCTTCAGATTTCTTCTTTTATAAATCCTGATATAATAATCGTACTCGTCCTTGTCGGACTTTTCGAACTCAGGGTCTCTTTCTACTTCCCATTCTTCCGGTAAAAAGGGAGGAAAAAAAGTATCCCCTTCCGGATTACCCTTTACATGTGTAATGTAAAGGCGATGGGCCAGGGGAAAAGCCAGGCGGTAGATTTCACCACCTCCGATAACAAAGCATTCTTTCTCGTCGCGCAAGCGAGCAAAATCAAGAGCCGCTTCAAGCGAAGAAAAAAGAAAAGCCCCCGGAGCCTGAAATTCGGTATTACGCGTAATAACCAGATTGGTTCTGCCGGGCAGGGGACGGAATTTAAGCGGAATGGATTCGTAATTTTTCCGGCCGGTAATCACACAATGGCCCATGGTAGTTTCACGGAAAAACTTCATATCACCCGGAAGCTTCCAGATAAGGGTATTGTCCTTTCCAATAACTCCGTTATCAGCTACGGCGGCTATCAATGAAATCAGCATGATTTAAACAGCCACTTCGGCCTTAATGGGAGGGTGGGGATCGTAACCCTCAACGGAAATATCCGCGAAAGTAAAATCGAAAATGTTTTTTACCTCCGGGTTCAGTTTCAGTACCGGAAGTTTTCGCGGGGCACGGGTAAGCTGGAGTCTTGCCTGCTCCATATGATTCGAATACAAATGCGCATCGCCCAGAGTATGCACAAAATCGCCCGGTTTCAAATCACATACCTGAGCCACCATATGGGTAAGCAAAGCGTAGGAGGCAATGTTGAAGGGAACACCGAGAAAAATGTCCGCACTGCGCTGATATAACTGGCAGGATAGTTTTCCATCTGCTACATAAAACTGAAAGAAAGCATGACAGGGAGGTAATTTCATTTTCGAAATTTCACCCACATTCCAGGCGCTTACGATCAACCTTCGTGAGTCGGGATTTTTTTTAATCATCTCAACCACCTCGGTAATCTGGTCGATGTGTTTGCCGTCGGGTGTTGGCCAGCTGCGCCATTGCGATCCGTAAACAGGACCCAGATTTCCGTTTTCGTCGGCCCATTCATCCCAGATGGAAACCCCGTTGTCTTTCAAATATTTTATGTTGGTATCGCCTTTCAGAAACCAAAGCAATTCGTGAAAAATGCTTCGGGTATGAAGTTTTTTCGTGGTTACCAGAGGGAAACCCGCTTCCAGATTAAACCGCATCTGATATCCGAATACGCTGCGGGTACCGGTTCCGGTGCGGTCGCTTTTTTCCGTACCGTTTTCAAGCACGAATTTTAACAGATCAAGATATTGCTGCATGATAGTACAAAGTTAGGTTTGAACGCCAAAATCCGGTTCAAACCATGGCCTCACTTTTCAAATTTATATCAACATCCCAACGATGGCGGCGGTAAAGAGCGAGGCTGCAGTTCCCGCAATAAGGGCCTTAAACCCTAAGGAAGATATCAGGCTTCGTTTTTCGGGTGCCAGTGAACCTATGCCTCCGATTTGTATTCCGATCGAAGCAAAGTTTGAAAATCCGCAGAGGAAATAAGTTGCCAGAATGATGGATTTTTCACTGTGAAACAATCCCTGAAACTGGTATTGTCCCAGGGTTTTATAGGCGTAAAATTCATTCAATACCGTTTTCTCACCCAGCAACTGGCCTACCAGCACCATGTCTTCACTGCAAACTCCCACCAGCCAGGCCACGGGGGCACAGGCATAGCCGAGCAAAAACTGCAAAGAAAATCCGGAATATTTTCCGCCCGTTGTTTCGGAAATCCATGTATTCAGCCCGCTCCACTCACCTATGCCTTTATCCAGCAGCCAGTTTAGGAGGGCAATAAAAGCTATAAATACCAGGAGCATGGCCACCACATTAGCTGCGAGCTTCAGTCCGTCGATAGTACCGTTGGCAATGGCTTCAAAAAAATTACTTCCCAATCTATCATTGGATATTTTCATTTCAGAATTGATGGTTTCGGTTTGAGGGACCAGCATTTTAGCGGCTACCACAGCCGCCGGGGCCGACATGATGGAAGCGGCCAACAGGTGCTTGGCAAAAAGCAATTGACGGGCGGCATCGGAGCCTCCCAGAAACCCGATATAGGCGGCCAGCACGCCTCCGGCAATCGTGGCCATGCCACCCACCATAATGCAATGAATTTCGGAGCGGGTCATCTTGGGTAAGTAATGCCGGATTACCAGCGGGGCTTCGGTTTGACCGATAAAAATATTACTTGCCGCACTCAGACTTTCAGCCCCCGAGAGTTTCAGGCTTTTGGTCATTACCCAGGCAATGCCATAAACTACCTTCTGAAGAATGCCCCAGAAAAACAGCAGGGAGGTAAGAGCCGAGAAAAAGATAATGGTGGGAACCACAATCACTACAAAATTCAGCAAGCCGGAATCAATCTTGTCGGTAGCAAACGATTTGAAAAGAAATTCGGCTCCTTGGCCGGAAAAAGAAATTATTTTGACAAAGGCTTTTCCCAAAAATTCGAAACCCTGAGCCACGAGGGGTGCTTTCAATACTGCGAGGGCAAAAAGCAATTGTAAAAAAATTCCGCCCGCAACCAGTTTCCAGGAAATGGCTTTTCTGTTTTCGCTGATCAGCCAGAGAACACCCACCAGAAAACCCAAGCCGAGGATGCCACGGCCAACGGATATCAGGGTTTCTTGCAAGGTATTGGGATTAAGATTTTTTCCTGCGGTTCAGTTCGTCGCGGATGCGGGAAGCCTTTTCGTAATTTTCCTCGTCGAGGGCCTTTTGCAGAATTTCCATCAGCTCCTCGGTTGGTTTTTTGGTCAGATCCGTATCGCCTTTCTTTGAGGCCGGCTTTTCAACGGCTTCGGAAGGAACATCCGCAGCAGGCGTAATTCCGGTTTCCTCATCGAGGATAATACCGGCCTGGCTGAGAATAAACTCGTAGGTATAAATAGGGCAGTTAAACCGTACGGCAAGGGCAATGGCATCGGAAGTACGGGCATCTATTTCCACCTCTTTGGCAATTTCTGAATGACAGATCAGCTTGGCGTAGAAAATTCCTTCCACCAGGTTGTAAATAATTACCTCGTCGATTTCTATTTTAAAGGTTTCGCTGAAATTTTTAAAAAGGTCGTGGGTAAGGGGACGGCTGGGGGTCATTTTCTCCAACTCTATGGCAATGGCCTGGGCTTCAAATCCTCCAATAATAATGGGCAGGCGGCGTTTCCCGGTTTGTTCACCCAAAACAAGGGCGTAGGCCCCACTCTGGGTCTGGCTGTAACTTAATCCAACTATATCTAAGGGGATTTTTTTCATCGGCCGGTCGGAACTACTAATATAAGAATTATCGTCGCAAAATCAGTGACTTGCTTTGTATTTTTTTACGGCTTCAATCAGTTTTGGAACCACTTCAAAGGCATCTCCCACCACGCCGTAATCAGCGGCTTTGAAGAAGGGCGCTTCCTTATCGTTATTAATTACCACTATAACTTTCGAGGAGCTCACTCCGGCAAGGTGCTGAATGGCTCCGGAAATTCCGATGGCAATATACAAGTTGGGTCCTATGGTAATTCCGGTCTGACCCACATGCTCGTGATGAGGCCTCCATTCAATATCGGCAACGGGTTTTGAGCAGGCGGTAGCAGCACCCAATTCGGCGGCAAGTTCTTCAACCATGCCCCAGTTTTCGGGGCCCTTCAGTCCGCGTCCGCCCGACACCACGATTTCGGCTTCGGTAAGTGCGATTTTTCCGGTAGTCTTTTTTACTTCTTTCACTTTCAAGGCAAAGGCCTGGGATGATGCTTCCGGGGAAAAGGATTCAGGGGTACAGGAAGTCTCTATGTTTTTTACCCCGCAGGAGTTGGGCGTTATGGCAATAACGGCAAGGGAAGATTTCACCTGTACATCGGTGAGTCCTTTGTTCGAAAAACATTTTTTTCTAACCACGAATGGCGAGGTAGACGAAGGTTGTGCAATGGCCCCTGCCACCAGTCCGGCTTTCAGTTTTGCAGCCACGCGGGGTGCCAGAGCTTTTCCGGAATAGGTATGTGAGAACACAAGGGCTTTTGCATTTTCTTTTCCTGCGGCAGCGGCAATGGCTTCGGCAAAACCTACAGGATGAAAAGTGTTCCAGTTATCGCCCTTTACGGAAAGCACTTTTGAGGCTCCGTATTTTCCCAGCAATTTTAAATCATCGTCGCTTACATTTCCAATGGAAACAGCCACAGCGGAACCGCCCAGAGACTTAGCAAGTTCGGCTGCGTATGAAACCGCTTCGAAGGTTGATTTTTTAAATTTTCCTTCCCAGCTTTCTGCGAATACCAATACCATATTATATAACTTTTGCTTCGTTGTGTAATAAATTCACGAGTTCCTCCATATTATTCGGATCAACCAGTTTCACCGCCTGCTTGGGAGGAGGATTATCAAAGGCCACCGAAACGGTCAGGGCATCAATGGCAGCCGGTTCAACCACTTTCAGGGGTTTGGTTCTGGCGGTCATGATTCCCCGCATGTTGGGTATGCGTGGTTCAGCCATACCTTTTTGTCCGGTAACTACCAGGGGCAGGTTTCCGGTAAGAACCTCTTTGCCTCCATCGATTTCCCTTTCCAGGGTGGCTTCGTTTCCATTGAGATCAAGTTTAGTGACAACCGATACGGAAGGAATGCCGAGTAATTCTGCGAGCATGCCGCCCACCTGGGCGCCATTGTAATCGATGCTTTCGCGTCCGGTGAAGATCAGGTCATATTTTTCATCCTTAATGGCGGCGGCAATAAGCGAGGCCACCTGAAAGGCGTCGGTAGCTTCGGCATTGATCCGGATGGCATCGTCGGCTCCAATGGCCAGGGCTTTGCGGATCATGGCTTCATTGGGCGCAGGACCCACATGAATAACAGTTACCGAACCGCTGCCGGCTGCTTCCTTCAGTTCCAGGGCGCGGGTAAGCGCAATTTCGTCGTAGGGGTTAATGATAAACTGAACCCCGGAGGTATTGAAGGCCTTTTTATCCGGGGTAAAAGTAATTTTGGTTGTAGTGTCGGGGACATTACTCACGCAAACCAGAAATTTCATATCGAGCTGATTTTAAGAGGTGCAAATTTAAGGAAATATGGTACAAATCCTACCCCATTAATTTGCCTAAAAATCAAGGAATTGACCTGAAATCCTTACATTTGGGGCTGAAATTTTTTTGCCATGAGAACCATTGAATTCAGAGAAGCCCTTCGTGAGGCCATGTCGGAAGAAATGCGGCGGGATGACAAAGTTTACCTTATGGGAGAGGAAGTTGCCGAGTACAACGGAGCCTATAAAGTAAGTAAAGGTATGTTGGCCGAATTCGGGCCCAAGCGGATTATAGATACCCCCATTGCCGAGCTTGGTTTTGCGGGAATTGCCGTAGGTTCTGCGATGAACGGGTTACGGCCTATTGTGGAGTTCATGACTTTTAATTTTTCACTGGTTGCCATAGATCAAATTATCAATTCCGCTTCGAAAATGTTATCCATGTCGGGCGGACAGTTTCCCATGCCACTTGTTTTCCGCGGGCCCACCGGTTCTGCGGGTATGCTGGCGGCACAGCACAGCAATGCCTTCGACAGCTGGTATGCCAATTGTGCCGGTTTAAAGGTGGTGGTTCCTTCCAACCCTTATGATGCCAAAGGACTGTTAAAGACCTCTATCCGCGATAACGATCCTGTGATTTTCATGGAGAGCGAGCAGATGTATGGCGACAAAGGCGAGGTGCCGGAGGGTGAATATTTGATTCCCATTGGTGTTGCCTCGGTTCGCAAAGAAGGAAAAGATGTAACCATTGTCAGCTTCGGAAAAATTTTCAAGGTTGCCATGGCTGCGGCTCAGGAACTGGAAAAGGAAGGCATTTCAGCCGAGGTGATAGACTTACGCAGTGTTCGCCCGATCGACTATAAAACCGTTATTGAATCGGTAAAGAAAACCAACCGCCTGGTCGTGGTTGAAGAAGCCTGGCCTCTGGCCAGCATTTCCGGCGAAATTGCCTATAAAATTCAACGCGAAGCATTCGATTATCTGGATGCTCCTGTAGTAAGGGTTAACTCCGCTGATGTACCTCTACCCTATGCTCCTACCCTTATCGAGGTTGCCCTTCCCAATGTGGCACGCACAGTTAAGGCGGTGAGGGAAGTGATGTATATGCAAAAATAAATCCCGCAAAAGCGGGATTCACCTACAGAAAGAAATTCTTACTTTTTCTTCGGCTTACTCAGCAGCACATTCTTGTGCATGGTAAAAGTTACTTTGGGATCAACGGGAAGTTTAAATTCTTCGGTTACCGTTGGGTAATCTTCCTTTTCAACGGTAATGATATAGGTCTTGTTTCCTTTCAGGGTAAAGAAGTAATCGCCATCATCCGCAGAATTGGTTTCGCCTACCTTCTGGCCTGTTTCTTTATCGGTAATGGTTACTTTGGCTTCGGTTCCTTTACCTGATTCCGTAATAATCACGCGTCCTCTTAAAATGGAAATTTCAATGCCTTTTTCTTTCTCCTTTTTGGTTCCCATGATATCGTAATTGCTCATGTCAACCGTATAGATATCACGCTCTCCCATTCCTCCGGGCCGGTCGCTTGCAAAATAGGCTGTATTGTTATCGGTGGTAAGCACAAAGCTCATGTCGTTACGGGTGGTATTGATGGGATATCCCAGATTTACAGGCTTCGACCATTTTCCGTTTTCCATACGGGTCATGTAGATATCATAGTTCCCCAGGCCTTCATGTCCGCGGGAGGTAAAAAACAAAGTTTTTCCATCCGGATGCAGAAAAATTCCTCCCTCATCTTCCGGAGTATTGATTTCAGGTCCGAGGTTTACGGGCGGACCCCAATCGGTTTTATTGATTTTGGTGCTCATCCAGATATCGCCGTGGCCATATCCCTTTTGCTCCCCCTGCTTGGGCCTTTCACTTACAAAATACAGGGTATTTCCATCGGGAGAAATGCAGGCGCCGTTTTCAACGTAGGTAGAGCTGATGGGCTTGGGTAATTTTTTCGGTGCTCCCCACTTACCGGATTGCTGTACTTTGGATACAAAAATTTCACCGCCCACCGCATCGGATTCGTTATTCCGGTAAATAAAAATTTGTTTTCCGTCGGGAGAGATGGAAACAACGGCATCGTGCCCATCAGAGTTTACAGAACCTTTGATTATTTCGGCTTCGGTCCACATGTTTTTGGCATCGTCCCATTTCGACATATAGATGTCTTCAAAATATTTGAAATCGCCTTCCTTGTCAACCTTTGATTTTCCTTTTGGAGCCGGACGACGGGTGGTAAACACCAGGGTTTTTCCATCAGCCGTGATATAAGGCCCCTTGTCGTCGTAGGTGGAGTTAATCAGATCGCCGGTATTGGTAATTTTTACGGGAACTGGCTTTTGCATGGCCACTTTTGCATACTCGCAATTGGCAATCATGCGGTCAACACCATAGTCTTTGGACTTTCCCTCATTGTCTTTTTTAAAGGCGGAATAATATTCAATGGCTTTATCCAGTTCATCGGTCATATGATAAACACGACCCAGGTAGTAATCGATTTCGGAATGTGCTTTGGCATTTGACTTTTTAGCTTTCTCAAAATGTTCTTTGGCATCTTCGATAAGACCCAGGGCAAAATAACATTCCCCTACTCTGAAATTTACTTCGGAACCGTTGGGGTTGCCGGATAAAACTTCCTTATACAGATTCAGGGCACGGTTCACATCACCCCTTAGAAACATCTGATTGGCACTGGCCATTTTTATAACATCTTCTCCCTTATCGATAATGTTCTTCTGAGCCGAAACAGTTCCGGAAAAAAACAGGGCAAAAAGGCCGGCAAAAATCAGTGAAAAATAAGTCCGCTTCATAATAATGGTATAGAAAGGTTATTTCCGAAATTTAAAGAAATTTTCCTAAATCCCGTGGCTCCTGTCCAGAAACTCTTTCAATCCGGCTTCAAAATCGGGGGAAATCCTGAATTGGATGTTTCCGGTGAGGTATTTCAGGGCTTTTTCGGGGGAAAGCACCCTGTTTTCTGAGCTTAATATGGCCGGTTCAATATGGGAGCAACCGTAATCCAGAGCTTTTTCGAAATCGCCTGAAAGGCTTTGCGGTAGTACATATTGGGTAGCCCAGGCGGCAAAAAGGAAAGGCTTTCCGCTCAAAATTTTCCAACTGTGAGCCAGATCAAAAGAATACCTGAACTTTTCTTTAAAAGCCAATGCCCTGTCGCCAATGATAAGTCCGGCCGTAGTGCCTGAAATATTCTCCTCATACCCGGGCATTGCGGTTTCAAAGACCGGATTAATTTTCCAGAGGTCGCGGCATAAAATTTTAATCAGTCTTGCAGAGGTTCTGCTTTCGGGGTCGAGTAAAATTTTTTCGATTTTTTCGGTGGGAACCGGAGAGCAAAGCAGCACCGAACTAACATTATCTCCTGCCCCGATGCCAAAGGATCCCACCCTTTTCAATGCCGGAAAATCAGAAAATGCAGCTACCGGTACCAGTCCGAGCACGGCAGCTCCGGAAACTACTTTTTCCAGGCATACATCCGGAGTATCGAGGGAAAGGGTAAGCTCATATTTTTCCGGGAATCCGGAATTCCGGATCCCAAACACATAGGGAATACTGTTCAGGTATGAAACGCAGGAAACCGATTTACCCCTCCACGCCGGCTTTTCCATAGGCTTTTTTTAAGTCAACCACCCGGTCGATGGCACAGGTAGCTGCAATAACGCTGATTACGGGAGCAAAGATGGGAGCCAGCAGTGGACCCAGCCAGGGGATGAGGAAAAAAAACGAAAATACCATTCCGTTTCCCATGGCAATTCCTTTGTGCTTTCGGATGAAAGCAACGCTTTCTGATATTTTAAGCCGACGGCGTTCATTGGTATAATCCATCATGGCAAAGCCGTAAAAATAGGCGCTGGCAAAAAATAATCCAACCAGGCTTATCATCCATCCAATAAGCGGAATAAAGGAAACAAAAAAGAAAAGGAGCATGAAGCCCAATTCAATAAATAAATTGCGGAGCGAAATCAGAATGCCGCGGTAAACATCGCGCATGAGTTGTTCTGCATTGAATGTGTATTTGTTGCCTGTAATTTCTTCATCCACCTTTTCGGAAATATAGGCCAGCAAGGGGGAAACCAGCATCAGAACAATGTACTTATGAATGATAAAAAAAAGATACCAGAGCAAAATTTTCAGGGCAAAGCCAAATAGGAATGATAGCGTTCCGTTTACCAGCGAGCCGAACCAGCCATCGGAGTCGAAGCCAAACCAGGCTGTTACCCATTTAAAAATCCATTCCGAAACAAAATCGATCAGGTGATATCCCCCGAAATAAACCAGGGCGGAAACAAGCAGGGAAATCAGGAAATACTTCCAGAATCCCTTTTGAAAAATATACTCCATGGCCCTTTCAAAGGAGCCAAGACCTATGCCTATTTGTTTCCAGAATCCCGGACTTTCCATTGTGCATTTTTTCCGGCCGAGCTGATGGAGGCATTCAGCTCGAAACCCAATAACAAGAATAAGGAATTAAAATAAATCCAGAGCATAACCACGATCAGAGATCCCAGGGAGCCGTATATTTTATTGTAAGCCCCGAAATTATTTACAAAATACGCAAAGCCCAGAGATGCTGCAACCATCAGGAAAGTGGCAAACATAGATCCCGGGGAAAAGAAACTCCAGCGATTTTTTGTGGAGGCGGGTGCCATAAAATAAATGATGGAAATCAACAGCAGAAACATAAAATACATCAAAACCCAACGACCCACAACAATCACAAATTTTACCCCGGGCCTAACCTCATGGAGGTAATTTTTCAGGGCGTATTCCGTAAATACCAACAGGGTAACACCGGCCAGAATTACAAAATTGGTGAGCAGGACCATATACAGGGAAGTAAGTCGTTGCCTTAATGGACTTCGCTTAAATGTGGTGTGGTAAGATTTATTAAAGTTGTTTATGATGGCATTAAAGCCATTAGTAGAAAAATACATAGCCAGAAAAAAGCCGAAGGAAAGCAGTCCCCCGTTTTGCCGGGTAACTATTTCGATAATGGTTTCCTTGGCAGCATCGAAGGCTGTATCGGGCATGAATAGCTCCAGAGTTGCCAGGAGTTTGTCCTGAAAGTTAGGCACAGGTACAAAGGGAATGAGGGTAAACAGAAAAATGATGGAGGGAAAAAGTGCCAGGAAAAAATGAAAAGCCAGTGCCGAGGCCCTTGTGTTCACATTTCCTTTGGCTATGCCCCGTTGAAAAAAGGAAACCACATAATACAGACTGGCTCCTTTAAATCCGGGCAGCGAGGTGCGTTTGGAAAAGGAAATCAGGGATTGCACCGGTGGGGAGGCAATTAATTTCCCTTTGATTTTCTTAATCATTCACTACGAAGGTAATAAGAAAGGATTAACGGGAAATTTTCAGGCTCAGGTCGAGGCTGGTTGCAGAATGCGTCAGGGCTCCCACCGAAATAAAATCCACGCCTGTGGCGGCATATTTCCGGATATTTTTAAGGTTAATTCCGCCACTGGCTTCTGTTTCTACCCTTTTATTAATAAAAGCTACCGCCTTTTTCAATTCGGCCGGACTGAAATTATCGAGGAGCAGGCGGTTAGCAATTCCTATGGCCAGAGCCCGTTCTATTTCTTCTTTGTTGCGCACTTCAAGCACAATGGGCACTTTGCGGTTTTTCTTCCGGAGGTATTCCCGGGCTTTTTCAAGCACGGCTTCCACCCCTCCGTTCACATCAATGTGATTATCTTTTATAAGCACCATGTCGTACAGGCCCATGCGGTGGTTGTTTCCACCTCCGATTTTAACGGCCCATTTTTCCAATACCCGGAGTCCGGGACTGGTTTTTCGGGTATCGAGAACCTTCGCTTTGGTTCCTTCACATTCTGCCACATATTTCCGGGTAAGGGTAGCAATACCGCTCATGCGTTGCATAATATTCAGCACCAGTCTTTCGGCCGTGATGATGGAACGGGCTTTCCCTTTTACGGTAAAAGCAATTTTTCCCGGCATAATTCCATCACCGTCTTTCAGGTGAGGAATAAATTTCAGACCGGGATCAACACGGGAAAAAACCGCTTTGGCCACTTCCATACCGGCCAGAATTCCGGCTTCCTTAACTTTAAGGACGGCGCTTGTTTTATAATCGGAGGGAAGGGTGGCGAGGGAGGTAATATCGCCCGGACCAATATCTTCCTGAAGGGCATTTTTTATTAAGCTCCGGAGGTAACCGGCACTTACAAAAGAAGGTTTACTCATCCCCCGGTTCAATTCTCAATTGATGGATAAACTGAACTTCCTTATCTTTTTTGATAAACCAGGTAACTTTGAAAACCCCCGTTCCGGCCTGTAGTTTTCCGATGGCAAACCGCGATCCGTTTTTGGAAACCCCGGTATGAACAATGGAAAAGGCCTTGGGTTTGTTTTTCGAAAAAAATTCCTTGAGAATTAATTCCGCCTGTGATTTACTGTAAACGTCCTCCTTGTCCAGGAGGACCAGATCGATATTGGTTCCGAAAAATTTCGAAACCTGTTTTGCTTCACCCGAACGAAACGCCGAGGCAATATCCTCGTTCATTTCAGGGGCAAAAACCCCGAAACTCAGGAAAAACAAAATACCCGTAATAAATCCAGTATTCAACATGCCCGATTTAACACAAGAATCAAGCCAAATTGGTAATTTGCGAGATTCTCTTCAAATTTAGAATTTATTCGGCATACCGATGAAAATCAAGGTAATAATGGTGGGAAAATACAGCGAGCGCTTTGCCTCGGAGTGGTTCGACATTTACAGGGAGCGCCTTGTGCATTATGCCCGGATTACCTGGAAGGAATTACCGGCTGGAAAGGGTTCAGACCGTGAAAAAAAAGAAGGAGAACAAATTCTTAAGCTTTTGGAACCTGGCGAGAAGGTTTTCCTGCTCGATGAAAGGGGCAAAACCTTTACTTCCAAGGAGTTTTCCCGCTTTCTGGGGAAATACCGGGATTCTTCGAACGAAAAAATCTGTTTTGTTTTGGGTGGTGCTTATGGCTACAGTAAAGAAGTGTTGGAGAAAGCCACAGGAAAGATTTCATTATCAGACTTTACCTTTCCCCATTTGCTGGCAAGGGTAATTTTTGCCGAGCAGTTATACCGTGCCTTCACCATCCTGAAGGGCGAGGATTATCACCATTAATGCCTGTTTTTCTCCCATTCCCAGGCTGTGGAAATCATTTCTTTTAATCCGAATTCCGGTTCCCAGCCTAAAACCCGTGTAGCTTTGGAGATATCGGCATAAATAGCCGCCACATCGCCGGGTCGCGGAGGAGCCTCTTCGGTGGTAATACGAATTCCGCTTTGGGCAATAAATGCATTCACAATCTCACGCACCGAATATCCCTTTCCCGATCCCAGATTTATAGCTTCGGTTGTTCCGGGTTTCTGCTGCATAAGCCATTCGAGTCCTAAACGGTGGGCCCGTGCAATATCGCAAACATGGATGTAATCGCGAATGCATGTGCCGTCGGGCGTGGGAAAATCGCAACCCGTAATTTTCAGAGCAGGAATTTCTCCTTTTGCTGCAGCCATCATCAAAGGAAAAAGATTGGTCAGGCCCCGCTTTTGGATCTCACCGATTTTCCCTCCGGGATAAGCGCCTACCGGATTAAAATAACGAAGGTGGCAGGCTTTATATCCGGGGTGGGAACCGACAAAGGCATTGATCAAACTCTCTCCTTCCTGCTTCGTTTCGCCATAGGGAGACTCCGATTTTCCGAAAGGGGTTTCTTCGGTTACGGGAAGTTCTTTTGAGTTTCCATACACCGAACAAGAGCTGCTGAATATCAGGGAACAGGGGCCGTTCTGTTTTAGTCCTTCCAAAAGATTTTGGAGGCCGGTGACATTATTTTCAACATATAGTTCGGGAGCCTTAAAAGATTCAGGGACTGATTTCAAGGCCGCAAAATGAATTACGCCTTCGAAAGGTTCTGATTTATTGAAAAAGGCAAGGGTTTCATCAGGATTGCATAAATCAACTTTCTCATGCCGGGGCATAATTCCCGTAATTTCCTGAATGCGCCGGTAGGTTTCAGGGTCGGAATTCAGATAACTGTCGATGGAGACTAATTCGGAATATCCTTTGTTGAGGAGGTCGATAATGGTGTGGGAACCAATATATCCGGCACCCCCTGTAACTAAAATCCTCCCTTTACCCATGGAGGGCAAAATTAGAAAATAGGAGCAATCGGCCAAAACACAAGCAGGGTTTCCTTATTTTTACCCGATGGAATACTCGGTTCTTGATTTGCTGGTACCTCCGGTATTTCTTTTCATCATTTTTTTCTTTGCTATCCGCCACCGGCAAAGGAAGGAGCTAAGGGAAGCCTATTACAAATACTACACCTCCGGCCTCGCCGTAAAACTGGTGGGATCCGTGGCTTTGTGTCTTGTATATACCTTTTACTACAAAGGGGGCGACACCACACTTTATTTCAAGGGCTCTTTATCTCTTTTAAAATTGGCCGAAAAAGATTTCGGACAGTTTCTGGAGGTTATGTTTAAACCGCGGACCCCTGAAACCTATTCTTATTTTGATAAAACTACGGGCTGGCCGGGGTATTGGTGGGACAATCACTCCTTTTTCGTGGTTAAGGTGGTTACTTTATTTTCATTACTGGGATTTAAATCATTTATAGGCACGGCCATGTTACTGGCCTGGGCCAGTTTTTCCGGGGTTTGGAAATTATACCAGCTTTTTGCCCGGCTTTATCCCCAGTTGAGTAAAGAACTTGCCATTTCCATTTTGTTTATTCCCGGTGTATTTTTCTGGGGCTCCGGAATTTTAAAAGACACCATCACCATATCCTGCGTGGGGTGGTATGCCTGGGCTTTTTACGAAGTGTTGATCAAAAAACGATTTGGTCCGGGAAAAATTACAGCGCTTATTATCAGTTCCTGGCTTATGTTATCGGTAAAGCCTTATATACTTTTTGCTCTGCTCCCGGGGTCTACCATCTGGCTGGCTACCAATTATGCCACCCGCATTCAAAGTAAAACCCTGAGGAATTTATTTCTTCCTACCATGATTGGCATTGGATTGGGATTGGGCTTTTTGATTTTGGCCAACCTGCAAAGCTCTCTGGGCGATTATAATTTTGACAATATCCTTCAAAAGGCAGTGGCATCGCAGCAGGATCAGAAGCAGGATTACTACGGAGGAAATTCATTTGACATAGGAGAATTTGATCCTACCATTCCCAGTATGCTTGGCAAAGCGCATGCGGCCATTGCAGCTGCTCTTTTCCGACCTTATCTCTGGGATGTGAGAAACCCGGTAATGTTTCTTTCCAGCCTGGAAAACACTTATATTCTTTTGCTCACGGTTTTCCTTTTATTCCGCCTTCGTTTCTTCGGATTTTTTAAAATTATCGGAAAAGATTCTCTCCTGCTTTTTTCTTTTCTTTTCGCTTTGTTTTTTGCTTTCTCGGTAGGAATTTCAATTTCCAATTTCGGAACCCTGGTTCGCTTAAAAATCCCCGGCATTCCGTTTTTTGTTGCCTCCCTTTTCCTGATCAGGTATTATTACGAAAAGCAATCCGGAAAAAAACTGGGGATTTAATTCCGCAATTTTTCAAATTCTCAAGCCCTTTGCTTTTTCGGGCATGAGGGCCAAAACATCCATCTGTCCACTTCCCAAGGAATATGTTTGATGAGGTCCGGAAATCCGGCCTGAACTTACCCCAAAAAAAATGTATCCCTTTTGTTCAAGCTCAGACAGTACCTCTTGCGTTCGGTATCCATTCTTTTCCCACCAGGAGGGAGAATATTCAAAATAAAGGGCCGGCTTCGAGGCTGAAATAGTTTCATTGAATCCTTCCAGCACTGCAGGCTCAAAACCTTCCACATCAATTTTTATGAACCCAATCCTCTTTCCGGGGAAATTCGATTTACAAAAGACATCACCCGGAACTACCGTGATTGGTACATTTCCCTTTTCTGAAAAATGTGCGGCACCACTGTGGGTTTCGGAATACAACATTTTTTTTGTCTCTTCTCTGGCTCCCAGCCCCAAGGGAAAAACAAGAATTTTTTTTTCAAATCCGTTCAATGTAACATGCCCATCGAGATGCTTTCGGGTTTCAGGAACGGGTTCAAGGGAGG
This sequence comes from uncultured Bacteroidota bacterium, assembly GCA_937924855.1. GTDB lineage: Bacteria > Bacteroidota > Bacteroidia > JADZBD01 > JADZBD01 > JADZBD01. The sequence goes on along the minus strand of CALEYQ010000011.1, from coordinate 11,107 downwards.
CGATGGTAAATTCAGCATTTAATTTTTCCTTAAGCAATACAGCCAGAGGCAGGGAAAACCCTCCCACATTGGCACCGCAATCGATAATCAGATCACCAGGTTCTGACAGCCTCGCTGCAAGCTTATAATGTATTTCAGGAACGCCGGTCCAAATATGCCATTGCATATAATCATGAATATTCAACCGGAAACTTACCCCCATTCTTTTTACCTCAATCCGGGTGGGATTTTTAAAAAACAAATTTCCGGGGACAAATTTCCTGAGAAATGTGTTGGAACCGAAGCGGGCAAAAAATCCGTTTAAGCCCAGGGCATTCACAACATAATGAACCGGATTATGTTCGGCCATGCGAAGAAAAATTAAAAAAAGATAAAAATTTCTCTTTTCTTCCTTCGAGGGTATGCACCCTCTCAACCCAAAGGCGGGCTTTTCGGGCTCTTTCTTCTCTTTGCCCGGGATTAAAATCCTGTAACAGGCGGATTAAATCCTGTCGGAGATTTTCGGCTGAAGAAATAAAGAAGGGACAATTCGGATCAAGATATTTTTTCAGAGCGGGATCAATACCCACCACTACACAACATCCCGCAAGGGCAGCCTCCACAGCCTGAAGTCCATACCATCCCGTTAAAACCTGATCAATAACAATATCAGCCCGGGAAAGGTGCTCCAAAACCTCATAACGGGTTAATGGATACTTGAGCCCCGGGGTTCTTTGCCGGCTCAGATCCGGAATAAATACCTCTACTTTTCCGGAACCCGGTTCCGGCAGATCAGTTATCTGATTTTTTATCCATCGACTGCCTTTGGTAATGGGGTTGGAAGGCAGGTGATAAACCGTGATGGAGGAAGATGATCCTTTTTCCCTGAGGGAATTTTTCGTGGCCTCTCTGTAATTAGCCAGAAACTCATCCGGATTAATAAGGGCGGGAAAATATTCCGCATCGGGTACTATTTCAAGCAAATCAGGTGTTGACACCAGCAATTTTTCTGCAAACTTTTCCGATTCGGATAACAACTTAACCTGATGGGGACAGGAGCGCGGAGCTTTAATGGTTTTGATTTCTCCTGCCAGAACTTTTTCCTTTTCGGCCAGCCAGTCCTCATTGCGAATGTCGGATCCCACAAAACTCATAATGATTTTTTTTCCCAGCATCCGCATTAACCAAAATTCGAATTTGCGCAAACTTCGGGTGGTAAGGGTTTCGCCACTCAGGAAAAAAAACAAATTATGGGAAAACAAAAACCGGGGGAAATCGCGTATTATTTTGAGGTAGCGGAAAAGTCCTGGTCCTTTGAAATAATCATCGGCAAAATCGTAGCGGGTACGGAAATGGGATTCGGGAAGTTTAAAAATTACGGCGGTAGTGATTTTTGCTATGTCCGAACCATGCTTTTGCAAAAAGTCTTTATAGGCAGCCAGTCGGAAACCGATATCAACAGGACCCAGAAAAATTTTGAGGGTCTTATTTTTCATTCCGGCAAAATTTGAATGCCATATGCAACATTAAATAGCTCCATTGTAAGTGCGGCAGGGCGCGGGTAATAATTTTTTCGCGGATCAGGAAGTCTTCGGCTTCTTTAAAGCGTTCGGCAAATCCGGGCGCACTCAGCCATTGCTTTTGCGGCGGTTCATAACCCACTTTATCAACCCTCCAGGCTATTTCTTCCGGAAGCAGGTTTTCAAGTGATTTGCGCAAGATATACTTTGTCCAGCCCTTTCGTATTTTGTATTTGAGGGGCAGTGAAAAGCAAAAATTAACAAGCTCGTGGGAAAGAAAGGGAAGTCGCACTTCTACCCCATGAGCCATTGAATTCCGGTCAGCATAGCGAAGCAGTTCTCCCAAACCGGAGGGCCTTAGGGAAAATCGCAGGGCCGCATCCAGTCCTGCCCCACGAACGCGATTGGCTGAAACTCTTTTCCCTTCACTCACAATTTCGGGATGTATGCCCGCAAAGTAAGGAGAAGCAGGATTTTTAAATTTTCGCAATAAATTGCCTGCCTTATGCCTTAATCCGGGCAGCAGGGCTTCGGCAAAAAAACCTGGACCCGTTTTAGGAGCCAATCCGTGAAGATTCTGAATATTTTTTCTTTCCTTAAACAGTGCTCCCGGATTTTCGAACATTACAGATTCCAGGTATGCCGGAAAAAAATAATGATAGCCGCCTAGGATTTCATCAGCGCCCTGGCCGTCTAGTAATACTTTTACGCCCTTCGATCGGGCCAGCCTCATTACTTCAAACTGGGCGTTTATGCTTGAACTGCCGAATGGAAATTCCTGGTGAAAGAAAACTGTATCAAGATAACCGAGGGCAGATTCCGCATCGGGAGTAACGGAAAAAGGTTCCAGGTTACAGGATTCAATTACTTTGTCAATAAACTTTCCCTCATCGCGTTCAAAACCCGGGAATCTTGCGGAAAAAGTTTTCTGAAGACTTCCCTTTTCCTTAATTCTGTTGATTACCACGGCAATGGAACTTGAATCCAATCCACCCGATAAACTGGTTCCTACAGGCACATCGCTCCGCAAGCGTCGCTTAACGGAAGTTTCAAATAAATTATAAAACTCTTCAGTAATCTGTGCTTCACTAAGCCGATTCAAATTAAGGGGTTCTGTTTCCCAATATTTACCAAGGCTCCATTTTCCGGAACGCTGAACTTTAATATAATGTGCAGGAGGGAGACTTGAAATTCCGGGATAAAAAGTATTCAGATCATTGTCAGGATCGAAAAGATTTCCGAAAAACAAATAGCGGAAAATTTCTGCAGGACCCGGAGGATTAATGGGTTCAATTTGCTTTAATACTTTCAGTTCGCTGGCGAAAGCAAAGCGTTGGGGATTGGCAATAAAATAAAAAGGTTTTTCGCCGAATCTGTCCCTTGCGCAGAACAATTCTTCCTTTTTAATGTCGAACACAGCAAAGGCGAAAGCACCATCTAGCCTGGCCAGAATTTTTTCGCCGTCCAAGGCAAAACCTTCCAATAAAACTTCGGTATCAGAGGTAGTTCTGAAAACCACTCCCCTGCCCTCCAGTTCCTTCTTTAATTCCGGAAAATTATAAATCTCGCCGTTGAAAATTATAACAAAGTTCCCATTGGCAGAAATCATGGGCTGTGCACTTCTTTCTTCCAGATCTATGATGCTGAGCCGGGTATGGAAAAGCCCTACTCTTCCTTCCGTGTTTGTCCATGCACCCCGTCCATCAGGTCCCCGATGTGCCAGCATAGGAAATGCATCGCTTTCTCCCGTCATAAGCCGGGATCCCTTAACCACATATTCGCCTGCTATTCCACACATTTTACAATCCGCAGATTTTTAGAAATTTTTCCCGGTTGGCTTCTGCGTTCAGGATTTGAGCAGCTTTGTGGGCATTTTCTTTAAACCGGTTCACCACTTCAGGGTTTAATTTTCTTAATGCATCCCGATAGCTTTCGGGAATAAAATCATCAGCTACAATACCAAGTTCGTGTTTTTCCACCAGATTTTTCATTTCGGGATTTGGACTAACAACCATTGCCAGCCGGGCCTGAATAAATTCAAAAACTTTGTTGGGGAGGGCCATGTTTTCATTTTCCCCGTGTACAGGAAGAAAATACAATCCCACATCATAATTATTTATGGTTTCGCATATTTTTTTGAAAGGAACAGGATCATGAAAAAACACACCGGGAGCAGAGCGGTATTTCCGTTTTAGCTCCTCCCTGTACTCTAGCATGAGAGAAGTTCCGGAAAGGAATAAATGAAACTCATCACCACTTCTCATTTGCAAAAATGCCTCTATCATATCTTCCATTCTGCGCCCTTTAATGGCAGCTCCGTGGTGTACAAATTTGACAGGGTTTCCTTTGCAAGCCAGGGGTTTTAAATCACGAAATGACCCTGCATTCGAAATAACCACGGCATCCAGATTAAAATTCTTCAAGTACATTGCGGCTATTGAATCATTCACGGTAATTACTCCCTTGATTCCGGAAGCATATTTCATGATCAGGTAATTAACCATGGGACGGTGAAACATTCTCCAGTATTTGCTTTCAAGATTTTCGGAAGGATGGTATTCGTGGGCGTCAAAAACTATCTGATCCTTTGATGAAGAAATTTTATGAGCCAGATACAAGGAAGCGGGGTCATTGGCAATTATCAGATCAAACTTACGGTTTGAAAAAAGCCTTACAAAGGTTTGTTTGGATTCATCAAAAAAATACCTTTCAAAAAAACGGAAGAAAAAAAGTATGGCCCTTCGAATCTTCCTTGCAAGATTGGGTTTAGGTTCGTAATAAATCTGACTGAAAGAATCCACCTCGATATCAGAGGGGGGGGGGCCGAATCCGGCGCAATGGATATGGGCCTTACCCTGAAGCCATTCCAACTGCCGGATAACCCGTGGATCGCATCCGAGGTTGCTGTAAGACAAAACCAAAACTTCCGGCAGCTTCATATTATTTCCTTTTTGATTTAAAAAGGCGGGATTTAATTCGTTTAATATCATCGCTCCGGATAAACAGCAAATCACTCATTCCCGAGCCCGTTTTTCTGAGGTAAATTACCAATACAAACAGGAAACCCCCGAAAAAAGAAATGGCATTGGCAATGCCTGCGCCCTCAATACCGTACAAATTTGTCAAAAAGGGAGTAAGAATTGAAAATAAAACAAGAGAAACAAAGGCACCGATAGCATTAACGAAAAACATTCCTTTCCCTCCAAAATAACTGGTAAGCACCATCATAATAGCCAGAGCCAAAACACCCGGAAAAATAATCATGAATATAAGCCCGGAACGGGAAAACCCGGGGCCGAAAAACAATCCGAAAAGGAGTTCGTAAAAGGGTAAGAAAACGAGAAAAGGTATTCCCAGAAAGGGAATCAGATACCTGATTATGGCATTATTCCGGGGTACAAGCTCACCGTCGTTTTCGCTGGCATTATAGGGTAGCAGCACGGTGGAAATGGCCACGGGAACCATAAGTGCAAAGCGGGAAATGTTTATGGCAAGACTGTAAATTCCGAGTTCGCTTTTTCCGGAAATATCCTCAATGAAATAAAACTCAAGTTTGGTGGCAAAATATTGGAATACATTGGTGAGCCAGGCCAGAAAGCCGATTTTTAAAAGAAATGTAAACTGTGGAAAAGATAAAAACCCGCTTTCTCCCGGCAACTTCACTTTCCGGATAAAAAATGCCAGCAAAAGGAGGGTAAGCAGACTGTTTACAAGAATATAAAAAACAAGAAAAGCCTCAATTCCACTTAAATCGGGCTGCAAGGATTCGGGGAGAAAAAACACCACAAGATAGCACAGGGCAGAAACCAACGAAAAAATGGCTGTGGCTTTTTGCTGGTCGAAAAACAGTTTATTCCCATTTAAAAATGCATTGATAATGCCGTTCAACAACAATTGAACGAATGATAAAATCAGAATGATATTTGGCAGAAAACCCAGATCGGGGAAAAAAAACGAGGCTCCTAAAAAACGCTCCAGGGCAAAAAACAAAAAGGCAAGAATACCTAAAATGATCAACAGAAGAATGCCTGAAGAAAATGTTTTCCGGGGGTCATACTTCCGGCCGGAAATAACAAAAAGAAGGCTGTAGGCAATACCCAACCCCAAAAAAACATGCAAAAAATTGAGTGATGCCGAGAACTCGGCCAACTCCCCCCTTCCGTAGGTTCCCAAAAGACGGGATGTAATGATGCTGATCACAAACCCTGATACCATGCCGGCCATCTGGGTTCCCACCTGGCCAATAATGTTCCGACCTATAGACAAAAATATCCGGTTTTAGCCCCTAAAGTTACTTAATATTGGGGGAACGGAATTTCATCATTTTCCATTCCGGTCGCCAAAAAGCAGGGCTTGGTCGGAAATTATTATAATCCGCCCTTTCTTCCGTAATTTGCAGGTGGTGAAAAGGGGAACAAAAATCATCCATATTTTTTCCAATCTGGATTATTCAAGGGCTATGCTGCAACTGCTTTCCGGATTAAAAAATTCAGGGCATGAAGTTTCCGCTGTTTTTCTTTCTCCCCGGCCTCCTTTAATGATGGAAGAGCTCCAAAAAAACAACATTGCGTGCCATTACATTTCCTATAATGGAAAATCCTCTATTCCCCGGGCCCTGTTTAAGTGCTGGTGGTATTTGCTTAAAAATCGTTCCTCTCTGGTTCATGTTCATTTGTTTGAAGCTTCCTTGATTGGACTCACCGCTTCCTTTTTTGCCGGCATTCGGAAAAGAATCATGACCCGGCATCATACCGATCATCACCTCAGATTTTTCCCTTCCGCACTCAAATACGATCGCTATTCCAACCGGATGGCCACTAAAATAATTGCCATCAGCAAAAATGCTTCGGCTCATTTGATTCAAAACGAAAAAGCCCCACGGGAGAAAATTGTATATATCCCCCACGGTTTTGATTTCTCAGAATTTACCCGGCCCGAAACGGGTTTGATGCAACAAAAAAGATCTGAGCTCGGAATTCCTGAAAAGGCTTTTGTAGTGGGTGTCATTTCCCGTGCCAATCGGGTAAAAGGTGTGGAATATACCGTGGAAGCGTTTAAAAAATTATGGTCGCTTAACAACAATGTTTTTTTGATCCTGGGAAATTTTCAGGGAGATAAAAAAACCGAAATTCTGAAAAGCCTGGAGGAATTACCTTCGGGAACCTGGACTGAAGCAGGATTTGAAAAAAACGTAAATTTATTGTTCTCCCTTATGCATTGTTTTGTGCATGTTCCCGTTGACCCCGATGCCGAGCCTTTCGGACAGGTTTTTATTGAATCCCTGGCCCTTTCGGTCCCATCGGTGTTCAGTGCATCAGGAATCGGGGCCGAAATTTGCCGTGAGGGAAATCTGGCTCTGGAAGTTCCTTTCAGGGATTCCGAAGCCATTTTCAGGGCCGTAAAAAAAATAATGGACGATCCGGAGACTGCCGGAGAAATGGCCCAAAGAGGAAAAGCCTTTGTGGAAAAAAAATTCACATTGAACAAAATGTTGGATTCATTAGCGGAGGTTTACCATGGCTGAATCCCACGCACCTTTTTTCTCGGTTGTAATTCCCACCTTCAACCGAAAAGATTTTCTTGTAAAAACGCTCAATTCTTTGGCCATTCAGTCTTTTCCCGACTATGAAGTAATTGTGGTTGATGATGGTGGCAATGATGGCACCGACCAGATGATTGCTGAAAGAAAAGATCCACGTATTACTTATATAAAAGTAGAAAAACGGGAACGGGGTGCTGCCCGAAATGCCGGTACCTTACAGGCCCGCGGTTCCTACATTACCTTTCTTGACTCCGACGATCTGGTTTATCCTGACCTGCTTGAAAATGCTTTCGGGTCTCTTCAAAAATATGAATTGCCTCCCTTCCTTCATGTGGCCTATGAAATTATTTCCGAGGACGGTAAAATCATTGAGAAAATAGATGCACTTGCCGACGACGACCATTCCCTGCTGGAAAAGGGAAATCCCCTGAGTTGCATTGGGGCATTTCTAAGAAGGGATACCGCATTGGAATTTCCTTTCAACGAAAGTTATGATTTATCGGGAAGTGAAGATTGGGAGCTTTGGCTCAGGATTGTGGCCAACAAGGGAATCAAAACCGACAATCGCGTTAGTTCGGCGCTTATTAATCACCGCACCCGGAGTGTAATGAATCCGAGCTTAAGAAATCTTACCCGCCGGAAAGATTTGGCCCTGCAGTTTGCTTTTTCAGATCCCATGGTTGAAAAAGTGTACCGGAAATCGAAAAACAAAATTGAGGGATTTGCAGAATCATATATCGCCCTTCACCTCGCCCTGGGTGGAAAAAGAGGAAATGCACTGGGGTTTTTACTGAAATCGATTTACCGTTATCCCAATATCATTTTTCATAAAAGGCCTTACGTAATATTTAAACGAATAATTCAGGGGAATTAAGCATGTGTGGAATTTCCGGATTTTTTGACCCCGGCCGAATTTTCAGCCGAGAAGACCTGCAGGCCTTCAACCATACCCTTAAGCACAGGGGGCCGGATGACGACGGGATATTTTTTGAACCCGGCATAGGACTTGGCAATACCCGCCTGAGTGTTATTGACCTGAGCGAAAAAGGCCACCAACCTATGCATTCCGCCGATGGCAGGTTTACTCTGGTTTACAACGGAGAGGTTTACAATTATGTTGAACTGAGGCAGGAGTTGGAACAAAAAACAGGAAAAAAATTCCAATCCGATTCCGATACCGAAGTTATCCTGGAGGGCTTTGTTTTATACGGAACCGCATTTTTTGAAAAGCTAAACGGGATGTTCGCGGTGGCCATCTTCGACCGACAGGAAAAAAAGCTTGTCATTGCTCGCGACCGTATTGGGATAAAACCCCTGTATTATTATTTTGACGGAAATGGATTGCTGGCGTTTTCTTCGGAAATCCACTCCTTTAAATTTCTTAAGAAGATACCTATTGAAATCAACCGGGGTGTTATTCCTGTTTTCCTTCATTTGGGATTTATCCCCGCACCCTGGAGCATATACCGCAATATTTTTAAACTGAAACCGGGTTACCTGATTGAGGTGGATGGAAAAAATCTTAATAAAAGAGCTTATTATCAATTGCGAAGTCAGTTTCAGGACAGTCCTTTAAAAGATGAAAAAACAGCACTTAACCGCCTTGAAGAAATTGTTACCGACTCGGTTCGGATTCAGATGCGCAGCGATGTGCCCTTTGGAATTTTCTTAAGCGGGGGAATAGACTCTTCCCTGCTGACGGCTCTGGCGAGTAAAATTTCTCCGAATGCGGTAAATACCTTTTCCATTGGATTCAGTGAAAAGAAATTTGATGAGACCCCCTATGCCCGAAAGGTTGCCGGGCATTTGAAAACCAATCACCATGATTTTATTTTATCACAGGACGATGCAGTTGAACTGCTGGATAAAATGGTAGATACCTATGGGGAACCTTTTGCCGATTCGAGTGCCATACCCACCCTGCTGGTTTCGGAGCAGGCCCGTAAATATGTAAAAGTGGTATTGACCGGAGAGGGAGCCGACGAGTTGTTTTACGGCTATGGAAGTTATCGCTGGGCAACCCGCCTTGACTCCTTTCTTTTTTCTGCGGGTCGCGGTGTAATAAAAACCTTACTCAGTCTGGCTCCCGGGAGTCGTTATCACCGGGTAGCAGAACTTTTGGATTACGGAACGGATGATTTTCTTCCGGCCCATTTGTTTTCGCAAGAACAATATTTTTTCAGCGATAACGAATTAAAATCAATATCACGGGATCACATCCGGATCAACGCCGGCTTTTTCCGGCCTTACCTTACGGCTTTGGACACCATTTCCAGAAAGTTTTCGGCATCTGAGAAGCAGGCTTTGTTTGATTTATTGTTTTACCTGCCCGATGATTTGCTGGTAAAGGTAGACAGGGCCAGTATGCGTTATGGTTTGGAGTCGCGGGTTCCCTATCTGGATCATCGGCTGGTGGAATTCTCTTTGAACCTGGATCAGGGTTTAAAAACCAAAAACAAGACCGATAAGTATATCCTAAAGCAGTTGTTGTACCGGCATTTACCTGCCTCATATTTCAATCGTCCGAAGCAGGGTTTTTCCATACCTTTAAATTCCTGGCTTTCCGGAAAGTGGGAGGTTTATATTTCCAGGTATCTGAATAAAGAGCTTATAGCAGAAGCGGGTTTTGTGAATTACCCGGAGGTAGAAAATTTAATCCGCCGGTATCAGCATCCCGGGAATGAATATTTGTACAAGCGCATCTGGGCCCTTGTGATACTTCACAAGTGGTATATAAAAAACCGGTAGGCTTAGAACAGGTTCAATTGATTTCCGGGGGCACGCCGAAATTCAGAAACATTATATGAAAAGTCGGGTTTACCCGGCAGGTATTTTTTCAGGCTGGTGACAAACAGGTTTCGGATTGCCTGTGCCACATGTCCTTCGCCTTTCATGCGTGTTCCGAAGCGGTTGTCGCCAACTTTTCCGCCGTGCAGATCACGGATCCCATTCATTACTTTTTTGTAGCTATCGGGAAAATTTTTCAGGAGCCAGTCGGAAAAAATAGGTTCTACGGAGCCGTTGAGTCGTACCATGGTATATCCGGCCGATTTGGCACCGGCCTCGGCTGCCTTTTTTATAAGGGTGGGAATTTCCATGGAGTTGAGGCCGGGGATAATGGGTGCGGTCATCACGCCCACGGGGATTCCGGCAGCGGTTAGTTCGCGGATAACTTCAAGTCTTTCATTTCCGGTTGCGGTGCGCGGCTCCATTCTGCGCCGTAATTTTTCATTGAGCGTTGTAATGGAGACCATAACCCAGACCAGATTATGTTTAGCCATTTCAGCGAGGATATCCTTATCGCGGAGGATGAGGGAATTTTTGGTAATGATACCCACAGGATTACGGAAATTGAGAAGTACTTCCAGCATTTTACGGGTAATTCCGAATTTTCTTTCACCGGGCTGGTAGCAGTCTGTATTTCCGGAGAGCATGATGGGAGCCGGTTTCCAGGAGGGGGCAAGAAGTTCCTTTTCGAGGAGTTGGGCGGCATTCTTTTTCACCATTATTTTCCGCTCGAAATCAAGTCCGGCACTTAGGTTAAAATATTCATGCGTAACCCGGGCGTAGCAATAGGAGCATCCGTGTTCGCAACCCTGATAGGGGTTCATACTGAACTTAAAAGGAATATCCGGACTGTTTACGGCGTTGATGATACGGCGGGGGAACTCCTCTATGAATTCTGTGCGTGTATTTTCAAGTAGTTCTTCATCAATAACCTCGGGGTGATCCTGGGTATAGATTTGCTTCAGGAAGCGGTTCAGGGTATTGATCTGCGATCCTCTACCCCTGAAGTTGATGGTATGTGCTGCTGTAATCATACCCAAATTTAACACCACCTTGTGAAAAACTATTTTCACATTTTGTGGAATTATTCAATTGGGCCCGGGGGCAGGGTCTGGAACGGGCGGGTGGGTGCCTTAGTAGCCCTGGCGGAAAAAGATGGTCCCTTAGCCTGTCGAAGTGCGGTCCCTGAGCTTGTCGATGGTGGTCCCTGAGCTTGTCGAAGGGAAAGTTCTTGCTCCCCCCCCTTGTCGTTTCAACAGGCTCAACGACCCAACATCAA
>CALEYQ010000010.1 GCA_937924855.1 uncultured Bacteroidota bacterium | reverse complement strand
TATTATACATGTTGAATTGTTTATTATTTCAACTACTTTTGTGTATCCGTAGATATTGAACTCCTCTTCTTCAACAGAAATTGCATGAGTATTAGCAATCCCACCATCTATATAGCTTTGACAACCCCAAAAAAGCATAAGGGGTAATAAAAAAAATAATAACCCTTTGCTCATTTGAAGGATGAATTAGTCGGGCGGATTACAGTTTTCAACTTGAACAGTATCGTTTGAAGCGCCAGGGATGGTAATTTTCCATTTACAACCACCAATATAGGTAGATGCTGTTGCATTTGCATTTGAATAACAAATATTTGCATTTGGTTTTGAGCAAATATACAAATGAGGTCTCGGATGGTCAATTAATGTCCCCATAATGGTAGTTGCCATTGCAATTCCTGTTGAAGGGGTCCAATGGTAATTTCCTTCTGTCGGTTTAATATTAACTGCGGAGTTTCCAGAAGATTCTGGTGCAGGTGATAGGTTTGCAAATGAGCTATTGTATCCTACCCCAAAAGCAATTATAAGGACCACCATACTAATAGGAAATCCCAATTTCGAATTTTTGATTTTTCTCATGTTTTATTTTTTTTTAAATTACATTTTATAAGCAATATTATTTCAAAATGTGAGAGTTTGCAAGAATAAAATGACGAATTGGACGTAAGGCATTGAAAAACACCTATTTGAAAATAATATTTTTTCTAATATTATTAAACCAAATTCTAAAAAGAATAATATTTCTATATGAAAGCTTCCCCTAATTATTTCAGGTTAAACAATCTAATACTTTGAGGAATAGCAGGTACTCCAACTCTGCCTAGGTATGCTAAAAACCTTTGACGTAATTGGTAAATGTAAGGTGAGTTGAGTTTATAATCAACCTTCCTTTTTTCAAAATCAGCATTTGGCTTCAATATAAAAAATGTTTCAAAATGAACCATTTTTTGGTTTTGTCTCTCTGTCCTAAAACTGCCTTTAATCTGTTGATTGATTATTTACTCATATCAATCAGCAGTTGGTGCAAAAATATCAACTTTTACAGAGAAGTTAACTATTATGCCGTTTCATTGTGGGCCTGAAAATTGGTTCTTTTGCAGTCTTGGATTTGTGGACTGGCTATGAGCGGTTTCCAAAAGTGCCAATTTGCGGCCTGATAAAAACATTTTTTTAAAATGTTTAGTGGGGAAAATTTTAAAGACACTTGGGTCAGGAGTACGTGCCGGCTCGTTGGACTTTGTTGAATAGTTAAAGAGCTTTTCGGTTAAAGTCCACTTAATTGTCGGGTTGCAAAATCCTCGTTTTTCAGTCGTTACTCTCAGGGTTGCACTGTCTTTTAGGCTTGCATGAAACTGGTGATTTTAGTATTTTGACTAATTTTTATCAGGTAGGCTTTTTGATCTTAATGGCTACCTGGAGGAAATTATTAACGGCTCCCAGAACTTCATATTCCTGGTAATACGATTCGGTATAATCGCACCAGGCCTTGAACTCGTGAACGGGAACATTGAATTCATCAAAAAACAAAATATCCCCGTCTTTAAGATAGGGGTGAAGGGAAGTAAGTACATAAAGGGTTGCTGAATACAAATCGGCATCTATATGCACCACCAGACGATCGCCAAGGTCATGCATTCTCAGAAATTCAGGTAATGTTTGTTGAAATAAGCCCTGAACAAAACTGCAGCGGGCATCACCCCCAACATCCGGAAAAGAATTCCCGCTCGACATATCCCCCTTTTTATAGGGCCCCCAGTTTTCCGGTAAACCGGTAAAGGTGTCGAATCCTATAAATTTTGCCTCCGGATGGGCATTGTTTTTTACCCACCATTTAAAGGAATGCCCCTTTGATACCCCAAATTCCAGATAGGTGAATTTTTCCAGCTTTTCAGTTTGAATAACATGGGAAAAGAGATTCAGCCGGTGATTGTAAACCCGTTTGAAAACATAAAAATCATTCAGGGGGATTTTTTTGTGCCGGGAAATCCAGTGCGAAGCCCGGCTGGCATATCCTAAAAATATCAGGAAACCTGAAAATGGTTTTAAAATCCAATGGAGTCGGAAAAAGTAAAACAGGCCCTTAAAGAATCCCCTGACTTTCATGCAGGGCAAACCTAACAGAAATCAGGGAAATGGCAATAAATTATTCCGCCTTTTTGAAATCCAGACTCAGGGAATTTACACAGTAGCGTTGCCCTGTGGCTGTAGGACCATCGTCGAAAAGATGACCGAGATGTCCCCCGCAATTGGCGCATATTATTTCTATGCGGATCATTCCGTGACTGGTGTCTTTGATTTTTTTGATCTTTCCTCCGGCAATTTCACGGTCGAAACTGGGCCAGCCGCAATGCGAGTCAAACTTCATATCGCTTTTGAACAACTCGGTTCCGCAGCCCGCACAGGTATAAGTGCCCTCCTCAAAATGCATGTTGTATTTTCCTGAATGAGGCATTTCTGTGCCTTTTTCACGTAAAATGTAATACTGCTGGGGACTCAGTTTGTTTTTCCATTCTTCTTCCGAAAGATTGGCCGGGTTTTTGTCTGCTGGCTTAGGACTCATAGGGCTTTGGTTTTGGGCGTTATTGGAACAGGAGCAAAATAAGAATAAAGCCAAAGTTATCAAGGTGTTGAATTTGCTCATGGCATTAATTTTTAAGGTATAATTTACTAATTTTCCCATTATGAAAAAAGTTTCAGTTGTCTTGTCAGTGCTCCCCCTTTTGATTTTAATTTCTTTTACCCCTTTTGCCGGTGTTGTCGGGAAAATGTTCCCGACCATGTCGGGTGAAACGGTGAAGGATAAAAAAGTAAATCTTCCCAAGGATCTGAACGGTAAGTTTTCCGTTTTGTGTCTGGCCTACAGCGAGGAGGCGGAGAAGAGTCTGCAAACCTGGATGGAATCGGTTTTCGATAAGTTCGTTGCCGGAACCGACTTAATGCCCTGTGATGTGCTCCTCTATTTTGTCCCTATGTTTACCGGATCTAAAGCTGCTTCCGCAGGCCTGGCCAAATCAAAGTTGTTGAAAGACTCCGACCCTGCCTGGCACCCCCACATTCTGATTTATAAGGGCGAACTCGACCCGGTTAAGACCCCCCTTGAAATGGAAAACAAAAAGGTACCGTATGTTTTTGTTCTCGATGCCAAGGGAAAGATTATTTACGCAACCTCAGGCAATTATTCCGAGGAAAAAATGGATGCCATTGAGGATGTACTCGAATAAGCCAATCAGGAAATAACCCTGGCGTTCGGATACCTGGACAACCAGCTGTTCAGTGAGGCTTTATTTTTAACATAAATGATGGTACGGCTGTCGAGCTGAACCTTTATTTTTTCTTCGCCCGATATCTTGGCGGATTTTTTTAGCTTTTTCATGATACTCGTGTTTATGGTGTTTTTAACGCAAAATCTATTCCCTTATTAGTCTGATTAACAATAATTAACAATAGTTTAACCTAGGCCTCCAGCCTTTCTTTTTTCAGGGGTTCCCTGAAAACAGGCTCATTTTCAAATACATCCAGCACTATTTCCTTTCCTTTCTGAACCTTTCCAGCCAGAATTTGCCGGCTTAGCTCGTTCAAAATGTACTTCTGAACCACCCTTTTCACGGGTCTTGCCCCAAACTGAGGGTCGTAGCCCCGTTCCGCAATCCAGTCGAGGGCGTAGGATGTGGCCTTTAAATCTATACCCTGTTCTTCCAGCATTTGCTTTACCTGGTTGAAGTGCAGCACCACAATTTCCCTAACTTCTTTTTGGGTGAGCGGGGTGAACATAATTATTTCATCTATCCGGTTCAGAAACTCAGGTCTGATGGTTTTCCTCAGCAATCCGAAAACTTCCGTCCGTGTAGTCTTCATAATGGATTCCAGATTTTTCTCATCCAGGCTTTCAAAATTTTCCTGAATTATGTGGGAACCGAGGTTTGAAGTCATAATAATGATGGTGTTTTTGAAATTTACCACACGGCCTTTGTTATCGGTAAGCCTTCCATCATCCAGGACCTGGAGCAAAACATTAAAAACATCCGGATGGGCTTTTTCAATTTCATCCAGCAGGATAACGGAGTAGGGCTTTCTCCGGACCGCTTCGGTTAATTGTCCTCCTTCGTCGTAACCTACATATCCGGGAGGGGCTCCCACCAGTCTTGATACGCTGTGCCTTTCCTGGTATTCGCTCATATCGATCCGGGTCAGGGCGTTTTCATTGCTGAAAAGGAATTCAGCCAGGGCTTTGGCAAGCTCGGTTTTTCCAACACCCGTGGTGCCAAGGAAAACAAAAGAACCTATGGGCTTCCGGACATCCTGCAATCCCGCCCTGCTTCGGCGAACGGCTTCGGAAAGTGCGGCAATGGCCTCTTCCTGTCCGACCACTCTTTTGTGTAATTCCTGTTCCAGCAGAAGCAGTTTTTCCCGTTCGCTTTGCAGCATCCGGCTAACCGGAATTCCGGTCCATCGGCTAACCACTCCGGCAATGTCTTCGGCATCCACTTCTTCTTTCACCAGCAGCGAACCTTTTTCCTTCATGTCGGCAATTCTCTTTTCGGAAGCTGCCAGGTTTTTTTGCAACTCAGAAATTTTACCGTACCGGATTTCTGCAACTTTTCCATAGTCGCCCGCCCGTTCTGCCTGTTCGGCTTCCAGCCTGAGGGCTTCCATGTCCTGCTTTATCTTCTGAATTTCTTCTATGGATTGTTTTTCTTCCTGCCAGCGGGCTTTTAAAGTGTTTCGTTTCCCGGTCAATTCGGAAATTTCTTTTCCCAGTTGCTCGAGTTTTGTCTGATCGTTTTCCCGTTTTATGGCTTCCCGTTCAATTTCCAGTTGCCTGATTTTTCTTTCGGTTTCATCCAGCTCTACGGGCATGGAGTTTATTTCCATTCTCAGTTTGGCAGCCGATTCATCCATCAGGTCAATGGCTTTGTCGGGAAGGAAGCGGTCGGTAATATAACGCTGTGATAGTTCCACGGCTGCAATTACGGCTTCGTCTTTAATTCTGACTTTGTGGTGGCTTTCGTATTTTTCCTTGATACCTCTGAGGATTGAGATGGCATCTTCGGCAGAGGGTTCATCTACCATAACCTTTTGAAACCGCCGCTCCAGGGCCTTGTCTTTTTCAAAGTATTTCTGATATTCATTCAGGGTGGTGGCGCCAATAGCCCTTAGTTCTCCGCGGGCGAGGGCAGGCTTCAGAATATTTGCGGCATCCATGGCCCCTTCGCCGCCACCGGCTCCTACCAGGGTATGGATCTCATCAATAAACAAAACAATTTCACCGTCGGAGCCGATTACTTCTTTTACCACGGCTTTTAACCTTTCTTCAAACTCTCCCTTGTATTTGGCACCTGCAATAAGGGCTCCCATGTCCAGGGCAAATATCTTTTTCGATTTCAGGTTTTCGGGAACATCTCCGCTGATGATGCGGTGGGCCAGACCTTCGGCAATGGCTGTCTTTCCCACTCCGGGTTCACCTACCAGAATCGGATTGTTTTTCGTTCTTCGGGAAAGTATCTGAAGCACCCGTCGTATTTCCTCTTCGCGGCCAATAACAGGATCCAGTTTTCCGCTCCGGGCCATTTCAATGAGGTTGTTGGCGTATTTTCCAAGGGCGTTATAGGTTTCTTCCTGTGAAGCGCTGGTTACTTTGGAACCTTTTCTCAATTCTTTGATTGCAGCAATAAGGCCTTTTTCCGTTACTCCGGCATCTTTGAGCAGACCTGAAATTTCATTTCCCTTTTTAAAGAGGGCAAGGATCAGATGTTCTACGGTAATGAATTCATCGCCAAATTCTTTCAGCGACAACTGAGCCTGATTTAAAACGGCTTGTGCATGGGAAGAGAGCATGGGTTCTCCACCGGATACTTTAGGGAATTTATCGGCAATTTTTTCGGCGGTTAATTTCAGGGTAGCAGGATTTGCTCCGCACTTTTTAAGAAGGTGGGAACTTACGGTTTCCTCTACCTGCAAAATTCCCAGGAACAGGTGTGTTGGCTCGATAGATTGGTTTCCACGGCCGAGGGCAATCTGCACAGCTTCCTGAACGGCTTCCTGGGATTTTATAGTGAATTTCTTAAAGTCCATAGCTTTTTTCCCATATAGGATCAAACTACAGTCCTTTTGATTTTTTCGGAATTATCGGCAGAAATAACGGGGGCAACCTGACTAAATGGCTGGGTTATAGATGTTCTACCTGTAAAAAGAGCAAAAAAATAAGCGGGACAAGCCCGCTTATTTTTCAGGGAAAAAGATTCAAATTATTCGACTGTGATCTTACCGGTTTTGAGAACGCCGTTAGCGTTAACAACCTGGAAGAGATACATACCTGCAGAAAGGTTTCCACGCTCGATGGTGAAACGCTGGCTGCTTAGATTTTCCATACGGATAACTTCTTTTCCAACCATATCAAACACAACGAAGCTGATATCGCTGATGTTCATTCCGGCCTGAGAGAAGTTGATAGCAACCGTAGCATTGTTTACCATTGGGTTAGGGTAGATGTCAACGCTGGCAACTCCGCCAACTTCGTTGATACCAACACCGGTTCCTTTGATAATGAAGGGTAATCCCTGAGGCTGGTTCGACTTTTGGTCGTTAACATTAGCCCAGGTTCCGCCATTCTTTTGAAGACCATCACCGGTTGAAACAACCTGAGCAATAGTAACAGGAGGAACCCAGGGTCCGGAAGTCATAGATCCGGCAGTTCTCCAATCCACATAATAAGTTCCGGGAACAAGGGTCAAAGCCGGAACAAATTTGTGAGCAACCCGCATGATGGGGCGCTGATTGTTCTGGAGGTCAACTGTTCTGGAACGGTAAATTCCGGAAAAGCTGGTCGCATCCAAACGGTTTTGCAATGAGTCACCATAAACGATGGTTGAAGTTGGGCCATCAGGTGCACCACTCCAAATCATGAAATCCATCATGGTAATGGTGGAGGTAGTGGATGAACCGGTCTGGTAACTGTAAAAAATGATAGAGTCGCAAACCCAGCCAGTTCCAGTTACGGTAAATTCCTCGGCAACGCGGAAGGTTACTCCGGTGGAAGTGTTGGCACAACGGAAACCGTAGGTGGAGTGCAAGTTTGTGTCAAGTGCAGAAGCATGCTGGCCACCGGCACCCTGGTTGGCGTGGGTCACTAAGGGCCCGTTGTTAAACAGCACGTTTTGGGCGGTAAGACCGGCAAAGAACGCAACTGCAATGGTTAAAAGAGTAATTTTTTTCATGTAGGTTAATTTTAAGGTTTAACGTATTAACAAAAGTAGGATTTACAATCCGACAATCAAAAATTATTTTTCGAGGTTGGCTCCCAGGTCATGCCCCATTTTTGTCTTTTTTGTAAGAAGATATTTTTCATTATGTGGGTTAGGAGCTACTAATAGTGGGATATTCTCAACTATTTCCAGTCCATAACCTGTTAATCCCGCCCTTTTTTTGGGGTTGTTGGTAAGGAGTTTTATTTTTCTGACATTAAGGTATCGGAGTATTTGTGCTCCCACTCCATAATCGCGCTCATCCATGCGGAAACCCAGGGCCAGATTTGCTTCAACCGTATCTTTACCTTCTTCTTGTAACTTATAGGCTTTCAGCTTGTTAAGAAGACCAATTCCGCGACCTTCCTGGTTCATATAAACTACCACACCCTTGCCCTCTTTTTCAATCATTTGCATGGCCGAATGAAGCTGTGGACCGCAATCGCAACGGCAGGATCCGAATACATCTCCGGTCAGGCAGGAGGAGTGTACCCTGACCATAACGGGTTCGTTTTCATCCCAATGGCCTTTTACCAGGGCAAGGTGTTCGCGGTCGTTGGTGGTTTGACGAAATGCAAACAGATCAAATTCCCCGTGAAAAGTGGGAAGTTTAACTTTTACATCCATTTCAATGATGGATTCGGTCTGAAGGCGATACTCAATCAAATCTTTAATAGAAACTATTTTGAGGTCGAACTTCATGGCGATTTTAACCAAATCGGGTAATCTGGCCATAGTTCCGTCTTCATTCATGATTTCAACCAATACGCCTACCGGTTCAAACCCGGCAAGTCTAGCTAAATCAATGGTAGCTTCGGTATGTCCTGCCCTGCGGAGCACACCGCCTTTTTTGGCTCTGAGTGGGAAAATATGACCCGGACGACCAAAATCCGAGCCTTTAATGGTTGGGTCTATCAGTGCTTTTACTGTTTTTGCACGGTCGGAAGCCGAAATTCCGGTGGTGCAGCCATGGCCCAGCAAATCGATCGAAACTGTAAACGGAGTGGCGTGCTGGGAAGTGTTTTGCGACACCATCAGTCCCAATTCCAACTCATCCGCCCTGGACTCAATGATAGGAGCGCAAATAAGGCCTCTGCCATGTGTGGCCATGAAATTGATTATTTCCGGACTAACATTTCGGGCAGCTGTAATAAAATCACCTTCGTTTTCCCTGTCCTCGTCATCAACCACAATAATTACCTTCCCGGCTTTTATGTCTTCAATGGCCGATTCAATCGAGTCTAATTTAATATCCATGATATTACAAAATTACGAATAAAAAAGGGGATTATCCCGCCTGATTCCTGCGGGTTGGTTTCCAGGCTCCACTCTTTACGCCGGAAAGAAACCGGAAAAAGCCAATGAAAAGGGCGAGGTTCATACTCACCAGATGGGAAAAAGGCCTTAAAATCATCAGGTTTACTCCCAATTTTGTAAGTAGAATGTCAGCAAGAGTTAAGACAAAAGGTATTACCAGCGCTCCTGCAAGGAGAACTATCCATAAACCGGGGAAATGTATGGCTTTGAGGATGGTAATTCCCAATGCCGCGATGTATAAAAAGGGTCCGATCCAGCGGATTACTTTATGGGAAAAGAAACAAAAGCTAAGCGCATTGAAGCGAAACAAGAGCGGAAAGAAATAAATGAGGTTCTGAAAGTTTCCGGTAGCAATTCTGATTTTCCTGCGGAATTCTTCCCGCAAGGAAGTTGAAACATCTTCCAGCACCTCTGCCTCCATGGCGTTTTTTGATTTATGGCATGACTTCAGAACCACCATGTTCAGGAAAAAGTCGTCCACCAGAAAATGGGAGGGAATAGGCCGGAATAATTTTTTCCGGACAGCAAAGCAACCGCCGAAGGGTCCCATCATGCAGCCCCATAAAACACTTTCTGCATTTTTGGTTCCCACCTCCGTATTAACATAGCCACTTTCTACGCCGGAAATTCCTGTGTTTTCCTTTGGAATGTGACGCATCCGCGTATCGATGAGACCCGTTCGCGGATCGGAAAATCCCCGCACCAGATTATTCAGGGTGTCCGGTAACAGCAAAATATTGGCATCGGTAATCACCAGAATTTCTCCCTTGCTTTCCGGAACCAGGGCGTTAATGACGCCTGATTTTCCACTCCTGTCTTGCATTTTCTTTATCAAAAGCAGAGAATTTGTTTCCGCAATACTTTTTACAATTTCTTCGGTCCGGTCGGTACAATGATCAAGACCAATGAGAATTTCCATTTTGTCTTTTGGATAGTTGGAATTAAGCACCGATTTGATTTTCTCCTCAATAACATCTTCTTCGTTGTGGGCAGGAATTAAAATGGAGATAAAGGGTTTTTCATGGGCCGGTGGTTCCGCTTTATTTTGTTTCCGGATACGAACCAGTATTCGTAATAACAAAGGATAAATAAGGTAGGAATGGGCCAGCAATCCCAAAAAAATCAAAATCAAGATAGCTTCCCGGCTCATGACAATTTTTGATTTTGAATGAAAAGGACCAGACCTTCGGTGATTGTATTTAAATGGAAATTATCCCGGGCAAATAACCAGGCGTTTAAGCGGATTTTTTCTCCCAGGTCGTCGTTTTGGGTAAGTTTGAGTATGGCGTCTGCAAAAGTTTCGGGAGTATTCGCCAGCATAAAATGTTCTTCCGGAGTTAATGCCAGGCCTTCCCGGCCAACATCAGTTGTAATTACTGCCTTTCCCAATGCCATAGCTTCCACAATTTTTACCCGCATGCCACTGCCTGAAAAAAGGGGAGCGATAACCACATGGTGATCCTGAATAAACTCTTTTGAATCGGGGACTTCTCCATAGAAGCTAACTCCCGTGAAAGATCGTTTTTTTAAGCTGTCGGGCATGTTCCTCCCTGCCACATGGAGGGTAATCTCCGGATCTTTTTCTATTAAATCCGGCCATACTTTTTCCAAAAACCAGTTCAATCCTTCGATGTTGGGATACCAATCCAGCGCCCCAATGAAGCATAAAGATTTTCGGTTTACTTTGTTTATGTTATCGCGATTTGCAAACCGGGTAATGCCGGCAGGATATACAAATTGGGTTTTATCAGGAAATTTTTGAGAAAACCATTCTGCGTCTATGGGTGAAATGGGAATAATGGCATCGGCAAGCCCGGGAAGTTTTTCCTCGGCCGCTTTCAATTGCCCGGCCAGTTTTTTTAAATACCATTTTTTTACCGCTGATTTTTCATGATCTGCCCTTCGTTCCCAAATCCGGTGTTCTATGTTATGGGCCCTGAACAAAATGGGAGCCCGGCTGTGTTTTCGCAGGAGGGGGATGTAGGGGCAGAGGTATAATCCCTCAAGAATAAAGGCATCAAAAGCTTCCTCCGTTTTCAAAATATTTTTGAGGTCGGTTTCGAATTCTCTTTTTTGAAAACGGACCAGATTATAGGATTCGTTTTTCAGGAGGGCAAGGAGCGCGGGAAGGGGTTTTATATCGGTATCGACCGGTGTGGCTGAAAAATGGATTTTTTGCCGCAGGTTTTCGGGAATGGAGGAAACCGGAAAAAAATGGCGGGAGGTATTCATGGCGTGATTATGAACCCTCAGGCCCGCATCTGCCAGTCCCAGGGCCATATTCAGGGTTGCAAGGGCACCACCATCCCTGGGAGGATACGGCAACTTATTGCTTAATTGCAGAATCCTCATCTTTTTTTGAAAAGGCTTTTAATTTTTCCTGAATAATAATCCAGGTCGAGCAGGGAAGAATCAGTTGTGGCTTTCCAGGTTAAGAAAATACCCAGTGGCAAAAGTATCAGCGATGAAATCCAGCTTCCCAACATAGGGGAAATAATGCCTTCTTTGGCAAATTTTTCACCTGTGATGGATAACACATAGTATAGAATGAAAAGTAATATTGAAATTACCACAGGCATTCCCAGTCCTCCTTTCCTGATAATGGCTCCTAAGGGTGCTCCAATGAAAAATAAAACGAGGCAGGCGAACGAAAGTGTGAATTTTTTATGCCATACAATTTTCAATAATATTTTGGGCTTGTTCAGATAGGTAAGTTCGTCCATGTATTCTGTTAAATCCTGTTTGGCCTCGCGGGCAATGCTGAGGGCATTTTCATAAACAAGAAAGGGGATGTTGTCAGGAGGGCTTGTAAAGGCCAGGTTATTGTTGCCGGCTTTTTTAACCAGGCTGTCCTGAATTATTTTTGACAGAAAGGCCTGCTTTCCGGGAAGGGGAATATTTTCAAGACTTGGAACCGGCTTTGGAGTTTCCTTATGCTGGTGGTTTGTCAGATGTTTTTCCCTGAATTTATTAATAAACACACGACGGGCTTCGGTATGAGAATCGCTGATGGAGTCCAGTTCCCCTTCGATTTGATTCAGGGTTAACATTTCGTAATTAGACTTGAACAATTCTTCGTCCATTTTTTTTACCTCAAAACCCTGGAGGTTTATTTTCAGGGTTTGGGTTTTAAAATGGGTTCTTACCAGGGGGTGACTTACGGGAGTTTTTTCGTTGATTACTTCGTCGTAGGAGTATCCGTTTTCAAGATGAATAATCAGGAACTGTTTATTGTCTGATATTTCCATTTTGCCGGAGCCCGCGGTGGTGACCCTTGTGTTTCCATAGCCCTGGGTATGGTCGTAAATAATAATCCCGCTCAGGGTTTGCCCGTCGGATTCTTTTTTCTCCACTCGGAAAACATAGCCGTTAATCCCGTTGTAAAAAGCTCCCTCCTTAATATTAAAGGCAGGCTTGGTTTCTGCTATCCCATTTACAAGGGTCCACATTTTCAGGTTTGCAAAGGGTAGAAAGTGATTGGAGAAGACAAAAGCCACGCCGGACAAAAAAAGTGAGAAAATCATCAGGGGTCGCATGATTTTTTGCAGCGACAGTCCGCTCGATTTAAGTGCCACAAGTTCGTAATGCTCTCCCATGTTCCCAAAAGTCATGAGCGAGCTCAGCAATATGGCCAGTGGCAGTGCCATGGGGATCAGGGTAAGGCTGACATAAAATACCAATTCGGCAATGGTTCCCAGATCCAGACCCTTCCCAACAAAATCTTCCAGCCATTTCCACAAAAACTGCATAAAAAGCACGAAGAGTGAAATGAAAAGGGTGAGAAAGAAAGGCCCGATGTAGGAAAGAAGGGTATAACGGGTCAGGGTCTTCATGCCTTGCAAATATACTTACTACCTATGGACAAACCCCGGAATTGAATTTATATTGTGTTTGGAGCGGCTTAAATTGGTTATTTTTGGGCCATGATAAACGGCAAAAAGATCGTTGTTGTTTTACCTGCCTATAATGCGGCCGCCACCCTGGCAAAAACCTATGCCGAAATTCCATTCGACATTGTGGATGATGTTGTTCTGGTGGATGATGCCAGTAGGGATGAAACGGTAGATGTGGGAAAATCACTGGGCATTAAGCATATTATTCGCCATGAGAAAAACAGGGGTTACGGAGGGAATCAGAAATCCTGCTATGGAAAGGCCCTTGAAATCGGAGCTGATATTGTAATTATGTTGCATCCCGATTATCAATATACGCCTCGTCTGATTCATAGCATGGCCTACCTTATTGCCAATGATGTTTATCCTGTTGTGCTTGGCTCAAGAATTCTTGGCAAAGGGGCGCTGGAAGGCGGGATGCCGATGTATAAATACCTCTTCAACCGCTTCCTTACCCTGGCCCAAAACATTATCATCAACCAAAAGCTGAGTGAGTATCATACCGGCTACCGCGCCTTCAGCAAGGATGTATTGCTGAAAATAAATTTTGAGGCCAACAGCGATGATTTTGTGTTCGATAACCAGATGTTGTCGCAAATTTTTTACGCAGGATTTAAAATTGCCGAGGTTACCTGTCCTACCAAATATTTTCCAGAAGCATCCAGTATTAATTTCAGCCGGAGCCTGAAGTATGGCTTTGGCTGCCTACAGGTTTCCCTGGTTTACCGGTTCAATAAATGGGGGCTGATGAAATCGGAAATGTACCGGCAAAGGGGCTAACCTCCGGCGAGTTTAACGCGATAGCCCATTTCTTCCAGAAGCTTTTTCAGTTTTTCCCTGTGATTTCCCTGAATAAGAATTTCTCCTTCACGGCTGCTTCCTCCCACACCGCATTTTTTCTTCAGGTTTTTTTCAAGTTCTTCCAATTTCTGCAGGGGAAGGTTGAAGCCTGTAATCCTCGATACCATCCGGTTCCCACCCAAACGATCCAGAAAGATTTTCAGGGGAGTGCCGGTGGCAGGTGAATCTGAGGCAGGGGATTCCTCCGCTTTCAAAAATTCAAATGGTTTGTATTGGGGATTGGTGGAATAAACAATTCCGTCGCCTTTGTTTTTCTTTTTAAAAAAAAAAAAAAAAATTAGGGCAAGCGATTCATATCGCACCGCTCAACCGCCTACCCTTGCTTCGTTCCCGACCTGGGGGAGTTTGGCAGGAGCTGGTCGTATGAGACTTGCCCCGCGCGAAAATACGGAAAATAGGATTTCCCGGGGCAATTTTGTTCCGAATAATCTCCGGCTTT
The DNA here is from genome assembly GCA_937924855.1 of uncultured Bacteroidota bacterium. Taxonomy (GTDB): domain Bacteria; phylum Bacteroidota; class Bacteroidia; order JADZBD01; family JADZBD01; genus JADZBD01. Next base: position 10,913 of record CALEYQ010000010.1, on the reverse strand, counting down.
GAAATATTAACTTAATATATTTGTAGAAACGAAACCACCATGATTCAAAACCGTAAAAAACTCCTTGAGTTTGGCCTGCTGCTGGGAGGCATAAATGTGTTTATGGGCTTGTTGTTATACCTCACGGGTCCGAAATACATGGCAAAGTGGTGGATGGGAATTCTGGTTCTGGTGGCTATTATTACAATTCATTTTGTTATTGCTTTCCGTTATCGGAAAGCCGTTGGCGGATTTATGTCTTACTGGCAGGGCTATCTGGCTTCTTTTGGTTTAAGTGTTATGGGAGCCTTTATTGGTGTTTTATTTAATGCTTTGTTGTTCGGGGTTATTGATCCGGACCTGAATGAAAAAATCAAAAATGCCACCATGGAGAATACCATCGAAATGCTGGAGAGTTTTAATATGCCACAGGAGGATATAGATAAAGCTCTTGACGGGATAGAGAAGAGTTTTGCCGAAAGAGACAAAGGAATGGTGGCCCAGGCCATTGGTTTTTTCTGGCAACTGGTTATTGCCGCTATTTTTGCATTTATTGTAGCTGCCTTCCTTCGAAAAAATCCTCCTGCTGATAGTAGCGGCACCCTTGATACCCAGGCAAACTGATGGATATTTCCGTAGTCATTCCCCTTTATAACGAGGAAGAATCGCTTCCCGAATTGGCTTTTTGGATAAAAAAAGTAATGGTTTCCTCCGGGTTCTCCTATGAAATAATTTTTGTCGACGATGGGAGCCGGGATAATTCCTGGGAGGTAATTGAAAAGCTGGTATCGGAAAATCCTGCCGTAAAAGGCATCCGGTTTCGCCGCAATTACGGGAAATCGGCCGGATTGAATGTTGGGTTTGATGCCGCTAAAGGAAAAGTCATTATTACCATGGACGCCGATTTGCAGGATAGTCCGGAGGAAATTCCTGCCCTGTATAAAATGATTACCGAAGACCATTTTGATCTGGTGAGTGGCTGGAAGAAAAAACGGTACGACCCCATATCCAAAACCATTCCAACCAAATTGTTTAACTGGGCAACCCGTAAAATTTCAGGCATAAAACTTCACGATTTTAATTGCGGGTTAAAAGCTTATTCCTCGGATGTTGTGAAATCGATTGAGGTGTATGGCGAAATGCACCGCTATATTCCGGTTATTGCCAAATGGGCCGGCTTCAGTAAAATAGGAGAGCGGGTGGTTGCGCATCAGAAAAGAAAATACGGAAGCAGTAAATTCGGATGGGAAAGGTTTATCAATGGGTTCCTGGACCTGATGACCATAACATTCGTTTCGAAATTCGGAAAAAGGCCCATGCACTTTTTCGGTCCCCTGGGAACCCTGATGTTTGTTATTGGATTTTTGCTTTCTGCCTACCTGGGTGGATCTAAATTATATCATGTATACAATGGGGTTGTGGCTCCCAGAGTTACCAACGACCCCTGGTTTTACATTGCCCTTGCCTGCATGATTTTAGGAACCATGCTTTTTCTTGCCGGATTTTTGGGCGAGTTGATCAGCAGAAATTCTCCCTCCCGGAATAATTACCTGATTCAAAAAAGAATCTGACAAAGAATGAAAGTTGTACTGGTTGGTCCTGCATGGCCCCTTCGTGGTGGATTGGCCGCCTACAACGAGAGGCTGGGCAGGGAGTTCCAGCGCCTGGGGCATGACTTCAGTATTGTAACCTATTCCCTCCAATACCCCTCGTTTCTTTTTCCCGGAAAATCCCAATACAGCGATCAGGACCGCCCCGAAAATCTTCCGATACGCGTAATGCTGAATTCCATCAATCCTTTTTCCTGGTATAAAACAGGAAGGATGATTCGAAAGGAAAAGCCCGATTTGCTCATCTTCCGCTATTGGATGCCCTTTATGGCTCCCTGTCAGGGTGTAATAGCAAAGATGGTAAAGAAAAACAGGAAAACCAGAATTGTAGCGGTGGCCGATAATATAATTCCCCACGAAAAATTCCCTTTGGGTAAATGGCTGACCCGGTTTTTTGTGCGATCCTGCGATGGATTTGTTACCATGTCGGAAAAAGTAATGCTCGATCTGAAAGCTATCCGCCCTGAAGCTCCGGCCCGGTTTATTCCGCATCCGCTGTATGATAATTTCGGGGAAGCTGTTTTCCGGAAAGAAGCCCTGAAAGAGTTGGGGCTTGATCCTGAATACCGCTATGTTTTGTTTTTTGGATTTATCAGAAAGTACAAAGGTCTGGATTTATTACTCGATGCCTTTGCAGATGCTAATCTGCAAAAACAAAAAATCCGCTTACTGGTTGCCGGAGAGTTTTATGAGGATTCAACCCCTTACCTCAACCGAATGAAAGAGCCTGACCTTGCCGGTCGTGTGATTTGTTATAATGATTTTATTCCCGACAACAGAGTGAAATATTTTTTCTCTGCTTGTGATATTGTGGCTCAAACTTATCGTGCCGCCACACAAAGCGGAGTTACCCAGGTTGCCTATCAGTTTTTCAAGCCCGTTTTGGTAACCGATGTGGGCGGACTTTCGGAAATGGTTCCTCACGGTAAGGTAGGTTATGTGGTTCCGCCTCAAACCGCGGATATTTCTTCGGCCCTGCTTCGCTTTTTTTCGGAAAACAATCCGGAAGCTTTCCGGGATGGAATTTTGGAAGAAAGAAAAAAGTTTTCCTGGGAAAATCTGGTGAATTCCCTGCTTGGAATTTAAGGTCCAACCCCAATTTTCCTATTTGAATTCTGCCGATTTAATGGTAGGTTTGTTCGTTGAATCTGCCAGGAAAATCTATGCAATTAACTAGAAAAGAACTTTTTGAAATATACAAGTCCCCGCTGCTGGAACTTGTGTTTCGTGCTGCTCAAATTCACCGGGAAAATCATCCTCCAAACACCGTTCAGGTTAGCTCTCTGGTTTCCATAAAAACAGGGGGCTGTCCGGAGGATTGCTCGTATTGTCCTCAGGCTGCCCGTTATCATACTGAAGTAAAGGTTCACAAGCTGATGGAACCCTCCGAAGTAATGGAAATGGCCGAAAAAGCCAAATTGGCCGGCACATCACGCATGTGTCTGGGTGCGGCATGGAGAGAGGTGCGCGACAATTCCGATTTCGACAAAGTGCTTGAAATGGTAAAAGGCATTAATGGCATGGGGATGGAGGTATGTTGTACCCTGGGAATGCTGACCGAAGATCAGGCAAACAAACTTGCTGCTTCCGGACTTTATGCATACAACCACAATCTGGATACATCGGGTGAGTATTATGAAGAAATAATTTCAACCCGCACTTTTGATGATCGTCTTAATACCATAAAGAATGTAAGGAAAGCGGGTATTTCAGTCTGTTCCGGAGGAATTATCGGCATGGGAGAATCGGAGGAAGACCGGATTGGTATGTTGCATACGCTTTGTTCCCTTACACCACCACCTGAATCGGTTCCCATCAATGCACTTGTTCCTGTTGAAGGAACTCCTTTGGAAGACCAGCCTCTTGTGCCGGTATGGGACATGGTTCGGATGATAGCAACCACCCGCATTGCCCTGCCTAAAACAATGGTGCGACTATCCGCCGGCCGTACCCGATTATCGATTGAGGCTCAGGCACTTTGCTTCCTGGCCGGGGCCAATTCAATTTTTGCAGGTGAAAAGTTACTCACAACTCCAAATCCTGCTTTTTCAGATGATATGCAAATGTTTGAGATTCTGGGACTTAAACCCTCAAAAGCATTTGAAAAGGGGAAAAGCAACCCTGCACTGGAAAATAACGTCATTAAAGAAACCCTTTGATCTCCTTATGATTCTCCGGCTGGCCTTCATTTTCGTCTTTTGCATTTTTGGTCATTTCTCCCTTGCTCAGAGCACCAACAGAAATAAAGTAAAACAAGGGCCCCGGACCGGAGGCAGTTTTTTTTCCAAGCTCGACCGGAAATACGCAAAATATTTTGTTTCCTTCGGCGCCGGCCGGGGCGTTGCTTATTGGAATTCAACCCTGGGCTCCACCGAAATTTATGATGTTTCCGGAAATGTGGCCAAATCCGGCGATCTGAAATTCAAAACGAAAAGTCCCTTCGATTCTTATTATCTCGAAGTTTCCATGCCGGTGTCAAGAGTAAGACTTGGGTTGGGAATCAATTTTGAATACACCTATGTAGACAAACTGAAAATTTTATCTCCTTTGGGCGATTATTATTTTGTATACCCTGAGACCTTCCGCTACGATAAGTTTTACCTGACCTATGAAATTCCTTTCAATTCCGAAAACGAAAAGATTTGGAGTGTGAACGTAAAGGGGAACCTTGGGTATTTCGGATTGTCTTATGTTGACCATTTCAATTATTTTGGCGAGGAAGCATTGGCCAAGACCTGGCTCTTTTCCACCGGCCTTCTGGCCGATGTTAAGCTTTATCCCCACACTTATGTGTTTTTAAATCCGGGTGTGGAGTTCAAATATTTCAATAATGCCAAAGTTGAAAACCCTTCCGACATCATTCATAAAATTTTCGGGTTTTCTGTAACCGGCGGCATCCGGATTGACGTATCCAAGGAATAAGCGGCAGTTATTTCAGTTTTTCTTTCAGGTATTTTCCGGTATAGCTTTCAGCCACTTTAGGCAATCCCTCAGGTACTCCCTGATAAATTATATGGCCGCCCTCATCACCCCCCTCAGGTCCCAGATCAATTACCCAATCGGCCGTTTTGATTACTTCCGGATTGTGTTCAATAATAACAATGCTGTGACCAAGATTTAACAAGGACTCAAAAGCACCTAAAAGTTTATGGATGTCGTGGAAGTGAAGTCCGGTTGTAGGCTCGTCGAAAATAAATAATGTTTTGAGTCCGGTATTTCCCATGCCTATAAAAGAGGCAAGTTTTACCCGTTGGGCCTCTCCGCCGGATAAAGTGCTTGAAGATTGCCCCAGTTTAATATAGCCCAGTCCGACATCCTGCAGGGCCTGTAGCTTATCTGCAATTTTTGAAAACAGGTGATCAGCACCATGGCCTCCTTCTCTGAAAAAGCGTATGGCATCGTCGATGGTTAAATTGAGAATATCGGAAATGTTATGTGGGCCCGCCTGTACTTCCAAAATATCCGATTTAAATCTCTTTCCCGAACAGGCCTCGCAAGGCAGGTGTATGTCTGCCATGAATTGCATTTCGATGGTTACTTCCCCTTCGCCCTGACATACATCACAACGGCCCCCATCAACGTTAAATGAGAAGTGAGAAGGTTTGTAGCCTCTTTGCTGTGAAAGTGGCAGTGAAGCGAACAGGTTTCTTATTTCATCATAGGCTTTCACATAGGTAACAGGATTGCTCCGGGTAGATTTGCCAATGGGATTTTGGTCCACAAACTCAACGGCCTGCAGGGCATTGAGATTTCCGCTGAGTCCGGAAAATTTTCCGGGATAATCGCTGTATCCACCCAGCTTTTTTTTCAGGGCAGGGAATAGAATTTTTTTGACGAGGCTTGATTTTCCGCTGCCGCTCACCCCGGTAACAACCGTTAAAATGCCCAGGGGGAATTTTACATCCAGTTTTTTCAGGTTGTTTTCCTGAGCTCCTTTAATTTCAATAAATTCTTTCCAGTTTCTTCTTTTGGCCGGAACAGAAATCTCTTTTCTTCCCGCCAGATAATCGGCGGTAAGGCAATTGCCCTTTTTTATCATTTCATCCAGGCTGCCCTGGAAAACCAGTTCCCCTCCAAAGCTTCCGGAACCCGGGCCGATGTCGATGATTTCATCGGCGGCTTTCATCACTTCTTCTTCATGCTCCACAACGATTACCGTATTTCCCAGATCCCGTAATTTTTTCAAAATCGAAATCAGTTTTCCGGTGTCACGGGGATGCAGGCCAATGCTGGGTTCGTCCAAAATATACATGGATCCTACTAAAGAGCTTCCCAGGCTTGTGGCCAGGTTAATCCGTTGCGATTCTCCACCGCTTAGGCTGGATGACAAACGATTCAAGGTGAGGTAGGGCAGACCCACATCTACCAGATACTTCAACCGGTTTTGGATTTCGGTCAGGATTCGTGCAGATACCTCCTCCTGGTACCGGGTTAGTTTTATTTTTTTAAAAAAATCAGCCAGGTCGGTAATGCTCATCAGGAGTAGCTCATGAAGGCTTTTGCCTCCCACCTTTACCCAGGCGGCATCTTTTCTAAGTCTGGTGCCCAGACATTCAGGGCAGGTGGTTTTTCCGCGGTATCGGGAAAGCATTACCCGATATTGAATTTTATAGGAATTGGATTCAAGCATTTTAAAGAAAGCTTTAATCCCTTTGATTTCTCCTTTTCCTTCCCAGAGTAAATCTTTCTCCTCTTTTTTTAATTTTTCATAGGGGGTGTGAACCGGAAATTTTATTTTGTGGGCATTGCGTATGAACCTGTTTTTCCATTCGCTCATAACTTCTCCCTTCCAGCAGGCCACTGCATCCTCATAAAGGGAAATTCCCGGATCGGGTATTACCAGGTTTTCGTCGATACCGATAATGGAACCGAACCCTTCACAGGTTTTACAGGCTCCCACCGGATTATTAAAGCTGAAAAAGTTTACATCAGGTTCTTCAAAGTTTAATCCTTCTTCTTCAAATTTATTGCTGAATTCCCGGGTACTTATTTTCCCCCTTTTGTTTTCCGTGGCAATTATGCATTTTCCATGTCCTTCGAAAAAAGCCGTTTGCAAACTGTCCAATACCCGTGTTTCCTGATCGGGGTCTTCGGGTGCAAATACAATGCGGTCGATTACCAGCATGGGATCTTTAATCACAGGCTTTTTTAAAGCAAGCAGGTCGTCTATTTTTTCGATTTTTCCCTGATTGAATAATCTTGAATAGCCCTGTTGTGAAAGCAGGTTAAGGATGGTTTTTTCTTTTTCTCCTTTGGCAAATTCGAAGGGAGCAAGAATGAACAGGAGGTCTCCCTTTGAATAATCGTTTTTAAGGCTTTCAAAAACCGATTGGGGAGTGTCTCGTTTTACTTCCTTGCCTGTTTTGGGGGAAATGGTGATTCCGGCACGGGCGAACAGCAGTTTCAGGTAATCATAAATTTCAGTAGAGGTTCCTACCGTACTTCTGGGATTGCGGGTACTAACCTTTTGCTGAATGGCAATGGCCGGAGAAATTCCCTTGATATAGTCTACCTCGGGTTTATTCATCCGCCCTAAAAACTGACGGGCGTAAGATGAAAGCGATTCCACATACCGTCGCTGACCTTCGGCAAATAAGGTGTCGAAAGCCAGTGTGGATTTACCCGATCCTGAAAGGCCGGTTATTACTACTAATTTTTTACGGGGAATAAGAACATCAATATTCTTCAGGTTGTTCAGCCTGGCTCCTTTGATGAAAATAAAATCCTTCGTATTTACCTTTAAATCCTGTTCCATTTTTAGGATTGCAAAGGTACGAAATCGGGAGGCAATAATTACTCAGGCAAACAAAGGGAATTGTTTCATGAGTTTGTTCACCCGGGCTTTAACGTTTTGGATGGTTTTTTCGTTATCGTGGTTCATCAGCACCTCGTCCATGAAATCCACAATCATGTCCATGTGTTTTTCTTTCATCCCACGGGTTGTAACCGCTGAGGTTCCTACACGAATTCCGGAGGTAACAAAGGGTGATTTGTCGTCGAAGGGCACCATGTTTTTATTCACGGTGATATCGGCCTTTACCAGGGTGTTTTCAGCCAGCTTTCCGGTCAGGTTTTTGCTTCTGAGGTCGATCAGCATGGAATGATTATCGGTTCCTTTGGAAATAATGAAATACCCTTTTTCCATCAGGCATTCGGCCATTCGCTTTGCATTTTTTACAACCTGGAGGCAATACTTCATATAGTCATCGCTCAGGGCTTCTCCAAAAGCAACGGCTTTGGAAGCAATCACATGTTCCAGAGGGCCGCCCTGGGTACCGGGGAAAACGGCGCCATCCAGAATGGCCGACATCATTTTGATTTCTCCCTTTGGGGTTTTGAGTCCCCATGGGTTTTCGAAATCTTTCCCCATCATGATCATGCCCCCTCTGGGTCCGCGCAGGGTTTTATGGGTCGTTGTGGTTATGATATGGCAATAGGGAAGTGGATCGTTCAAAATTCCTTTGGCGATGAGTCCGGAGGGGTGGGAAATATCCGCCATTAGCAAGGCTCCGGTTTTATCGGCAATGGATCGCATTCTTTTATAGTCCCAGTCGCGGGAATAGGAAGAAGCACCGGCTATTATCAATTTGGGTTTTTCAGCCAGGGCTGTTTTTTCCATTTGGTCGTAATCAACCCGACCTGTTTCGGGGGAAACACCGTAGAAAAAAGGCCGGTATAGTTTCCCGGAAAAATTTACGGGAGATCCATGGGTTAGGTGTCCGCCATGGCTCAGGTCGAAGCCGAGTATGGAATCGCCCGGTTTTAATACGGCCAGCATTACTGCAGCATTGGCTTGTGCACCAGAGTGGGGTTGTACATTTACCCATTCCGCATTAAAAAGGGTTTTGGCCCGGTCGATAGCCAACTGTTCTACTTTATCAACCACTTCACATCCTCCGTAATATCTTTTGCCGGGGAGTCCTTCTGCATATTTGTTGGTTAAAACGGATCCCATGGCTTTAAGAACCTGTTCACTCACATAGTTTTCGGAGGCGATTAATTCAATACCAATGGTTTGGCGGTGTTTTTCTTCCCGAATAAGTTCAAAGATTTCCTGGTCTGGTTTCATAAAATGAATTTGTGGTAAAATTAAACTTTCCCCCGAAATAAAAATCAGGAACCGCCTTCCCTTGGTAAACTATTTCGATAAAGAATATAACCGGGTACCAGGATGAAAATCAGGAGTGGGGTTTGCACGAAATCGAAGAATATCCGGCTGAATTTGTAGCCGGTTGAGAAATCGTTGAACAGGATACCATAGAGGTAAAACAGAATGCCAATCAGGATAAAAACCAGATGGGCTCCAAGGTTAATGAAAAAGTAGTTTTTGCCGGGGAAAAACCGGCGCTGGATGAGCCAGGAATAACCGAAATAAACCAGGACGGTAAAAAGGGTCAGGGGGTATTTTATGAGGTTTAGGGTTTCGGCCGGATATTTTTCAAGGAAGGAAAGTGATTCCGGCAGGGTATAGCCCTCATAATTGTAATAGAGTTTATAAATCTGAAAATTGATATTTTCAAAAACAAATTCCCTGAAAAATCCGGTAAGTCCCAGCAAAAGTGCCATAAGGAGAAAAAACCAACCGTGTTTTTTCAGGAGTTTCATGTCTTTTTAATGGATTGGGATAATTTATTTGCCCACCAGATCCAAAGGAGGAAAATAATGAAGTACACCAGAATTTGAAAAGTATAGGTATGGTTAAAGTCAAGCCATTCTGGGCGGTAAAAAGCAATTATACTGAGGGCTACAATGCGCAAAACATTAAAAAGGTGGACAATGAGGATGCCCAGGGGGATAAACCAGATCTTTTTTCTGATGGGACCCGGGTATGCCAGAATGAAAATTGTAAAGGTTGCAAAGAGGGTTAGTCCGTTGCATGAATCTCCAATCCAGACACCGTTAGACCCGTCAATACCCATGGTCCGGTAAATTTCATCGTAGGGGCGTTCTATGAGGGGGTAACCCAAAAGAGAAATTACAAACTGGCTTTGGATAATCAGAAAGTTGATCATGTACAGGTCTACTTTGGTATGTTTTTGAATGTATAATTCATAAAACAGATACCAGGCCACGAACATGAGTGCAGCTTTGATAAGAAAAAAGCTGAATTTGTTTTTAAGAAGGCCGGAAATCATAAAAAAGAAAGCTGAGGGTTACTCAGCTTTGTTATGGTTCTTTTTTTTGTTGAAGTCGTAGAGTTTTTTTCCTCCATAGGCAGCCCCTGCAACGAGGAGAAACGAAAGCCCTCCGTCAACGGGTATGCAGGGAGGGGGCCAGCAAGGGGGAGGTCCGGGAGGACCCATGGGAGGACCCATGGGAGCGGCAGTCAGAATCTGGGCACCTCCAAAAAGGAGGAACACCAAAATCAATTTTCCAATAGCCTCATAATTTACCTTGCTCATTACACAAAGATAAAAATTAATTAGTTACCCTGAACAAAGACCTTTTTGGTTACGATGTTCTTGCCGGTATTCACACGGATAAAATAGATTCCTGTTTGCGAAGGAAGATCCACTTTAACCATTTGCTTATAAGCCTCGGAGTTTGTGGAGTTAACCAATTGGCCTACGGCATTATAAATTCCGATTTCTGCGGTGGTAGCGTTGTCGAGATCAAATTGAACGAATACTTCCCGGTTGGTATTGGTAATCACAACCTGATTTTCGTTGAAATATTCGGTTGGCTGACTGTTTACAAGCAATGGACCACAATCTTTTTTCTCAGGTACGAGGAAAAGCGTAAAGCGGTTGGGGTTGTCTTCTGTGGTGATATCGAAAGAGTATGACTTCTGTTTTCTGAGGTCAATGGTAACATTTTTAAAATGGTCTTTCAGGATAACACAGGCATAATCCTTAACATTAGGAATTCCCTCAGCGCTGATGGTGTAATTTCCGGTTACGCCCACTTTGGCGCGTAGGGGAAGGGTAACAATTTCGCTTCCTGCAGGGAATACATTTCGGGTGAGGAGGCGGCTGCCGTTAAGAACCATAGTGAGGTTTGGGGCATCTTTTTCGGGGCTTTTTACAAAGCGTGCGTCGAGTCCATTATCGTAATCGTTGGTTGCACTGGGGTCGAAAACGATATCGATATCATGCCAGAATTTTGTGGCAGGGCTTTTCAGGGAAAGGCGGATATCGTAGGGGCGGGCAATCCGGTTAAAGTTACTTGCAGTATTGGTTGTTTTTGCACTTTGGGGCATACTTATAGTACCCGCTGCAGTAACATAAACAAAGAAACCCTGGTGAGGAGGAATCTGGGTTCCTGAGCCAAACGGGTTATAATTTCCGTTATTATCAAGCATATAAAAAGTGCCATCCAGATTGG
>CALEYQ010000009.1 GCA_937924855.1 uncultured Bacteroidota bacterium | reverse complement strand
AAAAACACGGTAAAATCCATGAAAATGGCATTTTACCGTTGTTCCAGTATGGATGTATCATATGACAGTAACCCTGTCATATGATACATCCATCTTAGCAGGGGTAAAATCCCGGACCCGTTATAGTGCCCTTCCTGAAAATCCCGGATTTTCATGAAAAACACCCCCAAATCCATGAAAAGACCCCTGAAAAAGGACCCCCAAAAGTGCGTTTTTTGGTGTTTTTTCGGGTTCTCCCGAAATGTAATCCATTGCTGGGTTACTGTTAAAACCCCTAAAAATCGCGTTTTTTACGGTCCTTTACGGTCCTTTTACCGTTTTTTTGGTGTTTTTGAAAAACGTGAATTTTCCATGAAAAACCGGTATTTTCATGGAAATTCACGTTTTTCATGAAAAACACGGTAAAATCCATGAAAATGGCATTTTACCGTTGTTCCAGTATGGATGTATCATATGACAGTAACCCTGTCATATGATACATCCATCTTAGCAGGGGTAAAATCCCGGACCCGTTATAGTGCCCTTCCTGAAAATCCCGGATTTTCATGAAAAACACCCCCAAATCCATGAAAAGACCCCTGAAAAAGGACCCCCAAAAGTGCGTTTTTTGGTGTTTTTTCGGGTTCTCCCGAAATGTAATCCATTGCTGGGTTACTGTTAAAACCCCTAAAAATCGCGTTTTTTACGGTCCTTTACGGTCCTTTTACCGTTTTTTTGGTGTTTTTTGAGAAATCCGGTCAAAACTTGGATTTCCAGGTCCAAAACCCATGAAAAACCGGATTCCGGGATTTTCAGGTGAAAAATCCCCGTAAACGGGATTTTCACCCGATTTTACCGATTTCCCCGTGAAAAGCCCGGTTTTTCACTCCTCCAAAATCCCAAAAATCCAAAAATCCCAAAAACCAAAAAGTAGCATTTTGATAATTGATGAAAAACATATTTTTTTTCATCTATATCAAAAACTACTACTTTTTGACATGGAAAAGGGTGTTTTTAAATGCGCATTTCATGCGCATTTTTTGTGAATTTTCACAAAAAAACACCCTTTTATCCTCACCCCCTCTATACCTCTGAATTCCGGTCATTTACCCGTACAAAACCCCACAAAATGACCGTTTTCAGGACCCCCAGGGGGTCTTTTCGGGGCATCCAAATCCTCTCCGGAACCCCTCCCAGGGGTCCCTTTTTACACCCCTTACCCTACCCCCCTCATATATATATATATATATATATATATATATAT
>CALEYQ010000008.1 GCA_937924855.1 uncultured Bacteroidota bacterium | reverse complement strand
CAATCAGCAGAGAAGGAGATGTAAAAAGTCTGTCGGATGAACCCTCAGATGATTTTAAATCTTCCGACCCCCCCTCCCCGCCTCCGGTTTTGTCGGAAACGGGAAAATCCGTTTAATCAGACAAGTCTCCCAAGGGAACTTTTTCGGGAGGGGTTGGAAACAACAAGAGTTCGGATCCGGATTTAAATCAGAAAAGATCGAAGGAATTAGAAAAAGAAAAACAGGAGCTGAATAAACCGGTCGACGGTCCAAAAAAAGATGCAAACCTGAAAACGGATAAAATTACGGAGGTAAATATTCAGGATGAGGAGAAATCTGTTTCGCGTAGCGAAAAAACAACCCCCGGAAAAAAACAAAAATCGGCAAATAATGATGCCCCGAATTATTCCCCGGTTCAGTCCTCTGCTCCCCAACCAGAAATTTCAGCGCCTGAGAAATTCAGTACGGGTACCATTGCGCCCCTTGAAACCCTAAAAGATTCTGTTTCCACAGGAGACAATGGTTTTGGTTATTATAATCAGCAAAATTATGCCCTTGCGATTAAGGAATTCGAGTCGCAGTTAAAGCTAAATCCAAACGATGAAAAAGCAAGGCTTTATTGCGGGGTTTCTTATTTGAGTATGGGCAAACCTGCGGAAGGTCTTGTTCACCTTAACAAAATCCTTTCAAACAAGAAGAGTCCTTATTATCAGGATGCCCAATGGTATTCAGGCATGGCCCAGTTACAGCAAAAGGAAACTAAAAAAGCCAGAAAAACATTCCGTACCCTTTCAGACCAACCCGGGAAATATCAGGAGAAGTCGAAAAACGTATTGAAGTCGCTGGAATAAAAAAAGGCCCCGCAATGCGGGGCCTTCGTTCATTTTTACATTCTTTTTAGAACACTATTACTTTCTTAACCGTCTGGTTTTGGGTGTTCCTCACTGTAATCATATAAACTCCCTTTCCATTTCCTGAGATATCCATTTTCCGCACGTATTGGCCGGAAAAGTTGGAAAGCACTTCAGAGAAAACAAGCTGACCGGCCATATTGGTAATTTCAATGGTGTAATCATCTGCATTGGGAATTCCAAGAATCAGGTCGAACTGTCCGTTGTTCGGGTTCGGGAAAATGGTAAAGGCATCCAGATTTAACTCAGGTACACCGGTAAGAACCCCGTTAAAGGGTGCTGAGGTTGCAGTACATCCAAAACTATTAGAAACAACCACGGTATAGGATCCGCTGGCGGTCATGGTATAGCTCTGGTTAGTAGCACCCGGAATCAGTACGGCATTAAGATACCATTGATATGTTGTAAATGTAGGATTACAGGTCAGCACGTTTCCGGCCTGGGTAATAACAGGAGTTCCCGGACTGGGGTTAACGGTAACGGTAATCACAGTGGTGCTGGTACAACCACCGGAAGTTCCTGTTACGGTATAAGAGGTGGTTGTAGCGGGGTTTGCCGTTACGGTACCACCGGTTGTGGCACTAAGTCCCGTACCTGGGGACCAGGTATAGGTGGTAGCACCGGTTACGGAAAGGCTTACACTGCTTCCAGCACAAATTGTTGGGTTAGGCTGTGAAGCAGTAACGGTTGGGTTGGGATTAACAGTAACCGTTTGGGAGGTGGTGTTGGTGCATCCATTGGCGCCTGTTCCGGTGATGATATAAGTTGTAGTAGCTGTAGGAGTTGCCACAACACTGCTTCCGGTAGTTGCGCTAAGGCCTGTAGCCGGTGACCAGGTATAGGTGCTTGCTCCTCCGGCAGTCAACGTAACATTGCCTCCAGTACATACCGAAGGACTCGCAGGAGAAGATGTAACCGTAGGCAATGGATTTACAGTAACCAGTTTGGTTGTGGTGTTGGTACATCCATTGGCTCCCGTTCCGGTAATTGTATAAGTGGTAGTGGCCGTTGGAGATGCCACTACGCTACTTCCGGTAGTTGCGCTAAGGCCTGCAGCAGGCCCCCAGGTGTAGGTAGTTCCGCCTGCTGCGGTCAGGGTTACGTTACCCCCAGCGCAAATTGTTGCAGTGGCAGGCGTTGCCGTAATGGTAGGCAGGGGATTAACAGTTACAGTTCTTGTGCTGGTTCCGGAGCAACCATTGGTGGTTCCGGTAATGGTATACGTTGTAGTTGTTATTGGATTCGCAATTACGCTTGCTCCGGTGGTTGCACTAAGACCGGTAGCAGGGCCCCAGGTATAAGTAGTAGCACCGCTGGCGGTAATGGTTACGCTACTTCCGGAACAAATTGTTGGGTTAGCAGGAGTAGAACTCACCGTTGGATTTGCGTTTACCGTAATCGTTGTAGTGCTGGTGCTGGTTGAACTACCATTAGAAGCGGTTAAGGTTACGGTATAGGTACCGGGTGTGCTATAACAAATGTTGGAAGGGTTTTGCTGTGTTGAGGTAGCAGGCGTTCCTCCTGGGAAGGACCAGTTCCAGGTAGTTGGATTTCCGGTAGAGTTGTCGGTGAAATTCACGCAACCGTTCGGACAAATACTGGTAGAGCTGGCCGTAAAGTTTGCCACAACTCCGGGAGGCGCAGTTCCCTGCAAATTAATGTTGTCAACATAAACATTATTCCCCCACCGTCCGCGGTTCTGGAAAACAACCATAAAAGTTGCCTGACCGGCATAGGAGTTAAGATTAACAACCTCCGTTTTCCATTGGGTGGCCGTAGGTGTAAAGGCATTCGTGTTATCAGGTGCCGTGGCAAGCGTGGTTCCTCCCTGCATCCAAACCTGGGTAAAGGTTTGGCCGCAGTCGGTGGAAACCAAAACGGCAAGCGTGTCGGAGTACTGTGCGTTATATCGGGCATAAGCCACATCAAAACTCAGGGTACATGTGGCCACGGTTGCAAGATTATATTTCGGCGACCACATTTCGTCGCGGTTGCCGTTTGAGTTTAGGGTATAGTTATCAAACCACATGCAGGCCGTGCTCGTAGCATATCCACCCGTAGCTGTGGTTCTGGCCCAAACAATTGCATCTCCGCCGGCATCCTGATTTAGCCAGTTGGCAGGAGGGAAAGTGGCATTCTGAAATCCTTCCACAAGGGGCAATGGACCGGCAGATGAAATTGTAATATACGAGGTCTTGGTTTCAGTATCGGTTCCATTAGCATTTGTAGCTGTAAGTGTAACCTGATAGGTTCCTGGTGTATTATAGGTTACAAGAGGATTTTGAGCTATTGAAGTTGCAGGTGTCCCACCGGGAAAACTCCAGCTCCATGCAGATGGATTGAAAGAGGTAAGGTCGGTAAACTGAATTTGAATACCGGGGCAACCGCTGGTGTAGTTAGAAGTAAAATCGGCCACGGGAGGGAGGTTTCCGGAAGAGAATAAATCAGACTCCCACATGCCTCGCCCGTAAGTGGCGGCACGAATTTTACCGGCTCCGTATTGAATTTCCAGTTCGTTTACTATTACATTGGGAAGTCCTGTGCTGTAGGAAACCCAGGTTGTCTGGTTATCGTCGCGGTAATAAACGCCCACATCGGTTCCCACATAAACTCCATTGGGAGATCCGTTCTGGAACACAATGCAATTAACTGGAAGATTGGGAAGGCCTGTTGAATAATTTGTCCAGGAAGTTCCGCCGTTGGTGGACATGAAAACTTTATTGGCACTGTTGTATCCGCTGTAGGTAACATAAACACGATTAGGATCGGTGTTTGAAACCGTAACATAGGTCATAGCACTGGTAGTAGGAAGTGTTCCGGTGATGTTTGTAAATGACGTTCCACCGTTGGTGGATTTAAACATCGCATTTTGCTTATGGCAATAAATAATCTGGGTGTTGGAAGGCGCATAGGCAATTCCTACCATATTTCCGGATCCTCCTGTTGTTGCTCCAAGTGTGGTCCAGGTGGTACCACCATTAGTACTTTTATACATGGCTCCCTTACCCACCAAAAGCTCCTGATTGTTTGAGGGGCTCATCACATAAGGAGTAACCCAGTTTCCATTACTATTAACTCCGGTTCCTCCGGTGTTTACAATAGTGGTAAATGAGGCGCCACCATTGGTTGACTTCCGGATATTTCCGTAGTACAACTCTCCGTACATAATATTTGCATTGGAAAAATCAATGATACATTCCATCCCGTCGCCACCAATCACACGGGTCCATGTAGTTCCTGAAACTCTGTTGGTTCCATTATCCTGCCATCCGGAAAGATTTAAATTGTTTACGGTAGCAGAGGTTCCCAGCCTGTACATTTGAGCAATTTGAAGTCCGTTGGAAAGGTCGGTCCAGCTTCCTCCGTTATTGGTGGTTCGGAATAGCCCGCCATCGTTCCCGTTTAATACGGTTGTTCCGTTAACGTAAACCAGGTCGTGATGATCTGCGTGAACATAAGGAGCACCTGATCCTGTCCAGTGCCCATTCAGTGTCCATGATGAACCTCCATTAGTGGTTCTCCAGATATTAACTCCTCCCGCAACTAATTCGTTTGCATTCGTAGGAGATGCTGCAAGCGCTAAATCATACCATCCTTGTCCGCCGGTATCATTTCCTGCACTGGCCCAGCCCAAAATGTTAGATGGAGAAGAAACGGTTATTTGGGTAAATGTGCCACCTCCATCGGTGGAACGGTAAAATCCATAGAAACCGTTGTTGGCTGAAGCGCTGGCCAGCAAGTATACATATTGATTGTTGGCAGGTGTAACAGCAATAGCGTATCGGTTAACACCTGCTCCGGGCAAGCCGGCTGTTATTGCAGTATAAGAGGCTCCGCTATTTGTTGACCTGTAAAAAGTGGTTGTTGTAACGGCATAAATGGTAGCCGGAGTTCCGGGACGAAGTTCTGCGTCTTTGAAATTACCTGCCTGTATCTGACTCCAGGTTGTTCCTCCATCGGTAGTTCGGTACATTCCATTGCTGGTTGCAGCATGAACGGTGTTCGGGTTGGAGGGATCGATTAAAAGTTTTGAAATCCTACGGGTCTGGGTTACTGTCCAGTTAAGTCCGGTAGTATTCCATGTTACGCCACCATCGGTTGACTTTAAAACGCCAATGGAATATGTGTCTCCTGCATCACCATCACCGGTGGCCAGATACATAATTTGAGAGTTCGTCGGGTGAATGGCAATATCAGTAACTCCAATAGCTGTGAGATTGTCTGTATTCCACATGGTCCATGATCCACCCTGGTTGGTAGATTTCCACAAGCCGCCGCCGGGTGCACCAACATAATAAACGTTGGGGTTTGATGGATCAACTCTGATACAATTTGCGCGCCCTGCACCACCTCCTGAGGAAGGAATTACAGAGGTTGGACCAATCAAAGTCCAGTTTCCTGCCTGGGGTGTAGGAAGATTTGGATTCAAGGCTTTTTGCATTTCCTCCTGTTGCTTTTGCTGGTAATAATCGGCAATCGCATTAAACATTAAATCTCTGTTACCACTGGGATAAACCCGTGGAGCCATAAAATTTTCCCAACGCTTAAATGCTTTCCAGCCTTTTCCTTTTTCCGTAGCGTCGTGGGTTTCCCAGTAGTTGTTAAATGTGTTAACCACCGTATAAAAATTTACGGTCGGGTCTTCCATTTGGCGAACCCACTCTTGCGAAAAAATGCTCAGGGGGAAAACAAAAAGCAAACAAACAATTGCTTTTTTGAGGAGGTTTAAAGAATTCATATGGGGCTATTTTTGGTTAGTTGGTCTGAATGGATTTAGTTTTTCCTTGTTTGGAACATACTAAGTAATAAAAAAAACGAGGGAAATCCAACACTTTAGGAGAACCATTCGACCAAGGGGTACAAGTCTGGTGACAAAACAATAAAACCCTTAGGCAAAAGGCTTATTTCTTTCGATGAATCCTAAATTCGGTCCTTCTGTTTTGTGCATGTTCTTCTTCTGAACATTCAACGCCGTCTTTACAATGATTTTTAAGGCGGCTTTCGCCGAACCCGGTTGCAGTAAGCCGCTGTTTTTCAATGCCTTTGGAAATAATATAGTCGACAGCTGCCTGAGCTCTTTTCTGGGAAAGTTTCAAATTGAAATCATCGGTTGACCGGCTATCTGTATGGGATTGAAGTTCAATGGTTACTCCCGGGTTTTCTTTCATTACCTGTACCACTTTATCCAGGGTAATTTTTGCTTCAGCCAGAATATCCCATTTTCCGTAATCGTAATAGATGTTTTCGATGATGGTAAGCGTGTCTTTCTTAACGGTTTTTAGTTTTTCAACCTTCAGCCAGGGGTCATCCAGATAAATTTTTGCAAGATCTTTCTGATCTGAAGGAAGCATTGCCCAATTAAATTTCCCACTTAGCAAATGAAACTTTCCTAAAATTTTTCCGCGCTCATCCACAATCATCAGGTTTTTAAACTTTGTGGCCCCGGCATCTTTTTCGTCGATCTGAAAAAGATATTTTTTGTCGGTAGGAAGACTAACAAAAACGAACTCACCTTTTTCGTTGGTTGTAACGGTTTGTATTACATCTCCCTTTTCATTTACGACCAGCAGTTTGGAGTTAGCCAGCGGAGAATTGTTGTCGCCGAGAATTTTCCCTTTCAAATCCATTCGGAGGTCGGCATCTTTTACGGACAAAAGGCCCAATGTGGTTTTGTCGGTGGAGAGGATCTGAAATTTAAAGCCTTTGTCGTTTACCGCAATTTCTTTCCCGTTTTTGTTTACAAAGAAAATTTTCTTGCCATCGAGATCTTTATCTTCTGCATCGAGCGTAATTAAATAATTCTGATCAGTGGGGATGTTGGCAAACACGAATGAGCCAAAGGCGTTGGTTGTTGTTGATTGAACTATTTCCCCCTGATCATTTTTCAGCTCTACCTTAATGTTTGAAAGCGGAATTTTTTCCTCTCCGACCAAAAAATTTCCGGCAATAGAACGGAAATCTGCATCTTCTTCAACAATTTTATTAAGCTTGGTAAGATCCGAAGGGAGTTTTTCAAACATGAACACTCCTTTTCGCCCTATTACTGTTTTGGCAACAATTCGGTTTGATGCGTCAGCGAGATAATAGTTTTCCTTCAAGTCGGAACCGTTGCTGGTTTCTTCCAATTTAATGTAATAGTTGTACCCTGAGGGTATATGATTAAACAGGAAATATCCTCCATCATCGGTGGTGGTAGTTTGAAGCACATCGTTTTTTTCGTTCAACAGGGCGACCGTTGAATTTGGCACTCCGGTTTTTGCGGTTTTAGTTTCCAATATCCTGCCGGCCAGTTCGCTGGAGGCATTTACTTTGTAAAAGCCGTAAATGTCATCGCTGCCTTTTCCGCCGGATCTGTTGGACGAAAAATACCCGCTCTTTGAATCTTTCCAGAAAATTCCGAAATCGTCTGCAGCGGAATTAATGGGGTATTGCAAATTTGCGGCTATTTCAAACTTTCCATCCAGAAATCTGGAGGCATAAATATCGAGTCCGCCAAATCCCATTCTTCCGTCGGAGGAAAAATAAAGGGTTCCGTCTTCGGCTACAAAGGGAAAAGACTCGTTACCCGGAGTATTAATTGCCGAGCCTGCATTTACAGGTTTACCCCAGGATCCTCCGGTTTTTTCACAATACCAGATGTCGGTGCCTCCCAAACCTCCGGGCATGTCAGACACAAAAAAGAGTCGCTGACCATTTTTTGAAAGGCTGGGATGTGCGAAAGAAAATCCATCTGTATTATGTTCAAAGGGTTGAATGTTTGCCGGTTTATTACCTTTCATTTTCCCGATATAAATCCGGGGACGGTTAACAAAGCCGCTTGATTTTTTCCGCACATAGTCGGTTCGGGTAAAATAGATTTCCGACTGGTCGCTGCTAAACGAAACCGGTCCGTTTTGTGCATCATCGTCGAATCGGGAAGAAAATATTTTTGGTTTTTTAAATACGAGGCTATCTCCCTTTTTAGATCCTCTGGCCATAAAAACGCAGAGGTTGGGATTTCCGTTCCAATAGTTTTTGTTTCCTGAGAATTGGTCTTTTTTACTTTCAGAGGCAAATATCAGATTGTTGTTAAAAACAACCGGTGAAAAATCCGAAAAGGGCGTATTTACCTTTTCCAGCGGATATACCTTATAAACAACAGGACCCACGGTCCATGTCTGCAACTCATCGCAGGCCCGGATTTGGGTTTTCCCTTTTTTGTCACCCGGGTTTTTTTCCAGATAAAGGGCAAGGTTTTTTCTTGCTTCGGCATATTTTTTATTATGCATTAAGGCTTCTGCATAATAGTAATAGGCTTTCGGGTCTTTAGGATTGCCTGCAACCAGTTTTGAAAAAACTTTTTCGGCTTTATCAAACTTTTTCATTTTTCTGTAGCATTCTCCTAACTTGAACAAAGCATCTTCTTTTCGTTTGCCAAAGGCGGCTTTTTTATACAACCTGGCGGCCTGTTCGTATTGGTAGTTCTGATAGAGCTTTTCAGCCTTATTATACCTCGATTGAGAAAAGGCCGCTGCAGAAAACCCTACAAAGGTTAAAAGGAGGAAGAATTTTATTTTAAACAATGTCCACATAAATCCGTACAAATATCTGAATATTAAAGGTATCGTGGAGTAATTGAAGGAGTTTTAAATACCGGCAAGCCATACCCTAGCACCACTTCATGGGAGCCCCTTCCGGCGGTTCCAATCCGGTTCAAACCATAATCATAAGAATATCCTATCCTGAAGTTCTCCCGGATATTCCACATGGCCAAAAAACTGATACCATACCCGCTTCTTACCCCCGCCCCAATCCAAAACTTTCCATCAATCTGAAAGTTGCAATTGATGTCTGTAGAAACGGGAGCTCCTTCCGCAGCCTTAACTAAAATGGAAGGGTTAATAACAAGGTTCTCATTAACCTGCCATGCATATCCTGCCGGGATAAAAATATGAGGAACCAGAGACCCCTCCCCGAATGACTCGTGGATGCTATAAATAGTGGGATAGTTCAGGTGAGTCATTGCAAAGCCGGCATAAAAGGTTTTGGTGTAATAATACATTCCGAAATCTGCCGAAAAAACTGTCCACTGATTTTGCTCCGGTTTATAGTAGGGGTCGTTTCTGTCCCGCATTTTTATCAAACCCCAATCGTAAACATAGGAATAAAGCCCTGTCCGTAATCCAAATGCCAGTTTACCGGAACCGGCTTTAATCCGGTACGAATACGACAAGGCCCCACCGCTGATTCTTTTGGGTCCGATTGTTTCAGAACCGATCTGCAATCCAAGTCCAATTTTCTTTTTGCCAACAGGACCCTGAATAACCAATTGTTGGGTTCTGGGAGCTCCTTCATTAAATCCTGTCCATTGATTCCTGGCCACCAATAAAACATCCAGCACTTCTTTCGTGCCTGCATAGGCAGGATTCAAGGCAAGATGGTTAAACATATATTGACTGAATTGGGCGTCCTGTTGAGACAGGCCTGCGGCCCAAACAAAAATCCCGAACACAATTGCTTTGACTTTTTTCATGGTCCTTCGTTTAATTAACGCAATAGTTCAACCCAGCCCTTATGAGAGCTTCGGTCGGTAGTTATAAAATAGAAATAGGTTCCTGTAGGCAATTTAGACCCGTCATGGGTAGTGCCATCCCAAACAATGGTAGTGTTGTTATAGTTTTTACCCTCCCAAATTAAATTCCCCCAACGGTTATAAATAAACACATGGTTGTCGGTGGAGTCTAAAAAATCCAGAATCCAGATATCGTTCATGCCGTCGCCATTTGGGGTAATGGCATTGTGAATAATAAGTACTGTGTCAGTTCCCGGGGGTGGGGTAGCCATAATGCTCTGAGGCTGATTAAATCCCTGAGTAATAAAATTCCCGGTATTTGAAAGTGTAGAGCCTGCGGGCTGTCCGGTAGTAAATGTAATTGAGGTTCCTGAAACACTTCCAAATCCCCCTCCGCTGCAAATTACAAACGGAGTTATGGTTTGGGCCTTTAATCCAAAGCCAAACAGGGCCACAAATACCGGAAAAATGATTTTTGTTGTTGCGTTTACCATATTTCCTTTATTGTAACATTAGAGATAGGCCAGCATCCCGGATCATAATAAACTCCGGTGGCAGTTCCCGATGGAGAGTATACAAAAAGTTGGACTGTAACCGGTCCTGCCGGAACTGTAGGGAATGTTGCATACAAGGTTACCTGATTGTAGCCTGAGGGAATTAGTGATCCATTATTGTCAATGGAATAAATAGTTTTCCCTGCATTTGCGGTAGCCGGGCTTCCATTGACTCTTAGTTCGTAAATAACCCCGTTGCTTGCTATTAAGTCCTCAACACCAATATGCGTTTGAAATGTTATTTCCAGTTTGGTTCCAGCATTGACCTTGGTGTAAGTGGTGAGGCTTGAGGGAAAGGCAGTTGGTGTATTTCCTACGGTTCCCACCATCTGGCAGGAAGGAGGCGTGGTGCTTGAAATAATACTTGGAGTTTCCCATTTTGCTAACCCCTGAGAATTGTTCGATACCAGAATCTTTCCAATTCCCTCAGAGCCGTCGGTTATTTTTATGTTACCAATAATATCAAGACGGGCGGCCGGTCCCGTTGTACCGATTCCAACATTTCCCATGTTGGTAACAGAAATTCGATCTGCACTATTTACCGATAAACGCCAATCGCCTGATGGATTCACATAATGCCAGGCTCTGATATTTCCGGTTGTTTTATAGCCATAAAAAGGAGATCCGGTTGAAACTGTGGCGTTGGTATAAATTCCCGCCCAGGATGCATCGGAGCCATCGACCTGAATTCCGGGGAAGCCGGCAGAAAATACGTGCAAGGGAAATCCGGGACCGGTGGTTCCTATTCCGATGTTGGAACCGTTATTAAAAAAGTTAGTGCCATTTACCACCCATGAGCTTCCGTTCCAGTAGGGAGTATTTCCTGCTGCGCTTCCGTTTTGCAAAAATCCGGTAGGGCCTGTTGCTCCGGTAATTCCTGTCGGGCCGGTGGGCCCAATAGCACCGGTTAATCCCGTTGGGCCTGTGGCTCCTGGAGTTCCAGATGGGCCAGCAGGGCCGGTGGCTCCAATGCTACCCGTAGGTCCCGTGGATCCGTTAGCGCCGGTTAGTCCGGTCGGTCCCGTTGCTCCGGCTGTTCCTGTGGGGCCTGCAGGTCCGGTTGCTCCAATGCTACCCGTAGGTCCCGTGGGTCCGTTAGCGCCGGTTAATCCAGTTGGGCCGGTGGCTCCATTGAGTCCCTGAGGACCTGTCGCTCCTATAGGTCCTGTTGGGCCGGGGCTACCGCTGGGTCCTGCAGGTCCGGTTGCGCCACTTAAACCACCAG
>CALEYQ010000007.1 GCA_937924855.1 uncultured Bacteroidota bacterium | reverse complement strand
AGATGATTACCGTGCATCCGAATCCGCAGGCCGGGTTTACACCAAGTGCCGATTCAGTAACTGTTTTGAACCCAACAATATGTTTTAACAGTACGGCAAACGGTGCTTCCACCTATTTCTGGGATTTTGGTGATCCAAGCGACCAATACAACACTTCAACACAAACCAACCCCTGCCATACTTACTCCGACACAGGAATGTATTGTGTTAAGCAGGTGGTTACCAGTCAATACGGGTGCCGGGATTCTATTACCATTTGCATTTATGTAACTCCGGATTTCACTTTCTATGTTCCCAATGCCTTCACACCTAACGGCGACGGAACAAACGACCTGTTCTTCCCGCTTGGGGAGGGCGTTGATCCCAATAAGTTTGAAATGTGGATTTTCGACCGCTGGGGTAATAACATCTGGTATACCAACCAGTGGGGAAAGGGCTGGGACGGAAAAGCCAATGGAGGCGCTAAAATCGCCCAACAGGATGTTTATGTGTGGAAGTGTGTAGTTTATGATTTCACCGGCAGAAAACATGTCTACATCGGCCATGTAAGCCTGATCAGATAATTGTTAAAAACCCCGCACAAGCGGGGTTTTTTTTATTTTAAAATTGTTGTAAGTTTATAACTCAAATTTGCCCAATGAGTTTCTTTAAAAGATTGATTCTTGCCGGAGCGTGTTTCGCTCTTGGCAATAGTTTGTTTTCCCAAACAGAAAATCAAAACATTAACGGACCCGGTGCCTGCGGTCCGAATTACAAACCTGTAAATAACGTGCAGCCCCTTAATGGGAATGGAAGTCTTGGGCAGACTTACAATTTTTCCAAATGCGGACTAAATTATGTTCAGGCAAGCCGCAGGCTCGCGCAAAGACTCAATGGACCATTTCCCGGACAAAACGGGGTACCGCAACCTGCCACATTCACAATTACGGGCCTTCCGGTTTGTTTTGTTATTGAACGGGCTTATATCTGGTCATCCATGTCGGGAACACCGGTTCCTTTCAATGTATCTGTAACAAATCCGCTGTCGCAAAACTTTTCATTCCCTGCAGCCAACATTGGAACGGGTGCCGACAAATGCTGGGGCTATGGAGGAACCTCCTCCTTCCGGGTAGATGTAACGGCTGCCATTACCGGAAACGGAAATTATATCATCAGCGGATTCCCTACTAACCCACCCACGCCCCAAAAAGATACAGATGGTGCAACCTTGTTCATAATTTATTCGGATCCAACCGCAAACTACCAGGGCCATATGGTAATCCATGATGGTTGCGTTGTTGGAATCGGAGGGGCACAAACATCAACCATTACCGGAATCAATGCCTGCGCAGCATCTACTTTTGGAAGACATTTTGTAATGATTGGCGATATCCAATTTGGAGCACCCACTGTTAACGGAACAAATATTCCCGCTTATACCTGTCCCTGGAACTGGTGGAATTATAATGAAGGCCCTTGCACTGTTACAGCAGGGCAACCCACCGCCACTGTAACATTTAATGCTCCCGGTGATTGTTACAACTGGGTTGTGAGTGGATTATATTATCGAACTACCACCTGTATCACCTGTCCAAGCTCCACCGCACTTACCATAACCCCAACAACGGTTCCTGCAACCTGTGCAAATTGTAATGGCAGTGCCTCGATTACGGTTACAGGAGGAAGCCCGCCATATACTTATTTGTGGGCTCCATCAGGAGGAACCGGATCAAGTGCCAGTGGTCTCTGTGCCGGAACCTATACAGTAACTGTAACCTCGGGCTGTTTAACGCAAACCGCTACGGTTACAATTGCTTCTACCGGTGGTGGTTTAAACATTACTTCCTCAGTTCAAAATGTGCTTTGTAATGGACAATGTAATGGTTCTGCATCGCTTACTGTAACCGGAGGACAGGCACCTTATACTTACGCATGGGCTCCCAGTGGAGGAAATGCCTCTACAGCAACCGGCCTTTGTGCGGGAACATATACAGCAACGGTTACCGATGCGGCAGGTTGCACCACCACTCATTCTGTTACCATAACCCAACCTCCGGCCTTAACTACAACACAATCGCAGGTAAATATTTTATGTAACAGCGTGTGTAACGGATCGGCAACAGTAACCGCTTCCGGGGGTACCGCTCCTTATTCCTATTCCTGGGCTCCCAGTGGAGGAAATGCTGCAACGGCAACAGGACTCTGTGCCGGTAACTATACGGTTACTGTGACCGATGCCAATGGTTGTACCAGAACTGCAACCTACAACATTACCCAGCCTCCGGCTCTTACTACCACCCAATCTCAAGTGAACATTTTGTGCAATGGAGTTTGCAATGGGTCGGCTACCGTGGTGGCATCAGGAGGAACAGCACCCTACACTTATGCCTGGGCGCCTTCAGGTGGTAATGCAGCCACCGCAAATGGGTTGTGCGCCGGCACCTATACAGTTACGGTAACAGACGCTAACGGATGTACACGAACTGCAACCTACACTATTACGCAACCTCCTGCGCTGACTGTTACTTCTGCTCAAACTAATATCAACTGCTTTGGAAACTGCAATGGGACGGCCACAATTACCGCAAGCGGCGGAACTGCGCCCTACACATATGCCTGGGCTCCAAGTGGAGGTAATGCCGCCACCGCAACAGGACTTTGTGCGGGAACATACACTGCTACCGTGACCGACGCCAATGGTTGTACCCGAACCGCCACTTACACCATCACCCAACCACCGGCCCTTACTTCCACCCAGTCGCAGAATAATATTTTATGTAATAATACCT
>CALEYQ010000006.1 GCA_937924855.1 uncultured Bacteroidota bacterium | reverse complement strand
AGAAACCGGCAAAGAAGAAACCGGCAAAGAAGAAACCGGCAAAGAAGAAACCGGCAAAGAAGAAACCGGCGAAGAAGAAACCGGCGAAGAAAAAACCGGCGAAGAAAAAACCGGCAAGGAAAAAAGGAAAAAAAAGGTAGAGATAAGTGGCTGATTCAAATTTTGTTGACTACGTTAAGATATGTTGTCGTTCCGGAGCAGGAGGTAAAGGCTCGGTTCATTTTCATCGATCCAAGAAAACCGCTATGGGAGGACCCGACGGAGGTGATGGTGGTCGGGGAGGAAATATTATTGTCCGGGGCAACAAACAATTATGGACCCTGCTTCACTTGAAATACAGGAAGCATGTTATAGCCTCTCCGGGAGAGGCCGGTGCAGGGCAAAACCGGACCGGGGCTGATGGGAAGGATGAAATTCTGGAGGTTCCCCTGGGAACCGTTGCCCGTGATGCCGAAACCGGGGATTTTTTATTTGAAATAACCGACGATGGTGAAGAAAGAATTTTACTCAGTGGGGGACGAGGAGGGAAAGGTAATTTGTTTTTTACCACTTCCACCCGGCAGGCACCCACATTTGCCCAGCCAGGAGAAACCGGAAAGGAGGAGTGGAAGATTCTGGAACTTAAAATTCTTGCGGATGTGGGACTTGTGGGTTTTCCCAATGCAGGAAAATCTACCTTGCTTTCGGTGGTGTCTGCAGCAAAGCCTGAAATAGCTGACTACCCCTTCACAACACTGGTTCCGAATCTGGGGATGGTGAGCTATTATGACGAGCAATCCTTTATCATGGCCGATATACCGGGCATTATAGAAGGGGCCCATGAAGGCAAAGGGCTTGGACTTCGGTTTTTGCGACACATTGAGCGTAATTCCATTTTGCTTTTCCTGGTCCCTGCTGATGCCGGGGATATTTATGAGGAATACCGGATTCTGTTACGCGAATTAAAAATGTACAATCCGGAATTACTGGATAAACAAAGGATTCTCGGAATCTCCAAGACCGATTTACTCGATGAGGAATTGAAAGGCCTGATCAAAAAAGATCTGAAAACTAAAATGAAGAAAGAGAAAACTCCATTGCATTTCTTTTCCTCGCATACCAAGGAGGGCGTTAAGGAGCTGAAAGATGTTTTATGGAAAACCATGAACGAATAACAGGCTCATTTCATGGAATGGATTGAAAATTTCGACCGGGCTTTGTTTTTTTTCATCAATGGAATGCAGGGAGCATTTCCTGATTTTCTGATGCATTGGTTGAGTAACCGATGGATATGGATTCCTTTATACCTGGTTTTGGCCGTATGGGTTTACCGAAAATTCGGGAGACGATCGGGATGGATTTTCTTTCTCATGGCAGGATTGATTTTTGTGTCGGACCAAAGTGCCGGTCTTTTTAAAAATAATCTCATTCAACGCTATCGTCCCTGTCATAACCTTGAAATAGCTCCTTTGGTTAAAGTAAATGGAGAATGTGGCGGGAAATATGGTTTTTATTCCGCACATGCTTCAAACACCTTTGCCCTTGCCGGGTTTTTGTTTTTTTTATGGGGCCGGAAGTTCACCCTGCCGATAATTTTGATTTTTTTATGGGCCTTTCTGGTGTCCTTGAGTCGTATTTATAATGGGGTTCATTATCCAACTGATGTATTTACCGGTGCACTTGCAGGAATTATTTTGGCAAGGCTCGCCTTTTTTTGCCTTACTTTAATTGAACGAAAAAACTACCGGCAATTATGAACTTGTTATGGATTTTTATCGGGGGAGGTCTTGGTTCTATACTTCGGTATTCCCTTAGCCTGTTTTTTCCCTTTAACCCCGCCGCGGGGTTTCCCTGGGCCACATTTTTTTCCAACCTTGCTGCCTGTGTTATTTTAGGAGTCTTACTCCTGATTATTAATGCAAGAGAGACGGATAACTTTTTGCGTCCTTTTTTTATTATTGGTTTGTGCGGTGGATTCAGCACCTTCAGCGCCTTTAGCCTGGAGACGGTCCAAATGATCAGACATAATCATTGGCCGCTTGCTTTACTTAATATTGGGGTTTCTCTGGGGGCCTGCCTTGCGGTTCTTTTTATTCTATCCAAAAAAGCCTGACCTATGAGATTGTATTTTTCAGTAATTACATTTTTGATTTTTATTGGCTATAATGGTTTATGCCAGAGCTCGGCTCAGAATCCTAAAGGGGGAAAACCTGCTTTGGTGGTGGGAATTGTTATAGACCAGATGCGATACGATTTTTATCATCGTTACCAGTCTTATTTTGGTAGCGGGGGATTCCGGAAATTAGCTGAGGCGGGTTATGTTTGCGAGAACGCAATGTATAATTACATGCCTACATATACTGCCCCCGGACATGCCAGTATTTTTACCGGTACAACTCCATCGGTGCATGGAATAATTGGAAACAACTGGTACGACCGCCAAAAAAGGCAGATGGTTTATTGTACGGGAGACAACCGTTACAGGACGGTGGGAGCCAAAGGAAGTGCAGGGCGAATGTCGCCTGTAAATATGATTTCCAATACTATTGGCGACGAACTCAGATCTGCCAGCATATATAATTCCAGGGTTTTTGGAATTGCCCTAAAGGACAGGGGAGCCATCTTACCGGCAGGGCATTCAGCTAATGCCGCATATTGGTATGACGGAGGTTCCGGGAATTTCATCACCAGCTCATTTTATATGGATACCCTTCCCGTGTGGGTAAGCAATTTTAATAAACTGGAATTGGCTGCTAAATACCTGTCTGTAAGCTGGGATACCTTAAAAAACATTGTTTACCGTGACGCTCTTCCGGATAATAATCCTTACGAAAAAGGATTTAACGGGGAGTCTTTTCCTGTTTTTCCCCATGTGCTTCCGGATCTGGTAAAACAAAACGGGGGTTTTGATCTTTTGCGAAGCACACCGTTCGGCAACACAATAACCAAAGATTTTGCCATTGAACTAATTAAAAATGAAAAACTCGGCAAGGGGAAATTTACCGATATGCTTACCCTTTCCTTTTCCTCACCGGATCATATCGGTCATCAGTTTGGCCCTCACAGCAAGGAAATATTAGATTGTTACATAAAGCTCGACAAAGATATTGCCGAGATTCTTTCGTTTTTAGATGCCTGGACTCAAGGAAATTATGTTGTTTTTTTAACGGCAGATCATGCCGCTGCAGATGTGCCCTCTATGCTGGCCAAAAATAAAGTTCCTTCCGGATATCACAATGCAGAAGCACTTCGTGATTCCATTCGCATTTTTCTGAAGAAAAAATATGCCGATTCCCTTTTGCTTTCCCTGAGTAATTTTCAGGTTTTTTTGAATTTAAAATTGATTTCCAGCCTTAAGCTTGACCAAAATCAGATTGAAAGGGATCTGGTTGGTATCATTGAGCGTTTTCCGGGGGTTGCCTGTGCCTATCGTTCTGTAATATTCCGGGAATCGGAGTTTCTGACTTTTCCCCGCTACCCGATGGCAAATGGTTATCACATGAAACGATCGGGTGAAATTTTATATAATCTTGAACCCGGTTGGATGGAGTACGCAAACGCAGGAACTACCCATGGTTCCCCCTGGCCTTATGATACCCATGTGCCTCTTTTCTTTTTTGGGAAAGGAATACCGAAAGGAGTAAATGCCGGAAAAGTGGAGATAACAGATATAGTTCCTACCCTTTGCCTGTTGCTCAAGGTAAATTATCCCAATGGTTGTACCGGAAAGCCTATAAAGGAGCTGATTAAAAAATAGATCAGTTGACGGATTTGTTGTAGAAGTTTACAAGGATTAACTCATCCAGGAGCATACGTTTGCCTTCGTAAACCGCCGTAACCCAGGCATCCCAAATGCCTCTTTTAATACAGACCTGGCGGAAAGCCTCTGCTTCTTTTAGTGTTTTGAATTGCTTCATTGTGAACCGGGTAATGCCATCGGGATAAGCAATTATTTCAGCCGGTCCAAATTCTTCAACCGTTGGGTATTTGAAATTTTGCGGGAAACGATAAGCTCCAATTTGTACTTTAAAAATCAAACCATCCTTGCAGTAGTTGCCTCCCATCCGGATCAGCTTGTTGTAAATACTGGTGTCGTTAAGGTTTTTATGTGCGAACCAGGAGAAATCAAGTGAAGGATCGGGGTCGCAGGGTCCTTTTTGTTGGTATTCCTCCAGGGTTTTGCGCTGACCAAAAACAAAAACCGTAACGAAGCTTTTTGAAGCATCACGCTCTTTGCTGACGAGTTCTTTTTTGAAGTCTTCAGCTTCCTTCAGGGTTGCAAAAGGGCCGAAAGAATATCGGTAAACGCCATCAGGATATAACTTCCTTTCGATTTTTCCATATTTAGATAAATGGCCAAGCTTAAAATCATTGGTGTCGGTAACGGCTCCGATTTCAACTTTAAATGATAATCCTTCAATGGGCTTGTTTCCTTTGTCCTTTACCAGATTTTGATATTGCTGATCATCCGTTAGCCCGATAACGCCACCTTTTGATGCCACAACCGGAGTTTCGGTTTTTGGCTCACAACCTTCCTTCTTATATTCATTCAAATAATATTCGGATACCAGTTGTCGCTTGCCGGCCACAATCATACTCACAATTACATTTTTCAGGGTGGTATCGGCCTTGGATATTTTTTCTTTCATTTCATCTGCCAATGCGAGTGTAGAAAAGCCCCCGATATAGAAAGTTGTATGGTTGAGCGGATTTTTTACGCTTAGAATCGTTCCGTAGTTTTTGGCAACCTCTCCGGAGAAATCACCTCCGTTTTCAAAAGTTCCCAGTTCAACCCTGTAAGTTATATCCGGACTTTCATCGTTTCCGTGTTTTTTCAATAGCCTGGCATAAACTTTGGCTTCACACTGCTCAGACTGGGTTTCGGATTTGAATTTTTTTATCTGATCCTCAATTTTCTTTTGAAGAATACTGGTTGAGTCCTGAACTGCAAGTGGGGGAGGAGGAGTGGATTTTGGGGTTAGTTTGATATCATGCTCAACCTGTACATAGGTGTCGAGCTTTTTAACATTTACATATTCAATGTGGGGGTTCATACCCTCAAACTCAAAAGCTACCTTATAGTTTACTCCCGGAGTTAAAGCAATGAGGTATTTTCCTGTGGCACTGTTCGATTGGTAGGTTCCAACGTTTTCCCCGGTTTCATTATTGCTTACGCTGATGGTAGCATTGGCCGGTTTGTTGTTGGCAGAAACCACACCGAAAACAAGTGCAAGAACCGGCTTTTGTCCTAAAAATCCGGGTGTGGCCACAAAAATATCCTGTTGGCCGTAGCCCCCTTTTCGGTTGGAAGAAAAATATCCTTTTTCCCCATCAGCTGAAATCACATAATAAATATCATCCTCTGTGGTATTCAGCGGATAGCCTAGATTTATGGGGTCGTCCCACATGCCGTTTTTGTAAACGGTGTACATGACATCGTACCCTCCGATAGAATTATGGCCTTCAGAGCTAAAAAATAAAGTAATACCATCAGGATGAATGAAAGGAGCATCATCGTTGTACTGGGTATTGATTTTAGGGCCCATGTTTTCTGCTGGTCCCCATTCCCCGTTGGGTAGTTTTCTCGATACATAAATATCCCTTCCCCCAAATCCCCCCGGTTTTTCGCTGGCAAAGTAGAGCGTGTTTCCATCGGCAGAAATGGATACACTGCCTTCCCAGTATTTGGTATTAATTGTTTTTCCTAAGCGCTGTGGCACGCCCCAATCGGAACCATTTAACGATGACATGAAAATATCACCTTTGTCTTTGTTCGTGCTTTTGTAAATAAATAGTTTTTGGCCGTCCGGTGATAAGGCGATAGCCGCATCATGCATTTTGGTATTGATGTTTGGCCCGATAGGCTCCGGGGTTGTCCAATTTTCTTCTACCAGTGTACTTATGAATACATCCTCGTAATATTCCCCCTCCTCAGGATCGGGCCTGAATTTAAGATCCATCAGACCTCCGGTACTTTTTTCACCGCGGTAAGTAAATATCAGTGTCCGGTTATCAGCCGAGAGCACCGGAACATACTCTCCGGCAGAAGAATTTATGGGAGCACCCAGATTTTCAATTTCAACTTCAACCTCCTGATTTTCATTTACGAGGAACTTGCCATTGTTTGAATGTTCAACATACCGGATGGCCTTTTTTAACAGTTTTGATTTTGGATTTTTCCGGATGTAATCATTAAGGGTGGCAATGGCATCATCAAACTGGTAATTTAAATGGTAGGCCATACCAACATAGTATCGGATGTCGGGTAAGTTGGGATCCAGATTTTCCGCAGCCTCCAGAAAGGGGATCGATTTTTCTTTTTCGTCGCTTTTGTACAGATAACAAATCCCGGCTTTGTATTTAAAGTAGGCATCCTGGTCATATTTTTCGGCTAATTCAAGATAAATCGGTAAGGCACGCAGGTAGAGACCATCATCAAAAAAGTTTTCGGCTTTGGTAAGTTTTTGCCCTTCTTCCTTGGTCAGAGAGGGAGCCTTCCCCTTTTGAGAAAAGATAGCTAAGGGAAGTAATAACAGCCCGAA
Source organism: uncultured Bacteroidota bacterium (assembly GCA_937924855.1). GTDB lineage: Bacteria > Bacteroidota > Bacteroidia > JADZBD01 > JADZBD01 > JADZBD01. Next base: position 6,806 of record CALEYQ010000006.1, on the reverse strand, counting down.
AGTCAGGGTTAAAAGAGGGGTGGCTCTCCGCATAAGTCGTGTGCTTGGCTAAATTCATTCAATTTGCTTTTAGTGAATGTATGGCCCGCTTAAACTTTTAAACATGCAAGGGTTGAAAACCCCGACTTCCGGCTTGTCCATTTCGCTCTTAAAAACTACCTTTATTCCCTATGGAATTTATTGATTCAGCTATTGAGGAATATGCCCTCAGATTCACGGAAAAAGAATCCGGAGTATTGCATGATTTGTTTCGTGAAACGCACCTTAAAGTGCTGCAACCTCGAATGATTTCCGGACATTTACAGGGAAGATTACTCAGTCTTTTTTCCAAGCTTCTTAATCCTCAGGTCATTCTTGAAATTGGAACATATACCGGTTATTCCGCAATTTGCCTGGCTGAAGGATTAAGGCCCGATGGCCGTCTGATTACTATTGATATTAACGATGAGCTGGAGCCCATTGTAAATAAATATTTTACGATTGCCGGATTGAAAGATAAGGTTGATTTCAAGGTAGGTGATGCCCGTGAAATAATTCCCGGTTTGTCGGGAAATTTCGATCTGGTATTTATTGATGCCGACAAGGAAAATTATTCCTTGTATTTTGATCTGGTAATTGACCGTGTAAATCCCGGAGGTTTAATTATTGCAGATAATGTTCTCTGGAGCGGAAAGGTCCTTGAGGAAGCAAACACACAAGATGAGGAAACAAGGGCACTTAGGGATTATTCTGAAAAAGTAAACGCCGATGTCCGGGTTGAATCCATGTTGCTTCCCGTTCGCGATGGTTTAATGATATGCCGCAAAAAATGATGGAAATAGATCTCCGCAGCGATACGCTTACGCGGCCCTCACCTGAAATGCTGGCAGCCATGGTATCGGCCCCCCTGGGTGATGATGTTTTTGGTGAAGATCCCACGGTAAATCACCTTGAAACCATTACTGCCCGTATGTTTGGCAAAGAAGCAGGCCTCTTTTGCCCCAGCGGAACCATGACCAACCAAATTGCAATTAAGGTTCATACTCAGCCCGGTGATGAAGTTATTTGTGATATATCTTCTCACATATATAATTATGAAAGTGGTGGACTGGCCCTGAACAGCGGGGCACAGGCTAAATTAATCCATGGTGAACGGGGAAGAATTTCTGCCGCTCAGGTAGAGGAAAACATAAATCCTGTGTTCGACTGGCTTGCCCGCACGAGCCTGGTTTCCATTGAAAACACATGTAATAAAGGGGGTGGAAGCATTTATTCTTTTGCGGCTTGCCGGGAGATTGCTGCGGTATGTAAAGCGAACGGATTGAAGTTTCATTTAGACGGAGCCAGAATTTTTAATGCCATTGTTGAAGGAGCCGGTGACCCGGGTTCGATAGGAGAATTGTTTGATTCAGTTTCCATTTGCCTTTCCAAAGGATTGGGAGCTCCGGCAGGAAGTCTTTTGTTAGGCAGCAAGGAATTTATCCGTAAAGCCCGTCGGGTTAGAAAAGTTTTTGGGGGAGGAATGCGACAGGCAGGAATTCTGGCAGCTGCCGGTTTGTTTGCCCTGGATAATAATGTGAACCGCCTTGTTGATGATCATAAAAAAGCCCGTGAATTTGGAAAATGCCTGGAAAAGCTCAGCTGGGTGGAGTCGGTTTTGCCGGTAGAGACCAATATTGTTATTTTCTTCCTCGAGCAGGGTATTAAAGCCCAGGATGCGGTTGATAGATTAAAAGAATCCGGAATTCAATCGGTAGCCTTCGGAAAAAACTCCATCAGAATGGTTACCCACCTTGATATTACTGATGAAATGGCAAATTACTTTTTGGAAGAAATTCCCAAAATAAAAATTAAGGCTTCTTAAGCCTGGCAAGGCTTTCGTAAGTCAACAAGAGCCAAAAACCAGTCATTATTATGATAGGTGAAGAAAAAGGTCATGCTTCCCGTAATAATCACCGTCCTCCCAATGTTCTTTATGGCAGCTGCGGCAAGCTTTTCCTGACCTTCATCCAGATTTCCAAACTTCCAGATTTCGCTTTCTTTTAATGCGTTTGTGTCGCGGACAAAGCACCCTGTTTTTGAGTAAAATGTTTTTGAATCGCAATCAATTTTGGGAAGTGGGGCATTGGTTAACTCACAAGGGTCGGGAACATTTTCAGTGATCCACTCCATAGCTTTTTCATAATCTCTTTTTCCTTCTCTGCTGAAAACAAAATGGGGAAGAGCTCCTGTGGCATTTACAATCAATAGCCCGTATTCTGGTGAAATGAACTTAGAAAGCTCCTCTTTCTCGTTTTTTTTGATGGCCAGCAAAAGGGCTTTGAATCTTTCGTTAAAATCTCCCGGCTTGTCGGAAGCGTAACGGGGCAATTTACTACCGGTACTGTCGGGTAATTCAGAGGTGTTATTTTCGATACTTGTTTCACTCCCGCAGGCGATTAGCATTAAGGAAATGAAACTCATGCAAACAACTTTTTTCATACGGGAGCAAAAATAAAAAAAGGGCCGGAAAATCCGGCCCTTAAATCATTATTCAATAATTAACATTTCTACCCTTCGGTTTCTTTGACGACCCTCCGGAGTTTTATTATCGGCAATGGGACGGGTTATGCCATACCATTTAACAATGAACCTGTCATCTTTAATACCTTGGGCCTTAAGGTAAACTTTAACGGCAGTTGCCCTACGCTTGGAAAGATCCATGTTTTTGGCCGGGTTTCCAACATTGTCGGTATGACCACTGAGTTTGAGTTTCCACTCAGGCTTTTTCTTCATCAGTTCGGCCAGTTCATTGAGTGGGATATAGGAACTTGGCTTGATTATATCCTTGCCGGACTCAAACTCAAGATTGTCGAAAGCCTTTTTAAGAACTTCCTCTTCCTCTTTGGTTAATTTAATAACCCGATCCTCTTCTTCAATCTTTTTGAGTTTGTTGGGATCCGACTTAAGAATTTCAAATCTGAAGAGATTGTCTTTACCTTTTTTGGCTATCCGAACAATGGTTCCAACGCCCACCCGAACTTCAGTAATCTCTGGTGGCTCATTATATGTTTCAAGACGGAAAACACTTATTTCATCCGGAGGCAATTGCGGGAAAATAAAGTTGCCCTCGGAATTTCGGGTGGCAACGCCTAGTTCTTTTCCATTTTGGTCTATCAGATAAAGCCGGTCATAGGGACATCCCTGATTTGCAAGAGGTCCGGCAACAGTAGGACAACGATCATGTTTGTCCATTATGCTGTCACCGTCGGTATCGGGACATCCACGGAAATAAGCCACACCGGGCTCATCCGGACAATCGTCTTCCTTGTCAATTATTCCGTCTCCATCTTTATCCGGACAACCCTTGAACTCAACAAGCCCGGGCTCATCAGGGCAGGCATCTTCTTTATCAATGATTTTGTCTCCATCGCGGTCCGGACAACCATTGAATTCTTTTAATCCCGGATCATCAGGGCAGGCGTCAAATTTGTCCTCAATATGATCCCCGTCGCGATCAGGACACCCTGCAAATTCCCATACTCCCGGAACGTCTTTACACTTGTCTAGTTTGTCAGAAACCTTATCATTGTCCTTGTCTCTCGGTTTTTTATGTAAGATTGGAATTTTTAAAAGGAAGTGAATGTCGGCTCCGTAAAGATCCTTTTTGCTTAAAAAATTATTTAAGGAATTTGTTCCAATGATCAGTGGACCCATTCTTAAATCAAGTCCGGTATTAAAGTTTTTATAGGAGTTATAACTAAAGGGCACATACACCCCAAAGTATTTCCAATCCCATCTCGGAGTGATAGAAAAGGTCGTGATGTCATGCACCTTATGGGGGTTGTTCGTGAAAGGAAAAGCATAAAATACCATTCCGTTCACAAAGAAATCCTTGAAAATATTATAATCCAGGTTAGCCACAATAGTTGTGGGGGTATTCATATAATATGAGCCGTCTGACCTGTTCATTTCGAATCGATTTGCAAGCGTGTCGTCGAAAGATCCAACAGGGTTATTTTTAAATTCCAATGTATCGAGGTACCAGGAATTAACATTTGCCCTAAAGTCTCTTGAATTGTGTCCCTTGTTAAATTTCATCCCACCAATATCCAGGATGGAAATCCCAATTCTATATTTATACTTATTGCGCCACTTCATGTCAAGATCCTTTTCCCCATCCATTTCATATCTAAACTTGTCGTGATCGGGTCGGAATTCATAAATGAATCCGAGATCAGCGCCAAAGCTGATATTTGATGTATATCTGTATTGGAGGCGGTCTTCGCTGAATTCAAAATTGGTGCTATGGCCAAACTGCACATCGGTATTGAAAATCGCCATAGTGTCTTCATGATTGAAAGCATATTCAAAATTCTTCGAAAACACATAAGCTGAACCAATTCCCTGGAGAACCTTCAGTGTTCCACCAACTTTCATAAACTGGGGACCTTCTTCCTTAATAATCCAGGCATAAGTTCCATTATATTCAGCCCACGACATATACTGAACGCTCAGATTTTTATTGGAAAGCTTATTATAGTATTGACTTGAGTCTTTTAACTCCCGATAGATTTGCTTGGCCAAAGGTTCGCTGATTCCATCCACATTTACAAAAGTTCTTAGCCTCCAGCTAAATCCAATGGCAGACCGGTCTTTAAGGGTAAACATAAAAGAGGGTAGGTAAATGTTGTTGTAAAGGAAAACGGATTTAGATTTTCCATTAAGCCGTTCTGTTAAATACTTATTCTGAAAATCCTTGTCATTAAATGCAGGATAATTGTCTTCTGTGAATTTGAAGTAGCTCCCCTGGGGTTTTATGGCATCCCTCTTCATTCCAATATAATTGTTTTGGAAGCCAAGGCTTGCCCCCATAAAGGTGGCATCAAATTTATTCCGGTTGTCCGCTATTGAAGCCGGGTTAAGGTGAACCCCAAAAATCCCCGAATAATTACTGTTGAAATAACCCAGAAAATCCTGGGCTTTTACCGATTCAGCAAAATATGCAAGAATGAAAATAAGGGGAAAAAGTCTTTTCATAATCGGGGTTTTAGTAAGATGTAAATATAAGAAATCCTGGGTTTCTTCATTCTGAAGGCTGAAATTTATGACCTGAAACAACCCATTTACCCCCTTATATTTTATTTGAAAATCTCCATTTTTTTCCTTATTTAGGCCACTATAAAAGGTGCCCGCTTTATGAAGATTCCTTCTACCGAGGTGTTCGATTTAATAAAGTCGCTTGATCGTCATGAAAAGCGGTACTTTAAAATGTGGATTTCACGAAGGAAGGAAGACACGCAATATCTTTCGCTCTTTGATGCTATTGATGCCATGGAGCGGTACGATGAAAAGGAGCTGCTCCAAAAAATCAATAACCCCGCACTTGAAAAAACAATTAAGTACGCAAAGCGTGATCTTTTCCGGGTTATCCTTAACTCGCTCGAATATTACCATGAAAGTGAAAATGTACAGAGCCGGATTTTTAAGAAACTCAAGCAATTTAAAATTCTACTCGACAAGGGTCTGGTAAGCCCGGCAGGGAAAATTTTGAATGAAGCCCGTGACCTTGCTCTTGAACATGAAATGTATCCCCTGATCCTGGAAATTGCTACTCTTGAAATCCAATTGGCTCGAAGGATCGAAGATGTGAACCAATGGAGTTCCTATCTGAAAAACGGCAAATTTCCCCACGAAGATTATATTGAACATTACCGTGAATACCTCCGGCTTTTGTTTATTGAACATGAAATCACCTACCATTTAATTTCCGGTGAATATCAGGGGAATAAGGAAAAGTATAACCGCATTAAGGAGATTGCCGCATCCCTGACCGATGCAAAGCCTAAATTCCGCGACCGGCAGACCTATCTGAAATATTATCACTCTGAGTTTTTATCTAATGCCATGGTGCGCAACTGGGAAGTAGCCAGCCGTAGTATGGAGAAATTTCTGGGGCTTTTTGAGCAACAATCCAATCTTATGGAACTTGCCGGGCCTTACCTTCTTCATCTATATAACTACGCACTCTCCGGATCTTTTACAAAAGACTACGATAAAGCCCTTGCCATTCGTGACAAAGCCGAAGCTTTTCTGAATTCACTGCCCACTAAACTTAACACCTTTAATGTTCAGGTGCGATTTCTTAATATAGAAATTATTGTGCTTACCCTTTTTGTGAATCGGCTGGATTATGTAAATGCGATAAAGCAAGGCGACCGGATTCATAACAGTCCCTATTTTCAGGCCTCCGGCACACCCCTTAAAAAGTCGATGTTCATGACTATGTGTGTGGTTCATTTTTACTTTGGGAAATATAAGGAAGCTTTAGGGTGGATTAATCGGGTTGTGAATACCGGGGACTTCAATACCGCGATTCGAAAGGATATTGACCTTTCTGCCCTTATGGTTAATATTTTAATTCATTTTGAATTAGGCAATTTCGATCTGGTTGAAAGTCTTGTAAAGTCCTTTCTTCGATCTGAAAAAAAGGCCGAAGTAAATGATCTTGTTTCCTACTTCCTTAAGTTTTGTCGCGAAAAACTGTCCAAACCCGGTATTACCCCAAGGGAAGTTTTTGTTGAGTTCAGGGATAAATTACTCGACTATCAAAAATCCGATTTTAAAACCAAATACATTTTGGAGGATTTTGATTTTCTGGCATGGGTTGAAGCGAAAATCGATAATGTTCCCATGCTTGAGAAAGTTAAATTGCGCAAAGAGGAAACTGCCGGTACCACGAAATAGAAAAAGCCCCTCGGAAGAGGGGCTTTTTTATACAGGTGTTTTTTGATTTTACTTTATCAGACTTACATGTCCTATGTAAGAGTGTTTTTTACCGAGGAAGT
>CALEYQ010000005.1 GCA_937924855.1 uncultured Bacteroidota bacterium | reverse complement strand
CGTAAGCTGAGCTCTTCATAAGCAAATCGTTTATCGTAATCGAACACCAGGCTTCCCGTGCCTTCCAGAAAAAAATTGCGAGAGGTATGCGAGCGGAGGTCGAGAAGATTAAGGCCTGGATTTTCGGTCAGAAATTTTTGGACAAAGGCTTCGTTTACTTCCGTTCTGCGGAGGGGGCTTTCCATAGGATAGAGCACAAGGGCCTGGGGATGAAAAGAAATCCAGTTATTGGGGAAATGGGCATCGGGCGAAGGGCAATCGGCCGGGGCATCCTGAATATGTACTTCAACCCCTTCTTCAGAAAGCAGCCGGGCGAGAAGTTCGAACTCACGAAGAACATCCTTTAATTCAAACCCTGATGCCTGTCCCTGAAAGACATTGGAGGGACTGGTCTGATCATTAAATCCTGCTTTGGCAGGCCTTACCATTAAAATACCTGAGGGCATTTAAAGTGTATTGATTGAAAATCCCAAAATTATCCAATAATCCGACAACCCAAGCATGGCAGCTGACAAGCTTTCCGGACATTTTACTAAAAAAATTATCTTTTTTTCCAACCTTTTCTTTGGTTCAACCCTCTTTAAGGTAAGCAAACCTCAAAAACATATTTTATGAAAGCTATTCATTACCTACTATTTTGTCTGGTTGTTTCGGTTTCATCTCAGGCCCAATCCTGGTGGAATCAAACATCCAATACCTCAAGAAATTTAACCAATATAAATTTTCTGGACACCTACCGTGGTTTTTCATTTGGCGATACCTTATCCACCACAAGAAAAACCACCTCTTCAGGGGTTAACTGGGGCACCGTAAATATGGCTTATACTAAAGGAAAAATCAGGTCGAGTGCCTTCCTTAATCCAAGCACCCTGATTGCAGTTGGGGTTCATGACAAACCCAACGGAAAAGGAATAATCTTTAAAACCCAAAACGATGGTAATACATGGAGTGTAGATACCAACATTACCGAAAAACTATTTGATGTAAGTTTTGTAAGCGCGAGTACAGGCTGGATTTCAGGGGAAAACGGGTATGTAGCAAAGTCAACCAATTGGGGTTCTACCTGGCTAACTTTAAATACCGGAACCGGCGAAGATCTTTTTTCAGTTTATTTTGTAAATCTGAATGAAGGCTGGGTAGTTGGTACAGTTGACACCTCAGCTGTTATTTTAAAAACAACCAACGGGGGAACCAACTGGACCCGGCAATCAAGTGGCATTTTAGATCAGTTATTCTCTGTTTTCTTTGTAAACAATATGAATGGCTGGGCTGTTGGAGCCAATGGAACCATTCTAAGCACCCTAAATGGGGGAACAAACTGGGTTCAGCAAATCAGCGGTGTCCAGGTTGACTTGTTTGATGTGGCCTTTACCAGCACTTTGAAAGGCTGGGCGGTAGGCGGAAACGGAACTATTTTAAAAACGGTGGATGGCGGAATCACCTGGACCCAGGAAACTTCCGGAACCAGCGAGGATCTGAAATCCATTTCCATGAAATCTGATACAAGAGGATGGATATGCGGCGACGGAGGAACCATTTTAGTTTATGGTATGAACCCACCCAGCAATATAAACGAACTTAACACCGCTTTTTCCAATGTCACCGTTTTCCCAAATCCTGCCTCTGAATTTATTAAAATTGAAATGAATTCAGAAATTGTTACGGATTGGGAATTCAACTTATTCGACAGCTCCGGAAAAATGGTATTTGCCAAAGCCGGAAATGGTGACGAGATTATTCCTATTAGTCCAAATTATCTTAGTGAGGGATTATACTTTTATTCACTGGTTTCCGGGGAAGGGATAATCAAAAAAGGAAAATTGGTTATCCAACAATAAAATTTACCCCTTGGAATTCATTTCTTGAAATTTTTATTCCTTAAGGGCACAAAAACAGTTCTTACATCTTAAAACACCTGAGCCAGGAGGGGATTTTTCAAACCCCTCCTGTTTTCATTTCTTCCTGATTTAGTATGCAATTTTCACGGGATTTCAAGTCAAAAATTCCTTTTAACCTTTTCAGAGCGGCCTGGTCGGATAAATCAGGGTTGAGGAAAAAGGAATAGGCTGAATCATGAATAACCCGGTTGAAATTTCAAGCCTGCGGTAACATTGACTGGTTTGTGCTTTTTCAAAGCCGGTCATACAAAATTTATCCAGACACACCCGCTTAGGAGTAAAAGGAAAAAATAAAATCAGTCAAAGCCCTGAACAAACAAAACGGCCCCAGTTCTTCCGTCCACTTTCATGGTTTCCTTAACAGGGAAACCCTTTTCGTCAAGGATGGATTTTCCCTCCGCATCCTTAGGCCAGGCGTGGTGAAACCAATACCCGGTCCAATAAAAACTTATTTCAGGATATACGATTCGATGCCACCTATCTTTATTGCAAAGACAATCTCTAAGGATTTCTATCTTTTCATCTCTTGAGGTGTTCGGACCGAATTGAAACAAGGAGAAAACCAATTCCCAATTATAGAAAACAATTATGATCAGGAAGGTTTCGGCAAAAGGCGCTTTATGTTGTTCAAAAGAAGGTAGTTGGATCCTTTCCTTTATCGCCTCAATGATTTATTTAATCAAGTCAATCATGGGATTCGCTCCTTAAGTAGAATTGGAAAATAGTTGCTTTCTCTTATTCACGAAAACCAACTCTACATCAAACCTTTCATCGCCTCATTTATTTATCAATAGATCGGAAAAGGTTGGTCATTTTCAACAAAACAGTTGCTTTAATTTATTGAAAGCGAGAGTATATTACTACTGAAAAATCAGCTTCCCCGAAGAAAACAGTGAGTTATCAATGCCCTTGATTAAAAAAATGTACACCCCAGACGGTAGATTTTGGCGGGGGAGCAGAATTGTCTCGTCAGATAAATTCTGTATTTTTATTATTTCATCGCCAGCAGAATTAAATAGAGTGAGCGAATATCTCCTTCTGTTTGGATTATAAAATGTTATTTTTGTAAAGTCCGTACAGGGATTGGGGTAGGCAGATACCCATGGAGATTCGAGAAGCTCCGGAGTACTGAACAATGTGTCCGGTGTATATTCCCACAGATCGTAATATTGAATCGAAGAAAAGCTGGAGCTACCAACACAAATATATCCTTTGTTGCCGATAGAAAACCCTGCAGAACCATATCTTGTGTTTGACGGAAGGGAAGCGCGAACAGACCAGGCATTTGTCAAAGTATCGTAAACCCAAAAATCATTCATTAGGGCAGTATTACATAACTGGCCTGTGCCAACATAACCAAATCTGCCAATAGAGAAGGAACATGGCCCAAATCTGGCTGCCCCGATAAAATTGCTTCTTTGCTGCCAGGAGTTGTTTATAGAATTATAGCGATAGACCGTCTGAATACAATTCGTACCATCAAAACCCGCAACAATATACGCACTAGTACCGATTACAAAAGATGTTGCCGCAGCTCTACCTCCGCCAGGTAAATTACCTATAAATGTCCAAGAATCACCAGCAGGATCATATTCATAGAAATCAGACCAGAATGAAATGCCTTCTCCGCTCCCAACGTAACCTTTATTCCCAATTGTAAAACCAACTGCTAGCCTCCTGGAAGGCCCGGGCAAATCAGTTCTCTGGGTCCAGGTGTTGCCTGTAGTATCATATTCCCATAAATCCTTTTTGAAACCTCCTGTATCCTCTCCTGAACAAAAGTAGCCCTTGTCAGAAACCGAAAAACTGGCAACACCATATCTTGATCCGCCCAAAAAATTTGCCTTTTGAGTCCATGTATCTGTTGACTGATCCCACATCCAGAAATCATTAATTGGTAAGCCAGTTGAATCGTAACCAGTTCCAAGATATACTCTGCTGCCGATAACAAAATAGCCTGTAGAAAAAGTACTCAACCCAAGAAAATCGGTCTTTTGAAACCAAGAATTCTGAGACATTGAAATAAGGTTTGAGACTGAGCACCAAACAAGCATAAATTTCTTCATGACGCCTTTTATATAATCATGTGAGGACATTAAAATTGCCCTCACATGATAAAATTACTCATTTAATTGAACCTTGTCAATTCATATAATGTTTTAGGTGTTGCTCCTCGTGTAAATGTAAATCCCGCACCAATCAGCCAAGTTTGGCGAATTGTAAGACCGCAATTAGAATTGTCGTACCATTCATGCGAGAATTTCATTCTTAACCTATGGACAAAAGAACCTAAAGGCGAGCAATTGGCAACTGATTTACATGAGGCCCACCAGTCGTACTCATATGTTGTCATGTACCAGAAAGGGAACGACTGCAATGCATTTGTTTGTATGCAGTTGCAGAATATTTTTTTGCTCACATTGACTATTGAGGAATTCTGCACCTGTTGGGGCGTTACATCGACTACTTTATCTTGTCTCACGTCCCCATTATTGTCATCGTTAAATGTCCCACAGGTGTAATTAAAGCAGAAAGGATCAAAATACCGGTTTCCATTTGCATCATACAATGTCAGGGCATATGAGTATTCCGATTTCCCTCCTTTGCTGTCTTCGTATCGAAAACCATTATTTAAATGAATTGATGTAACAAAAACATTTTGGTTTTAAAATAGAGCCAAAATTCCCGGAAGAAACGTCGAAAGATCGCTTCAACACTTATATAAATGTAATAAGCTGAAGCTCAATAAACAGGAGAGAAATCTGCCTATAAAAATTCAATCCCTTTATTTTTAAGCCGTTCGTTTTGCGGCGATTCGCGAAGTTGGGAGGTAACGAATTGATAAAGAAATAAATGTTTCACAGGTACGGATTTTCTGAGAATCTCTAGTAATCCCCAGGAACCGGGATTTAATAAAATCGGGCCATCCTTTTTGTATTTTTGTTGCCCATGAAATTTACCCCGGTATTTAAATACGGAATTCTGTTTTCCCTTGTCGTCCTGGCCGAGGTAATGTTTCTTGTAGCTGAAAAATACAGACCGGTAAATTTACGGAAACCCATTCCGGCCATGCCCCCTCCTCCTGTTGAGAAACCGAAACCCTGGAAATACCAGTATATCCTTTCCCCCCTGGAGCAACTCATGATGGATTCCGGCTGCGTACCCCTGAGCCGTTTCGACCGGGGCATAAAGGTAATGCTCAAATATGCGAGTTCTGATAATTTCACGGGCATTAACCTCTACAAAGGACTCACCGTGGCTTATTTTCCCGAAGAGGTAGCTAAAGCCATTGCCCAGGCCCAGAAATACCTGAAAGCCGATTACCCCTATTACAGTCTGGTTATCTACGATGCCACCCGTCCCCTGCATATTCAGAAAATTCTCTGGGACAGTCTGAAAGTGGCCGACAGTCTGAAATCCCTCTATGTTACCCGCCCCGAGAAAATATCCATGCATAATTTCGGAGCTGCGGTAGATATAGGCATCGTAAATGCCGATGGCATGGCCATTGACATGGGCACGGAATACGATTTCTTCGGAGAAGCCGGCTATACCCGCAACGAGGAAATGCTGGTAAAATCGGGAAAAATGACCTACCGCCAGAAAGCCAACCGGGAACTGCTGCGCTCGGTGATGAAAAGAGCCGGGTTCACACCCATTGAAACCGAATGGTGGCATTTCAACTACGGCACGCGGATTGAAGCCGAAAAGCGATTCAAGCTTATTCCCTGATTGTTTAAAACTCCTTTTCCCTTTTAAGGACCATTGCCTTATTTTTAACCTGTGGCAAGTCCCGGCAAAACATTTCTGGTATACCGATCCTCAGCCGGATCGGGAAAAACTTTTACGCTTGTAAAAGAATACCTGAAAATTGCCCTTGGGGAAGACCCCTTTGCATTCCGGAAAATTCTGGCCATCACCTTTACCAACAAGGCCGCCGGGGAAATGAAGGAAAGAGTATTGAAATCGCTCAAAGATCTTTCCCAAAACAACGAAAAGGGAAAATTTCTGGCTGCCCTCCTGGGAAATGAAATGCAGGTTCCCGAGCATGTGCTCCAAAGCCGGGCTGAACTGGTGCTGAAAAAAATCATGCACAACTACGGCGACTTCTCCATCCAGACCATCGATAGCTTTATACACCGCATAACCAAAACCTTTGCCCTCGACCTCAGACTGCCGCCACGGTTTGAAGTGGAACTCAACACCGAAAACCTGATTCAGGGTGCCGTTGACAAAATGCTCTCCGGCCTTCTTCCCGATACTCCCCTATCCGACTTTCTGGTGGAGTTTCAAAAACGATCGCTCGAAGAAGAAGAAAGCACCCGCATTGAAGAAGACCTGAAAAAACTGGCCCTTGACCTGTTGAATGAAGAAGAAAAATCATGGCTGGGCGAAATTGCAACTTATACTTACCAGGACTTTCTGGATGCCGGCGAGGAAATAAAAAAACTGGAAAAGGAATTCACGGAAAAAGCAAACCGAATAGGAAGCGAGGCCATTCGGCTTATAGAAAGCCGGGGACTTCACACCTCCGATCTTTCCTACGGCAAACACGGATATTATATTTTTTTCCGCCGCCTCAGAGACAATACACTTGAGGGGAAAGAACCCAGCAACAATGCAAAAAAACCGCTCGACACCGACGAATGGGCCAGTAAAAGCGCAGGACCGGAAGCCCTGCAAACGCTGAAGTCGATTAAAGATCAACTCCGCAATTTCATGCTGGAGGGAATGGAATTAATGGAAAAAGATTACCCGCTTTACAATCTGCGTTCCAACCTGAGAAAAAACCTGTACACTACCGGACTGGTAAAAGAAATTTTTTCCGTGGCTGAATCCATTAAGGAAGAAGAAAGTCTGGTGCTGATCGGAGAAATGAACGAAAAAATTTCCGACATCGTAACTTCCCAACCCGGTCCTTTTATTTTTGAACGCCTGGGTGAAAAATATAAGCATTTTCTGGTGGATGAATTTCAGGATACCAGTCGCCTGCAATGGAAAAATCTCGTGCCACTCCTTCAAAACGGTATTTCGGAAGGACATCTTTCCCTGCTCGTAGGCGATGGCAAACAGGCCATTTACCGCTGGCGGGGCGGAGAAGTGAGTCAATTTACCCGTTTACCCGAACTCGACAACCCCGAAAAAAATCCGGTGATTCAGGAAAGGGAAAATCTTTTGAAATCGAGTTTTGAAGAAAAAAAGCTTGTCCGGAATTTCCGGAGCCGCAAAGAAATCATTGAATTCAACAATGCACTCTTCGGCTTTTTGGCTGAAAAAAAATTCCCGGAAGAAACCGGAGAGGTATTCAGGGAACTGAAACAGGAATTCAATCCTGAACATACCGGCGGTAAGGTATTTTTCAAATGGCTGATTCCCGAAGGCCAGGATGATGACCTGGACTTAAAAGCCCTGGAACACACCCGTGAAACCATTGCAGGCCTGTTGGCCGAGGGATACCGGTATGCCGATATTTGCCTCCTTACCCGAAACAAAAACGAAGTGGGCTGGCTGGCCTCCTACCTCATTCGCTTCGGCATTCCTGTAATTACCTCCGACTCCTTACTCCTCAGCGAAAGTCCGGAAATTCAATTGCTGGAATCGGCCTTTGAAGTGGTTCTGAACCCCGAAAGCAAAATTTCAAGACTGCGCTTTCTGAAAAATTATTTCGACTGTCATGATGCGGGCGGTATGAACCGGGAAGAGCAATTCCATCAGGCTGCGGACAAAGACCGCTTTTTTTCTTTTTTGAAAGACATGGGGATTCATTTGTCACCCCCTGCCCTGTTACGGTTACCCCTATACGAAATTGCGGAGGAGGTGGTAAGACAATGCGGACTTACCAAAAATTTCAATCCTTATGTATGTGCCTTTCTGGATCTGGCATTGGAATTTGGTTCGGTAAGATCCGGATCACCAGCCGCATTCCTGCAATGGTTTTCTACGAAAAAAGAAAATGCCTCGCTCAGCATTCCCGAAAATCTGAATGCGGTAAGAGCCATGACCATTCACAAATCGAAAGGACTGGAATTTCCCGTTGTACTTGTACCTTTTTGCAACTGGGATACCAGCAAAATGGGTCGCATGGCCTGGGCTGATCTGAAAGAACATGCATTGGGGAAAATTATAATAGGTCTGGTGGAAATTAAACAAGATCTTACCCTGAGTCCCTTGGCGCAGTTGTATGACAGGGAAAAGTCAAAAACCATTCTCGACAACCTGAATCTGCTTTATGTAGCATTCACCCGTCCAACCGACCGGCTTTATATTTTCACCACACCCAAGGGAAAAGCACGGGATTTATCGCCATGGCTGGAAGATTTTCTAAAAGAAAAAGGGCTTTATGATTCTCTTAAGCAGGACTATAGTTTTGGTGCCGAAGAGGCCGCCAAACCGGTTCGCACCGAAAAGAAAGAAAAGCCCCAGGAAAATATTAATTTCCTGAGTTCTCCCTGGCAGGGAAAAATTTTCACCCGGAAACGATACCGTTCCGAGGCCCTGCCCGGTCTGGGTGTTTCGGAAAAAAACGACGGATTGATTATTCATGCCGCACTTTCTTTTCTGAAAAGTCCCGATGAAATTGAAGCCGCCGTGGAAACCGTTTTCAGGAAAGGTATTATCCGGGAACAGGAAAAAGAAAACCTCCAAAAAATACTGGTTGAGATACTGTCCGTGGATGAAATCCGAAAATTTTTTGAACCCGGTCCCGGGGTTCTCACCGAAAGAGAAATAGTTATACCCGAAGGTGGCACCTTAAGGCCCGACCGCCTACTTTTCTTTAAAGACAAAACCCTTATTATTGATTTTAAAACCGGGGCTCCCAAGGCGGCGGATGAGGCCCAGGTTCAGGAGTATAAAAAAATCCTGAGTGAAGCGGGCTACCCGGTCCCCGAAGCCTGGCTTATTTATACCCGTGAAAGGAGGGCAAAAAGGGTATAATTTTTGCTTGGAAATCGGTATATTGGCTTTTTAAACCACCCTATGAAACGCAAATCCCTGATTTTCGCCCCTGCGGTCGTATTGGCCGTCTTGATTATCCTATCCTTCAACCCTTTAAATCCCCCTGTAAACACAGGTAAAAAGGGAGTTGACCCGTCCTTTTTCGACACTACGGTAAAGCCGGTAAACGATTTTTACCAGTTTGCCAACGGCCGGTGGCTCAATACGACCGAAATTCCGGGCACCCATTCCACCTGGGGCAGTTTTGCCCAGATGCGGGAAGACAATCTGGAAAAATTACGTACCCTGCTCGAGGAAATTGCCTTCGGAGGAAAACCCCAAAATGATCCCGACCTGAAAAAACTGGGAGATTATTTTGCCAGCGGCATGGATTCCACCAAAAGAAACGAAGACGCTCTTGAAGGACTAAAGCCGGAACGGGAAATGATTATGGGGATGAAATCTTCGAAAGATGTTCCCTCGGTATTAGGCAAATTACACTTTGAAGGCATGCGCGCCCTCTTCGGCATTTATGTAGATCAGGACCTGAAAAATTCAGAAGAAATGGTGACTACGCTGTTTCAGGGGGGATTGGGACTTCCCGATCGTGATTATTACACGAGGATGGATGATGAAGCACAGGTATTGCGCAAAAAGTATGTGCAATACATCATGGATGTTTTTGAAAACGCCGGTGTACAACCTAAAGAAATTGTAAAAGCTTCGAGAGATATTCTGGCATTCGAAACCCGGCTTGCCGATGCCAGCTATACCAATGTAGAAAGAAGAAATATAAAGATCCAGTACAACCGGATGAGCACCGACAGCCTGCAAAAACTTTGTCCGGGTCTTGACTGGAAAAAATACCTGGAAGCGGTTGGTTTTTCACAGACACCCGGCGAAATCGTGGTATCGAATCCGAAATTCATGGTGCGGGTGAGCGAACTTCTTGAACAAACCGATCCCGGAATAATAAAAAATTACCTCTGGTTCCATACCCTGAATTCCTGTGCCATGCACCTGGATGCAGACATGGAACAAAAAGCATTTGAGTTTTATGAAAAAACCCTGCGCGGCACCAAAACCATGTCGCCCCGCTGGAAAAAAGTTATTGAAAGCGCCGACCATGCCCTGGGCGATGCCCTCGGAAAAGCCTTTGTAGCCCGGCATTTTTCGCCCGTAGCCAAGAAAAAAGTAAACGAGATGGTTGACTACCTCTTTGTGGCTTACCGGGAAAGAATCAATTCCAGGACCTGGATGAGCGAGCCCACCAAAAAGGCCGCACTTGCAAAACTCGATGCCATCATCCGGAAACTGGGATATCCCGACAAATGGAAAGATTACGGTACCATGAAAATAAGCCGTGATTCTTATGTGCGGAATTACATTCAGGCCAATATGTACGAATCGAAGCGGGTGATTTCAAAGCTGGGTAAACCGGTTGATAAAACAGAATGGGGAATGACTCCGCCCACCATTAATGCGTATTACAATCCTTCCATCAACGAAATTGTTTTTCCTGCCGGTATCATGCAATATCCCTTTTTCGATGCCGACATGGATGATGCGGTAAATTTCGGAGCTATGGGCGGTGTAATCGGACATGAACTCACCCACGGTTTTGATGATCAGGGTGCGCAGTTCGACGGCAAAGGGAACTTTACCATGTGGTGGTCGGAAGAAGATTTTTCAAAATTTGAAATGCTGGCCGGAAAAGTTGTTACACAATTCAACGGTTATTTAGCCCTCGACACCCTGAGGGTAAACGGAAAACTAACGCTGGGAGAAAACATTGCCGATCTGGGCGGATTAACCATGGCATATTATGCCTACAAAAAATTCCTGGAAAAAAATCCGGCCAAAAAGAAAGAAAAAATTCACGGTCTTAGTCCCGAACAACGCTTTTTCATAGGCTGGGCCAGGGTATGGTGTATTAAACACCGGCCAGAAGCCCTGAAGCAGCGACTCATTACCGATGTGCATGCGCCTGGAAAATTCCGCGTAAATGGTCCTTTGAGCAACATGAAGGAATTTTACGATGCCTTTGGAGTAAAACAGGGCGATGCCATGTGGAGAGATCCCAAAGACCGGATTGAAATCTGGTAATATGAAAAAGTGTTTTCTTTTTTCCCTTATCCTTTTTCCCTGCCTGCTTTGGGCCCAGTTGAATCCCATTACCGATTCCATTCCCATGCGCGACGGGCGCAAGCTGGCTGCCACGCTGCACATTCCTTCCGGATGCACGCAATGTCCGGTTATTTTAATTCAAACCCCTTACAACCGGCTCTGGTATAATGCCATCGGTTTGCCTTTGGGGGTGGGAACCAATATAAATGCATCCAACTATGCTTTTGTTATTGTTGACTGGCGGGGATTTTACGGTTCAGCCGCTGCGGCTTACAGCGGTTCGCCAACGAGGGGACAAGACGGCTATGATGTTGTGCAATGGATTGCATCACGCAGTTGGTGCGATGGTAAGGTAGGAACCTGGGGACCGAGTGCATTGGGCAGGGTTCAGTACCTGACGGCTCGTGAAAATCCGCCCAATCTGATTTGCATCAATCCCGTTGTGGCTGCACCCCAGTACAATTACCTGGAATATTTCCCCGGTGGTGTGTACAGAACAGAATATGTAGAGCAGCTCGATGCATTAGGCTTTGGCATGTCCACTATTTTACTGAACAATCCGGTAAAAAATAATCTCTGGTTATTTTCCGAGCTCAGCAATTATTATCCCGACAGCATTAAGGTACCTGCCTTTTTAATCGGAGGATGGTACGATCACAATTCCGAGATGATGCTGGCCTTTTTCAACGGATTGCGTAACTCCTCTCCCCTTTCGGTTCGCGACAAGCACAGGATACTTATAGGGCCCTGGGTTCACGGAGGCAATTCAACGGCTTTTGTAGGATCGCCCAATCAGGGACAATTAAGTTATCCCAATGCGGCGTATCGCAATGACAGTCTGAGTCTTCGTTTTTTCGATTTTCATTTGCGGGGTATCAGCAATGGATGGGATTTAACACCCTATGTAGATTATTATCAGATGGGCGAAAACAACTGGCAGAGTTCGGCTGTTTGGCCTCCGACCGGGATGAGCAATTTCAATTTGTATTTTCATGGGGGTGGAATATTGAACAATCAGGTTCCTACCGTATCCTCCGGATTTCAAACTTACAGTTACGATCCCCAGAATCCGAGTCCGACCATTGGGGGTAGCACCCTTCGTGCCGATCTTGTGCAGGGGCCTTACGATCAGGCGCCACAAGTAGAGAGCCGGAACGACCTTTTAAAATTCAGCAGTATTATCCTTGGACAAAATGTAGTCTTGAAGGGCAAGCCGAAAGTAGTATTGCGGGTATCGTCAAACCGACCCGACACTGATTTTTCCGTGCGGCTCACCGATGTTTATCCCGATGGAAGGAGCATTTTGATTGGTGAAGGCATACGGAGGATGCGATTCCGAAACGGGTATTTTGCTTCAGATACGGGGGCTATGACACCCGGAAACATTTACACTTGTGAGATAGAGTTAAATCCACTGGCGCATACCTTTTTAGCCGGGCACAGGATCAGGGTTGATATCAGTTCAAGCAATTATCCCCGTTATAACCGCAATGATAACAGCGGAGGGGTAATGTATCCGGGATTGGATGGAGATTCCCTTCGTGCGCCGCAGGTAGCTGCAAATACCGTTTATATGAATGTGATGGACAATTCCTACATCGTATTGCCATTGGTAGATTTTGCCGGCGGGGTATTTGAGGAGTATGGTGGGAACCCGGTACACATTTATCCCAACCCTGCGGGTGATTATGTAACCGTAGATTATGGTAAAGGAGAAGCTCCGGAAGGAATTTCAATCTTTAGCCTTGCCGGTGGTGAGGTGCAGTTACTTCAGACAAAAAATTCAGGCCCGGGGCAATTGGAAATTGATATCCGTCATTTACCTGCGGGGGTTTATTTACTTCGGCTTCGCGGCAAGGAAGGAATCCGGTTTGCAAAGCTGGTGAAGGGGGAGTGAGGAAGGCAGCGAAAGAGAAATCAGTAATTTAATTTTAAAAAACTTCGATTATCCATTCCCCTGCACCAGGGGCTTGAATCCGCCATAAACCATTCGGGAAGCATCAAAAATCAATTTGTCAGGGATTGTTAATGGGGTTACTAAATCCGCCATTCGGGGGTCGGTGGGAACCTGTTTATTGGCTTTGTCGCGTACTTCTTTTGAAGGAAAAACAACCCAGCCAAAAACCACTACTTCACTTTCTTTCAGTTCAAGGGCTTCCGCGAAGGACCGGGTGCCTTCCAATATTAAATCATCGCCATAATATTCGAAGTAGGCCAATGCGCCATATTCTTTCCAGATTTCAGCTACTTTCTCAGCTATTTTTTTGTACTCATTCATATGAACCCGGGAAAGAGGAAATATAAAGCCGTCGATGTAGTTTGCCATAATTCTGATTACAAGTTAAGGTTTGAATTGAAAAAATTTAAGGTTTTGGGTTGTCGCGGGGAATTGACTCGGGTCAAAGCCTGAACTTAAGGAACAAAAAATATTAAGGGTTTACAAATAGGCGCAGGTACCTGGGATTATGGATGTTTCCGCTTGCGTTTATTTGCAGTTATGCAGCGTTGTTTACGCATTTTTTTATTTCACTTAGTTCCTTTTGTTTTGCACGAAATTCTTCTTCAAGATCGAAGTCATCCTGAAGTCCGAGCCAGAATTTTGCACTGTTCCCAAAATACTTGGATAATCTTAAAGCAGTGTCAGCGGTAATTCTGCGATTTCCTTTAAGTATTTCAGAAATTCTGGTCTGAGGAATTGCAATGTCTTTTGAAAGTCTGTATGCAGTAATTTCCATTGGAATCAGAAATTCTTCAAGTAAAATTTCGCCTGGATGTATGTTTTTTAATTTTCTCATATCGTTCGACATTAATGGTAATCTACTATTTCAACTTCGGAAGCATTTCCATTATTCCATTTGAATATTATTCGCCACTGATTATTTATTCGGATTGAATAAAATTCTTTCAGTTTTCCTTTCAGTTTTTGAAGTCGATTCGAAGGTGGAATCATAAGGTCGTTAAGGTCTTGCGAGTTGTTTAACATTCTTAATTTTCTTCTTGAAGTTTCTTGAAGAACTGTAGAAAGTCCTTTGATTCGTTCTCCTTCCCAAATTTTCTTTGTGTCTTTGTTTGCAAATGAAACAATCATGCTAACGTTATTCGTTACTTACGTCAAAGGTAAGTATTTTATTCAGAAAACACAAACTTCTCAATAGATTACCCGGTATGTTTTGGAATTTTTGCAATGCGGCATACCTCGTATTTACCATACCTAAAATAACCCAATCCCCCATCATTTCAAATAGAAATAATTATCCGGATTAACAACAAGGCTTCTCTTTTCCGCTTAACCCCTATGCTTCCTGCTTAACCCATACCCCAGCACCGAGCCCAGTATTTTAGCGATATTGGCCAGGGTAAAAATGAAAATAAATTCAGACCAGCTGACTCCGGCGGCGGTAATGAGGATTGCATCCAGCAAAATATAGACCAGGGGGAATAAAAGGGCCAGCCTGAAGGCATTTTCATACCCTTTTTTGGTCCAGTACCTCGCCACAAAAAAGAAAACCAGAAACCCAAAAATTCCGGAAATATAGGGTGCCGTGGAATTGGCATGAGCCTCGTAAAAACTTTCAGACTGACCGGGATTAATCAGGTAAGCATATACCGCAACCTCAAGAAAAGAAAAAATTACCAGGGTAATCATGGCCAAAACCGCCAGGCCGGCCAGCTTAAGTAAAACGAGTTTTTTCATAGCTTGTTGTTTAAATTTTTCCCGGGCCGGATAATGTTACACCAAATTACAAACAAATATTACAATCCCTTAATCAATGTTTCCAGGGCTTTTTTTACTTTGGGGACATGGGTGCAGACCCGTGGATCCATAATATTGCCTCCAAACCCATTTTCTTTCGTGGAGGCGGTTTTGGCAATTTTTATTAATTGCTCTTTTAATTCCACCGGCTTAAATTCCGCTAAGGACCAGATACAAATTACCTGGAGGAAAGGGCTTTGGGTGGTATCACTGATGATTTTCATTAATTCCTGCCTGCATTCCGGGGTATTGTAGGAAATCATGGCCCGGGCTGCTGAAGTCTGATTGTGAAAATTTGAGGTATCGGCAAAAAAAGGAAGCAGTTTGGCGTAATAATCTGTCAGCCTGAGGTGATAAGCACACTCCAGGGCCACATGCTGGGCAAAAAAGTTATCTATTTCATTTTTCGAGAAACCGGAAGGCTTCAGGGATAAGTATTTATTTACATACTCATGAATGTATTTTTTGTCATAGGGTTGCTTATGGTAATGGTTAAATATGGCCCCCATTGTTTTTTCATACACCTCCAAAGGGACAATAGCTTTATGGTAGCTATGGCGATAGGCAGCGTACACATTTCCATCTATTACATAATCAAATCCGGTTGTGGGGGTGGCGATGCAATAGTTCCCCTTGCTGTTTTTCTTTATGAAGAAAAAGCACTCTTTAATATCATCGAAATGAAATTCCGGACCATGCCCTCCGGAAACACTGCATAAATTAAGCAGGTAAAAGTCATTTAGGGTAATGCTTCCCTGGAGTTCCTTTCCGCCCAGGGTCTTAATGACCTGGATCTTCACTCCTTTCTTTTCATCATTGGAAACGACCTTGGCAAAAACAAAACTTTCTGCTTCCCTGATTACCTGATCCTGCCAGGGCTCATCCCAGGTAGTGGCCTGCGTAGTTGTGGAAGTAAAAATTAGGGCGAAAGCAAATAAAATTTGGATTGGTTTCATGGATTGGGAGGTGGTTTGAAAAAAGGAATTAACGTTACGCAAGTTTGCGCTGTGCGGGTTTTTGGATAAGGATTTGTTTGCAAGACAATGGTTCGTTAGAAAACCCGTACACCAAATTTATGCTTTTGCCGGCATAGAGCAAACTTGCTGTTAGGATTAGTTTTTATTTTTTAGTGAAGTGGCCTTCATGCAGTGCCTTTCTTACTTCTCGTCTTGCTCTTGGAAAAACTAATTGCTGTGTACCTGACTTTGGATCCATTTTAATTAATAAAAAAGTCTTCACTTTTTGGTTTGCATTAACAAGAACAAGTGTGTCGTTAGTAATTGCCCATGTTCCTTTTTCGTCTCTTCCACCACCCCAATCATTTGACGATACCCAATGATATGTTGAATCAGGATTAATATCAAGTTTTTCATAATAACCGGACAACCTTTTGCTTTTTCTAGTGTACTCACCCCCTAAAGAATCGGACTGCGCATACATACCCATCCTTGAGCTAAAGCATAATACAATTATTAGAAAAAGTCGTGTCATTGTTGTACCGTTATATAATTACCGCTAACCCGTATTTTCCTCCCCTAAATTAACCCTATCCCCCATCATTTCAAAATGAAACAATTTGGGTTAAAGGGGCAATATTCTTAGGGAAAACTATCAGTTTGATTAAAGCGGGGCACAGAACTTTCTGTAACCACAAATGTGTCTGCGGAGCACGAAACCCCGTCTATTGCAAATGTGCTGTTACCACCAGTTGTTCTTTTCATTCTATCGCAAACTCGGTTTCCACTTCGTAAAATATTCTTGTCCGCATCCTCGCTTGTCCCTGCTCAATCAATTTTGTTGGGATTCCGTCTGAATACTCTTCCAGTCCCATTGCAACTGTGTATTTATATGTCCCGCTTCTTTTGATTTTATACTCGTCACCTGGACAATAATTTGGAACCCAAGAATAAACAGTGTCTTTCTTATTAAGTGCTTTTTCAGGAACAGTTGAAACGCAAAATGAGCCAGAGAAATCATACCAGCCATGGTCAGTTTTAGTCTTAATTGTTCCGTAGAAATGGTTTGTCGGACTACACCCCCAAAAAGTCGTGTCTGAATTGCTCACAAGCATAAACACTGGCTGTTCTCCTATTTTTTTCTTGAAAGCAGGCTGAATGGAAACTCGGTTCGTTGTATAAAACTTGTCTACAGTTAAGTCCTGTAAAAATTCCCCTTTCCTGTCGTTTTCGGAAAAATAAATTTTGATTTCTATTCGTTTAAGCTCCCTTTCTAATGGAATTGGATATTCAACCTTATGCCATTCTTTAAAGTTATTGGAATATTCGAAAACGCCCAAGATTGTGTCATTGTTAGAAGAGATTGAAACTTTAGTTTGTTTGTGGTTTTTATTGTCTGCGGAGTCAAACACAATCAAAGTGTCTGGAGGCAAATAAATGGAAAATAGAAATCCTTTTGTTTTTATCACCTTGTCGCTTTTACTGAATTTTACTATAACTTCAGTCTGTCCCCACGCTTGGAACAGTCCAAACAAAAAGGAAATTGTCAGTATGAAAATTCTAAGCCCCATTGTCTCTTTACAATTGGTGGTAACGTTTTGCAAATAGACGTAGGCGGGCTTTCGAAGCTTCCTGTGTCTATACCCACAAAAGGTTATTTAAAGATAAATGTTTATTAGCGAGGTGCAAAATAAATTCGCGAAGCGACACTACTCCGCACCGAGCGATGACCGAGTCCGCCCGCTTACGTTTATTTGCTGTTATGTGCAGCCACTTACGTCCAAGTCATCTACAATGTCTAACGGAATTGTAAGTCGCTCGAAATTTTTTAATGTACCGTCAGCGTTGTCCTGAATATTTGAGAAAATACAAATGTCCGCATTGTCAGCACGTAAATGATTTGTATTGTCTTTAATGAACTTAGCCGCTTTGCAAACGTTTTTGGCATTAATACCGTCAACAGCTTGCATAAAACCAAATAAGACATTTGTCATTTCTTCGAGAAGTGGTGCAAGAGGAAATGGATCTTCTTTTTTCTCAAGGTCGGCTTTTACAACTGCGCTCCATTTGCTATATGTTTTAAGTAGTTCTCGCGGATCAAAGGTAATTTCAGAACTTGCTAAATATCCCCCGTCTTTTGTCCTTTGAGTCGAGAGATTAAAACTTTGAAGTGGAAGCCCGGAGTGTTGTGCGTAATTTCTAAGCTGATCGAAAAATCGGTAAGAAAAGAATTTGTCGAAATAATAGTTAGTTATTTTCTCAAACTCATTTGCTTCGGAGGAACAGCTGCCAAATTTTCTATTAATGTGGGCTTTGTTGTGGTCAATAAATGTTCGAATTGAACTTAAATAGTTAAGAAAAAGTCTGTTGAAATTAAGGTGATGCTTATAATATTTTTTTCTGTCGCCCGCCAATGTCCAAGAACTGCTTATTAGTTCTTTAACATCTCTATTAAAAGTGTCAACGAAATCATTTTTATTTAGAAACACGATTTCAAACAGTCGTCTGCTGGCTTCAAGTTCATGAATTTCCCTTATAGCGTCTAAGAAGGTTTGATGTTGTTCAGGTGTCAATTCGTCACCGAGGTCAACCGAAATACCTGTCTGAGTATTTTTTACTGTCCCGAGTCGAATTTCCATAGTGGTTGCACATAACTCGTATTTACCACACCTAAATTAACCCAATCCCCCATCATTTCAAAATGAAATCCTTGGAGGGAATTGCAGTAAACCCTTAGGGGAAATTCAGGCAGGGAAGGGCTGTAAGATGTATTTTTGAGATATTAAAAGAGAAACCTACCCCTACCCCTCCACCTTCACCGAAACCAGGGACTTCACCTTCTCTACCACATAATCTATCTCCTCTTTGGTATTGTATTTGGAAAAGGAAAAACGAACGCTCGGACGAGTCATGTCGCTGCCAATGGCACGCAATACATGCGATCCGGTATTCGAACCGCTGCTGCAAGCCGAACCGCCCGATACGGCTATACCCGCTATGTCTAAATTAAATAACAACATCTCGGCATTCGGCGTGGATGGTAACATCACATTCAATACGGTGTACAAAGAGGAACCCTTCGGATCACCATTAAACGCTATGCCGGGTATGCTCTCCTCTAACCTGCTTATCATGTAGTTTTTTAATCCCTGTATATACTCCTGGTGCTCCTTCATGTCACGCGCCGCTATCTCCAAGGCCTTCGCAAGACCTATTATGCCGTATAAATTCTCGGTACCACCCCGCATGTTACGCTCCTGAGCCCCACCGTAAATAAATGGATGTATCTGCACACGGGGATTGATCTAAATAAATACAACTCCATTGGGACCGTGAAATTTATGGGCCAAAAAATTCAAAAAATCTACTGAAATATCGGAAATGTCAAAATGGTAATGCCCCATCGTCTGCACGGTATCGGTATGAAACCAGGCTCCGTACTTCCGGCATAACTCACTTACCTTTTTCAGGGGTATCAGATTGCCTATCTCATTGTTGGCATGCATGAGACTTACCAAAGTTTTTTCCCCGGTTCCCACCGAAAGTAATTCCTCCAAATGCCCCAGGTCCACCCTGCCCTTTTCATCGAGATTTACCAAATCCATTTTTATTTTTCCGGAACGGGATAACTCTTCCACGGTATGTAATACTGCATGATGCTCTATGGCGGAAGTTATGATACGGTTCACACCCAAATCGCGCACGGCACACTGTATGGCCATATTATTGGCCTCGGTGCCACCACTGGTGAAAAAAATCTCGGCCGGGGAAACATTCAAAAATTTAGCTACTCCCTTTCGGGCCCCCTCTATGGCCGCACGGGTCTGACGGCCAAAACCGTGAATGGAAGAAGGATTACCGAAAAAATCCTTCATATAGGGCAACATGGCCTCCATAACCTCAGGGTCAAGGGGCGTCGTGGCAGCATTATCCAGATATACTTTCATGGGGATATTTAGCGCAATTTTAGCCCTAAATATCGGAATAAAACGGGTAAAATAATCCCGTTTCCGTAAAATTCCAAAGCCCTCAGTCTTTGAGTAATTCCAATATGTCCTGCAGGTAAACCCTCCGGCCTTTATAAATCGCCGTTACAAAAGCATCGCTCACGCCGGCTACTATTACTTTATTCTTCAAGACATCGGCACTTTTCAGGGTTTCGAATCGACCAATGGTAAATCGCGTTATGCCATCTTCCAGCAACAGCTTTTCTACTTTCCCCAAGCGGAGCAGGTTTGAGTAATTGAAATTTTTCGGCAGGTTATACGCTCCCACCTGAACCCGGAACTCCAACCCTTCCATGGCTACATCGCCATAGTTTTTCAGCCATTCTTCCATGGTGTATTTTTTCTGCACCACTTCTTCTTTTTTCTTCTGGGCAAGGGCCAGACTGTCGAGCATGCGCCGGTATTCCGGAGAGTAAAAATTAATGTCTATCACAGATTCAAAAAAAGAATCTACTTCCAGAGTGCTGATGCGCCGCGATTCCACATAGGAGGAATCAAGTCTGAATTCAATTTCATATTCCTTGCCCGGACTTAAATTGATGAGGTATTTCCCCGTGGCGGAATTTGATTTCAGGGTGTTTACCACCGCCCCGTTTCCTAAATTTTTAATAATCACACGCGACGCAACGGGTTTGTCATCAAAATTTACAACTCCTTTTACCAATACCAGGTTAAACTTAACGGGCATGGGGTCGTGCACCACATACAAATCCTGCATGCCAAAACCTCCCGGCTTACTACTGGAATAATATCCCCTCTCCCCGTCGGCGGATAGCACAAAATAAATATCATCGCCGGGAGTATTTACGGGATAACCAAAGTTTACCGGGGTGGTCCATGTACTGTCGTCTTTCAACTCGGCAAAAAACAAATCGAAACCGCCCATGCTGTTATGCCCCCTTGAACTAAAAACAAGTGAAATGCCATTGGGATGAATGAATGGTGCGTCGTCGTCTTCAGGTGTATTAATGGCAGGACCCAGGTTTTTAACCCTTCCCCAGGTACCGTCTTCGTTTTTATAAGCAACATAGATATCTTTTCCTCCATAACCCCCGGGACGCTCACTGGAAAAATACACACTTTGCTCATCGGCGGAAAGGGTGATGCTGCCTTCCCAGTAATTACTTTGAATCTGTCCCTTTAACAATTCCGCATCGAGCCATGTTTTTCCGTCGAGGCGGCTCATTTCAATCTGACCCGGATCTTCAGGAGGATTTTTAAAAATGAAAAGTTTTTGCCCGTCGTTGGAAAGGGCAATACAGGCATCGTGCCCGTTGGTATTTATATTCTCGGGCAGGGGCTGGGGTTGCGACCAGCCGGTATCCGTTTTTACACTCATGTAAATATCTTCGAAATAATCGCCATTTTCATTGGGAACCCCGGGAAGGGTTTGCTTTCCGCCAATGGATTTGGGTCCGCGATAGGTAAACAATAAAACAGATTCGTCGGAGGAGATAACGGGAACATATTCGCTGCCTGCGGTATTAACTCCCGGCCCAAGATTTTCAACACGGGCATGGGTAGGATTATCCATCAGAATTTTTCCATTGATACAATTCTGAATCAGCTTTTTACTTTCTTCCTTTTGTTTCGGACTGATGTTTTTGTTGGTAAGGCAATTTTCGAATTCGGCTTTGGCCTCATCAAATTTATAATTGAGGTGCAGGGCCCGGCCCAGTTGAAAGGAATAGTCGGTTTTGGCAAATTTGGCCCTGTCGAGACGCTGCAGGTATTGCAATGATTTTTCAAGTCCGTCTACTTCGTACAGGTAACACACCCCGATGCGGAAAACAAGAATGGGCTCTTCGGGATATTTCTTTTCCAGTTTTTGGTATTCTGCAAGGGCCTGTGGAAAATTACCTTCAATAAAAAGCAATTCTGCTTCTTCGAAGGTGGCTTTGTCTTTGGGAACCGATAAGAATTTCTTTTGTTTGCCCCCGGAATTATCCTGAGCGAAGGTGAGGCATGAAAGCGCCACAAAAAAAAACAACAGAATAAGGCGCACGGTTGGGAAATGTTGGTCAGGTAAATTTAGGAATTTCCCGGTTCAAAATTCCATGCGCGGCAAGATAAGCCGTGCTCCAGCACGACTGGAAGTTAAAACCACCGGTAAAGCCGTCGATATCCAGCACTTCTCCTGCAAAAAACAAGCCCTTAATGGTTTTAGATTCCATGGTTGCAGGGTTCAAACCGTTTAAACCCACGCCCCCGCAGGTCACGAACTCCTCCTTAAACATATGTTTCCCGTTGATTTTAAGTTCCTGACCAGCAAGCACCTGCAGCAGAGCATTGAATTCCTTTTTGGAAAGGTCGGCCCGGTTTTTTTCCGGATTAATGCCTGCCACGGAAAGGAAATAAAGCCAAAGGCGCTCCGGAAGGGGGTCGGGACCCGATTTTATTTTGCGGGCCGGATGGGCATCTTTCCAGGATAGCAGGAAGTTCCGAACCCATTCCTCTTCCCGGGTTCCCAGCCAGGAAACGCGTAAGGTAAAGCGATAGTCCAGATTGGCCAATTCCGCGGCTCCCAAAGAAGAAAACCGCAAAATAGCCGGTCCGGATAATCCTTTATGGGTAATCAGCAGTGGACCGCGGGAGGAAATTTTTCCTCCGGCGAGAGTCAGGAGGGCTTCGGGAACGGAAATGCCGCTGAGCTTTGTAATCTCCCTGTTTTCCGTTTCAAGCGTAAATAAGCTGGGAACCAGAGTTGCCGGAACATGCCCGGTACCTTCAAGGAAAGAATAATAGGCCCGGTCGGGCTTACCGCCGCATGCAATCAAAAGCGCATCGAAATGGAATTCTTCGCCCTTGAAAGTATGGATCACAAAACGATGGTTTACTTTTTTAAGCGATGACACCTGAGCATGAAGCACCAGTTTCACCTTTCCGCTTTTCAGGGGACGGGAAAGCACTTCAATTACCTCGCGGCTGGAGTTTGAGGAAGGGAACATGCGTCCATCGGCTTCGGTTATCAGGTTCATACCTTTTTTACGGAACCAGGCTTTAACTTCCATGGGACCAAAACGGGAAAGGATACCCGACATGGCACGATGGCCTCGGGGATAATGCTCGCGGAGGTAATTAATATCGGAGGAATCGTGGGTTACATTGCACCGGCCCCCACCCGAAACCAAAACCTTTGACAAAACCTTTCCTGATTTTTCGAGGATGGTGATATCAGCATCCGGGTCAAGATCGGAAAGCACATTAGCCGCAAAAAAACCGGCCGCTCCACCGCCTACAATTCCAATCTTGATTTTTCCCATTTCAGCGAAGGTAATTCCCTGAAACTAAACCACCGAAAACTTTTTAACAGATACCCCAAAAAAGGTATATTTCCTTACATTTACCTTTCATCAAAAACACAGCAAAATGGGCTTATTTGACAAAATAAGAGGTGAATTCATCGACATCATTGAATGGGTTGATGAAAGCCGCGACACCCTGGTATGGAAGTTCCCCCGCTACCAGAACGAAATAAAAATGAACGCCAAACTTACGGTGCGGGAATCGCAGGTGGCGATATTTATGAACGAAGGAAAAATTGCCGATGTATATCAGCCGGGCATGCATACCCTTACCACCCAGAACATGCCGGTTCTTACCACCCTGAGGGGATGGAAATATGGATTTAATTCTCCCTTCAAAGTAGATGTATATTATGTAAGCACCCGTCAGTTTCCGGATTTAAAGTGGGGAACCAAAAATCCCATTACCCTGGAAGATGCGCGCTTCGGCTTTGTAGAGTTCCGGGCTTTCGGAAATTATTCCATCCGGGTTACCGATGCGGTTAAATTTCTTACCGAGGTAGCCGGCACCAATCCCGAATTCGATACGGCTTCCATACAGGAGCAGTTGCGCACCTGGGTAGTGCGGGAAATTACCGATGCTTTGGGAGAGTCGGGCATACCGATTGAAAAAATTGCCGGTAATGTCAACGAACTTTCCGAACTGGTACAAGGAAAAGTATCGGAGCGTTTCGGAAGGTATGGTTTAACCATTACCGACCTTTCGGTAGAAAATGTAAACATGCCCGATGAGCTCAAAAAAGAAATTTTCGAGCTTTCCAGACTCAATAAAATCGACATAAACAAACTGGCTCAGATGAAAGCGGCCAAAAGCATTGAAAAAGCGGCCGAAAATCAGGGTGGCACCATGGGTGCCGGTATGGGAATGGGCATGGGATTCGGTATGGGCAGCATGATGACCAATATGATGGGCGGCATGATGAATCCGGGTCAGCAACAAAATCAGCAGAGCGGAAATTCCAATATGCCTCCTCCTCCACCCCCGGTAACTCAATACCATGTGGCGGAAGGCGGAAAGCAACACGGTCCTTTCTCGCTTGAGCAGGTAGGTCAGTTGATTTCCCAGGGTCAGTTAAAACAGGATTCCATGATGTGGAAAGCCGGATTGGCTGCCTGGGTAAAAGCCAATGAAATTCCGGAAGTTGTTACCCTTTTCAGCAATACGCCTCCCCCTCCTCCTCCACCACCTATGCCCTGATAAGTCATGGAAACAAAAACGGCCGAGGTAAATAAGGAATTGAGCTGTTCCAATTGCGGAGCCCAGCTTAAATATGCCGCAGGCACACAAAATCTGAAATGCGATTTCTGCGGCACCGAGAATGAAATTTTCAATCCTGAAGCCCAGGGCGAGAAAATAGTTGAGGAAATAGATTTCGAGAAATTTCTTTCTGAAAATTCGGTGGGAACCGAACAGAAGATGGAGCTTACCACCGTCAATTGCGATGGTTGTGGCGCCAGTTCCACATTGAAACCCAATTTAAGTTCCGACAATTGTGCCTTTTGCGGAAACCCACTGGTGGTTAAAAATGCAAGCACCTGCAATGTCATTCGCCCGAAATACCTCCTGCCCTTTAAACTCGATAATAACGCCGCTACCGGAGCCTTGAAAAAATGGATCGGCGGATTGTGGTTCGCACCCGGCGATTTAAAACTGTATGCCAACAGACCCGAGCGATTGAACGGCATTTACATGCCCTACTGGACCTACGATGCAGCTACCGATTCGAATTATACAGGCATGCGGGGCATTAACTATACTGCCACCGAAACTTATTCGGCAATGGAAAACGGAAAATCCGTTACCCGCACCCGCACTGTAACCCGCACACGATGGACTTCCTGCAGCGGAAGGGTAAACTGCGATTTCGACGATGTGCTGGTTCATGCCAGTCGCTCGCTTCCGGATAAATATGCCATGGCCCTTGAACCCTGGGATATGGACAACCTGTGTGAATATTCGGATAAATTTCTGGCGGGCTTCAAAACCGAAGTGTATCAGACCAATATGAAAGAAGGTTTTGAATTTGCCAAAGCGAGAATGACGGAAACCATCCGAAATCATGTGCGCTCGGATATCGGTGGTGATCAGCAACGCATATTAACGCTTAACACACGCTACGATAACATTACCTTCAAGCACATTTTATTGCCGGTCTGGATTTCCTCGTACCGTTACAATGGAAAGGTATATCGTTTTGTAATAAATGCCAGAACGGGAGAAGTGCAGGGCGAAAGACCTTACAGTGTGGCCAAGATAATAGGATTCTCACTGGCGGTTGTGGCGGCCATTGCCCTCATCGTATATTTGATTCAATAAACATGAAATATAAAAACTGCCAAAGTTGCGGCATGCCATTGAAAAGAGATCCGGGTAAGGGCGGCACAGAAAAAGACGGAAGTAAATCGGGAAAATATTGTTCCTTTTGTTATGAAAACGGAGCCTTCAAAAATCCCGATATAAAAGTGGGAGAAATGCAGGACCTGGTAAAAGGAAAATTAAAAGAAATGGGATTCCCGGGCTTTATGGCCGGATGGTTTACCAAGGGAATTCCAAAACTGGAACGCTGGAAAAATGACTGAAGAAAAAACGATAAAATGTCCGAATTGCCACACCGCCATTCAGGTGGAGGAGGTATTTTTTAAGCAGGCCGAAGACCGGGTAAGGAAAGAGCTGGCGGAAAAAAGCAAAAAACAGGCTGAAGAATTGAATCAATTGCGGGCCGTACTGGAAAAAGACAAAGAAGAGTTTGAAAAGAAAAAGCAGAAGGAAAACGAATTGTTCCGTGAAAAGCTAAAGCAGGAATTAGAAAAAGAATCGAAAAAGTTAGCGGAAGACACCGAAAAAAAATTTGGGGACCGGTACAAATCCCTGGAAGAAGATTTTCTGAAAAAGCAGCGGGAGTTAAATGAGTTGAAAGCAAAGGAACTGGAATTCCTCCGCAAAGAAAAAGAAATGAGCAGTCGATTGGAAGAGGTGAGACTGGAAATGGAAAAAAAGTTTCTGGAGCGTAGCGATGAAATATCGAAGGCTGCGGGACAAAAAGAAAAAGAAAAAGCCGATCTGGAGATAGCCCAGTTAAAAAAAATGCTGGAGGATCAGAAAAAGTTAACCGAAGAAATGCAGCGCAAGGCCAACCAGGGCTCTATGCAGATGCAGGGCGAGATCCTGGAACTGGTTTTGGAAGAAGAGCTGAAAGCCGAATTTCCTTTCGATATCATTGAGGAGGTTCCCAAAGGAGTTAAAGGAGCCGATTTGATTCAAACCGTGGTTAACGCCAGGCAGCAATCCTGCGGAAAAATAATTTATGAGGGAAAACGCACCAAGGCCTTCAGTGAATCCTGGATTGAAAAGTTAAAAGAAGATCAACGCGTTTCAGGAGCTTCGCTGGCGGTGATAGTAACCGAGACCATGCCAAAGGAGATGAGCAGGTTTGGGCGGAAAGACGGAGTATGGATTTGTACCTACCGTGAATTCCGGAGTCTGAGTGGTGTGTTAAGGGAAATTCTGATTCGCGAATACGAAGCCCGGGCCTCCATGGAAGACAAAGGCGATAAAATGTCGATGCTTTACTCCTACCTCACCGGAAATGAATTCCGGCAACGGGTGGAAGCCATTGTAGAAGGGTTCAGCGCCATGAAAGAGGATATTGAAAAAGAAAAGCGGGCGATGATGAAGCTGTGGAAGGAAAGAGAAAAGCAAATTGAAAAAGTAATCACCAATACCATCGATATGTACGGTTCGGTAAAGGGAATTGCCGGCAATTCGATAGGTGATGTAAAGTCGCTGGAATTACCCGGCGGAAATTCAGAAGATTTATAAAAAAACAAAAAACATTTTTTTTCGGATTCAAGTTTCTGAAAATCAGACTTGACTTCGCAGGGGTAAGGGCCTTTTAAAATTTCAAATCAAAAACCGGAATATTCTGGCTTAAAATTTGGTATTTTTTAAAAAACAACCCATTATGCCCAAACGTTTTATTGAAGGATTGGAAATCGGCAACCTCTCCCAGGCCGAACATTTACTAAAGGACTCCCTGGAAGGATTTTTCAATTTGTTCAACAACGCCCCGGTTTCAATGAGCATCACTATTCCGGGTAAACGAAAATTCTTTGCGGCCAACCCGAAGTTCCTTGAGAAATTCGGCTATGCTGAGCATGAGCTTCTTGGAAAAAACAGTCTGGAGCTTGGAATAATCCCGGAAGAATCTTTCCTTAAAATAGGAGATGGCCTTTCCGTGAATGGTTTTATTGAAAATGAATTTCTGACTTGTTTTCATCGCGATGGCACTCCTATTCATACCGTAATTTCCTTTAAACCCATTAACCTGCTTAACAAAGATTATATCCTTGCTTCATTTCTTGATGTAACGGCAATGGTTGAAAAGCAGAAAATCATTGAACAGCAGCACAAGGAAATTATGGACAGTATCAGCTATGCCCGTATAATCCAAAATTCCATTTTCCCGACCCAGGCTCAGATAGACCGCCAGTTTGCTGCTAACTTTATTTTGAATTACCCTAAAAATATCATTGGGGGAGATTTTTTCTGGTTGCGTAAAAATGCGGAAAAGGTATATTTTGCACTGGCCGACTGTACCGGGCACGGAGTGCCTGCCGCCATGATCAGTATGCTGGCCTTTAAACTACTTAACCGCTTTGTACGGGAATACAAATTGGAAAGCCCCAATGAGTTTATCAATCAACTGAACAGCGAATTCAAGATAAACACACCTGATTTTGGTGATTCTCCTGAAGAAATCTTTGACGGCCTTGAAATTTTCCTGGGTTGCATCAACAAAGTAAGCCTACGCCTGGAATACGCCGGAGCCAGCAGGCCTGCCTTTGTGGTCAGAAAAAACGAGCTAACCGTATTAAGGACCGACAAAAAGCATGTCAATTTGTTCACCACCTCACTCGACGGAGAGTTTTCAAATTATTCCTTTCAGCTTGAACCGGGCGACAGGATTTACCTTTTTTCGGATGGCATTGTAGATCAGTTTGGCGGACCCCGGGATAAGAAATTTGGTTACATCAGATTCGAAACCCTGATTCTGGAAATTCAGGATCATCCGCTTTCCGTCCAAAAAACAATTCTCCAACGGGAATTTTTACAATGGAAAGCACAGGGCAACAATGAGCAAACCGATGATGTTTTCGTAGTTGCCCTGGAAGTATAAAATTCGGTTTAAAAGGGCGCCCAGGGATTTCCATTGTTTTATATTATTTGCACATTAAAAATCAGTATCCTACATTTATGGAATAATATTAATGTATGCAACACCTCATTTTT
The DNA here is from genome assembly GCA_937924855.1 of uncultured Bacteroidota bacterium. GTDB lineage: Bacteria > Bacteroidota > Bacteroidia > JADZBD01 > JADZBD01 > JADZBD01. The sequence goes on along the minus strand of CALEYQ010000005.1, from coordinate 23,232 downwards.
CTTTTTATCCTCCTTCCCGGATTTCTGTTTTCCCAAAGCGGAGAAGATTTGTTTTCAGAAGCCAATAAAGCCCGCAAAGCGAAGAATTATTCAAAGGCGTTTGAATTATACAACAAAGCCATTGAAAAAAATCCGGACAACCGTGATTATTATCTCCAGCGTTGTGAATGTTTGATGGATATGGAAAAATACCAGCAGGCATTTCAATGTTTTTCCGATGCCATAATAAAATTTCCTACCGATCCGCATTTTTATTTCGGTCGCGGGGTTTTGGCTGAGGCCTTTGATAAAAACCAGCATGCCATAGAGGATTTCACCTCGGCGCTTCAATTTGCTACCGAAGACACCTTTAAAGCCATAATTTTATCAAACCGTGGAGGATCGCGGGCCAAAATCAGGGATTTCACCAACGCCCTCAACGATTTGAAAGATGCCTATAAGATCAATCCCAAATCGGTTGCTATTTTAACTAACCTTGGCTATATCAGTGATGAAGCCGGGAAACCGGAAGATGCCATTGGTTATCTGGAAAAAGCCCTGGAGCTGCAACCCGATTTCATGCCGGCTATTTCAAATCTCGGCTTCAAATACCAGAAATTAGGAAATCATAAAAAAGCCATTGAATATTTCGACAGGGCCATCAAGCTTGATCCAAAGTCAGGATTTCCCTGGAATAACCGGGGCTATAGCAAACTATTGATGGGTGATAAAAAAGGAGCCCTGAAGGATATCAATCAATCCATAAAACTAAACCCCTCGAACTCCTACGCATACAGGAACAGGGGTCTGGTTTATGTACACATGAATAAAAAAGATCTGGCCTGCAAGGATTTTGAGCAGGCCCTGAATATGGGATTTACCGCCCAATACGGCGATGATGTTATTTTGCTTAAAAACAAACATTGCCGGTAAAAAACGTAAATTTGTGGTACAGAACCAAAACCTGAAACCATGCCCGTTCTTAAATCTTTCCTTTCCCCCCTGATTTTTTTCGGATTGCTATGCGTATTGCTATTTATGCAGTCCTGCAACCCTTACAAATATTTTCCGCCTCCCGTAAACTCCCCCACTTTTGAGGGTGCCGGAGAAGTGCATGTAAGCGGTAATGCCGGGCTGACCGGCTACTCCGGGAAAGCAGGCATTTCCATAACCGATAATTTTGCCATTACCGGCATGTACCATCACGGAAGGATTGGCGAAAATTTTAACGAAGAAAACAGCATTTACCGCTCCTACGAGGGAGAAGTGGCTTTCGGCCTTTACAATTTTACGGAAAAACCAAAGTTCACAGCTATATATCTTGGGTTTGGAACCGGAAGCAACTTCGACCGCTGGAAATATTCCGATTCGGTCAGGAATTTTGAGTACAAAAGATTTTACGGAGATTTTTACCGGCCCTTTATACAGGTTTCAACCGGGAAAATAAATGACGGGGCGGCCCTTGCGTTTTTCGGATCTGATTTGGCGGGCAAGGTAAGAAGCAGTCATATTTTTTCGTTTAAGTTAAATTACCTTATTTACAGGGGTTACGACAACAATCTGGATTCCCTGAAAAATCCAACACCTGCAAAATTCAATGCCGAGAACACTTTTTTTGAACCGTATTACAATTATACCATTGGTTCAAAAAATATCAGGTTTGAACTTGGCGTGGGTATGCCCCTGAATTTTACCTTCCTCGCCCTTTTGGATGACAGTAAGAGAGAAGTTATCCGGATTTTCCCCCTGAATGCCCAGGTAGGCTTGTATTTTGCGCTGGGCGGAGGAAAAGAAAATTAATCCCTGATTGATTTTTATTCCTGTCCTTATTATTTTTGCACTCCCCTCTGAATTTCTTATTTTGTAAAAATGAAAAAAGGACAATCTTTTTTGGCTTTTATAATTTTGGGTTGCTTTCAGGTGATGGGCCAGGTATATGAAATTCCCTCCAACAGGCAATTAGACAGTATTTACATTTCTGATTACGAAGACCGCAAAGAACCCGATAAGGTTTTTCATGCCGAGCCTCTTTATATTGATTTGATCCGCGACCTGGGCGCCAGGAAGGGGGAGAAAGAATGGAATTTTGGTATGGGGCTCACCGATAACCTGACTCATGACTCCTATTCAACGCTTTTGGAATATGAGTTTGCCCCCATCGATCGTTTGGGCTTGGAAATAGAAACCCCGTTCACCTTTTATGCACCCCAAAAAAATGTCTCCCGCGATTCCATGCCCGGCAATCGCATGGAAAGTTTAAAACTCGCAGCCCAATACACTTTCCTGGTTTCCGACAAACATTCCCTGTCTCTGGCCCTGGGCTATATTCATGAATTCAAATTATCCGATTTCCGAAATTTCGGAAATCCCTGGATTACGGAAAATGCCCACAATCCATTTTTTGTGGCTGCAAAGCGCTGGGGAACTAATTTTCATACCCTGATCTACACCGGCCCCTTTATTGAAGTATCAACCCAGGACGCCCTCAAACATTTTCGCTGGGAAACCAATACAAATATCCATTACATGATTTCGGGGACCCGGAATTTCATTGGCCTGGAAATAAATAAATCCATGGAAAAAGGTGATCTGGATATTACCTTCAGGCCCCAGATGCGTCTGAGTATTTATGAGAATTTTTTGATAGGTATTGTGGCCGGAATACCCGCCTATCGTGAGAACCAACGATTAAGTTCTTTCCTCAGAATTATCTGGGAACCGGGGCATTCACATAACGGTCGTTAGGAACCTGAGAAAATCAGGGCGCCAGCCGCTCCACCTTCCACACTGCCCCATCGGCATTAAACAAAATCCTGTCGTGCAACCGGCCCGGTCGTCCCTGCCAGAATTCAATGACCTCGGGCTTCAATACATAACCACCCCAAAAAGGAGGCCGGGGAATATCCCTTCCTTCAAATTTTTTTGCCATGGTTGCATAGGCCAGATCGAGCTCTTCTCTGGAATTAACCGGACGACTTTGCTCCGAAATCCAGGCACTGATCTGACTTTCTCTGGGCCGGCTTTGAAAATAGGAATCACTCTCTGCATCGGGTTGGCGGTAGAGCATTCCTTCAATCCTCACCTGCCTTTCAAGTTCAGGCCAAAAAAAATTCAGACAGGCAAAGGGGTTTTTCTGAATTTCATTTCCCTTCCGGGAATTGTAATTGGTGTAAAAAACAAATCCATCTTTCGAAAAATTCCTTAGCAGAACAACCCTGGATGAAGGCTTCCCTTCCGGGGAAACAGTTGAAAGAACCATGGCATTGGGATCGCGGTTTTTCTCTTTTACCGCTTCAGAAATCCAAAGAGCAAACAAGGCAAAAGGATCGTTACCGGCATCTTCACGCGACAAAGATTTCTTTCCGAAATCGTAGCGAAGTGTGTTCAAAAACTCCCTGAAATCATCCATGGAAATTAAAAATATACATTATTCACAAACCAACCTCATACGGTTGAAAACTAAAGTCATTTTTTAAAAGCAATTATTTTCTTAATTTCAGATATTCGTAATGGTGGAATTTGAAAAAATATTCGGTCAGGATTACCCCGCAAAAGGAAAATTGCTGGTGTCGGAACCCTTTTTAATCGATCCTTCCTTCCGGCGCACCGTGGTATTGCTTACCGAGCACGACAAAAACGGCACCGTAGGCTTTATCCTCAACCGCGAACTGGATGTAGGCCCGGGCGAAGCCATAGAGGGATTTCCGGAATTTAAAGGCAAACTCTTTCTGGGCGGACCGGTACAACAGACGAATTTGTTTTTCATTCATACCCTGGGAAAAAAAATAGAAGGGAGTGTTTCGGTAAAACCCGGAATCTGGTGGGGTGGTAATTATGAGCAAATAAAAGAACTTGTCCGGGACGGAGAAATAAAAAAAGACCAGATCAAATTTTTCATCGGCTATTCCGGTTGGGATGCCGGCCAGCTCGACAAAGAGCTCCGGGTAAATTCCTGGATTGTCGCTGATTCATCGGTAAACTATCTGTTTAAAACTCCTCCGGAAGAGCTGTGGAAAAAAGTATTGAAAAACATGGGGAAGCTGCACGGCACGGTAGCCGATTACCCGGAAGATCCTAACCTTAATTAATCCAGATTTTCGTTCAGGCTTTCAACCAGTTGCTGGGCAAGGGTATTGCCGAATTCCTTGGTTTTGTAGGTGCTTATCCAGGAAATGCCACTCACTACATTGGTAAGGAAAAGCTCGTCGCTGTTGAGGAGCACATTCATGGCTAAAGAAACTTCATATACCGAAATACGGTTCTTACGGGCCACATCAATAATCTTACTTCGCATAATACCGTTAACACATCCGTCGGCAATGGGCGGGGTATAAAGCACTCCGTTTTTTACGGCAAAAATATTTGAGGAGATTCCTTCAGCAATGGAAAAATTGGTATTAAGGATAATGCAATCGTCGAGATTATTCTCCTTTTTATATACCGCTGCCAACACATACAACTGACTGCTGTTGCTTTTTATGCTGCTTAGTTTGTGAATGGGCTTTTTGTAATCGGGGTAAATATCAACCGTTAATCCTTTGGCATTTAAATTATACATACTCTCGTCAATCGGGTAACATTCTATCAGCCAGGAAACCTCATTGGTTACAGGAGTGTAGTAACCTCCGTCTTTACGAAAAACAGTAAGCCGTATTCGGGCGCCCCGTGTAATTCCGTTTCGGACAATCAATTCTTCAATCTTTTCTTTGAAATAAGCCACGGAGAATTCTGCCGGTGGCAACAGCCTGAGGGCTTTCATGCCCTCCACCAACCGTGCATAATGGTCGTTCAGAAACTGAACTTTTCCGTTGGCATAACGCAGGGTCTCAAAAACACCGTCGCCGTAACGAAAAGAGCGGTTAGCGGGACCGAATATGTTTTCAGTGTCGGGAAAAAGGTTTCCGTTAAAATTCAGAAAATTCTCAACCGGCATAAACGACCAAATTAGGGAAATAATTTAACTATACCTAAAATCGAAGTGTTGGCGGGAATCAGTACCCCTTTTACCCCTGCTTTTTCCGCAGCCTGCACATCCCGCTCCTTATCGCCGATGAAATAACAGGCCGCAGGATCCAGATCGAAACGGGCCAGAGCTTTTTCCACAAAAAGCGAATCGGGCTTGCGGCAAATACAGCGGGTAACATCAGGATGATGCACGCAATAGTAAATCTCGTCAAATTTTACGCCGGCGGTTCCCACCTCTTTCACCAGTATTTCATGAAGAATCTCAACATGGGCTGCCGTATAAAGTCCCTTGGCAATGCCGCTCTGGTTCGAAACAATAATAAGCTTATACCCTTTATCCCGGGCCAGGCAAAGCGCTTCAACCAGGTCGGGAAGAATCTCAAACCGGGACGGTTCAAAAGTAAATCCATGCTCCCGGTTTACCACCCCGTCACGATCCAGAAATAATGCTTTTTTCACGATAAGAGATTGGTAAAATAGGAAGAAATTTCTACCCAGAAACGGATCAAAAAGCGATAATCAATGAGGGAAGTAAACACCACCCCGAAGGCAGCTCCCCAGAAATGCGCATCGTGGGCAATATGGTCGCTGCTCCGCTTTGCCATGTACCAGGAATAAACCAGGTAGGCAATACCCAAGACAAAGCCGGGAATTTGCAAAAAGGGGAGAAAAATAAAGCTCAGCTTCTGGGTGGGAAACAATAAAATAAAGGAAAAAGCAACCGCACTCACGGCCCCGGAAGCACCCACCGCCGAATAAGCAGGATTGTTACGATGTTTTTCGAAGGAAGGAAAACTGCTGAGAATAATTCCGAAAAAATAGAGAATCAAAAAGTAAAATATGCCTTTCCCATTCCCGAAATGCAGCCGGAACATTTCCTCTACAATGCCCCCAAAAAGATAAAGGCTGTACATATTTACCCCCAGATGCAGGTAATCGGCATGAATAAAACCATGGCTGATAAAGCGATGCCATTCCTTTTCCCTTGCCATTTGCCAGGGGTAAAAAATGGTTTTCAGGTAAACACCCCGGTCCCGAAAGGCCAGAAGTGATACCAAAACGGTAATTCCTATTATGATCAGATAAATCGGCATGCCAGATAGCGTCATGCAAATATATGATTTTCAACAAATTGTAATTCGGGGTGGAAAATCGTCTTTTTTTTACAGGTCTGAAGCAACCTTTCAGGGGCTACCCCTGTCTTTAATATAGACAAGTAATCGTTCTTTTATTATTCTCGTCTAAACTTCAAGCAAGCTTGAGCCAGCCGTAAAAATGCTTCTTGAATGTTGGAAAAACCCCTCGATCCTCTTTCCTGGTCTCGGATTCGAGGGGTTTTTACTTTTCAACCCTTACACTTTTTGATTTTTTCCTTTACTGTGCCTGAATCAGGCTGATAGCTTTTTCCACTTCACGGGTGAAGGATGACTTATCCAGCACTTTTAGTTTTTCGACCACGGGTTTAAAACCCGGAGCCTCAACGGAAAGTTCGTATTCACCGGGAGGAAGGATTACCACATACCGGCCTGTATTGGGATTGGGAGAATAATTCCCAAATATTTCGCCGGTAATATCGGTAACGGAAATCAACACATCAGAATAATTAAGCTCGGCCTTGCCTTCGTTTTTTACAAAAATATTTCCTTTAAACACGGTGTATTCGGGTTCCACATCTTTGAAGGTAGCGCGGTACAAATCGTAATCGCCAAAGCCCTTTTCCATTAGCGAACCAATATATCCGTATCGCCCGCTCTCGCTGATCCGGAAATTCATATTGTCTTCAGGAGTATTGATGGGATAACCCATGTTTTTTGCCCCGGAAAATGTTTTGGCCGTTTCGTCCCAATCGGCTTTAAAAATATCATAGCCTCCCATGGAGGTATGTCCGCTCGAGGAAAAATAAAGTGTTTTTCCGTCAGGAGATACATTAGGGAAGTCTTCATTTTGGGGTGTATTTACACCGGGGCCAAGGTTCATGGCCGTTCCCCATTTTCCGTTGGGTAATTTTCTTACTACATACAAATCCGTTCCTCCCAGTCCGCCGGAACGGTCGCTGGCAAAGTAGATGGAATTTCCATCGGGAGAAATACAAGCGGCAATTTCATTGCCCTGACGGGAATTCACCGACTCAGGTAATTTTGTTGCGGTCTTGAAATTCTTTTGCGCATCGGCATAACTGATGTAAATATCCCCTGAGCCATCGAGGTTCTCGGCGTAGATCAGCATGATATCACCCGTTGAGGAAAGTCCGATTACCTCTTCAAACAATACTTTTCCTTTTACCAGCGGACCCAGATAGCGGGCCGGCTGAAAAACACCGTCTTTAACTTTGGAAATATAAATTTTCGAATTATAGGTGCCGTCCGGATTTTTTTCTTCATTGCCTTCGGGGCGTTTGGAATTAAACACAAGAAAGGATTCATCCACCGGAACAAAACCAAAGAAATCACGGAATTCGGAGTTTACATTTTTACCCAGGTTCTCAAATTCAACATTCACGGGAAATTTCATTAACTCACGGGCGTTGAAACAAAACTGTATCTGCCGGTCAACATCCTGAAGATTGGCTGCAGTGCCCTTTCCGGTTTCCTTAAATTTGGTAAACGCATTAACCGCATCGTCGAAGCGGTAGGCAAACTGATAAGCTCTGCCCAGCAGATACCATGCATCAAATTCGGTTTTTGTCAGTTTTGCAACCCGCTCCAGGTAAGGAATGGCTTTGGCTTTATTGATATTGGAGTTGAGGTAGCAAATACCAACCCGGTAATTGTACAGTTCATTTTTGCTCTCTTTTTCAAGCAGACTCAGGTATTCTTCCAGCGCTTCTTCGTAGTTCCCGTTTCTAAATTTCTCGTTGGCAGTTTTTGGATCGCCGGGATTCAGGTTCAGGGCAAAACCCGTAAGGGATAACATAAATAAGAAAAGGGGAATAAAGCGTTTTGCTGCCATGAATAGTATTTTTTTGCAAAGATAGTTAATCCGAAAAACCTTCAGTCGCCCGGGATAATTATTACCTCTACCCTCCGATTCTTCTGTTTTCCATCTTTGGTCAGGTTATCGCCTACAGGACGGGTTTTCCCGTATCCCAACGAGGCAAGCTTCCATTCGGAAAGGGCTTTTCCTGTAAGCCATTGTTCAATAGAAGCGGATCTTTTCTCGGAGAGTTTTTGATTAAAGGTGTCGGAACCGTCGGAATCGGTATGACCTTCGAGCCGGATCGAACCCGGTTTAATATTTCCGAGGAACTTCAGTAATTTTTCTAAATCGTTTTCGCCGGCAGGTTTCAGATCCCACTTACCCGGATCAAACAATACTTCGCAGTTCAGAAAGAAGCGAAATCCTGAGCCAATGGCTGCAACCGCATCAATATCTGCACCCGGCCAGGAATCGCTGCGGGAGCATGCATTTTTCAGGTCGGTGAGTTTAATATAGCTGAATACCTGTCCGGGCTTTACCTTACCTGCAATATCCACCGATACCTGTCCACCTCCGATATTTCCCAGATCAATCCATGTTTGTAAATCCTCTGAAATCTGAATGTTGGTAGATTCCACATATTTCCCGAGTTCAAAAACAAAAATATCGGGTCCCTCCACATCGCGGATACAGTTATCCCGAAACCGTAACACAATGCTGCCTCCGCAACCCAGGGAAACAAAATTTCCGCTTCCTCCATCGTAATCGGGAGGGCCGAGGGCCATCGAAGAATCGCGCGCCACGCTCGGAGGGAAACCCATGGTAAAGGAAACCACTTCGTCGGCGAAGGCTACATCCCCCAGAGGAATTTTCACCATTTTCCCATGCCCGTCGTTATACCATTTGGCCTGGGAAAAAACACTTCCCGCAAAAAACAAAAAAAACAAAAACAGATTATTCCGCATCGGGCAATTGATTTAATATGCTCCAGTCGAAAGGAGTCCAGAGAGCCGTTCTTATCCGGGCCTCATTCAACCTTTCTCCGGTCCATACATTACAGGTATAAAAAACAAAATAACTTCCTTTTGCGCCGAAAAACCAATCGTTGTTGCCATAACCCTTAAGGGGAAGTTTATGCGGTTTTCCTTCGCTGAATTCCAATTCCTTCAAAAGCCCTGCCAGTAAAACCCGGTATTGTGCCTCCGACAACTTTATACGGCGGCATTGGTCGCCGGTTTCAGGGGCCCGGTACCAGGAGGTAACATGGATGGCGGATTTTCCAAAGCCTGAAAGCGCTTTCAAAGCCGTACCTGCTTTCAAATCTTTCCAGCGGGGCGTTTCGGCATAAAATTTCTCATCACCCCAGCCGAAGGCCAGATAATCGGCCTTTCCCTGCAATGATTCAATCTCAGGAGCAAACAACTTTTCCAAAGGGTAATCTTTATCGGATAGGGGAAACATAATATCGCAATGCACTCCGTTGGAATAAATGTAAATATGCCGGTTGTGGGAACCGTAATTTTCCCAGCCTTTATTTCTGGGAATCAGTGAACACAAATACGCTACTCCGAGATAAAGCAGGCATAAAAAAATCAGGGCGGTCGCCGACCGGAACAATACTTTGAAAAGGAAGCGCCACATCTTCCTTTAAATTACAAAAAATTAACGGCTGTAGTTGGGTGCTTCGCGGGAAATATAAACCCCGTGGGGGTGAGATTCCGTAATTCCGGCTGAGGTAATGCGGATGAAACGGGCCTTTTGCAATTCACGGATATTAGCAGCCCCGCAATATCCCATTCCTGCCCGCAAACCACCCATCATCTGATAGGTAATTTCTCCGAGGGTGCCTTTGTAGGGAACCCTGCCGGAAATTCCTTCGGGTACCAGTTTTTTAATATCGTCTTCAACATCCTGAAAATAACGGTCTTTGGAGCCGCTCTGCATGGCTTCAATACTGCCCATGCCCCGGTAGCTCTTAAATTTCCTTCCCTCAAAAATGATGGTTTCTCCTGGCGATTCTTCCACCCCCGCAAAAAGAGAGCCGGCCATCACGCAGGAAGCTCCGGCCGCAATGGCTTTTACCACATCGCCGGTAAAGCGGATACCACCGTCGGCAATAACGGGGATATTCTTTCCTTTCAAAGCCTTACTTACCTCCAAAATGGCACTTAGCTGGGGAACACCTACGCCGGCAATCACACGGGTGGTGCAAATACTTCCCGGACCAATACCCACTTTTACAGCATCTGCCCCTGCCTTTACCAAGGCCAGAGCAGCTTCACCGGTGGCAATATTTCCAACCACAACCTGGAGTCCCTTAAATTTTTGTTTCACACTCTTCAGGGCAAGAATCACACCCTTTGAATGTCCGTGTGCGGTATCAATGGTAATGGCATCTACTCCGCTTTTAACAAGAGCTTCTACCCGGTCGAGAATATCCGGAGTTACCCCGACAGCGGCAGCCACACGAAGTCTTCCCACATCATCTTTATTGGCATTGGGCTGAACTTTTACCTTGAGAATATCGCGGAATGTGATTAAACCCACCAGGCGATAGTTCTTATCCACCACCGGCAGTTTTTCAATTTTATATTTTTTCAGAATTTCCTCGGCTTTGGGCAGGTCGGTTCCTTCACGGGCGGTAATGATGTTTTCGGAGGTCATAATTTCCCGAATGGGACGCTTCATTTTCTTTTCGAACCGGAGATCACGGTTCGTAATAATGCCGATGAGCTTTTTTCCGGTTCCCACCACAGGAATGCCCCCGATTTTATTTTCTTTCATCAGAAAGAGGGCATCTTCCACGAGGGCGTCTTCGTTGAGCGTTACCGGATCCAGTATCATGCCCGATTCGGCTCTTTTTACCTTGCGAACCTGTTCAGCCTGAGCCTCAATGCTCATGTTTTTGTGAATAACACCGATGCCACCTTCCTGGGCAATGGCTATGGCCAGGCGGTATTCGGTAACGGTATCCATGGCGGCAGAAACCAGGGGTGCGTTAAGGGATATTTCACGGGTGAAAAAAGACCGGATGTCAACTTCCCTGGGCAATACTTCAGAGTAGGCAGGAATTAATAAGACATCGTCGTAAGTGAGACCCTCACCTACAATTTTTTCACTTTCAGAATACATGATTTCGAATTTTATGATTTTCCGGGGTAATTCAGGATAAGCTTCCGGTTAAAATTCCTGCAAATGTACAGAAATTAAATATTTATCCCGGAAATTTATTTCGTACCTTTAAAGGAAACACAAGCATTTCGCCGAAAAAACCATGAAGTTTCGCCTGTTTATTACCTGCCTTTTAACCTTTGTTGCCCTTGGCTTTGAGGCTTGCCGTAACCAAAAGGGGCACAGTGGTGAAAAACCGGTGAGTTCCGTTTCCACCGAATTACGCTGGTATTCCTTTGCCGATGCCTTTAAGGAAGCCGATAAAAAACCTAAAAAGTTCTTCATCGATGTTTATACCGATTGGTGCGGTTGGTGCAAAAAAATGGATGCCAATACCTTTTCGCATCCGGTAATCATCCGAAAGCTCAATGAAAATTTCTACCCCATAAAATTTGATGCCGAGAGCAAAGACACCCTTGTTATCAATGGCATTACTTACAAATCCACCTTTCCCACCCAGGCCCGGTCAACCCATGAATTTGCCATAGCCCTGCTGGGAAACCGGCTTTCCTACCCCACTACCCTTTATCTTGACGAATCCTTCAACCTCTTGGGTCCCGTGCCGGGTTACCTCGACGCAAAAACCATGGAAGCCATCCTCGACTACTACGCCGGGGAACATTACAAGCATACCCCCTGGGAACAATTCAGGCTTGAGCATAAAGGAGAAATAAAATAAGAATTATAAATTTGAACCCATGAACCTGAAGGAAAGGGTAATTGCCATTCTCAATAAAAGAGACTACACCTACGAAGACCTGTTAAAGTTTTTGGGTGTGGAGAAAAGCGTTTTGGATGAGGCCTTTGAGAAAAACACCCTCGAGGTAAGAACCCTGGAACTCATCAGTAAGGAACTTCGGATTCCCCTGTATAGTTTCTTCCGCGACCCCAGTCGTTTGCCCGAATTTAAAGAACCCTACTATACCGAAAACATCTGGGAAGATTCCGAAAAGTCCTTCGATCTTGAAATAAACAGCCTGAAAAAGGAAATTGAACGCCTGAAAATTCTTTGTGCCGACAAAGATTTGCTGATTAAGGCTTTGGAAGAGGAACTAAAGCAAAAATCCTGATTGGCCAGACCCGTAATCATAGTATTCCTGTTAGCCTCACTGTTTTTGGCCTGCGGTTCCAACACCCAAAAAAAGGAAAAACCACCCACTGAAGACCTTCCCGCCGACTCTCTGGGAAGAGTGCCCGCCTGAAGCTGCCTTTTATCAACATTTGTCCGTTAAAAAATAGGGGGTATTCAGAATGTGCAACCCGACAGCCTCATTACCTTTGAATAGACGGGAGGAACCCCAGGAATGCCAGATACCAAAGAAAAAGAAAACCGACTGAAAAATACTTTCCGGGATAAGAAAACCGATGAGGAGGATCTCCTTGTCGAAGAACCTGTGCTCAAGGAAAAAAAGGAGCCCCGGAAAAGAAAACCCTCAAAAAAACAAGGTCCCGGATTTTTCAGTTCCCTGAAGGAATTTTTCCAGAACGAAAAACTGCATCGCATTTTCGGTTTGTTCCTCTTCCTCGCTTCCCTCTACCTTGCCGTGGCTTTTGTTTCCTTCTTTTTTACCTGGCAGGAAGATCAGGACAAGGTTACCGGATCGATCGGAGATTTGTTTTTTTCGGATGAAACGGTTTCCAACTGGCTCGGAAAACTGGGAGCCCTGGTATCCCATCTTTTCATTCACAAAGGCTTCGGAATAGCCGCTCTGTTTTTCCCCTTCCTGTTTTTCCTGACAGGGTTCCGGATTTTGTTCGGGAAAGCCCTCCTTCCCATGGAAAAAACCTATGCGCATTCCCTTTTCCTCCTGGGTTTCACCAGTCTGGTTATGGGTTTTGTATTTCAAACCCGCTGGTTTGCCCTGGGAGGTACCTTCGGATTCGAAATCAGCAGATGGCTTACAGGTAGTCTCGGGTTCATTGGAACCGGTGGTCTGATAGGATTTCTCTTCCTTTCCTACCTGGTTATAGGATTTAATTTCGCCTTTAATCTGTTTCCCGAAAAACCTGCCGAAGCTGAAGAAGGCGGTCCCATAAAAAATGAATTACGCGGAAATCCAGAACCTTTGGTGGAAGTGAACCTGGGAAATCAGGAAGAAGAAAAGGAAGCAGAGGAACAAGGAACCGAAATAAGCCTCGGGGAGGAAGAGTCTGAACCGGAGGAAAAACCCGATGAAAAAGCTCCACTCCTCTCGGAAATAAATCTGGGCGAGAGCGAGGTTACGATGACCATTGAGCAGCAGAATGAATTTCGCGACATGACCGATGAAGATTATGAGAAGCGGGCGGAAGAACTCGTGAAAGAATTCGGGGAGTTTGATCCCAAACTGGAACTGGGCGGATATAAATATCCCACCCTCGATCTGCTGGCCGTTCCCGAACAGAAAGCCAATTCGGTAGATCATGATGAGTTGGAGAAAAACGCTCAGAAAATCGTTCAAACCCTGAGAGATTACGGCATTGAGATTGAAAAGATCAAAGCCAATATTGGTCCTACCGTAACCTTGTATGAAATTATTCCCAAAGCGGGAGTGCGGATTTCAAAAATCAAAAACCTGGAAAACGATATTGCCCTTTCCCTGGCAGCACTGGGTATCCGTATCATTGCCCCTATTCCCGGCCGGGGAACCATCGGCATTGAAGTACCCAACCTTCATCCGGAAACCGTTTTTATCCGTCAGGTTTTCGGTTCCGAAAAATTTCTGAACAACAACATGGACCTTCCCATTGCTTTGGGAAAAACCATCAACAACGAAATTTTCATTGGCGACCTGGCCAAAATGCCCCACCTCCTTATTGCCGGAGCCACGGGTCAGGGAAAATCGGTCGGGATAAATGTTATTTTGAGTTCCCTGCTTTACAAAAAGCATCCTTCCAACCTGAAACTGGTGCTGATTGATCCCAAGAAAGTAGAATTAACCCTTTACAATAAAATCGAAAGACATTTTCTGGCGAAACTTCCGGATGCTGAAAAACCCATCATCACCGATTCCAAAAAAGTGGTTAATACCCTTAACTCACTGGTTATTGAAATGGAAGCCCGGTATGAATTGCTGGAATCTGTCGGCTTACGGAATATCAAAGAATACAATACCGCCTTCAGAAAAAGAAAACTGAACCCGAATAACGGCCACCGCTACCTGCCTTATGTGGTAGTAGTTATTGATGAATTTGCCGATTTCATCATAGAAGCCGGAAAAGAAGTAGAAATACCCATTGCCCGTCTGGCTCAGAAAGCAAGAGCAATAGGCATTCACCTTATTATTGCCACCCAGCGACCCTCGGTAGATGTGATTACCGGAACCATTAAAGCAAATTTCCCTGCACGGATTGCCTTCCGGGTGACTTCCAAAATCGACTCCAGAACCATCCTCGATACCGGAGGCGCGGATCAGTTAATTGGAAAGGGAGATATGCTGTTATCCACAGGCAGCGATCTGATTCGCTTGCAATGTGCCTTTATTGACACGCCGGAAGTGGACAGGGTAACAGATTTTATCGGTTCCCAAAAAGGATTTCCTACGGCCTTCCTCCTGCCCGAATATGTGGGTGAGGACGAGGCTTCCGGATCGGGAGGCATAGACCCTTCGGATCGTGACGCCATGTTTGCAGAAGCCGCCCGCATTATTGTAAATCACCAGCAGGGTTCAGCCTCATTGCTTCAGCGAAAACTGCAATTAGGATACAACCGGGCCGGAAGAATTATCGATCAACTCGAGGCCGCAGGAATAATCGGTCCCTTCAAAGGTTCCAAGGCCAGGGAAGTATTAATTAAAGATATTGTAACTTTGGAACAGTTTTTGGATAAAGAGAAGGGAAACCCATGAAAAACTGCTCAAAATGAATAAATTACTTATAACACTGCTACTTCTTTGCGGTCTTGGACTATCTTTTGCGCAAACCGGTGTAAAAGAAGAAGTTGACCCAAAAGCGAAAGCTATTCTGGATGAGTTAAGCAGCAAGACAAAAGCCTGCAATTCCATCAAATCCGATTTTACCATTGAAAATCTCGGTTCCGACAAAAAGGTAAAAGATTCAAATGCCGGATCTATTACCCTGAAAGGCCTTAAATACGTTTTAAATGTAAAAGGACAGAAGATTATTTGCGATGGCAAATCCCAATGGACCGTTATTTCCGAATCCAAAGAAGTTCAGGTAAATAACGCACCCGACCCAAAATCTACCGACCAGGTAAACCCGACCAATATTTTCACCTTGTATGAAAAAGGATATAAATACAAATTTGAAAAAGAAGAAGTTATTGCCGGAACCCTGAATCAGGTAATTAATCTCTATCCACTTGATCCTGCCAAAAAACCCTATCACACCGTGAAGATTTATGTTGACAAGACCAAAAAGCAAATGACTGCGCTTAAAATCCTGAATAAGGATGCCAGCATTACACAGATCAACATTAAGTCATTCAGCTGTTACACCGAAACAAATGAGGGCATGTTCAGCCTGAAAATGTCGGACTACCCCGGCTACGAACTCATAGATCTGAAAGAAAACTAGGCCTTTCCGGCTCTTGAAAATTAACCCCGGTTTCCGGGGTTTTTTTGTTATTTTTAGGTTTTCGCGCCTATGAAAAAATTAATTCCCATTTTATTCCTGCTGCCCCTTATGCTCAAGGCCCAGGAATCTGAAATCTGTTGCAAAAAATTCAAGGAAACAGCCCACCGGAATTACCATCCGCCCGGGTTAACGGCAGATAATGCCCGCTCCGACACCATCGACATTCTGAAATACACCATTATTCTGGACATAACGGATTTTACCACCGATACCATCCGCGGTGGCTGCCTGGTAAAATTTGTCCCCAAAATGAATAACATTTCAACCCTCAGTCTCGATTTACTTAAACTCAGGATCGACAGCATCAGACTTCAAACCAATTCCCTTACCTATACCTACAACGACACCCTGCTCATTGTTCAGCTTCCTTCGGCCATCAATATTGGCGACACAACTGAGGTGGCAGTCTATTACCATGGCAAGCCCCGGATGGATGCCTCGGGTTGGGGAGGATTTTATTTTTCTGCCGGCTATGCTTTCAATCTCGGCGTGGGCTTTGCGGCCAATCCCCATAATTTCGGCAGGGTTTGGTTTCCCTGCTTCGACAATTTTGTGGAACGCAGCAAATACGAATTCCGGATAAGCACCTCCAATGGAAAAATTGCCTATTGCAATGGATATCTGGATGCCGATGTAACCAATGGCCCCATTCGGATCCGCACCTGGAAACTCGATGATGAAATTCCAACCTACCTCGCCTCGGTTGCCGTTGCCAATTATACCCATGTTAATCAAACCTTTAACGGAATGAACGGACCCATTCCCGTTTATCTTACCGCAGTACCCCTGGACACTACAAATCTCAAAAACTCATTCATAAACCTGCCCTCCGCACTCACCACCTTTGAAAACAGATACGGACCCTATCAATGGAATCGTATTGGATTTTGTCTGGTACCTTTTTCAAGCGGTGCCATGGAACACTCCACCAACATAGCCTATCCTGCCCTGGCAGCTAACGGGTTATTAACATACGAGACTCTAATGGCCCATGAATTTTCCCATCAGTGGTGGGGCGATTTAGCTACCTGTCGCACCGAAGGCGATATGTGGATTAACGAAGGAATGGCAACCTATTCCGAGTTCATTTTTCTGGAAGGCCGGTATGGATTGCCCACCTATAAAAGTAATGTAGCGGCAAACCATGATTTTGTGGTTCATTATGCCCATCATCTGGAAGGAGGTTACCGACCCATCAGCAATATGCCGCATCAGTACACTTACGGCGATCATGTTTACAAAAAAGGAGCCGATGTGGCGCATACCCTCCGTGGGTATCTGGGCGACAGCCTGTTTTTCCTGGGCTTAAAATCCGTCATAAACACCTATGCCTTCAAAGACCTTGATGCCCTGGATTTCCGGAATCAGATGGCGGCTGCCACGCAAACCAACCTGAACAATTTTTTCAACGACTGGGTTCTCAACGGAGGATTTCCGCATTTTTCAATCGACTCTTTCAAGGTAACACCCGCCGGAAACAATTTCAATGTGAGCGTTTATGTGAAACAGAAGAAAGTGGGCTCACCGAATTATTTTAACGGAGTGCCTTTGGAACTTACTTTTAAAGCCGCCAACTGGGCCGAAGAGAAAAGACTTATTTCCATGAGCGGGCAATACGCCAATTATACATTCACCCTTCCCTTTGCTCCTGTTTTCACCGGCATCAACATGGACGCCAAAATATCCGATTCCAAAACACAGGATTTAAAAACCATCAAAACCACAGGAAACCATTTTTTGATTTCCATGCGGGGTCGTATGCAGATCAATGTGCAGAACACCAGCATCACCAGCGATTCAGCTTTTGTGTATGTGGAGCACAACTATGCAGCACCCGATTCCTTTAAAACCTGGGGAATTCCTTACCGGCTTTCCCCCTGGAGGTATTGGAAATTATCCGGGATATTTCCGGCTTCCTTTACCGCAAGCGCCACGGTAACTTATGACGGACGGATAACCAGTGGCGGAGGAGGTGGATATCTTGACAATCCCATAATTCCTTCGGGCAATCTTGAAGACTCTGTTGTTGTACTTTACCGTACCGGACCTCAGGGAGAATGGAGTTTGTGGCCCTGGCAAACCAAAACCATTGGAAACCCGGGCGATCGCTATGGCACGGTGAAGCTCGATTCGATCCGTGCGGGAGAATATGCCATTGCCGTTAAGGACTATCTCATGGGAGATGTAAAATCCGTAAAGCAAAACCAAAAATTCAGTTTGTATCCCAACCCCGGAACGGGGCTGTTTACCCTGGATTGCGGTGGAGATGCAAGCGCCTCGTCGGTAGTCATTATCAGAGACCTTACCGGAAGAGAAATTTACCGTACAGGAAACTTCTATGGCTCCACACGGATAGACCTCAGCGCTGAAAAACCCGGCTTGTATTTTGCCGAGTGGTTGAAAAAAGGGATGCCCTGCGGGAATGAAAAATTCATTATCACCCGATTTTGATCCGGATTCTCTATGAAATATAGTTCTCTCCGGCAATGCGTAAGCGACCTTGAGCGCACGGGCCGACTGGTAAGCATTGAGGAAAGCGTTGATCCAAACCTGGAAATGGCTGCCATTCACCTGAGGGTTTTTAGAGCCGGCGGACCAGCCCTGCTTTTTAAAAATGTAAAAAACTCGCCATTCCCGGCGGTATCTAATTTATTCGGAACCCGTGAGCGAACTGAATTTATTTTCCGGAGTACGCTTTCTTCATGCCGGAAAATAATGAACCTGAAAAAAAATCCTGCTTCCTTCTTTTCCTCGCCCCTGAGCAACGCATTTAATTTAAAAAACGCTTTTCCCAAAAAAACAGGATTTCTTCCCGTTTTAAAACATTCAACCCCGGCCCACAGTCTTCCCGCCATAAAATCATGGCCAAAAGACGGAGGAGGATTTATGACACTGCCTCTGGTTTACAGCGAAGATCCTACCCGTCCGGGAATACGATTTAGCAATCTGGGGATGTACCGGATTCAGATGAATGGAAACGATTACGAGGCCGGAAAAGAATTTGGTTTGCATTATCAGATTCACAGGGGTATAGGAATTCATCAAACCAAAGCCAAAGAAGGCGGAGCACCACTTAAAGTTTCCGTTTTTGCGGGCGGCCCCCCTTCCTTTACCCTGGCTGCCGTTATGCCCCTTCCGGAAGATTTACCGGAGATAGCATTTGCAGGATTATTAGGCGGCCGCAGATTCAGGTATAATCACAAACAGGGATTTTTTATTCCCGGAGAGGCCGATTTTCTGATTACCGGAACCGTTGACCATGACATAACCAAACCCGAAGGTCCTTTTGGTGATCATCTCGGATATTATTCGCTGAAACATCCTTATCCGGTTTTAAAAATTGAAAATGTTTATCACCGCAGCGGCGCTATATGGCCATTTACGGTTGTGGGAAGGCCGCCCATGGAAGACAGTATTTTCGGATGGCTGATTCATGAACTCACCGGAGATCTGATTCCTTCAGAACTTCCCGGGGTGCGGGAAGTAAATGCCGTGGATGAGGCCGGTGTTCATCCGCTGTTGCTGGCCATTGGAAAAGAGCGCTACACCCCATTCGAAAACAAGCAAAGACCCATGGAGTTGCTTACCCAGGCGAATAAGATTTTGGGAACCGGACAACTCTCGCTGGCCAAATACCTATTCATCACCGACCCGGGGGAAAACAAAAATCTCTCCACCAAAAACATTCCCGGATTTTTTTCTCATGTTCTTGAGCGCATTGATTTTACCAGAGACCTGCATTTTCAAACCCAGACTACCATCGACACGCTGGATTATTCAGGAACCGATGTAAATGCGGGCAGTAAGGTAATTTTTGCGGCGCATGGGAACCCCGTCAGAAGTCTGGCCCCAAATCAGGATGCCCTACCGGCTGAAATAAAAAATCTGGTTAAAATGATTATCCCGGGGGTTGGAGTAGCTGAAATTGCGCCTTTTACGGACTATGAAACGGCGGCAAAAGAAATTTCAGGTTTCGCGGAAAAGCTCAAAAGTTTAGGAGGCGGGTACTTTACCGGGGAAACAAGAATTCCCCTTATAATTATCAGCGATGATAAAAATTTTACGGCCGCTTCATTGGCCAATTTTCTCTGGAACACTTTTACCCGTTCGAATCCATCCCACGATATCTACGGCATCGATTCAGGGATGGAATTCAAACACTGGTATTGCCGGGGCAGTCTGATTATAGATGCAAGGGCCAAACCCCACCATGCTCCGGTACTTGAAGAAAGCCCGGAAATAAAGGTTCTCACAGACCGTCTTTTTAAAAAAGGAGGCCCCCTTGAAAAGTGGTCCGGATAAGCCTAAAAACCCTATTTTTAGACTTTGGCATAATAAATGTAAATGCCCCTGAAACGAAAACCCCGTTGTATGAAAAAGTTCATTACCCAAACAACTGCAATTATTTGCTTTTTCCTTTTAACCTGTGTAAACAACTCATTTTCACAGGTTTCTGCACGCCTTGACAATCGCTGGTTCCTTGGATTCAACATGGGAGGGACCTGGCAAACCAACGACGTAGATAAAAACCTGGCCGGGCTTGCCGGAGGTTTAACCCTGGGAAAATACTACCTCCAGAACACCAATTCACCTTTCGACATTGGCTGGAGATTCCGTTATCTGGGGGGAACCACTTACGGGTATGATTATACACGCTCAACGGGTTTGAAAAACAATGTGGTTCTTAACGGAACCCTGGATACTTCGGTCAATTACACCCAACAGGGTTATTATTATCATAACTACCGCACCAAATACGGTGAGGTTTCACTGGAACTGATGCTTGGGGCCAACAAACTGAGAAAGAGAACAGGCATATTACTTTATGTGTTTGGTGGTGCAGGTGGCTCGGAGTATCGCCCGCTGATGGACTTACTTGACGGGAAGGGAAAAATGTATGATTTCTCCACAGTTGATTCCAGCGGAAGCCAGTCGCCAGCCCTGGATCAGTTGCAGGCCATGTACGACGGCAAATACGAAACACCCGGTGAAAAACATACCGACCCCCAGTGGCACTTCATGGTTAGCGGAGGTGTTGGTCTCGGATTTATGCTGGGCAAACACGCTTCACTCGGCTTCGAATACAAAGTAACCCTGCCCTTTGACGATTTGCTGGATGGTAAACAGTGGACCAACAACAACACGAAAACCGGCACCAACGATTATTATCATTACGCCAGCGGTTACCTGCGATTTTACCTGGGTGGCAGAAACAGAAGCACCGGGGTGGATACTATCCGGAGGAACAACACCACCGGAAATAACAACCCCGATAACTTCACAGCTTCCGGAAATCCTCCACAGGTTATCATAGGATTCCCTGCAGCTAACCCCTCACCTTACCCATGGAATCAGCAAAATATTGTAGTAACAGGATCCGTAACAAACATCAGTTACCAGAGCAGCATCCGTGTTAAACTTAACGGAGCCACCCATTCTAATTTCACCTGGGATCCCAACAGCAAGAGCATTTCGGTAAATGCCATGCTGATTCCGGGAATAAATACGCTCGAGATCCGGGCCACGAACAAATTCGGAGCCGACAGCAAAACGGTTTCCATCAATTATACCGGTCCTGACATGCGACCCATGCCGATGGTGAGCTTCATTACGCCACCCGACAATCCGCATGTAACCAATGTACCCAACACTAACGTTACCGCCTACATTCAACACATTGAAAACAAATCGCAACTGAATGTTGTTTTCAACGGAAGTAATGTAAGTAACTATACTTATAATGCTGCCAACGGAAACCTGAACTTCACAACCAATAATCTTCAGGGTACAAACATTCTCGTGGTTACTGCCACCAATGCCGCAGGTTCCGACAGCAAAACATTAACCATCAGTTATCAGCCCACCCAGATTCCTGATCAGGGCATGAAACCCATTGTAACCATACTTAACCCCGGCAGCAATCCTTTCAACGCTACCGTATCTATGGTGCCCGTTAGCGCTTCTGTTTTGAATGTGAACAGCGGGAATGATATTACCGTGATGATTAACAATAAAACCGGGGTAAACTTCAATTATAATGCCTTCAACAAAACGGTAACCTTCAATGCCGGATTAATGCCCGGTATGAACACCGTTATTATCACCGCAAAAAATAATTTCGGCACCGATACCAAATCAGTTACCATCAACTACATCGATCAGCCCAAGCCCATGCGTCCTGAAGTGGAGTTTATTACTCCCTCCAACGACCCTTATACTTCTGTTGTGGCTGCCATGAATGTGATTGCCCGTGTATCGAATGTGGCTTCGAAAAACGAGATTCAGGTAACCGTAAACGGAAGTCCGGTTTATAACTTCGGATACAATGCCAATTCCGACCAGTTGAACATGGCGCTCAACCTGATTCAGGGAAGTAATGTAGTAACCATTACAGCCACCAACAATGTTGGTATCGACAGCCGCACCACGACTATCCTTTACAATCCCGCTCCGGCAGGACCAAAGCCCCAGATTACATATTTGAATCCTGCGGTAAATCCATATACCTCACCTACACAAACCATTTATGTGAAAGCCACGGTGCTGAATGTGGTAAACAACTCTCAAATCCAGGTTGATCTGAATGGAAATCCTGTTACCGGCTTTATTTATACCGCTTCCACCAAGCAGCTTGCTTTCAATGCAAATCTGATTGAAGGAAGTAACGTGGTAACCATTACCGCTACCAATTCCAATGGAACCGAATCGAAGTCGACCGTTATTACTTACAAAACCACTCCGAAACCCGGACCCCAGGTAATAATTACCAACCCTGCAGTAAATCCGCTCAATACAACGGTTAGTCCGCAAATGGTAATGGCCAATGTCTTTAACGTAAACTCACAAAATGAGATTTCCGTAACCGTTAATGGACAGCCCTTCTCCGGATTTACCTACAGCACTTCCTCCAAGGTGCTTTCCATGAATGTGAATCTCATTCAGGGTGCCAATGTGATTTCTATCACTGCTTCGAATGCTAACGGAACCGATGGAAAGAACACCACAATTATGTATTCGGCACAACCCAAACCCGCTCCTCAGGTTGTAATCACATCGCCCATTTCCAATCCGCACGTGGTTTCTACGCCCAATGCTACCGTAACTGCTACGGTAACCAATGTGGCATCAACAAACGAAATCAGTGTTACCCTGAACGGACAACCCTATTCAGGTTTCTCATATAATATGGGAACCAAGATCCTTACGATGAGTCCCTCTTTGAATCCCGGTTCAAACCTGGTAGAAATAACTGCCAGCAACAGTAACGGTAGTGATTCAAAAAATCACACCCTGGTATATCAGGCAGCTCCGAAACCCGCTCCTATGGTTACCATCACGTCGCCAATTACCAATCCGCATGTGGTAACAACTGCTTCAGCAACCGTAACCGGATCGGTACTCAATGTTGCCGGTGCCAACGAAATCAGTGTGGTTGTAAACGGAACGCCATTTACCGGATTCTCCTATAACATGGGAACCAAAGCGCTCAGCATGAATCTTACCCTGAATCCCGGTTCCAACCTTGTTGAAATAAAAGCAGCCAATGCCAACGGTATGGATTCCAAATCCACCACCCTGGTATATCAGGCAGCTCCGAAACCCGCTCCTATGGTTACCATCACGTCG
>CALEYQ010000004.1 GCA_937924855.1 uncultured Bacteroidota bacterium | reverse complement strand
CCCGGGGTTCCGCCCAAAGATTTCGAACCGGATTTTGCTCCGGTGGCTGTTATTTTTTTCTTTGGTTTTCCTCTGGTGGTATTACAACCTGTTACCCGGCAAGTTATTTCCGGCTCCCACTTCAACCATTTTGTTCGACCGGAAAGATAATTTGTTATCGGCACGAATCAGTGAAGACGGTCAATGGCGTTTTCCTGCTGAAGAAAGGGTTCCCAGGAAATTCATGTATTGCCTCTTGCAATTTGAGGACAGAAAATTCCCTTTGCACAAAGGGGTTTCACTGACTGCCCTTGGACGTGCGGCCATTCAGAATTTCAAAGCCGGAAGGGTGGTTAGTGGTGGGAGCACGATAACCATGCAGCTGGCTCGGATGTCGCGCAATAAAAAGCGAAGAAACCTGTGGGAAAAACTCATGGAAATTATTTTTGCCACAAGGCTTGAGTTTAAGTATAACAAAGCGGAAATTCTTGCCCTGTATGCTTCAAATGCTCCATTTGGAGGTAACGTGGTGGGACTTGAAGCAGCCTCCTGGAGGTATTTTGGGAGGTCAGCCGAAAATTTATCCTGGGCTGAGTCGGCTACCCTGGCTATTTTACCCAATGCTCCCGGTTTAATTTTTCCCGGTAAAAATCAGGAACGGCTTTTTGCCAAAAGAAACCGGCTTTTAAAAAGTTTGTTTCAATCCGGTTTTATGGATCATACCACCTATTCACTTGCGGTAAAAGAGCCCATTCCTCCAAAACCTTTTGCCATACCGCAGCATTGCCCGCATCTGTTGCAACAATGTGTAAAGTCGGGAATGAACGGCATGCAGATATCTTCAACCATTGATGGAAATCTGCAGCGTTCGGTGGGAACCGTAATAAACCGCTCGATTCAAAAAATGCGTGCTGCCGGAATTAATAATATGGCTATTCTGGTGGCTGGGGTCAGATCGGGAGAAATATTAGCTTACCATGGAAATGTAATTGAAGAAAGTGGTGAAAACGGCAGTGCCGTGGATGTGATCCAGGCTCCCCGAAGTACGGGAAGTATTTTGAAGCCGCTTTTGTATTTGTCGATGCTCGAAGACGGAAAGCTGATGCCGCATCAGTTGGTTCAGGATGTTCCCACCTGCATTGGCGGATACAGTCCGAAAAATTTTAATCCCGGTTTCGATGGTGCTGTGCCTGCGCATAAAGCCCTTTCGCGTTCTCTGAATATTCCGGCGGTTAAAATGCTGAATGAATACGGGGTGGAAAAATTTCAACGAAACTTGCAGAGTCTTGGGTTGACAACGCTTTCCAAACCTGCTTCGCATTATGGACTGTCTTTGATTTTGGGAGGTGCCGAAGCCAATTTATGGGAGCTTGGTCGCCTGTATGCCGGGCTTGCTGCAAAAATGAATTCGGTTAACGAGCCTGAGAAACAACGAAAGGGAGTTCCTGAATTTTCTTTTTTGTCGGGGGAAAGAAAATTTATTCCGTATGAAAAGTTTCCAGATCCGGGACTTATCTGGTCAACCTTTGAGGCCATGGTGGAGGTAGGCCGGCCCGATGTGGATGCGGCCTGGAAAAGTTTTGCCAGTTCATCGAAGATTGCCTGGAAAACAGGAACCAGTTTTGGCTTTCGCGACGGATGGGCTATTGGAGTTAATCCCGACTATGTAGTTGCCGTTTGGGTAGGTAATGCCGACGGAGAAGGAAGACCGGGAATTACCGGCGTGCTGGCTGCCGCTCCGGCGATGTTTGAAGTATTTTCCCTTCTTCCGCCCGCAGGTTGGTTTCAGATTCCTGCCGACTATCTCCATAAAATTCCTGTCTGCAAAAAAAGCGGTCACCGGATGGGTCCGGATTGTCCGGAGGCTGACACTATTCCGGTTCCCACCACCTGCCTTGGAACAACGGCTTGTCCCTACCATAAAAAGGTATTCATGAATAAAAAAGAAACCTTTCGGGTAACCCGCGATTGCGAGAAGGAAAGTAACATGGTGGAGAAAACGGTTTTTGTACTCCCTCCGCTGATGGAGAAATTTTACCTGTACAAGAATCCCGGTTATGTTCCTCTGCCTCCCTTTAAGCCCGAATGCGGTTTGGCTACACAGGAACGAAATATGGCATTGATTTACCCCAGGCCTGAAAGTATTATTCAGATTCCGAAAACTCAGGACGGAAGTCTTGGCCGGGCCGTTCTGGAAGTAGTTCACCGTCGGCCCGGAGAGGTTATTTTCTGGCACCTCGACGATGTATATTTGGGAACCACCAGGAATTTTCATCAAATGGAGGTGGCACCTTCACCGGGAAAGCACCTGCTTACGCTCTATGATGAATCGGGCAATTCCCTGAGTGCCCGTTTTGAGGTTCTCTCGGCCGAGTAATCTGAGGGTCAATGGAATAGGGGAAATTCTTCCAAAAAAATTATTGCAGGTTCAGGAAAAAACCGTAGGTTTGCGTCCCTAAAATTTTACCCTAAAGGTGACGTAGCTCAGTCGGTAGAGCAAAGGACTGAAAATCCTTGTGTCGGGGGTTCGATTCCCTCCGTCACCACAACAAAAGCAGGACCCCGGAAATAAAACTCCGGGGTTTGTTTTTATATGTATTGGGTTTATATTTTATATAGTGAGAAGTTTGGACAGTCCTACAAGGGAGTATCGGATAATCCTTTGCGCAGGCTGGAGGAACACAATAACGGGAAGGAGGCAAGTTTTTCATTGGGTCGCTGAGCTTGTCGAAGGGACAGTTCTTGCTCCCCCCTTGTCGTTTCGACAGAGTTTATCCGCCGCAGGTGGACTCAACGACCCATCTCGGTTCCTGAGCTTGTCGAAGTACGGTCCCTGGGCTTGTCGAAGGGACAGGAACACATGCATTTCCTCACATGGTTGACAAGTACATTCATTTTAATTTTCTTTTCTTCGCTCCTTTGTCTTGACACAAAGGAGCCAAAAGTCAAGGCCGCTTCAAACGCCCTGCGATGGCTGCTCTGCATCCATCTTTACCACCCACACTGCTGCCCCAACGAAGCGGCCAAAGCCACCCGCAATTTAGATTATCTAAAATATTTCTATCCTTCAAACAAAATTTCTAAAGTGCGATGGTCTGACCCTTTGATCCGCCGTGGCGGAAAAGGATGGTTCCTGAGCTTGTCGAAGTGCGATCCCTGAGCCTGTCGAAGTGCGGTCCCTGAGCCTGTCGAAGTGCGGTCCCTGAGCTTGTCGAAGTGCGGTCCCTGAGCTTGTCGAAGGGACATGGGGTTAGCAGGAGGCCTCATTCCTGTGCCTTCTCCGCCAACGGTGGCCCAGGCTCCGGTCTCGCCCGTAGCGGCAGAGAAACGACTCACCAGAGCCTTTTCCCATGGAAAAAATAAATTTTGAAATTTCCCTTCCCTTTCATAGCTTTATTGTTTCCATTCGTTCCTCCCGGACCCAACCATAACCAATTTTTAAACCAACACCATGAAATCAAATTTCCGCAACCTCGCCATTGCCATGCTTTGTTGCTTTGTTTCCACCGGCCTGTTTTCTCAGGACTGGGTGAAAATGATGCAGGATCCAAAAGCCAACTTTTTTGAGACTCAAAAAGCATTCAACGATTATGTTGATGCCTATAAGGCCGAATACCGGCAGTCGCATAATAATGAAGACCCCATTCGTGTCCCCGGTTTTAAACAATTTAAACGCTGGGAATGGTTTCAGGCCCCCCGCGTTTCTGCTAACGGAGAAATGTATGACCCGGGTATGGTTTATAGGGAAATGACCAACTATAAACAACAAACCGGTGGTTTTCAGGCCGGAAACTGGACCTTTATCGGACCTCCGACCGTTCCAACCAATGGCGGAGCCGGAAGATGTAATTTTGTTCGCTTTCACCCTACCGACCCCAATACAATTTTCGTAGGCTCTCCCTCCGGTGGCCTTTGGAAATCTGTTAATGGAGGTGCTAACTGGACTACCAATACCGACCAGCTTAGCCAGGTAATCGGATGTACCGATATCGCTATCGACCCCACGAACACCCAAATTATGTACATGGCAACAGGAGATGGAGATGCCGGGGATAATTACACGGTTGGACTATTGAAATCCACCGATGGAGGAACTACATGGAATCCTACCGGTCTTTCATTTTATGTTCCCCAAACCCGAATGATGAGCAAAGTGCTCATTAACCCAAACAGCACAAGCACTATTCTGGTTGCTACTTCTGCCGGAATTTTCCGCTCCACGGATGGGGGTGTAACCTTCACAAATGTTCAGGCCGGTTCGTTCAAAGACATGGAATTTAAACCGGGCGATCCAAATACTGTTTACGCATGCGGTGCACAATTTTACCGCTCTACTAATGGTGGAGCTAGCTGGACTCTGGTAACCACCGGATTGCCTGCCTCTACCAATGTAAGCCGTTTGGCCATTGCCGTTACTGCCGCCAATCCTAACTATGTTTATCTGATCGCTGCACGCCCCGCCACCGACTATGGTTTTCAGGGTATGTATCGCTCTACCAACAGCGGAGCTTCATTTTCTAATATGAATACCACCAGTCCAACTAATGTGTTGGGTTGGAATTCGAATGGTGGCGATTCCGGCGGACAAGGCTGGTATGATTTGGCCATTGCGGCATCTCCTACCAACGCTAACGAAATTGTAGTGGGGGGCGTAAATATATGGCGCTCTACCAATGGCGGAAGTTCCTTTACCCTGAATGGGCACTGGACGGGATCCGGTGCTCCTTATGTACACGCCGATATTCACGATTTGGTTTATATCAACGGCACTACGGTTTATTCTGCCAACGACGGAGGATTGTTCCGCACAACAAACAATGGAACCAACTGGACCGACCTGAGTAATGACCTGCAAATCGCCCAGATGTATGGTTTTGGTCAGTCGACCACCAACGCCAACCTTTTATTGCAAGGCTGGCAGGATAACGGTACGAACCGTTTTAACGGATCATGGGCAAGAGTTATGGGTGGTGATGGAATGCTTGCCTTCATCAGTTTTGGAAATGATCAGAATATGTGGGGTTCTCAATACAATGGTTCTTTGAACCGTTCCACAAACGGCGGCAATACCTGGTCTAATGCAACCAACGGAATTACCGGAACCGGTGCCTGGGTAACTCCCTGGAGGGAGAGTCCGACCGTTGCCAATACACTTTACTCAGGATTTCAGAATGTATTCCGTTCTACCAACGGAGGACAAAACTGGAGTGCCCTGGGAACAATTCCCGGAACCCAAACCATCAATCAGTTGGCTGTTTCACCGGCTGATGTAAATATTATTTGGGTGGCAAAGGGTTCCAATGTTTACAAAACCACGAACAACGGAGGAACCTGGACTCAGATTACAACTCTCCCTCCCGGATTTGTAAGTTACATTGCCTGTCACAATACCAATCCTAATAAAGCCTGGGTTACCTATTCAGGATATACCAATACAAATAAAGTTTTTGAAACCACCGATGGCGGAGCTACCTGGACTAACT
The DNA here is from genome assembly GCA_937924855.1 of uncultured Bacteroidota bacterium. Taxonomy (GTDB): domain Bacteria; phylum Bacteroidota; class Bacteroidia; order JADZBD01; family JADZBD01; genus JADZBD01. The sequence continues at coordinate 22,575 of CALEYQ010000004.1, read as the reverse complement.
TATCCGGATCGCTCCCCAACATTCCTATTAACTGCATCACCTTCGTAAACAACAGCAATGATGAGTTGTATATTGGAACCGATGCCGGTGTGTTTTTCAAAGATGGAACCATGACCGTATGGCAACCCTTTTCCAGTGGTTTGCCGAATGTGGTGGTTACCCAAATCGAAGTGTTTTATGCCGGCAATAAACTACGGGCTTCTACCTATGGTCGCGGCATGTGGGAATCCGGTTTTTATGTGCCCGGAAATTATCCGCCTGTCGCAAACTTCGGTTCCAACAAAAAAATTGCTTGTCCAGGTGCTGCCATACAGTTTACCGATTATTCACCCGGACAACCAACATCCTGGACCTGGAGCTTCCCCGGTGGAAACCCGGCTTCATCTACCGCTCAGAATCCTTTGGTTATTTATAATACACCGGGAACCTATAATGTTACTTTAACCGTGAGCAACTCGGTTGGTTCCGACACAAAAACCATGACCGGATATATTACTATTTCCGCCAGCCCGAATGCGGCACCTCAGACCGTAGGTGATTCGGTTTGTGCTCCCGGAGGAGTAGTTAATTTAACGGCCATTCCTTCAGCTCCGGGAACGGTTCGCTGGTGGGATGCACCAGGTGGTGGAAACCTTCTGGCAACCGGAAATACCTATTCCCCCAACATCAGCGCCACAACTACTTATTATGTGGATGAAACCTTCCCTCCCGGAAATCCGGGAACTGTTGGACCCATAAATAATACATTCGGGAGTGGGTCAATGTTTACGGCGAATGACATTCGGGGATTATATTTCGATGTTATTAATCCAATTGTTTTAAATACGGTGGATGTTTTGTCGGGAAGCGGCGGAAACAGAACCATTGAAATTATCGATCCCCAGGGTAATGTGTATCTCGATACTACTGTTTTCATTCCTGCCAGTCCGGCTATTATGACAGCGGTAATTCTTGACCTGCCCATTTATCCCGGCAACAATTACTTTATTAAATGCCGTGGCCTGGTGGATTTATACAGAAACTCCACCGGTGCTGTTTATCCTTATACATCACCCAGCGTGAATATCACAGGAAGTAATGCCGGATTACCAGGCTATTATTACTTCTTCTATAACTGGACATATACCGACATCGTTTGTAATACGGCCAGGACGCCTGTTACGGGATCTGTATATACCTGCTCCGGAATTAATGATTTGTTCGGTAACGGAAGCTTTAATGTTTTCCCTAATCCGAACAACGGCTCTTTCGATGTGGTATTCGAAACTTTTGCCCGCGATAATTACACGGTTAAGGTTTGTAATGGTCTGGGACAAACTGTTTTTGAAGATCGAATCGATAACTTCAGCGGAAAATATTCCGGCAAAGTAAATCTTGAGCAATCCGGTAAAGGCATTTATATGCTTATTATCTCTAACGGAAAGGATCAGGCCTATAAAAAGGTAGTAATTCATTAATTGGAAATATTTCTATCCGCAACAAAGCCTCCCCTCGGGAGGCTTTGTTGCTTTTTATTGTTTTTTTGTATTTTCACCTGCCTGTTATGATGCGCCCCCTTTTATTTTCTCTATTTAGTTTTTGTTTTCTTTCTTTATCGGGAGCAATTAATTCAGACTCCCTGAAGAAAATAATCAGTGAATCCCGCTCCGATACTCAATTGGCAAGTGGATATAATGCCCTGGGTTGGATTTATCGGAATAACCATCCCGATAGCGCCCTTATGTTTATTGAAAAAGGGCTTCAGTTTGCAAAATCTTCAGCCAGCAAATTCCACCTGGCTAAAGCATATAACAACCGGGGTGTAGTTTATAAAAATATGGGAGAATATTCCAAAGCCGCTGAAGATTTACAACGGGCAGGTTTGTTGTTTATGGAATTGGGAGACCGGGTACAACTTGCTCTCTGCCAGAATAATCTCGGTAATATCCTTTATTATAAGGGAGAATTTTTGAAAGCTCTGGATATATTTTTGTCCTCTCTTTCAATTTTAGAGAAAGTTCCTGAAAAGAAAAAAGACCTCTCAAGTGTTTTGGCCAACCTTGCTAATGTTCAGTTCCGCCTTGGGGAAAATCAAAAAGCCATTGATAATTATTTCAGGGCAGCCGAAATCCGTAAATCTCTGGGAGATTCTATTGCCGTGGGAATGCTTTTAACCAATATTGGGAATGTTCATTCCAATACCAAAGAATACGAAAAGTCTTTGAGCTACCATATTCAGAGTTTAGATTATTTAAAAGCAAAAACGCATGCCCTTTCTGCCCTCACCAGCATGGGAAATATTGGATCCACCTACCATAAAATGGGACAACTGGATTCGGCCTGGTATTACTACAGCCGGGCCGAAAGCATTTCGAAATCCAATAATAACCAGGGAGACCTTACGGCTGTATATTCAAACATGGCTCACCTGTTGCACACCAGGGGAGATTTTGAACAAGCTCTAAAATATGGACTGAAGAGTATTGAAATTGGTCAAAGGCATGGAGATAAATATAACCTGCAAAGCACACATGAAGTCTTGTCTAAGATTTATGAATCCAAAAGAGATTTTCCAAGTGCACTTAAACACCTGAAATTCTCAGTGTTGTATTTAGATAGCATTAGGAACGATGAGTTGACAAAGAAATCCCTTGAATCACAATTTAAATATGAATACGGAATAAAAGAAGAAGCCCTTAAGGGTGAATTGGAATTGATTGAACAAAAGGCACTTTCCGAACAAAACCGGCAATTCATAATTTCCGTTTCCCTTTCCGTAATTGTTTTATTGGTGGTTTTGTTTTCTCTGGCCTTGTTCAACCGGTTTAAGAAAATAAAAAGTCAAAACAGGGTAATTGAAGCTCAAAGCAAGGAAACTGAACGCCAGAGCCTGATAATTTCTGAAAAAAACAAGGATATTACCGACAGCATTAACTATGCAAAGCGAATTCAGGATGCCTTAATTCAAAAGCGCGAAGAACTAAAATCTCTTATTCCGGAATCCTTTGTCTTTTTTAAGCCGAGGGATATTGTCAGCGGTGACTTTTACTGGTTTACACGATCGGAAGGGATAACCATTGTGGCCGTTGCCGATTGCACCGGACATGGGGTTCCCGGTGCCTTCATGAGTATTATGGGAATGAATTACCTCAATGAACTTTCCGTGTCAACCGATCCCCGTCAGACCGGTGAGATTTTAGGCCGGCTCAGGGAGAAAATTATGGGTTCGCTGAAGCTGGAAGACGGAACAGTTGCCAGCGATGGGATGGATATTTCCCTCATTGCCATTGATTCAGGGTTTCAGTCCCTCCATTTTTCAGGGGCCCACAATCCCGTTTGGATTTTCAGAGGTGATGAATTTTATGAATTGAAAGGCGATAAACAACCTGTGGGATATTTTCATCAGGACATTAAACCATTTTCCTCGCAGACGTTACAACTGAACAGGGAGCAACAGATTTTTTTATTTTCCAATGGTCATAAATACCATTTTGGTTTTCCAGAAAAAAAAAAAAAAAAAAAATCAGGATTTAGGGAAATTCTTAATTCCATCCCCACCCAGGATTTTTCCGGTGCAGACCAGTACCTCGCCCAATGCCTTGAAAAATGGAAGGGTCGACATGAACAGGTGGATGATATTCTGGTTTTAGGCCTTAAAGTTTAACCGAGCAGACTTTGTAGTTTTTTTGCTCCCTCTTTCAGGGCAAACATCCTTGCCTTTAGTTTTCCGCTGAGCTTTTCCAAAGCCTGTCCTGACCGGATTCCACTCTGACAAAAGAAAATGGCATTGTCGGAATTTATTTCGGGAATTTGCCCCGCAAGAATTTTTGAAAGTGGAAACCGCATTACTTTCCCGGATTCAATTTCGGGAATTTCTCCCTCCTCTCTTACATCAATAAGCGCATAAGACCCTTTTACAGAATTCAGATTTTCAAAATGCAGAACCTCAATTTTTTCCCCCGATGAGGTTCCGCAAAAGGATGAATAATCGTAACCCAAAAATTCTTCCCAGCTTTTTGGTCCCCGGTAATTTTTCAAATCCGGATCAAGTTTTATTTTATTATAGTTGTGACTGAGCAGGTTTATCAGCAGTAAAGTTCCCGATAAGCGATTTTTTATTCCGGCAAGTACTTTAATCGTCTCCATGGCCATTACCGACCCCACAACACCCGGCAGGGGTCCGATTACTCCACTTACAGAGCAGGGGGGAGGAGCGTCCTTCCCTGGAGCAAATGGATACAGACAGCGGTAAGTGGGTCCAAGCCCCGGAGGGTCATTGAAAATGGAGACCTGGCCTTCAAATTTATGTATGGAACCTGATACCAGGGGTTTTCCCAATATTACCCCCGCATCGCTTACCAGATACCGGGTTTCAAAATTATCGGAACCATCAACTACAATATCTGCTTTCTCAATTCTTGAAAATGCGGTGTTTTTATCCAGAAATTCTTCATGATACTGAACCTGCGCAACGGGATATAGTTTTTTTATTTTTTCCGCCGCCACCACGGCCTTGTTCCTGCCGATGTCATCGTATCCAAACAAAATTTGCCGGTGTAAGTTTTCTTCCGAAATAAGGTCCCCGTCAACAATCGAAATTTTACCGATTCCGGCCGCAGCCAGATATAGAATAAGCGGACATCCCAGTCCGCCCGCACCCACTACAAGAACATGGGAATTGAGCAATTGGGTTTGCCCTTCTTTGCCAATTTCCTCAAGGATAATTTGCCGGTTAAAACGGGAGGTTATTTGGTCTTCATTCACCCTTCAAAGATACGAAGGCCGGAGCGATTTTTACTTTAAACGGAGGTCTTTCCGGCAAATGATATTCCAGCCCAGCCCAAAGGAAAACCGGACATCAGAAAGCGAAACGGGCTGGTAGGAGGAAAGATGAGTGCCCTGGGTAAGGCGAACATCAAAAAACATGTGAAACCATTTTTGAAAATAATAATTGGTTCCCAAGCCACCCGAAAACAAGGGACTTATGGACGAGGATTGCCCGCCCAATGAGCACAGGGAATCACATAGGGGGACGGTTCTTTGGGAAAATGCCACTCCCGGCTGGAAAAAGTAATAGGGGTCCCAGTTGTTTTTGGTTTTAATATGAAAATTTACACCCGAAAAAACGGAATGATTTGAAAGCAGGGGCCCGGTTTCTTCCAGATAATTCAAAAAGTAAAAGCCGTCGGATCGAAAGGAAAATTTTTCTGAAAAATAATAATCGAACCCTCCTGTGAGATAGCTGGCAGTCAGGGCTCCGTTGAGAAAAATTCCCGTTGAGAAAGTACCGCTCGATCTGAATACGGTGGGGCGAAGGTATTTTGCCTTTTCCTCCTCCTGGGAAAAGGAAAGGGATGGCAGGAAAAACAAAAATCCTGCAAAGAAAATGAGAATTATTTTTTGGAGGCCTTTGACCATAAATCTGCCACGAGCAAATTAGCACTTAAAGTTAGAAACAAATGGCCTTCCAGTCCGGCCTTTCCTTCTTTAATAAATAAATAGGGCTGGTTGGAAACAAGGGGGTCTTCAATTATCTGAGCCTCGAGTTTGTTGCCCAGGTGAATCATATATTGGGCAGAGAGGGAAAGGTTAAACCTTTCGGTAAAAAAATAATGGCTTCCAATACCGGTATGAACCGCTGAACTCCATCGTTCTTTGGGAGCCTGGTACATTAAACGATCTATGCCGTCGATGTTCTTTTCAATGCGGGTGTAATCGAAGCAATGCCCGCCCATGAAATAGGGCATAAAAGTACCCGGAAGGGGGTTGTAATTCAGAAAATAACCCATTACAGCCCAACCAATATGCGCATCGGTGCGTTTTCCCAAACCATCCAGATTTGTTGTGATATAATCGGCAAACCATTCGGAGTTTAAACGATGGCTGAATTTCAAACGAAACTGCCCTCCAACCCCTGTGCTTATAAAGCCATGATTGCCGAAAGCAGACAAAGTTGAACGAAGCCCGAGTTCCAGTTTACCCCCTTCCTGGGAAAGGCGGTGCTTTTGATCTTCCTGACCCAGAGCTATTTGGGAAAGAAAACAAAATATTATCAGGTACCTCATGATTTTTTCTGCTTTAACGAAACCCAAATATAATTATTGGGGGAAAATGATCACTATTTTTGACCCATGAACAAATCCCGGGCCGAAAACCGATTTTTTTACTGGATCAGATTATCTTTTTTCTTTGTTCTACTCGTAATGTTGGCCGGAAGTATTGTAAGAGCTACCGGATCGGGCATGGGCTGTCCGGATTGGCCAAAGTGCTTTGGCCTCTGGGTTCCTCCTCTTACCGAAGACCAGCTACCTGCCGATTATAAAGAGAAATATAAAGTTGCCGAAGGACATGATGCCACCTTTAATGCTTTTCAAACCTGGACCGAATATTTAAATCGCCTCGCTGGTGCTTTGCTGGGCATGGTGGCCTTTATTGCACTTTTGTTTTCGCTTCCCCTTTTTCGGGAAAAGAAGATATATTTCCTGCTTACACTGACAGGGGTTTTCCTCATCGGCTTCGAGGCCTGGCTGGGAAAAACGGTGGTATCTTCTAATCTGGCTCCCGTAAAAATTACAACCCATATGTTAGTGGCTTTTGTAATTGCAGGGCTATTCCTTTATATTTTAAAGTTCAGGTTTACAGGAATGACAAAGTTCCTGCCTTTTCCCGGCTACCTGTTGGTTGTGGCTCTGGCAGGGACCTTAATTCAGGTAATTTCCGGCACAGCTGTTCGTGAACAAATTGATGAAATTGCACTGGCCCTCCAAAATCAAAATAGAAATTTGTGGGTTGATTTTTTAGATTGGAAATTTCTTTTTCACCGAAGCTTTTCTCTGGTTATCCTGGCTCTGAATGGGTTTATATTTTATAAATTGAGAAAAACCCCCCTGGCCCGGTTTGCCCGGCTGATGATTATTTTAATTTTCCTGGAAATCATTTTCGGAGTGGGAATGGCCAATTGGGGAATTCCCGCCTGGATTCAACCTCTTCATTTGATTTTCAGCGTGGGAATATTTTCAACCCAGTGCTGGATTCTTTTCCGCACCCGCTGAAAAATTATTTTACCGGAACCCGGATTTGATTCCGGTTGTATTTTTCAAGCTCCTGAAGCTCCTTCTGAATTTTTGCCGCCCATTCTTTTTGTTTGGCGGCATTCTCTCCGTAATTTGTTTCATTCCTGTATTTCAGGATCTCATTATTCCGGTTTTGAAGATTGGTTTTATGCATAGACTGCAAATAGACGGTATATGAGTGGGAACTGAAACTGGCTGTTGCAATGTCCTTCTTTAGTTTTCTTGCCCACACTTCGTATAAATCGAACAAAACCTGCTCATGCTGCAACCGGGTTTTGGTTTTTAACTCGGGTTTAACATAAGAATCCTTTGGAAAAAAAATAGGATAGTTATCGACCACCAGAGTATCTCCTTTTTGAGTTACATAATGAATGTAGTGGGTAGATATCATGGTCATCAAGGGATTAACCATGGTATGGTTGTAAGCTTTTTTGTAATTATTCCAGGTAATCTTTTTGGTTTTTGACCAAAATATTTTTTCAGGCTCCGGAATGGGCCCGTGATTATCATGCCCATGGGAGTTACCCTCCTTTTTTCCGGGTTTTAACTGAGCATGAAGCGTCCCCTGAAAGGCAAGTGCGAGAATAAATAGAATACTTGTTTTCATAATTATTCCTGAACAAAAATCATTCCTGTTTTAAAACCGTAAATCTTTGAAAATTCGATTTTTTCCCATCCGACTCCAGAAGCATTAAATAAATGCCCTGGGGCAGGGTCCGGGTATTCAGGGTATAATGAGAATTTCCGGGATTCACATTTATTTTTTCGAGCACTCTACCTGAAACATCAGTTACAATCAACCGGGAGTTGGATGAGGTGGAGGAATAATTTACATAAATATAATCCACGGCGGGGTTAGGGAAAGGCAAGCCAAGATATAAACCTGAGTTACCGGATGACTCAGGAGTGTTGCTCGTAGGAGAACCTATAATTTTCTCCACCTTCATATCGTCAAAATAAAAGCCGTCCTCGTTTCCTCCATTGTCAGAAATTAACCGGTACCGTATCAAAATGTTTTGTCCGACATAGGCATCCAATGGCATTTCTTCCCTAATCCAGCCAAACTGGAATCCATCATAGAGGGGCTGACCAAGATCCTGATAAGCATTTCCCGTTTTGGTGTATTTGCCACAGAGCGCAGTCCAGGTGTTTCCTCCATCGGTGGAAGCCTGCACCTGAGCATAATCGAAATTGGTTTCAATTTCCCATTTGGCATAAAACGACAATTGGGCAGTGGCAGCATCGGTTAAATTGAGAGATTGTGTTGTTAATCGCTTGTTGGTGTTGTTGGGGTAATTACCGCCCGGACTATCCGTAATGGAAGAGTTTGGGCTGTAAAACTGTTGCGTGGTGGTTCCCCATCCGTTATTGGTAAATCCGGTCAGGTTATTGCCCGAGGTTGCAAACACAATGGTAGTGTTCCCAAATCTTTTCACAATGGTATCGCGAATGGTAAATAGTCCGTTGTTGACTTCGATCAGGTATTTGAAAATCTGCCCCTGGGCAAGACCCGTGGACAGGGTGTAAGCAATGCTATCATAGGCGGTTTGCAGTAATCCCAGATTGGCGTAAACCTTTGGCGGACCTACCGATGTAATTTCAGGTCCCAGAGGCACTATGGTAACTGTATAAGTTCCGGGAGCTTCCATGCCCAGTCGCTTAATGCTGTAATTAAAAAAGCCGGTAGTGGCCGATACATAGTTGGGCTCAAGATCCCTCGCCTCGGCATATTTTAAAATGAGGTGACAGGCATGTAGATTTTGCCAGATGTTTTCCTTACAAATGTCGATGATGCGTCCAATGGGAGGCCAGAATCCCTCATCGCTTCGTCCGGCTTCCGGAGTCATGGCGAATATTTTTGGCTTGGTGCTCTGCTCCCCGTACATCCAGTCGTCGGAAACACCATTGGCGGTATAAAGCACAGTTTGATTGGCCGTGCCGAAACTGTATTTGTTGAAAGTTGTCAGATGTCCTCCGTAATCCGTGAATTGAGCAGAGTCCGGAGTATATATATTGGCTCCATATCCCCAGGGATAAATAAGAAGGTTCCCATAAGTATGGTAATTTAAAGCAAGCCGGAATTGGCGGTTATTGCAAAAATTTCTCAGGTTTTGTGTTTCGGGTTCTGAAAACGGACCGGTTCCCCGGTAGGTATTGGAATTGGTATTCGGTGAAGAACCGGTATTGTCGAAACCCCAGTTATATCCGTAGTTTCTGTTAAGATCCACCCCGAAGGTTCCGTCTCCGTTATTTTTCCGGTTCTTTCTCCACATTCCTCCTCCGTTTGGATTCGTGGTTTGATTGTAGATATAACCATCGGGATTTACTACCGGAATAAAATACATTTCGGAATTATCTACCAGGTATTTTACCTCGGCATTGGTGTTATAATTCTCAAGCAAATAATACATATACATTATCAGCTGGGCAACGGAAGCAGGCTCGCGCGCATGATGCACGCCGTTGTACATTATTTCAGGCTCCGGTTCATCGATATTGGGGTTGTCGGAAATTTTTAACCAATACACCGGCCTGCCCTCAATGGTATTATTAGAAAGCGCAGCTTTCTGGGTAATCAGATTTGGAAACAGGTTGTACATGTTATCCAGGTGGTTCAGTATTTCCTGGTAAGTAAAAAATCCTCCCATGCTGCCCAGAGAAAAATTAGAAGGCGTTGCATATTGAGGGGGAACCAGGCAGCCAATCCCCTGAGGTGTGGGAACCCCGTTTTTCAAGTCGGGATTTTCGTTTTGCTTTTCATAATACAAAGAAACATCCTCAATGAGTATTTCAACCTCCATGCCTTTCGACCTGGCAAATTGCAACTCGCTTTCAGAAAAGTCAGACTCAATCCAAAATCCTTCCTTTATCATTGCATGGTCGGTACAAATACCGGCAAGGTTTAAAACTTCAAGGCCTTTGCTACCGGTGTAAATTTTTGCCCGATGATACTTTTCAACCTGGGAAAAACCGGCATGTTGAAACATTACCATACCAACAAAAAGGAAAAGTATGTATTTCATGAGGGGTATAATTGGTTTTAAGCATACAAGTTACAAAAAAAATGGCCTTGAAAAGACGCAATTTCGACGGAATTGCCCCCGGATATTTTGGAAAAAAAATTAAATTTACCCCTTATGCCAGAACCTGATAAAACCCCTGATAATCAGGAGAACGAAGATTATTATTTCAGTCCTGAGGGCTACATGGTTTTTACCGAAAAATACCACCTTAAGAGGGGGTATTGCTGTATGAGCGGTTGCCGGCATTGTCCCTACGGATTTAACCCAAGAACCGGAAGCATCGAACCTTCCGGTAAAAAATAATACCATGCCCTCTGATACCCAAAGGAAAGTGCTTGAAAAATTCAGGAAAGATATTCTTGCGGGGATTCCTTCGCGGCTGCCACCCCCCAAACCGATCGATCCTTCGGTGAATCATGCCCCGGTACGGAAAGACATCCTTAATCCCGACGAAAAGCGCCTTGCCCTGAAAAATGCATTGCGGTATTTTCCTGCTAAATTTCATGATGCGCTTGCTCCTGAGTTTTTGCAAGAGCTGAAAACCTACGGTAGAATTTACATGTATCGGTTTCGGCCCGACTATAAAATTTATGCCCGTCCGATTTCCGATTACCCGTTTAAATGCCGGCAGGCCGGTGCTATCATGCACATGCTTTCCAATAACCTGGATCATGCCGTTGCCCAACACCCCGATGAATTAATTACTTATGGTGGAAATGGAGCGGTTTTCCAAAACTGGGCTCAATACCGCCTTACCATGCAATACCTGGCCACCATGACCGAGCGCCAAACACTGGTATTGTATTCAGGTCATCCGCTTGGATTGTTTCCTTCCCATCCCGATGCACCTCGTGTGGTGATTACCAATGGCATGATGATTCCCAACTATTCGAAACCCGATGACTGGGAAAAATTCAATGCGCTTGGAGTTACCCAGTACGGACAAATGACCGCAGGCTCTTTCATGTATATAGGCCCTCAGGGAATAGTTCATGGAACCACCATTACCCTGCTCAACGCTGCCCGGATGAAGGCCGCTAAAAAGGGCAATGAAATACCCTTGTTTATTTCTGCCGGCTTGGGTGGAATGAGTGGCGCCCAGCCCAAAGCGGCAAAAATAGCAGGCCTTGTTAGTATTACCGCTGAAATTAATTCCAAAGCAACCCAAAAAAGGCATCAACAGGGCTGGGTGGATGAAGTATATGATGATCTTGAAAAAGTAATGAAACGAGCTCTCGAAGCACGCAAGTCAGGCAAAGCTTTAAGTCTGGCTTACCAGGGAAATATAGTTGACCTTTGGGAGTATTGCGCAGTTCATAACATTGTTCCTGAAATTGGTTCCGACCAGACATCTCTTCACAATCCCTGGGCAGGAGGATATTATCCTGCCGGATTTTCTTTGGAAGAATCAAACCGGATGATGAGTTCCGATCCGGAAAAATTTAAGACTGAAGTACGGAAAAGTCTGGTTCGCCATGCGCATGCCATAAATAAGCTGAGTGAAAAGGGAATGTACTTTTTCGATTACGGAAATGCATTTCTGCTGGAAGCATCAAGAGCCGGTGCAGATATTTTGAAGGATAACGGCGATTTTATTTATCCTTCCTACATTCAGGATATCCTGGGCCCCATGTGCTTCGATTACGGATTTGGTCCTTTTCGCTGGGTTTGTACTTCCGGACTCGACAGCGACCTGAAAATCACCGATGCCATTGCACTTAAAATTCTCAAAGAACTGCATAAGAAAGCCCCTTCTGAAATTAAGGGTCAATTGGCTGATAATATTCAATGGATGGAGTCGGCCTGGGAAAATAATCTGGTGGTAGGATCCAGAGCCAGAATATTATACGCCGATTCAGAAGCACGCATTTTGCTTGCCAGGGCATTTAATTCGGCGATTAAAGCAAAAAAAATTAAAGGACCTGTTGTTTTGGGTCGCGATCATCATGATGTTTCGGGAACCGACAGCCCTTTTCGGGAAACATCGAATATTTATGACGGATCCCGCTTCACCACTGATATGGCCGTTCAGAATTTTGCCGGCGATGCCTTCCGGGGTGCCACCTGGGTTAGCCTGCACAATGGAGGCGGGGTAGGCTGGGGAGAAGTAATTAACGGTGGGTTCGGACTGGTGCTTGACGGAAGTCCTGAAGCTAAAAAACGCGCCGATGGCATGCTTTTCTGGGATGTGAATAACGGCATTGCCCGCAGAGCCTGGGCAAGAAATAAAGAAGCCCTGACGGCCATCCGAAGAGAAATGAAAAGATCGGCCACCCTTCAGGTAACGCTTCCTAATCTTGTAGAGGATGGAATTTTAGATGATTTAAGTTTTTAATGCTATACAGAGCCTTTTTTTTTCAATTCTTTTTTTTCATAGCCGGCTTTTCATTTGCGCAGGATACCAGCGCAATAATGAATATACTGGGAACCGCAAAACAATTAATTTCAACCGATCCCGATAGTGCAGATGTTTTAATCCGGTCTGCGTTGGGAGAATCTGAAAAAATCAATTTTAAAGCCGGGGCTGCCCGGGCGTATCAATACCTGGGTTCAATTTGCCGGTTCAAAGGCAATCTTGCCGGAGCAAAGGAGAATTATTTTAAAGCCCTTCCACTGTATGAATCTGAAAACAATCTCGACGGATTAAGCGGCCTATACTCCAATATCGGAAATCTGGAATTTGATTACGGAAATCTGGAAATTGCGATGGAATACCATTTGAAATCCCTCAAAATTTCCGAAGCAAGGAATAACCTCAGGCACCAGTCAAACTCCCTGAATAATATTGGAAATATTCTTTGCCAGCAAAAAAATTATAAGCAGGGAGAAGAATATTACCGCAAAGCCATTGCCATCAGAGTTCAGTTAAATGACAGTCTGGGTCTGGCTTCCGGATATAATAATCTGGGACATTTACATCATTCGCTTAATGCCAAAGATTCTACTCTTTTTTATTTTCAAAAAGCTTTATTGATTCGCGAACGGATCAATGACCGGGTTGGACTGGTTTCGAGTTATAATAACCTCGCCAGTATTTATAATGAAATCGGCAACTATAAAGAGGCCTTGAAATTTGCTGAAAAAGGCTTGCTGATGGCAAAGCAACTTAACGATGTAAATGGGATAGCATATTCCTACGGAAATTCCGGATATGTTTATCTCCGAACAAAGAATTTTCCAAGGGCCGTTGAATATTTTGAAAAAGCCTTAGCCATTGGTCTCGAAACCGGGGCCGCCGAATTGATCATTGAATCTTACGCTTCCCTGGGAATTTCATATAAGGAAATGGGAGATTACCGGAAGGCCTATGAATATATATCCGATTACAGCCGCATGAAAGATTCTCTGATGGGGAAAGAGACCATGGAAAGCCTCAACAAAATGCGGGCTTTGTTCGATCTGGAAAAAAAGGAAAAAGAACTTTTTAAGAAGGACGCTGAACTTGCCAAAAAAGAAACGGAGGCCGCCGAAAGAAAATACCAGCGGAATTTATTGTTGGGGGGAGTCCTGGCATTGGTGATTGTTCTGGTTTTTTCTGTTTTTATCATTCAACGGAAAAAGAAAGATAACCGGATCATTTCATGGCAAAAGAAGGAAGTAGAACGCCAAAACAATTTGCTGGAAGAGAAAAATAAAGAAATTACCGACAGCATTAATTATGCAAAGCGCATTCAGGAAGCACTATTACCCCGAATCGACCTAATCCGAAAAGATTTTCCCGATTCATTTGTTGTGTTTAAACCCCGGAATATTGTAAGCGGAGATTTTATCTGGTATTCCGATTCCGGCGGGTATAAGTTCATTGTTGTGGCCGATTGCACCGGTCATGGGGTTCCCGGAGGCTTTATGAGTATGCTGGGCATTAGTTTTCTCAATCAGATTGTGAAAGAGAATGCCTGTTACGAACCGGCTGAAATTTTATCACGGTTGCGTGAAAAGGTGTTGGAATCGCTGAGCCAATCGGGAAGTGGCAGCGAAACAAGAGATGGTATGGACCTTTCCCTCCTTCGGGTAAACGAAAAAACCCGTGAGGTTGTTTTTTCCGGAGCCATGAATGGTTTTTATTGGGTTAATTCCTTTGGTCTGAATGAAATCCCCGGCGATAAAATGCCCATCGGTTCCTACGAAGGTCCACATACCTCCTTCCGGCAGGAAACCCGTACCCTGAACAAGGGTGATATGATGTACCTGGTTAGCGATGGATTTGCAGATCAGTTCGGAGGACCTAAAGGCAAAAAATTCAAATACCGCCAACTGGAAAGCCTGCTTCCCGAAATTGCCACAGCACCGGCCGAAGACCAAAAAGCAAAGCTCGAGCGGATTTTTAAAGACTGGATGGGCAGTATGGACCAGGTAGATGATGTTACTGTTTTGGGAATTAGGATTTTATAATAAGCCCTTTTGTTCATTCGGCACGGATATTGCTGATGCCGTTATAAAAGTTTATATTTGTTATATGAAAAATAAATGGTTCTCACTTTGCCTGGTATGTGGTCTAATGGCCAGCCTTTTTCTGGTGTCTTGTGCCAAAGATGAAGAAGAGCCCCCTCCTTCCGATCCACGTGATGCATTTACAGGCTCCTGGACCTGTCAGGAAAATTCCCGGCTTAACGGAGCTTCCAGCTTTACCCTCCACGTTAATAAAAGCAGCAGCAATTCAGCAGGGCTCGACATTGAAAATTTTTACAACCTGGGTTTTAACATCAAGGCTTTTCCAACCGTGAGCGGAAGCAGCTTTTCAGCCAGCAATCAGCCCCTTTCTAACTTTACTATTATTTCCCTCTCGGGAAACAAAACGGGGACCAATACTTTTTCGATGAATTATATTATTCGCGACGGTAGTCAATACGATACCTGCTCAGCGAGTTGTACCAAACAATAATAAATTACCCACCGGTATAATTGAAAGGAGTTAATTTTTTTAACTCCTTTTTTATTTCGGGTTTCAGCTTGAGCTTGTCAATAAAGGAATGTATTTTTTCCCGGGTAATTTTTTCGTTGGTTCGGGTTAAGTCTAGTAGGGCCTCGTAGGGCTTGGGATAGCCCTCTCTCCGCAGAATGGTTTGGATGCCCTCAGCAACCACAGCCCAGTTGTTTTCAAGATCTTTTTTCAGGGCATCTTCATTCAGCAGAATTTTATTTAAGCCTTTTAAGGTCGATTGCAGGGAAATAAGAGTATGCGCCAAAGGAACCCCGATATTTCTAAGCACGGTTGAATCGGTTAAATCTCGCTGAAGGCGGGACACCGGCAATTTGGAAGAAAGATGTTCAAAAAGGGCATTCGCCAGGCCCAGGTTTCCCTCGCTGTTTTCAAAATCAATCGGATTTACCTTATGGGGCATGGCCGAGGAACCTATCTCTCCTTTTTTGATTTTCTGCCGGAAATATTCCATTGAAATATAAGTCCACATGTCGCGGTTAAAATCAATCAAAATGGTATTCAATCGTTTCAAGGCATCGAAAATAGCAGCCAGATCATCGTAATGCTCGATCTGGGTAGTGGGTTTGGAACGCGACAAGCCCAGGGTATTATTAACCAGATTGTCCGCAAAAGCATCCCAGTTAATTTTGGGATAAGCTGCGTAATGGGCATTGAAATTTCCGGTTGCACCGCCAAATTTGGCCGGACAGTTAATATGCTGCAGGGCTTTCAGTTGCTTTTCCAGACGGACCGAAAACACCTGAATTTCTTTTCCAAGACGGGTAGGTGATGCGGGCTGCCCATGCGTACGGGCCAGCATGGAAATGTTCTTCCAGGCTTTTGCCTTTTCATTCAGGTTTGATATTACTTCTTCAAAAGCGGGGATGATCACATCCTCCAGGGCATCCTTCAGGGAAAGGGGAATGGCGGTGTTGTTTATATCCTGGGATGTCAGCCCGAAGTGTACAAATTCCTTAATGGTTCCAAATCCCGATTTCTGAAGTTTTTCTTTTAAAAAATACTCAACCGCCTTTACATCGTGATTGGTGGTTCGCTCAACTTCTTTTATGATTAATGCATCACCTTCGGAAAAGTCGAGATAAATTTTTCTGAGCTTATTGGTTTCCGCTGCGGTTAATTTCTTTTGTCCGGGAATTGTATTGCAAAACGCAATAAAATATTCCACTTCAACCAGCACCCGGTATTTAATAAGGGCCTGTTCAGAAAAATAATTTTCAAGCACCGAAGTTGTCTTGCGGTACCTGCCGTCGACAGGGCTGATGGCCCTTAATTCACTATAAGTCATGCTGGTTTTCAAAAAACAAATTTACGGAATTATGCCGAGCCTAATTAAGGTGTTTCTTTAAAATGGCGTTTATCGATTTTCCCGCTTTTTCAATTATTTCAGGGGTGTGAACCGAGGAAATAAAGCCTACTTCATATCCGCTGGGCCCAAAATATATCCCGGCCTTCAGCAAATCATGAAACACCATGTTAAAAATGGTCATGCCCCCGGCATCTATATCATGAGCCGCCCTTATCTGTGGAATTCCTGAAAAATTAAACCAGAATATGGATCCAATTTGGATCAGATAGAATCCCTTTTCCGGCCCAATGCCCTCGGAAACGATTTCGGCAAACAATCTGGTTTTGGCCTCAAGGTCCGGGTAAAAATTTCCTTTTAAACAAAGTTGTAATTGAGCCAGTCCTGCTGCCATGGCCAAGGGGTTTCCGGAAAGGGTTCCTGCCTGGTAAACCTTCCCTTCAGGCGATACATGGCCCATTATTTCAGCGCTTGCGGCATAGGCTCCTACCGGCATTCCTCCGCCGAGGATTTTCCCGAAAGTAAACAGGTCGGGCGTAATGTTGTAATACCCCGAAGCACCTTCAAATCCTATCCTGAAGCCGGAAATTACTTCATCAAAAATCAGAAGTGATTTATGCTTTGTCGTAATGTCGCGCAGAAACTTCAGGTATTCCTGCCTTTGTAAAAGCAGGCCGTTGTTGGCCGGAATGGGCTCGATTATTACACAGGCAATATCGTCAGGGAACTTTTTATAAGCTTCCTCAAGGGCTTTTTCCGAGTTAAGGGGCAAAACTATAGTCTCATTCACAAATGATTTTGGCACTCCGGCCGAGGAGGAATTTCCTAAGGTTACCAAACCCGATCCGGCTTTTACCAGCAAAGCATCGGAATGGCCGTGATAGCAGCCTTCGAATTTTATGATTTTATTTTTTCCTGTATATCCCCTGGCCAGACGGATGGCACTCATTACTGCTTCGGTTCCCGAGCTTACAAACCGCATTTTTTCTATGCCCTTATGATTTTCAATTATGAGCGAGGCCAGCTCATTTTCAAGTCTTGTAGGTGCTCCGAAAGAAGTTCCATGGGCAGCGGTAGTGGTTATGGCTTTTACAATATCCGGGTGGGCATGCCCGTGGATCAATGGGCCCCAACTGCCACAGAAATCAATGTATTTTTTCCCGTCGGCATCAAAAACAAAGGGACCTTCTCCCTTTTCAATAAACAGGGGAGTTCCACCCACCGACCTGAAAGCTCTTACGGGAGAATTTACGCCTCCCGGAAATAATTTTTGTGCTTTTTCGAATAATGCCTTCGATTTTTCCATGGGCGCAAATATCGGAAATCAGATGAAACCCGCCGGCAATTAATCCAGGGGAGGGGGAGTTTCCTGCGGGTGTTTCGGCTCTCTTACAAAAAGGGTATCGCCCGATTCGGCGAATTGGTATACAAGTCGGGTGCCGGGCTGGTTTCCAACAATTCCGCTTTCAATCCATTTTTCCCTGAGCAGTGGGCTTTTTCCATAGTAGTACAGCCATATCCTGTTCGTGGTTTGCCCACAGGAGTTTTCTTCATACCGTAGTCTGTTCAGGGAATCTTTTCCCTGAATAATGCAGGGCTGAAAGCTGTATTTTAATTTTTCCGATGAATTTGGAATCCCCGGGGGCTTGAGCCCGGAGGGAGAAACACCGGATTTTTGTGCCACCAATCCGAAACTTAGCAGGCAGCAAAATAAAAACAAGCAGGAAGGTACAACTCTCATTTCTTTTTTAATACTACGCCTTTAAATCTTAATTCTTCGGGTGGCCCGGGAACATTGCTGATAACACCCACCGTGCGGTCCTGGCGGTCGAGCTTACCCTTGGTGTCGAAACTGATTTTTATAACGCCTTTTTTTCCGGGCAAAACCGGCTCTTTGGGATATTCACCGGCGGTGCAGCCACAGGTAACTTTTATTTCCTGAATAATGATGGGTTGGTCGCCGGTATTCTCAAAAACATATTCCAGTTCCACGATTTCACCTTCCCGCACAAACCCGAAGTTCTTTTTTTTATCCTCAAATTTGAAGGCAGGCCCTTTCACCTGCGAAAAACCCCGGCTGTGTATGGCCGGGGCTCCCGCAAAAAGAAAAATCAGAATAAATACTTTTCCGAAAAAATTATTTAGGGTTAGTGCCATTGGTATTTTGCTGTTGAGGCGGATTGGGGTCAGGCTTAACCTGTCCTTTGATGCGCAACATCACCGTTCCGTTTTTAGCATTGGAAATAACGGTAATGGTTTTTTCAAAATTTCCAACCCGTTTGGTGTCGTATTTTACTTTAATACTTGCAGTTTCACCGGGCTTAATGGGGTCTTTGGGCGGGGTGGGAACCGTGCATCCGCAGGATCCTGTAGCACTCTGAATAACCAGAGGTTCTTTGCCTGTATTCTTAAACTTAAATTCCCGCTCACCGTTCGAATTGTATTCTATGGTGCCGTAATCAAGTACTTCGTTTTCAAACGATATTTCAGGGGCATTGGGATTGTCGTTCATCGTTGAAGTAACCGGCGTTTGGGCAAGAAGTCCGGTTCCCGCAAACAACAAAAGGAAGGTGGAGAGAATGATCTTTTTCATGGTTGGTTTGTTTGGCTTTATGTAGGTTAATTGGGCATTTGCGGCTTGTTATTGTTACCGGGGAATTGCTCTTCCTGGGGAGGACCTTCCACATT
Source organism: uncultured Bacteroidota bacterium (assembly GCA_937924855.1). GTDB lineage: Bacteria > Bacteroidota > Bacteroidia > JADZBD01 > JADZBD01 > JADZBD01. Next base: position 3,567 of record CALEYQ010000004.1, on the reverse strand, counting down.
TCCCTTAATGGTTATAAATTTAGAGGCAGTTTTGGCATTCGAAGTAATGGTTACCGTTTTGGTAAAGGCTCCAATGCGGTTGCTGTCGTACTTAACCTTGATCATTCCGGTTTGTCCGGGCATAATGGGCTCCTTGGGCCATTGGGGAACCGTGCATCCGCAACTGGCCTGGGCATTTTGAATAATCAAAGGCTCTTTGCCTGTATTTTTAAATTTGAAATCGTATTCGCAGGGGGCACCCTTCTGAAGGGTTCCAAAATCATGCGTTTCCACCTCGAAAGTAATTTCCGGGGCGGTAGGGCTCACCGGGGTAGTGGTTTCAGAACCGACAGGAGCATTGGTTTTGTTTTGGGCAAAAAAACCTGTGCTTGCAAAGAACATCAGGGCCGAAAGAAGTAATGTGTTTTTCATTTTTTACGGGGTTTTACATAGTACAAATTTAAGCATTATAAATCAGGTTTAAAACTATCCAAAATCGTGCCATAATGCCCCTTTTTAAACGATTTTGACGGGGGTTCAAATCATTCTCCTAAATTTGCCGGCAGGCATGGAAATACCCAAAACATACGACCCCAAAGGTACCGAAGAAAAGTGGTATTCGTATTGGATGGAAAAGGGCTATTTCCGCTCCCTTCCCGACGACCGGCCCCGTGAAGACCGCTATACCATTGTTATTCCTCCTCCTAATGTAACCGGGGTTTTACACATGGGCCACATGCTGAATAATACCATTCAGGATGTGCTCATCCGCCGGGCCCGGATGCTGGGAAAAAACGCCTGCTGGGTACCCGGTACCGACCATGCCTCCATTGCCACCGAAGCCAAAGTGGTAGCCCTGTTGAAAGAAAAGGGCATAAAGAAAGAGGATTTGAGCCGGGAAGAATTTTTAAAATATGCCTGGGAATGGAAGGAAAAATACGGGGGCATTATCCTTGAACAATTAAAAAAACTGGGTGCTTCCTGCGACTGGGAAAGAACCAAATTTACCATGGATCCCGACCTCAGCGAGGCGGTGACCGATGTTTTCATTGACCTCTATAATAAAGGTTTTATTTATCGCGGAACCCGGATGGTAAATTGGGACCCCGTTGGCCTTACTGCTGTTTCCGATGAGGAAGTGAATTATAAGGAAGTAAACTCCCGCCTTTTTTATGTTAAATATCCTATTGAAGGCAGTACGAATGAATTTATTACCATTGCCACCACCCGTCCGGAAACCATTTTAGGCGACACCGCCGTTTGCGTGCATCCCGATGATGACCGCTATAAGCACCTCAAGGGGAAAAAAGCTATCATCCCTCTCGTAAACCGTGCGGTTCCCATCATTTTCGACGAATATATCGACCGTGAATTCGGAACGGGTGCTTTAAAAGTAACACCCGCCCACGACATCAATGATTATAACCTTGGCATTAAACACAAACTGGAAATCATTGATACCATTGCTCCCAACGGAACCATGAGTGAAGCCGCCGGATTTTTTGTGGGAGAAGACCGCTTTGCGGTTCGTAAAAAAATGGGAAAAGAACTTGAGAACCTGGGCCTGCTGGTAAAAATTGAAGACATCAAAAACAAGGTGGGCTATTCCGAAAGGACTGATGCTGTTATTGAACCCAAGCTTTCCCTGCAATGGTTTTTGAAAATGAAGGAATTCTCCTTGCCTGCCTATGAAGCGGTAATGAAAGGAGAAGTGAAATTAATTCCTGATAAGTTCATCAATACCTACCGGCATTGGATGGAAAATGTGAAAGACTGGTGTATTTCGCGGCAACTTTGGTGGGGACAACAAATACCGGCCTGGTATGATAAGAAGGGGAATGTGGCGGTTACAAAAACAAGAAAGGAAGCGGAAAAGATTTTAGGAACCAAAGAAATTAAACAGGATGAGGATGTGGTTGACACCTGGTTCTCATCGTGGTTATGGCCCATTTCAGTATTTGATCCAAAAGTTTTTGCCGGAGGAAAGGATTATAAAGGAAATGCAGACATTAATTACTATTACCCTACCAACGATCTGGTAACTGCACCTGAGATTTTATTTTTCTGGGTGGCGCGGATGATTATGGCCGGATATGAATATCGCGGCGAAAAACCTTTCACCCATGTGTACCTCACCGGAATTGTGCGCGACAAGCAGGGGAGAAAGATGAGCAAATCTTTGGGCAATAGTCCCGACCCTATTGATTTGATGGATAAATTTTCCACCGACGGAGTAAGAATGGGAATGCTTTTGTGTTCGCCTGCGGGTAACGATTTGCTCTTTGATGAAAGTTATTGCGAGCAGGGAAGGAACTTTGCCAATAAAATCTGGAATGCCTTTCGTCTGATTAAAAGCTGGGAGACGGATGAAAAGTTAAACCAACCGGCAACATCAGTTATTGCGGTTGACAGGATGGGCTTGCAACTGGGAAAAATTTTGGCCCAGGTTGATAAGGCCTATGACAGCTACCGTTTGTCGGATTCTTTGATGCTCACTTATAAACTATTCTGGGATGATTTCTGTGGTGATTTTCTGGAGGATTTAAAACCCGAATTCATTGAGGGAAAGGCCGGAAGGATGGACCCAAAAACATACAAGGCCTGTCTCGATATTTTTGAGGCACTTTTAAAAATGATTCACCCGATTATGCCTTTCATCAGCGAAGAAATCTGGCATCTGCTTCGTGACCGCAAGGAGAATGATTGTTTGATTGTTGCCTCATGGCCCGGAAGCAAAACATGGGATGCTTCTGATGTATTTTCATCACGAAAGGTCTCTTATAAGGGCATAGATTCCGATTATTTAAAAGTATTGCAGGATTATGAAAAAGTAAATGGGGGAATTGCTTTTGTTCAAAAATCAAGACAGGGGATGGGACTTAGTCCGAAAGTAAAGCTGGAGGTGATTGCTCTTGGAAAAAATGCAGATTTAGTTTCATTATCCGAATATGCCGGAAGGATTTCCCGACGCGCCAATTGCGATTTTAGTTTCGGTTCTGAATTTGAAAAGGACCGTTCCGGTTTTATTATGTTTACGGGCGGCGATATTTCCTGGTTTGTAAAAAAGGAAGGCAAAGAATCGGGTGGGGATGAAGAGGAATTAAAAAAGGAACTTGCTTATCAAAAAGGTTTTTTACAAGCGGTAGAAAAGAAATTAGCCAACGAGAAATTTGTTGCCAATGCAAAGCCTGAGCTGGTTGCTATGGAGCGGAAGAAAAAGGCCGATGCCGAAGCCCGGATCAGGGCCATAGAGGAGCAGTTGAAGGGCGGTGTCTGATTCCGCCGGGGTTGAGAAGGCAATCGGCGCCTGAGCATTTTGAAGGGACGATTTTGGTCCCTGAGCTTGTCGAAACGACAAGGTGGGAGCAAGAACTGTCCCTTCGACAAGCTCAGGGACCGCACTTCGACATGTTCAGGAACCGAGATGGGTCGTTGAGCCTGTCGAAACGACAAGGGGGGAGCAAGAACTGTCCCTTCGACAAGCTCAGGGACCGCACTTCGACATGTTCAGGAACCGAGATGGGTCGTTGAGCCTGTCGAAACGACAAGGGGGGAGCAAGAACTGTCCCTTCGACAAGCTCAGGGACC
>CALEYQ010000003.1 GCA_937924855.1 uncultured Bacteroidota bacterium | reverse complement strand
CTTTAATGTTGTTATTTCCGATCAGAATTCCTTAACATTCAGTGTCTTACTGGCTACCAGGGGTATGATCCCTTTCTGTAATATTTATTCATCATTTATGCAGCGGGCCTACGATCAGGTGATACATGATGTGGCCATTCAGAACCTCAAAGTAATTTTTTGTCTTGACCGGGGCGGACTTGCCGGTGCCGATGGCCCTACCCATCACGGAGCCTACGACCTGGCCTATTTCCGTTGCATCCCCAATATGATTGTGTCGGCACCCATGAATGAGGAAGAATTGCGCAACCTGATGTATACTGCCACCCTTGATGAAGTTGAAAATCCTTTTTCCATCCGTTATCCCAGAGGCAACGGCGTTATGACCGACTGGAAAAAGCCTTTCCAAAAAATACCGGTGGGAAAAGGAAGGAAACTCAGGGAAGGAAGCGATCTTGCCATTCTGAGCATTGGCCATATAGGAAACGAGGCTTCAAAGGCCATTGACCTATTGGAAGCCGAAGGATATTCCCTTGCCCATTATGATCTGCGATTCGTAAAGCCCCTGGATGCTGAAATGCTAAAGGAAGTTTTTGAGAATTATCCGGAAATAATTACCGTGGAAGACGGTTGCATTACCGGTGGCATGGGCAGTGCGGTGCTTGAGCTGATGTCGGATCTGGGTTTCAGGTGCCGGATTACCCGGTTGGGAATTCCCGATAAAGTAATAGAACACGGGGAGCAAAAAGAATTGTATGCCGAATGCGGTTACGATGCCGATGGCATTGTTTCGGCCGCCCGAAAAATTTTAACTTCAGGAAAATCCTCCCATGGCATCCGAAAAGCATTCTCTTTCCTCTGAGGTTGAAATTTCCTTTCAATCAAAATTACCCGGGGTAGGAACCACGATTTTTACGGTAATGTCGGCTCTTGCCGCAAAGCATAATGCAATAAATCTTGGACAGGGCTTTCCCGACATTCCCGGTTATGAAGGATTATTTAAGTTGGTGTATGAAAAGATGCAGGGAGGAAAAAATCAGTATGCCCCCATGCAGGGAATACCTGAGTTGCGACAAGCCATCTCAGAAAAAATAAATGCTCTTTACCATCACGATTACGATCCCAGTCAGGAAATTGTAATAACCGCCGGAGGAACACAGGCACTTTTTACGGCCATCACCGCCTTCATTCATCCCGGCGATGAGGTTATAGTTTTCGATCCGGTTTATGATTGCTATGAACCGGCTGTGGAATTGTGCGGCGGGAAAACAATTCACATTCCCATGGCCCCACCTGATTTCAGACCCGATTTCGATCGCATCAAAGCAGCCCTTAGCCCGAAAACCAAAATGGTGATCCTTAATTCGCCCAATAATCCCGCCGGTTCAGTGTGGAGGAAGGAAGATATGCAGCAACTTGAAAACCTTTTGATGGGAACGGGAATAATCGTTTTGTCGGACGAAGTGTATGAGCATCTGGTATTTCATCCCGAAGGACATCAGAGTGTGGCGCGCTATCCCGGACTTGCCCAACGAAGCTTCCTGGTAGCATCATTCGGTAAAACCTATCACAATACCGGCTGGAAAATCGGGTACATAGCGGGGCCGGAAAAACTCATGAACGAATTCAAAAAAGTTCATCAGTTCAATGTATTTGCCGTTAACGCTCCGGTTCAGTATGCGCTGGCCGATTTCATTCGTGAAAAATCACATTATTTAACCCTGGCATCACAGATGCAGGAAAAGCGTGACTATTTTTTGCAGCTGATAAAAAATTCGCGCTGGAAGTTCACACCTGCCGAGGGCACCTATTTTCAACTGTTGGATTATTCAGGCATTTCGGATCAAAACGATCGGGAGTTTTCGGAATACCTGGTCAAAGAAAAGGGACTGGCGGCCATTCCCGTTTCCGTTTTTTATCAGCATCCTGGAAATGAAAAATTGCTTCGTTTTTGTTTTGCCAAGAAAAATGAAACCCTCGAAGCCGCTGCAAACATCCTGAACGCGCTGTAAATGGAAAACCTTAAAATATCACTGATCCAATCTCACCTTCACTGGGAATCTCCGGAAGAGAATTTGAAATCATTCGGAGAAAAAATAAAGGTTCTGAAGAAAAAAACAGATCTGATTATTCTCCCGGAAATGTTTACCACAGGATTTACCATGAATGCTCCCGCCCTGGCCGAAACAAAGGAAAATTCGCCGGCTCTGAACTTCATGCGTGAGAAAGCGGCTGAAACGGGAGCCGTTATTACGGGAAGTATCATCTTCCGGGAAGAAGAATTTTACTTCAACCGTCTTTTCTGGGTGAACCCAAACGGCAGTTTTTCCTTTTACGATAAGCGTCACCTTTTCCGGATGGCGGGAGAGCACACCCATTATGCCCCGGGAAAAGACAAATTAATTGTGCTGTTAAAGGGCTGGAAGATAAATCCGCTTATTTGCTACGACCTCCGTTTCCCGGTTTGGGCCAGGAATCGTTACGACAATCTGAAGGGCTGGAAGTATGACCTCCAGATTTATGTGGCTAACTGGCCCCAGCCAAGAATCAGGGCCTGGGAAATATTATTGCAGGCCCGGGCCATCGAAAACCAATGTTATACCGCCGGTGTAAATCGGGTAGGAACCGATGGACAAGGGATTGAATATTCGGGCCATTCAAGAGTGTCGGATCCAAAAGGACAAATTATTTCCTCTCTTTTACCCGGGGAAGAAGGCATTGAAACCCTTGAGCTGAACGGGAATGAATTGAAAAGATTCCGGGAACAATTTCCGGTTGGATTGGATGCCGATCCTTTCCAAATTTAAATTTTAGTTTTTATCTTAAGGGATGACCCCAACCTCGGTTATTTTACTTCGCTTTTTGATTCTGGCGCTTATCCTGTTTCTGATCGACCTGTATGTTTTTTCGGGGATTAAGGCCATCACGCTTAAATGGCTTCCTTTTTCCCGGAGTCTCACCCATTATTCCTATTGGATACTGAATATTGGACTCATCTTTCTTACCGTTCTTTTCTTTTTTGCATTCCGGAACAAGCTTGTAGGATTTCCCACGCTGATGATGGTAATCGGAGTATTGTTTTCCTTTTTACTTGCCAAATTGATTTTTATTCTGGTACTGATGGGGGAAGATGTTTTCCGCCTGGTGAAATATGCCTGGGACTGGATAGCAAAAATCAGCGGAAACAATTCAGGGCAAACCACGCTCGATTCCCGGCGGGCCTTTATCAGTCAGGCCGGACTTATCGTATCGTCCATTCCCCTGGCCGGAATGGTGTATGGCATGGTAAAAGGAAAATATGCCTTTAAGGTTCATACCGTAAGGGTAAAATCGCCGCATTTGCCCGATGAATTTCACGGGTTCACCATAACCCAGATTTCCGATTTTCACGCAGGAAGTTTCGACGATAAAAATGCCGTTCAGCGGGGGTTGTCACTGGCCCAGGGTCTGAATTCAGATCTGATCGTTTTCACGGGGGATCTGGTGAACAATTATGCAGCCGAGGTACTTCCCTATATCAATGGATTGTCGGAACTCAAAAGCCGCTATGGTAAATTTTCCATTCTGGGCAATCACGATTATGGAGATTATGTTCCCTGGGAATTTCCCGGCGAGAAAGAGGGTAATTTTTCAGAATTAAAAAAATATCATGCCCACGGCGGCTTCCGTCTCCTGCTGAACGAGCATGAAGTGATTCAAAAAGGCGATTCAAAAATTTATCTGGCAGGCGTGGAAAACTGGGGACGGGGTTTTCGTCAGAACGGAGATTTAAAAAAATCCATTTCGGGAATACCCGACGAGGGCTTTGTTGTTCTTTTGTCACACGACCCAACCCATTGGGAAGATGAAGTCCGGTGGCAGGATAAGCGTATTGATCTTACCTTAAGCGGACATACCCACGGTATGCAGTTTGGGGTTGAGGTTGGCAATTTCAAATGGAGTCCGGTTAAGTTCCGTTATCCACGCTGGGCGGGTTTATTTAAAGAAGCTGATTCGTATTTGTATGTGAACCGCGGTTTTGGTTTTCTCGGATTTCCCGGCAGGGTTGGCATCTGGCCGGAAATAACCCAGTTAATTCTGGAAAAGGCCTGACAAATTATTTTCCCAGGAATTTCCGGGCTGATTATGAAAAACCTGTATTCCCAGTTTTTCCGCTGCCCTTATATGAATGAGGGTGTCATCAATAAACAAGGTAGCTTCAGGTTTCAGGTTATGTGATGTAATGATTTGCAAAAATATTTCCGGGTCGGGTTTTCGGAGGCCCTCCCGGTTAGAAAAATAGGTTTTGTGAAAACAATCCTCCATAGACTCTCGTCCGCCGGCCTGTTTCCAAATTTTGAAAAATGCTTCGAGGTGAGTATCGTTAGTATTGCTCAGCAGGAAAACCTGAAAATTCCCTTTAAGTTGTTTAAGCAGTTCAAGACGGTGCCGGGGGAGATCGAGTAGCATGGCATTCCAGGCCTTGATCATTTCAGAGTGACTGCAATTCAGATTTCCCAGTTTTGCCAGTTCCTCAAAAAAAACCTTTTCAGAAATTTTACCTGTTTCAAATCTATCGAAAAGAGGGTTTTGTTGCAATTGGGAATAGGATTGGCCGAAGGTGGAAAATCCCAGTTTTTTAAAGGCATTTTCCGTTTTGAGGTAATCAATATTCAGAATTACCCCTCCGAGGTCGAAAATGAGCGCATTTACAGGAGGTTTGGGAGGTATTGCCATATTGGAAGCAAATATATAATTTCGCATTCCCATTTTCATGGGATTGATGTAACTATCAAAGGGCCCATAGCTCAGTTGGTTAGAGCAGCGGACTCATAATCCGTTGGTCGCAGGTTCAAGTCCTGCTGGGCCCACAAGATTTTTTTTAGTCTGCGGACTTTCCCGGTAGTTATCGGGACCGTTGGTCGCAGGTTCCCCGCCCGACCGCTGACGCAGTCTGTCGGGCGGGAAGTCCTGCCGGGCCCACAAACAGTTTGAATAATCATCTAATGGGGCATTAGCTCAGTTGGTTTAGAGCGTTACCCTGACACGGTAAAGGTCACTGGTTCGAATCCAGTATGTCCCACCCATAAAGTGAAATTTTTGACCCTGGGTAGAAAAATTTTTTTGCTTTACAGTTTCCATCAAACTTGAAATAATTTTTCAGACTCGCTTTCCGGAGGTTTCCTGCAGTTACCGAATCCAGGAGGTCATCCCTACCCTATTGTGTATAAATTCTCTTCAGTGAAAAAGACAGCTTGCTTTATATTGGCTATACCACAGACCTGGGAAAAGAATTGAAAAACATAATTCCGGGGAAGTACAAAGCAAAGCACAGCACCGCGCAGACCATTAAGATTAATTTTTTGTGAGTATTATCTATTTGAAAATGATGCAAGAAAAAGAGAGTTGTATTTTAAGACGACCATGGGAAAGAAAGCTATTAAATTAAGGTTATCTGAATCTTTGAAAAGACTTGGCTATAGGGGTTCGTTGAATGCCGGGGTATTTGAAATTATTCACGACTGAGTCTTATTTTTTTTGTTTTTATCTGCGATAACCTGACCCTATTCCTGGGTTGGAACCGATCGGGTAGATTCCCCTAATTGTGGTTCAAATCATTGAGGTTTAAGTCTACCCTCGCCCGTCTAAGCGCTGCGAACTGAAAATGTGAGCAGAATGAGAATGAGAATGAGAATGAGAATGAGAATGAGTGTGCGGGGCGGAGAAGAATGGTTCCTGAGCTTGTCGAAGTGCGGTCCCTGAGCTTGTCGAAGGGACAGTGCTTGCTCCCCCTTGTCGTTTCGACAGGCTCAACGACCCATCTCGGTTCCTGAGCTTGCCGAAGTTGGTCCCTGAGCTTGTCGAAGGGACAAGGACATATGCATTTCCTCACATGGTTGACAAGTACATTCATTTTAATTTTCTTTTCTTCGCTCCTTTGTCTTGACACAAAGGAGCCAAAAGTCAAGGCCGCTTCAAACGCCCTGCGATGGCTGCTCTGCATCCATCTTTACCACCCACACTGCTGCCCCAACGAAGCGGCCAAAGCCACCCGCAATTTAATTATTTAAAGAAATTTTGCCCTCCTAACAAAAATTCTCCTGTGCGTTGGCCCGACGCTTTGATCCGCCGTGGCGGAATAGGATGGTCCCTGAGCTTGTCGAAGTGTGGTCCCTGAGCTTGTCGAAGGGACAGTGCTTGCTCCCCCTTGTCGTTTCGACAGGCTCAACGACCCAACCTCAAGCAGCTCGAAATTTGGTAGCCGAGCGGTTCAAGGCTACCCGCCGAACGTGGACTCAGTGACCAATCCCCTCCTCCCAAGCGAAATCAAAAAGCAAAATTGAAAACCGGAAAATTATTTATCCTGACACAATTCCACCAAAACCCCGCCGGTAGATTTGGGGTGTAAAAAGCAAATCAATTTATTATCGGCTCCCTGGCGGGGCACTTCATTAATAAATTCAAAACCGTTTTCTTTCAACCGCTTTACCTCGGCTAAAATATCATCCACGGCAAAGGCAATGTGGTGAATCCCCTCTCCCCTTTTCTCAAGAAATCTGGCAATGGGGCTGTTCTCGCCAGTAGCCCCTAACAATTCAATCTTTGATTCTCCCATGTGAAAGAAGGAAGTTAAAACTCCTTCGGAAGGAACGCCCTCTTCTTTATAAGGTGCTTCACCGAAGAGTTTCTCAAACAACTCGTTCATCTTTTTAAGATCTTTTACTGCTATTCCGATATGCTCTATCTTTCTCATAAAAAAAAACCCGGCAATAGGAGCCGGGATATAATTTGATTAAACGGGATTCATTATTTCTTCTTAATAAATTCGGTCGTCTTATTATCAAAGTTCAGATAATAAACATCGGCTGCCAGATTCTGAACATCCACTTTAGAGCCGTAACCCTTCTTAACCATGTTGCCGAATTTGTCGAATATTTCATACATGGTTTCTCCCCCTTCAAACACCAGAAAATCTTTTGTTTTTAAAGTATTACACTTGATCTCGGCGGTGTTGGACATAAATTTTACAGGCTTTGAATACCGTGGCTGGCTGGTATAATCAACCTGCTTAACGCGCACCTGGTTCTCACCGTAGTGAGGAGAAATCTTAAAACTGTATGCGTTTTCACCGGGAGTTCCGCTTCCGTCAACCTCCCCAACTTTTACCCACTTATTCCAGCGGAACTGCTCAATTACATAAGGCAGCTTTCCCTGTTCGCCTTTGGTTTTCCATTTAATGGTACCGTCTGGCTCGGCGGTCATGGTAATAACCTCGTAAGTACTTTTTGGTTTTAATACTTCAGGATTAAGCACCTTGGGCTTGCAATCGTCTTTATGCTCAATTTTAACCTCTACCTTATCGCCAATTTTAAGCTGGTGATAGGTAAGATCGATTTCAAAAGCGGAAGAGTTAATCTCGTCGGTAGTTACCTGCCCGTTAACAAGTACCTTCTGAACACAAAAACCCACTCCGGATCCGGCAAATGGGTTTTGGACATACAGGTTTTTTCCCTGATAATTTCCGTCAATCACAATCACCCCTCCAAAGGCCCGGGTAACGGTCGTAACCAGTATAAGAATCAGTAGTTTTCTCAGGTTGGAATTCATATAGATCAAGCCTCTCGTAGGGTCAGATTTTAAAGTTGCAATTATAAAACCTTATTTCAATAACACCAAATAAAAACTGCACTTTGTGTGCAGGAATGCAAATATATGAATCTTTATAAATTATCGACAAATTTAGGCCTAAAACCTATAAAGTATTATTTCCTAACTTTGCCCCCATTCATTACTTTTACGCTGTTATGACAATCAAGCCCATTCAAATTTTCCTGGTTTTCGGAATTGCCGGGGTTTTATTCTCCTGCGGCCCGGGATCAGGCGGATCCAAAGAAGCCAAGGGAGGCCGGGTTTATGGGGGAACCCTCAACCTGTCTGAAACCGAGAAGTTTCAAACCCTTTATCCGTCTTCCGTTACGGATGTAATTTCTTCGAATATTTGCTATCAGATTTACGAAGGTTTGCTCAAATTTAACGCCAAAAACCCAACTGAAATAATTGCCGGAATTGCCGAATCGTGGGAAAGGGATGCTTCCGGAACCATCTATACCTTTAAATTGAGGGAAGGCGTTTTTTTTCACGACGATCCCTGTTTCCCGGGTGGAAAAGGCCGGGAAGTAACCGCCGAAGACTTTAAATACTCTTTTGAGCAACTTTGCACACAAGGCCCTAATAATCATCAGTTTGCAGCTACCTTTAAAGGTCGGGTTCTGGGCGCAGATGCCTATTTTGCAGGCTCTGAAAACGGAAATGCTGGGCTTGAAGGGGTTAAAGTGCTGGATAGCAGAACTTTGCAAATTACCCTTACCAGCCCCTCCAACTCCTTTTTATATATACTTGCAATGCCGGGCACTTTTGTGGTTCCTAAAGAGGCCATAGAAAAGTACGGCATGGATGCCCATATAGGAACGGGCCCCTTCAAACCGGTTAAACCTGATCCCAATGCTGAAAGGCTTATTTTGGTAAAAAACCCAAAATATTATGGAAAAGATACCCTTGGGAACCAACTTCCTTTCCTGGATTCGGTAATCATAAGTTTTTACCCTACCAAGGCGAAAGAGCTGGATGCCTTCCAGCAGGGGAAACTGGATGTTATTTTCGGGCTTCCCCCGGAAGCTGTTTCCGAGGTGGTTCAAAACTCTATTAAAGAGTTTCAATCCAAGCCCCCCAAATATGAGCTTATTCGATCGCCGGAATTAGAAACCCAGTATTATGAGATTAATACCAGTAAAGCCCCATTTAATAATGTAAAGGTGAGGCAGGCCTTTAATTATGCCATCAACAGGACCAAAATCATTGATGAGGTTTTGAAAGGAGAGGCTTTTGGTCCGGGTGTTTACGGTTTGGTTCCTCCGGCCTTTAAGGGCTACGACACCACTCAGGTAAGGGGATATTCATTCAATCGTGAAAAAGCCCGTAAGCTGCTTGCCGAAGCCGGATATCCGGGCGGAAAAGGGTTTCCAACCGTAAAAATCGAACTCAACAGCGGTGGCACAAAACACTCCAAAGTAGTTGAAGAAATTAAGAATCAGTTGAAAGATGTTTTAGGCGTAAACATTGAATATGAAATTGTGCCCATGAAGCAAAAACTGGAAGACGCCAAATTTGGCAGAGCCGATTTGTTTCGCACGGCCTGGGTGGCAGACTTCCCCAGTCCTGAAAGTTTCCTTTGGGTTCTTACCGGATTTGATGTTCCCGCAGAACCCGGAAAACCTTCTTTTCCTAATGTGCCCCGGTATAAAAATGCCCTTTACGACAGCCTGTTTTTGCAGGGCGCAAAATCGCCCGACCTTAAAACGGGCTACGAGTATTTCATGAAGGCAGAACAACAAATGCTCAACGATGCACCCGTAATTGTTTTATGGTATGTTGAAATTTTCAAACTCAATTATACCTACGTTAAAAATTTCCCATTCAATTCCCTCCGGCAACTCCGGCTGGAAGAAGTTTATCTTGACAAAAAGAAAAAAGATGCCGGAGAAAACCCCATGGCCGGTGAAGGGAAATAATATTCGGAATTTGAACAGAGCCCGGCAGATTTGTCGGGCTTTTTTATTTGAAATTTGAAAAACTACTATCGCATCCTGGGTATTCGTAAGTCGGCAAGTGCCGACCAGATCAGGCTTGCCTACCGGGCTTTGGCAAAAATACATCATCCCGACCGCCACCCCGGAAATCCTGAGGCCGGTGAAAAGTTCAAGGAAATTTCTGAAGCCTACACGGTTTTATCGGATCCTGATAAAAGAAAAAAATACGATCAGAAACTTTATTACGCGGAAAGGCAGGGTTCCCATGCCGGAACCGCATTTAATTCCGGTTCCCACCAAAAAAACCGCGAACGCAAAAAGCAAACCCGGCGACCCCCTCCACCACCGAAACCGCCCACATTCCGGGAGCGTATGACGCCTTATTTTTTTGTAGGATTGCTCCTGTTCTTTTTTCTGTTAACGGCCATTATGCTCATTGTAGGGCCACTGGAATCGGAGGAAGAAAAGAAATACAAAAACCTGCCGAAAATTATTTACCCGGAAAAGAAAGATTCCGTGGTTTCTATTTATTCTGCCGATAGTCCGTACGATGCTGTTTTCAGTGAGGGTGTGTTTTTTGAAAACAACAATTCCATAATTATTACCAATACGCCCCATTCCGAAGTGGTGGTTTGTCTGAAGGAAGCAAATCCTCCTTTCCGGACCATACGCAACGAATACCTTGCGCCCGGGGTTGTATACCGCATGAATGGAGTTCCTAACGGGAAATATCTCATCAAGGCATATTTTGGTTCGGAATGGGATCCTGAACTGGTGCTGGCCGGAGGGAAAGTAAAAGGAGGTTTTAAAAATGCCGATGGTTTTTTTGAAATGAAGGAACCTGAGAACCTTCTTGATATTCGCCAGCAAAACAGCGGATTAAACATAAAATACGCTACCTACGAAGTATTTCTGGTAAACCTCCACAAACAACCGGGCCGCAGCATATCCGAAGAGGCCTTTTTTAAATAGGCTTTACGTGGCCGGGCCTGGGAAAAATGCTACCTTTGCACCCGCAAAAAAAGACATGAGCAGCCTAAAAAATATCGCGATAATCGCCCACGTTGACCACGGAAAGACTACCTTGGTTGATAAAATTCTTCACCAATGCAAGCTTTTTCGTGAAAACGAAGAAACCGGAGAGCTGATCCTCGACAACAACGACCTGGAAAGAGAACGGGGCATTACCATTTTGGCCAAAAACGTTTCGGTTAATTATAAAGGAACCAAAATCAACATCATCGACACCCCCGGCCACGCAGATTTCGGCGGTGAAGTGGAGCGGGTATTAAACATGGCCGACGGCGTATTGTTGCTCGTGGATGCCTTTGAAGGGCCCATGCCTCAAACCCGTTTCGTGTTACAAAAAGCCCTGGCCTTCGGATTAAAAGCCATTCTGGTAATCAATAAAGTTGATAAACCCAATTGCCGCCCTGAGGAAGTTTACGATTCTGTTTTTGAGCTTTTCTTTAATCTGGGTGCTACTGAAGAACAGCTGAATTTTCCTGTTATTTACGGATCCTCAAAGCAGGGATGGATGGGAGAAGATTACAAAAATCCCGGACAGGACATTACCCCATTACTGGATAAAATTGTTTCCGAAATTCCTTCTCCTCCCAAACGGGACGGCAGCTTACAGTTACAAATTACCTCGCTTGATTATTCCTCATTTATCGGACGGATTGCCATCGGACGCGTATTTCGGGGCAGCGTGAAAGAAAACATGCCGGTTTCACTGGTAAAAAGAGACGGCAGCATTCAAAAGTCGAGGATTAAGGAATTGTTTGTCTTTGAAGGCCTGGAAAAGAAAAAGGTAACGGAAGTTTCTTCCGGTGATATCTGTGCTCTCACCGGCATCGACGGGTTTGAAATTGGTGACACGATTGCCGACTTTGAAAATCCGGAAGGACTGGTTCCCATCGCCATTGACGAGCCTACCATGAGCATGCTGTTTACCATTAACAATTCGCCCTTTTTTGGCAAGGATGGAAAATTTGTAACCTCAAGACATTTGCGCGACCGCTTGTTTAAGGAGCTGGAAAAAAACCTTGCCCTGAGGGTTGAAGAAACCGGAAGTCCTGACTCGTATCTGGTTTTTGGACGGGGAATTCTTCATTTAAGTATTTTGATAGAAACGATGCGTCGCGAGGGATATGAATTACAGGTAGGCCAACCTCAGGTAATTATTAAAGAGATAAACGGCATTAAGCACGAACCCATAGAAATTTTAACCATCGATACACCTGAGGCAAGTTCCGGAAAGGTAATTGAGCTGGTTAGCCAGCGAAAGGGCGAAATGAAGGTTATGGAACCCCGCGGCGACCTGATTCACCTGGAATTTGAAATTCCCTCAAGAGGTTTGATCGGTTTACGAACCAATATCTTAAACAGCACCGCGGGAGAAGCCATTATGGCCCACCGTTTTCTTGATTTCCAACCCTGGAAAGGACCCATTCCCGGAAGAATTGCCGGAGTATTGATTTCCAAAGAAACGGGCAAGGCCGTTGCCTACAGTCTTGACAAATTGCAGGACAGGGGAAAGTTTTTTGTAGAGCCGGGCGAAGAAATTTACGAAGGCATGGTGGTAGGAGAACACATCCGTCCTGATGATCTGGTAATGAACCTTTGCACGGAAAAGAAACTATCGAATGTGCGGGCTTCCGGTTCGGACGAAAAAATGAGAATCGCACCCAAGGTACGATTCTCACTGGAGGAAGCTATGGAATACATTCAGGAAGACGAGTACGTGGAGATTACACCACGAGCCATCCGCATGCGCAAGATTTACCTGAACGAACACGACCGCAAACGGCTAAGCCGCGCGGCAGGTAATTAAGGTCAGGACTTTGCCGGGGTTTTTGCCCTCAGCGTTCTGGCGCATTCCAACATCTTTTTGCAAGCCTCCTCGGAAAACTCCCCGTTGGGATCCGACATAACTTCGTAGGTTACATCTCCAACATTCACCACGCAATAAAGTCTGTTTTGTGTGGGTTGTCCCTCAAATCCCCATGACCAGATAATGGCGGTAGGTTCATCGAGGATATACTTATCCAGTTTATACACTTCACTTTTACCGATTTCGGTAGATTTCATGTATTCTATTTCGTTGGTACCGGGTTTAATCATTATGCCAAATGCTTTCCCTACATTTATCTGAACCCCTTCACCGTAGGTGAATTTTTCGGTGGGCCCGTGGGTAGAGTCGGGAATATTGATGATCAGATCCATTCCAAACTCGCTCAGGTCGCAAGCCACCATGCCCAGCGGAACAGGAACTTCTTCAGGTCCCTTATCGCCGCAGGAGGAGAAAATTGTTAAAGCAGAAACAATACCAATCAAAAAAAACTTTTTCATTTCTTTGGGGTTTAATTGATGAATATCCACAAATATAATATATCTCTCCTTTTATATAAAACCAGGCCTTGAAAATCAAAATTCAATTCAGTCCGGAGACTTTGATTTTCCGGAAACCCTTTGTCCTGGCTCATGGAGTAAGAAATGAAACGCCCTGTTTAAAAATCAGGATATATCATGCATCCGGTGCCGTAGGTTTGGGTGAGTCGGCTCTTCCACCCTACCTGAATCTTAATCCGGTAAGCGCCATTGAGGAAATACAAAAAAATCTATCCGATGAGGAATTGTTTTTCGACCAGGTGGAGAAGTCTGCTCCTGATTTCGGTAAAATTCAAGGATTAAACCTCCCAAATCCTGTTAAAGCCGGATTGGAAATGGCTTTAACCGACCTTTGGGGAAAAGTGCATCAGCGTTCTGCGCGTCAATTGTTTTTTCAGGAACCTATAAATCCCCTGCCAAGTTCATTTACCATTACCTCATCACTTCTCGATTATCCCTTTAATCCGGATGCTCTTGCCTTATTTCCATTAATTAAGGTGAAGCTGGGCACGGTCAGGGATAAGGAATTCATAACACAGATTGTAAAGAACATTGAAGTTCCCGTGGCCATTGACGCAAATGGCGGTTGGCAAACAACCGAAGAAGTATTCCGGGTGATAGACTGGCTTGGGGAAAAACATCCGGTTTATATTGAACAACCCTTTCCACCGGGAAAAGAATGGCTGAATCAGGACTTATTGAAAAACCTGTCCGTTCCTATTGTTGGTGATGAATCCATAAAAACACAGGACGACTACATGAAATTGGGGGATTACTTTTCCGGGATAAACATTAAACTGATGAAATGCGGGGGAATAAAACCTGCCCTTGAATTAATAAGAGCGGCAAAAGAGGACGGAAAGTTTACGCTTACGGGTTGCATGTCGGAATCGTCCTGTGGCATTGCTGCTGCTTTAATTCCCGCTTCCTTGTGCGACAGTTGCGATCTGGATGGACCACTACTTATTTCCAACGACGGTTATGAGGGAGTAGCTTATGAGAAGGGCTCGGTAAAACTAAAAAATCCCGACGCTGCGGGACTGGGCATAAGGGAAAAACAAAAATGAACTTAAAAAAGAAAGGCACCTTTCGGTGCCTTTTCTTTACTTCTTCTTTTTCTTAGCAGTTTTCTTTTTTGCTGCTTTCTTCTTTGGGGCGGCTTTTTTCTTGCCACCTTTTTTTGCTGCTTTTTTAGCCATGGTTTTTGGTTTTTGTAATTATATAACACGAAGTAAACTATTTTTTTTTTACCAACATCATTTTTTCCAAAATTTTTTTTTAACAGAAAATTGTTGAAAACGACCCCCTTTGGTTTTTTTCAAAAAAAATCCTTCCGTTTTTTTCTGCGGAAAAAATTCCGGTGCAATTTTTTTTTGCGCGGAAAAAATAAATTATTCGTGTTTTTCATAGGAGAAATCGGCACTTTCCGATTTTATTTTTCGCACTGTGTTTTAATTTTTCAAAAATAATTTCGGAAAAACCAGCGGAAAAATTTGAGGCTGCGTCCTCAAAAAACTTCAAAAATGAAGTTTTGGCAAAAACTGCAAAAAGACCTTCAAATTGGTTTTTTGGGGTAAAAACCACAAAAATGATGTGATTTCTATTTTTGGCGTTACTTTGCCTTTATGATCGGTGTTTTTGTTGTTGCCTACATTTTAATCACACTTTTCATTGGTGTCTGGGCTGCACGCAAAGTAAAATCAAGTACGGATTTTATGATTGCAGGGAAAAATCTTTCCTTTCCGGTAGCCACCGCAACAGTGTTTGCAACCTGGTTTGGCTCTGAAACTATATTAGGAGCATCCTCAACTTTTGCTGAAGGTGGTTTGTTTTCGGTAATAAGCGATCCGTTTGGTGCTGCTCTTTGTTTGATCCTGGTGGGATTGTTTTTTGCAAGGCGTCTGTACCGCCTAAACCTCTTAACCTTCGGAGATTTTTATAAAGTTACTTATGGACCGCGCGCCGAGCGGATAGCTTCGATTTGTCTGGTTTGGTCATACCTGGGATGGATTGCCGCACAGTTTATTGCCATGGGGCTGATCCTACATACCCTCATGCCTGACATTCCGCTTTGGGCCGGCATTTCGATTTCCGCGTTTTTCGTTACTCTCTACACTGTTTATGGTGGTATGTGGTCTGTTTCATACACCGATTTCTTTCAAACCCTGTTTATTATTGCCGGATTAATCTGTGTGTTGGTATCGGTATGGAATGAAGGACCCGGAATTCCTGAAATAATGAGGAATACTCCCTCCGGATTTTTCGATTTCTTTCCTTCGGGTGGAGAAAAAACCTGGATTGCCTGGTTGGTAGCCTGGATTACCCTCGGATTGGGCTCAATACCCCAGCAGGATGTTTTTCAACGAGTGATGAGTTCACGAACCGAGAAAATTGCAGTGGGTTCCAGTTTGACAGCAGGCTTTCTTTACGTCACCATTGCCTTCATTCCCTTGCTGCTTGGTCTTGCTGCCCTTCATATTACCGGTCCGGCAGAAGATTCCCAAATGTTGATTTTGCAACTGGTGTTCCAAAAAACTAATGGCTTTGTCCAGGTTCTTTTTTTCGGAGCCCTGCTTTCGGCAATAATGAGCACTGCCAGTGGAGCCATTCTGGCTCCTGCATCCATTATCGGAGAAAATCTGGCGCGTCCTCTTTTAAAAAAATCAGATGACGCAAGGGTGCTTTTATGGGTTAGAACTGGGGTAATATTGGTTTCGGTGGTTTCGGTCGGACTTGCATTTTCCGGCGATTCCATTTTCGGACTTGTTGAGGAGGCTTCTGAAATTAGTCTGGTCTCGCTGTTTGTTCCTCTGGTTAGCGGATTATTTTTCAAAAGCCGGAACGAAATTGCAGCAGTGGCTTCTATGGTATTCGGACTTGGAACCTGGATAATACTTTATTATTTCACCGATTACCCCTATCCCGTTTTGCCCGCCACCCTTATTTCGGCGGTGTCGTTCGGAATAACAGCCACCTTGGTAAAGTCTTCCCGTCCTACTCCCTGATAAATATTCTGTCTTCCCCGTCAAAAAACGGAGCCTGAAAAGAAATTACCCGAACGGGTCTTCGTGAAGTAACCTTTAGGGCATGTGGTGTGCCTTTGGGGATGATGATCAGTGTTCCTTTCTTTACTTTCAGCTCCTCCTTCCCCAAACGCATCTTTCCCTTACCTGACAACACATAAACCTGTTCAAAATGATCTTTGTGGTAATGGAGGGGCACTTCCTTCCAGATAACAATCAAATAGGTAGATCCCAGGGAATCGTGATTTAACAGCTTCACAACATTCTTGTCTTTTTTACGGTGGGAACCGACCGAATCGGGATTAAAAACCACCTGAGCTGAACCGGAAATAGAGCAGAGTCCAATACTCAAATAAAGAAGTAAACTTTTAGGGAAAAACATGTTTGGTTGAAAAGTGTGTTAATAATAAAACGGTGCCTGCATCAAAATACCTGAAATAAAAAAATAATTTCAATGTTATAATTAAAAACGGAACCCATGAAACTACTTGTTTTTTTATCCCGGTTCGAATCCTGGTTCAATCAAAATATGGGTTGGTTCCTGACCAATGGCTATAAATCCCGGTTCCTGAATCAGGACGGAAAGTAGCTTATAGCTTAATGCAAATATTCCTGGGTTCGGTAAAGAACCTCAGGGCTTCGAAGCCTCCTTCTCTACCCACGCCACTGTTTTTAATACCCCCGAAAGGAGTTCTCAGATCACGCAGCAGCCAGCAATTTATCCAGACTATTCCCGCTTCAATTCTTGCGGCCATTTTATGAGCTCGTGTCAAATTACCGGTCCATAAGGTTGCTGCCAGACCATAATTGGTACTGTTGGCAAACTTTAACACCTCTTCTTCGGAATCGAAAGGGGCAATAGTAACCACGGGCCCAAAAATTTCTTCCTGATTTGTTTTGCAATCGTGGGGCAAGCCTTCAATGATGGTAGGCTGAACATACCATCCTTCTTCCATTCCTCCCTGTACCCGGATTCTGTTGCCGCCGGTAACTATAGTTCCTCCTTCCGATTTTGCCCTTTCAATACATCCCAGAATTTTTTCCATATGCTCTTTTGATACCACAGCACCAATGTGAGTAGTTTAGGAAAAGGGATCTCCTACCACCAGTTTCAGGGTGCGTGCTACAAATTCTTCCTTAAATCTGTCGTAAAGAGGTCTTTCAATATAGATTCTTGAGCCACACAGGCAAATCTGACCCTGGTTTGAAAAAGAAGAATGCAGGGTGGTCCGCATCATTTCTTCGAAGTCGCAATCGGCAAATATGATGTTGGGGTTTTTACCTCCCAGTTCAAGACTCAGCTTTTTAAACATAGGTGCCGCAACCCGTGCGATATCTGCTCCGGTTTTGGTTCCTCCGGTAAACGAAATGGCATGCAGCCCCGGATGTTTAACCATGGCAGAGCCGGCTTCTTTCCCTGTGCCATGAATTATATTCAAAACTCCCGGGGGCAAACCGGCATCCATTACAATTTTCGACAACAGAAATGAGGTCATGGGAGTTACCTCGGAAGGTTTGGCCACCACGGTACATCCTGCCGCAAGAGCAGGTGCAATTTTCCAGCTGAAAAGATACAGGGGAAGATTCCAGGGCGAAATACAGGCCACAGGTCCTATGGGTTGACGCAGGGTATAATTAATGGCCCTGTCTTCCATACTGTGTGCTTCGGAGGCAAAATGTTCAATGGCTGTGGCGTAAAAATGAAAGTTGGCTGCGGCTCTTGGAATATCTACGGTGCGCGACAATTTTAAGGGCTTCCCGTTATCGATTGATTCGGCTTTGGCCAGCATTTCCAGATTTTTGGATATTCCGTCGGCAATGCGCAACAGAATTTTGGCTCTTTCTCCTGCCGGAGTATGAGCCCAGGCACTAAAAGCATTGGCGGCGAAGGAAACGGCTGCGTCAACATCTTTTTCGCCGGAATCCGGAATCAAGGAATATGGCTTTCCCGTAGACGGATTAAAATTTTCGAAATAATTACCGCTTTGGGGCTCATGAAAATCCCCGTTAATAAAGTTGAGTATCTTTTCCATAATGTTATTCGTGTACGGCTTCCACCCAGTCGCCGTTTTCTTTTATCAAAGCTATTAATTCATCCAAGGCTTTCTCGGAAGGAATGTTTCTTTTCACCACTTCTTTCTTTTTGTAGAGTGTTACCTGGCCGATTCCGGTTCCCACATACCCGTAATCAGCATCTGCCATTTCGCCCGGACCATTCACAATACAACCCATTATTCCAATTTTCAATCCTTTGAGATGGGCCGTGCGCTGCCTGATTTTGGCGGTAGTTTCCTGAAGGTCGAAAAGCGTGCGTCCGCAGGAGGGACAGGAAATATATTCGGTTTTTGAGATCCGGGCTCTGGCTGCCTGAAGGATGCCGAATGCACAGCGGTTGGTAACTTCCAGCATTTCGTTTACGGGGTGGAAAATTTCCTTCCATCCCAAAGCAATACCGTCGCCCCATCCATCGAGAAAGTAAGGACCGGATTCGATACTGTAGTGAATGATCATTTCTTCATACTCTTCAAAAGGATTATCGGAAACAAAAATTACAGGGTTTTTCACCGACCTTATTTTCATTTCGGCAAGAAAGCGGCGTATGGCGGCCACAGAAAGGGGATTTTCCGTGCACAGGCAAATTACGGCCCCGTAATCTTCAGACAATTTTTCCCAGAATTTTTCTCCGGGCATTTCCTGTCCGGGCGACCAGGCCTCTACGGAAATAAATTTAAGCGTTTCCTGTTTCAAACCGGCAATTTCAACATACTGGCCGGCATCAAGAATAGGGTAAGCCTTGATTCTTTCTTTTTCCGACAGATGTTTCCAAAGCTCAAACCGGACAATCAGCCGGAGGGTACCGGGTAATTCAAATTCGGGATACCGGTTCACCAACATATAATCGCAGGCCTGGTCGGAAATTTTCCACTTATCGGTATCGGGCATATATTTATAGCCCAGGGGCAATAAAGTTTCAGGCTTTATGTCAAAACACTCTACCAAATCCGCAATAACAACGGGTCGATGTGAACCTCCGATATTTTCTACCGCCCTGCTTTCTCTTTTCTGATAAGAAAAGGGATCGAAAGGTGGAGCCTCAAGGGGAGGAATTCCGGTGTCGGAAATGCGGAATGAATAGCGACTTACAATTTTTCGGGCCACGGGAATTTCCTTTTCGGGTTCCTCGGTAAGTGAAACCCTAATGGTATCTCCCAGTCCATCCTCCAGTAATGAGCCAATTCCAAGAGCCGACTTAATGCGGCCGTCTTCTCCCTCACCCGATTCCGTTACCCCCAGGTGCAGGGGATAATTCATGTCGAGTTCCATCATGCGCGACACCAGGAGCCGGTATGCCTGCACCATTACTCCGGGGTTGCTTGCTTTCATCGACAGGACGATGTTGTGATAATTTTCCTCCCGGCAAATATTCACAAACTCCATGGCCGACTCCACCATCCCGAGGGGTGTATCGCCATATCGGCTCAGGATACGGTCGGAGAGTGAACCGTGATTGGTGCCGATTCGCATGGCGGTTCCATATTCCTTACAGACCTTAACCAAGGGAAGAAATTTTTTCCGGATGCGTTCTATTTCCCTTTCATAAGATGCGTCATCATACTCCAGCACCTCAAACTTTTTTTTGTCGGCATAATTCCCAGGATTAATTCTGACTTTCTCAACTATTCGCGCTGCAATCTCAGCAGCGTTGGGAGTAAAGTGAATGTCGGCAACCAGTGGCGTATTAAATCCACTTTTCCGGATTTCATCCTTAATCACCAATAAATTTTTTGCTTCCTCAATATTTGGGGCGGTAATTCGAACCAGCTCAGATCCTGCTTCAATTAGGCGAATTGATTGTGCAACGGTTCCCATCGTATCCATGGTAGGCGTAGTGGTCATGGATTGAATGCGAATAGGATTATCGCCACCGATTTCCAAATCCCCTACTTTAACAACCCGCGTTTTAAAACGGATATATTTATGTAAAGAGGGGAAATAGGGTTTCATTTCCTTACAAAGTTAGTGATTCACAGGTTTTTTACCCTCCCGGGCATACTTAACAATTATTTAACAAACAAAATTCCCCCAGTACTTAAACGGTTTTGGTCGTCATTTTGAAACACCAGTTTCAAAAAGGGGCCGGAATAACGCAACTTTCCGGGTTTTAAAGCGTCTAATATATAGGACGGCGGCTCAAAAGACCAGGGGTAATCCCTATGGGGATTTCATACAGGAAACCTGATTATATCAATATAACCCCCTAAAAACCACCGTTATGAGTAAACATATTATTAAAAATCCGGGATTATGGCTCTTGCTGTTCCTGGTTTTCGTGTCTCCTGAGATTTTTGCTCAGGATAAGTCACTACCCGAGTATTTCGGATTGACCTGGAAAGACGTTATCACCTTTGCCGTTATGTGTATTGGTGTTGGCGTAATTGTAACCTTCGCCTGGATAACATCCACGAAAGAGAAATCAAAATCGGATGGACCCCGGAGCACAACCTTAAGAAAATCCGGTCATCACCATCATCATCACCGGATTCACAAGGTAAGACGGTCGTAATGAAAACATGATTTAAGGGGGCTAATTTACTTTAGCCCCTTTTTTGTATTTCTCTTCGCGGATTACCTTCCCCTCTTTGTCGTAATAAGTCCAGGTGCACTGCTTTACACTTACCCAGGGTTTATCTTTATCCTGTCGTACCAGTAAATATCCGGTTTTACTCAGCACCTTCCCATTGTCGTAATACTCAATGGCTTTCCCATGTAATTTCCCGAATTTGTAATTTTCTTCTTTTCGTTTAGCACCGAACAAAAAATAATAGGTCCATTTACCTGTTTTTTCCCCATTCACAAAAGCCCCCTCATTTTCTTTTGTCCCCGATTTTAACCACGACACCCAATACCCATCCTGAACCCCATTTATGTATTTTCCTTCCTTCCATATTTTTCCATTATCAAACCAATATTTCCAGTAACCGTTTTTCAAAGAGTCTTTATACGCTCCTTCATATTTTTTTATGCCGTTGGGATAGTATCCTTCCCATTTGCCATCCATGATGCCAACTTTAAAGTAGCCTTTGTCTTTGGTTTGTCCGTTTTCATACCAGGCTTCCCACAGACCATCCTCCTGGTTCATATTATAATTCCCTTTCTGAGCAGGCTTTCCGGTAGAGTGCCAGAATTCCCATAGCCCGTGCCGACGATTGTTTTTGTGCATTCCCTTTTTCCACAATTGTCCGTTCTCATACCAAAACACCCATAAGGAATCCTGATTGTCATTCTTATACCAACCCTCCGATTCTTTGTTCCCATTCGGATAATAATACTTCCATTTTCCGGTTCTTATTTCATTATCCAGGGTCCCTTCCATCTCCGTTTTTCCGCTTTTGTAATACCATTTCCAATAACCTGTTTTCAATTCATCATTAAAGGCTCCCTCGCTCTTCACGGTTCCATCCATAAAATAATTAATGCACTTCCCTTTCTTTTTTCCTTCGGAATAGGTTATTAAATGCTCCTTACGACCATCCTGATCAAATAAAAGCCATTCCCCATCCTGCGAGCCATCCTTTACCGGACCTTCGCCTTTACGGGCTCCATTGGGATAAAACACACGGTATGTTCCGGCTCCATTTGTAACCCATTGCTTCCCGTTTTCGTCCCAATAGTTCAGGATAAAATATTTTTTGTCCCGAAATTCCGTTTCTTCCTTCTTCTTGCCGTTTTCGTACCAGAAGGTCCATTTCCCGGTTTTTGCACCTTTGGAAAAATTCCCCTCCATTTTCTTGTTTCCTTTTTCATACCACTCGGTATAAAGGCCTTCGGGGTCGTTCAGCACAAAGTGACCTTCCGATTCCTTTTTTCCGTTTTCGTAGTAATAGGTAAAATTTCCATGCTTTGTACTTGCCCACATGTAACTGGAAGATTTGGCCTGAAAATTTTCTACGCTTTTCAGATTCCCGTTTTCATACCATCCGGTCCAGGTGCTGTCGGGCGCGTCGGACTTATAAAAGGCCTCCTGGGCTTTTTTTCCATTGGCATACCAGAAAATAAATCTTCCATCTTTCTTTCCGAGCCGGTAATTCTCCTCCGCTTTTGGCTTTCCGTCTTCATAAAAAGATTTCCAGGTGCCATGCTCCAGTCCGTCCTCATAAAGTCCGGTTTTGGCTGTTTTGCCGTTTTTATGCCATAGGGTATATTTCCCATGGGCAATGCCCTTCCGGTAGTTTGTTTCGGATTTCTTTTTGGTTTCCTCTTTGTCCCAATACTCCACCACCGGTTGCGAAAAGGAGCTCAGGGTAAATAGAAAGAAAACAGAATATATGATGGGTGTTTTCATGCGACACCAAAACTACCTATTTAAGATTAAAATTTTAAGGAAGTGACATTATTTATATTTCCCGGCTAAATAATATCAAGCGTGGCACCGGTTCTGTACGTTTTGTGTTTTTGAATGCTGGCCCCCATTTTCGTGAAATTGGGCGAAAGCAAAGTAACCCTGTGCCCAAGCCCGGGTACGCCCTGATCAATCAGTAATTGAAGTACAATTTCCTTTCCCGTATCGGAACCGTAAGCACAGCATTCGGCAAAATTCCCCTTGGGACACTTTTTGCGTGTATGACCAACTATTCCCCACTTTCCCATTTCCTTGGCAAAGCATTTGGCGAACTGATACATTTCCTCATCGTAATAATAAAGGCCAACGGGCTGCATGGTTTTCAACGTCTTATAGAGGGATTTATGGTAAGAGGATTTATTTTTCTCAGCGGCAATGTACTTTTCAGCAAAATCGGCCGGATACATGCGGGCCAGATTCACATAGGTAAATATTTGCTTTTCCTCAGCGGTAAGGTGATTTATGGCATCGGCAGTTGAAGCTTTCCGCCATTGTTCCTCGGTCCATCCGTCGTAAGGGGATGAAAACAAATTAAAAAAAATAAATATGCCAATAAACTGCATAGCCGCCGTGAAGTGTAGAGTTCCTTATACGGATAAAACCAAAAAGGTTTCAAGCGGGAATTATCTTTCCCGCTTAAGGGGCTGAGATGCCAGAGGATTAGCCGTAAGCTGATCAAATTCCTTACGCTTCCGGAATACATCCAGGGCAAAATAAAGTGCATTCCGGAATGAAGCAGGGTTGGCCAGATTTTTTCCGGCAATATCAAATCCGGTTCCATGATCAGGACTGGTTCGAACGAAGGGCAGCCCTGCTGTATAGTTCACCCCTTCGGAAAAAGAAAGCGCCTTAAAGGGTCCTAATCCCTGGTCGTGGTACATGGCAAGTATTCCATCAAAAGACCGCCAGGCTCCGGAGCCGAAAAATCCGTCGGCGGCGTAGGGGCCTTTTATCAGCAGGTTTTCTTTTTCCATTTGCTGAATGGCCGGAATAATAAGGGTCTGTTCTTCACTTCCAATGGTTCCGCCATCGCCGGCATGAGGGTTCAATCCTAACACAGCGATGCGTGGCTTTGTCAATCCGAAATCACGCTTCAGGGCTTGCTGAAACACTTTCAATTTTGCCATTATGCCTTCGGTTGTAATCCGGAAAGCAACCTGGGAAATAGCCACATGCTCGGTAACGAGACCCACACGCATTTCAGAAGAACAAAGCAACATCAGACTGGTTCCGGTTCCCGATTTCTGCTCCAGATATGAAGTATGGCCTTTAAAGGGAAAGTCATCGGAATGGACAATGTTTTTATTCAGGGGAGCCGTAAGTAAAACATCGCAATAGCCCGACAAAACGGCTTCAGTAGCTGCATGAAGTGAGGAAACAGCATATTTACCAAGGGCGGGGTCGGCTTTTCCCGGTTGCAGGGGCAATTCTTCTTCAAAAATCGTAACGATATTTATTTTTCGCTGCTGAAGAGCTTCCCCTGGCTTAACGGAAAACAGAGGGTATTCCTCGTTCCCGAGCGCTTTCCTGTGAAAATTCGCAGTTTTCATATTGCTGAAAACGGCGGGAATACAATATTCAAAAAGGGTGGGGTCGGAAAAAGTTTTGAGAATTACTTCCCATCCGATACCATTTACATCTCCCTGACTGATGGCTATTTTAATTTTCTGATCGCTCATAATTTTGTAAAATTACCATTTTGCCGCTATGTCAGGAAAACCAAAATGGCCCGCTTCAGGAAATCAGATCCAGGTACAGGTCACGAAACCTGCTGCCATGAGCCTGGCTTTGAAAGCAATGCGTTCGGAAAGGGCCTTAAATGATTTAATTAAGGCTTTTGCCGACAAAGATCAGGAAACCGCCCGCCTGGCTGCCTGGGCCATGGCCTATATCAGCGACCAAAAGCCGGAAATCTTAAATCCACACAAAAAGAAAATTTTAGAAGCTACCCTTCGCTCCGGTCTTCATCCCGGTGTCAGAAGAGGTGGATTACGGGTTTTCGAATCGGGTGAAATTCCTTCCGCCCTGGAAGGAAAAGTTTTTGATTTTGCGGTGCGAACCCTTGAGGATGCTTCGGAAACCATTGCCTCCCGGGCTTATGCCATTACCATACTTGCGAAAATTTTTCCCCGATATCCGGAAACAGGCGGTGAGTTAAAAAGCCTTTTGGAAAGAATTTTGCCCGGTGCAGGTGCTGCAATTTCTTACCGCGGAAAAAAATTAATCCGGGAAATAAACAGGGCGGCCGAAAAAGGTTAGCCATCTATCCAACCCACCACGGCAGCCAGATCCATTACATTCATATCCCGCCATTTTTTGGATAGCGCATCCCAAACCATAACTCCCTGAGGATAGCGTTCGCCCGACATTACCATATCGTAAGGAACCGCGATAAATCCGGGATATGTTTTACATTTCCTTAAATCGCAAAAGTATTTTCCAATTTCAGCATCCAGAAACCGGAAGGTTCGTCCCTGCCCCGGTTTTTCTTCCACATCGCCCTGAAAACCCTGACCCAGATCCTCGGTAAAAGCCTGGTTTACTTTCTTCTTTTTCCAGTCTACAATAAAGTTCCCTTTGCCGCACACATAAACCAGATTCTCTTTGCTGTCGTACATGAAAAAGGAATTAAAAGCAACGGAAGGAATGTTGTCTATTTCTCCGATTTTCTCCTGGGCTTTTGTTTCGGCATTTACTTTATAAAGGGTGCAAAAGTCGCGCGACTGACTGTAATGAGGAAAAACAAAGTAGGTATTATCAAGCCAGACAAAGGGGGTTTGAACCGATTTCTCTTTTCTTGCCGAAGGATCTTCCCCATAACCGGCATCAGGTACCAAAAGTACCTTTGAGGCGCCCTGAGGGTATAAGTAAATTTTAAACTGACGGGTTGAATAGTCCACTTCAATATCTTTTCCGGGAATTGCTTTGAACAACAAGTCCTGAACGGGTGCATATTCCCCGGTTTTCAATTTAAGAACCGAATAATATTTCCCTTTGAAAATATCATTGGTATAAAAAATCAGGCTGTCGCCATGGGCTTTGATAAATTTATCGCGCTGGTCGAGAATTACCTTTTTTTCCAACACATCAATTACATTTCCGATACCGGTAATAACATATCTGTTTTTATAAATCCGGCAATTCCCCAGATCGAAACGAACATAGGTTCCCTTCTGGGGGTCTTTCATGCCTGAAACACTCAGGAGTTTTTCCTTTCCGGAAAATTTGCCATCCTGAAACCGGTAAGCAAACAAATGCTGAATCTGGTTGGAACCGGCCTTAGGATCAAACTCTGCAATAAGAAGTGAATGGTTCTTACCCGGATTAAAAAATGCCGGGCTAAAAAACAGGGCTGTGGACAGAAGTGCAAAAAGAGCAATTCTTGAAGCCATGGGGTGTTTATCGATTTAAAAAATAATCAAATAAAAGTCTTACTCCAACTCCCGTGCCACCTTTAGGCTTCCAATGGTCTTTTTGCTGAAGGAAAGCGGCTCCCGCAATATCAAAATGAAAAAAGGGTTTTTTCGTGAACCGCAATAAAAACCTCCCGGCTGTGATGGCACCGGCTTCCGGACCTCCTATATTTTTTAATTCTCCCACATCCGATTTCAAGAGGTCGTCGTATTCGGGCCAAAAAGGAAACTCTGCAATTCTTTCATGTACTTTGGAGCCGGATTTTTTGAGTCCGTTTTTCTCTTTTTCGCCAAGCGTACCCATACCCACCACGCCATATTGCCCAATTGCCGCTTTAGCTGCACCGGTGAGGGTAGAAAATTCCAGGATTAATTCAGGATCATAACGCTCGGCAAAATGAAGTGCATCGGCAAGTATCATCCGGCCCTCTGCATCAGCATTGAGCATTTCAACTTTTAGTCCGCTCATCATGGTAATAACATCGCCCGGGGCATAAGCATTCCCTCCGGGGCGATTATCGGTAGCAGGAACCAAAGCCACAATATGCAGGGGGAGTTTTGCCAGGGCGGCAGCATAAATGGCACATCCTGCCACGGCGGCACCACCCATGTCGCACTTCATCATATCCATACTGTTGGGGGTTGGCTTCAAACTCAAGCCACCCGTATCATACACAACGCCCTTACCCACAAGCACCAAGGGCTTTTTGTTTTTATACCGCGCGGGTTTATATTCCATTACCGTGAAGGTGGGTGGATCAACGCTTCCTTTATTTACCGCAAGCAGCCCTCCCATTTTCAGGGATTCGATTTTACTTTTATTAAACACCTGAACCGAAAATCCGGCTTCCTTTCCCATGGCCTGAAATTCCTTACCCAGTTGCATTGCATTCAGAAAATGAACCGGATGATTTACCAGGTCGCGGGCTTTGCAGGTGGCTTTAACCTTAATGTTGAGCAGTTCGGCAGCACGAGGACTAACCCGTGCGGAAGAAATGAGAATGGAGGAAAGGGTGTTTTTTTTCTTTTCGAGTTTATATTCCAGGAACTGGTAATTGGAAAGAGCCATGCCCTCGGCGAGGGCAAGAGTGAGATCGGCATTGCCTTCCAGATCTACAATATGTGCTTCCGAAACACGGTTGTCATTCCATATGTCGGTCAGCCCAACTCCCTGACGGCGGGCATCCTCAAGCAATGCATCGCCTTTTAAACTTCCCGAGGGTTTGTAAACCACGGCAAGGCCATTGAGGCGGGGAATTGAAAATACTGACTTCCCTTCGCGGTTCCAGATCTTTTCCAGATAAGATAATTCCGAGGGTTCGAGACCGGCTTTTTTAAGTTTCCCGGTTTGGCGGGCGATAAATATTACATCTTTGCTTTTTGGGCTTGAGCCGGCTTTCCCGATCTTCGTCATTTGTTTGTAATTTTGAGGGAAGTAAATGTACAAAAAACGGTTTTTTGAACCTACATGATTTATACAATAAAGCTTTAGGACTGGAATTCCTGAGCATTGAGGAGGGGGTTTACCTGTTTAAAAACGCTCCTTTGGCTCACCTTATACATATAGGGCACACCCTCAGGCTCAGGCAAAAGCCCGATTCCATTGTTACCTGGCAGATAGACCGAAACGTAAACACCACCAATGTTTGCGTGGCGAACTGTAAGTTTTGCAATTTTTTCAGGGTTCCGGGTAATCCGGAAAGCTATATAACAAGCGCTGAGGTTTACCGTGAAAAAATAAAGGAAACCATTCTGTTGGGCGGCGACCAACTCCTTTTGCAGGGAGGCCATCACCCTGAACTGGGCCTTTCTTTCTACACCACTTTGTTCCGGCAGTTAAAATCTGAGTTTCCCGAAATAAAGTTACATGCCCTGGGTCCGCCCGAGATAGCCCACATTACCCGACTTGAAAAATCGGATCACAAAACCATCATTGCCGCCCTGAAAGAGGCCGGAATGGACTCATTGCCCGGGGCCGGAGCTGAAATTCTGAACGACCGTGTGCGCCGGCTGATTTCCCAGGGTAAATGTGGCGGAAGGGAGTGGCTCGACATCATGCGCGAAGCCCACCGGCAGGGAATTACTTCATCGGCCACCATGATGTTCGGACATATTGAAACCCTGGAAGAGCGCTTTGAGCATTTGGTTTGGATACGGGAAGTACAGGCGGAAAAACCGGAAGGAGCCAAAGGCTTTCTGGCTTTTATTCCCTGGCCCTTTCAGGACGACGGCACCTTACTCAGGAGATTGAAAGGGATAAAGAATACCGTAAGCGCGGAAGAGTACATCCGCATGATTGCCTTAAGCCGGATTATGCTGCCCAACATAAAAAATATTCAGGCCAGCTGGCTTACGGTGGGTAAAGACATTGCCCAGATTTGCCTTCAT
>CALEYQ010000002.1 GCA_937924855.1 uncultured Bacteroidota bacterium | reverse complement strand
GAAATATCAATTGGGTTTTCAATGGGAATCCTGAACTCCCTGCCGAGAATATCAGTCATTGTAATTTTTTGAAGGTTGGCACCTTCCACCTGCACCTGAATTTGATGCTGGGCAGGATTGGGAAAGAGGGAAACAGAAATTGGAGCCGGTAATTCCTTGACGGAGTTAATGATTACACATGAATCGGTGTAATTTCCTCCGACCCACCTGGCCATATGCCTCATTGTATCCCCATCTATTGTTGGAAACCATCCGCCAATATAAAGTTGATTATTAAATACACAAATTGAATTTGCACTTCCGGAATTTGTAATATTTGGTCCCATGGTACACCATTTAACCGAGTCCCATTTGGCAATTAAATTTGCAGGTTTGTAGGCAACTTCTGCAAACGCCCCTACCACATATAACTCATTGTTAAAGACAGTCATTTCCCGCCCAGAATTATTAAACCCGGTAAATCCCCCTCCCAGGTCATTCCATTGGGTTCCGCTCCATTTAACAATTCCGTTTCCGGGATTCCCCCAGACGGTTCTGAAAACTCCCGTTATATACAATTCTCCTTTATAAGTTTCAAGGTCAATTAAAGTGCCGAATCCGTTATCCAATGCGTTATTGCCCACCGGAAACCAGGTTTGTCCGTTCCATCGGGCTAAGTGTTTAATGCTACCACTTGGAGTTACCATGTTTCCCCCTACATACAGGTCGCCATTCCAAACCGTGCTGCAGGTAATAAAATTAAGCCACTTGGTTGTGTCCAGAGCCGACCA
Source organism: uncultured Bacteroidota bacterium (assembly GCA_937924855.1). GTDB lineage: Bacteria > Bacteroidota > Bacteroidia > JADZBD01 > JADZBD01 > JADZBD01. Next base: position 629 of record CALEYQ010000002.1, on the reverse strand, counting down.
GGTAGTTCCGTTCCATCGGGCAATTTTGCTTGTGGGGATGTTGTTAATTGAGTCAAAGCCACCAAATGCAACAAGGTCCCCATTAAATTCCTCAAAATTTAAAACGGCTCCGATATTAGTTTTTCCAATAGTATCCCAATCTGTTCCATTCCACCTGAATATATAGTTACCTCCTGCGAAAAGTTGACCATTATGTCTTTTGAAACAAAGCATAAATTTATTCCAGGTTTTAGGAACCGAATCCAGGTTTGTCCCATTCCAGCGGGCAATATAATTTACGGGAATGCTGTCTGCATAGCTAAAATTTCCGGCAATGTATATGTTTCCGGAGACCGAATCCGAATAAAAATGCTTTATTTCCTGATTGAAGCCATATGTACCTATCCTTTGCCAGTTTTGAGAGAGGGCAAAAAAGTTGAGGAGCAGGACGGCGTATCCAAAAAGGAAGATGTGTTTCATTTACTTAAAATAAATTTTTTGGTAATGGTATAATTGGGGTTGCTTAACTTAACAAAATATAACCCCTGAGAAAGGTCAGAAACATCTATTTTTTTAATATTTCTTCCCGGGGAAAGGCTTGTGAGTGTTTCCTGTTTTATTTTTTGTCCGGTTATGGAGAACACTTCAAT
>CALEYQ010000001.1 GCA_937924855.1 uncultured Bacteroidota bacterium | reverse complement strand
CCGGAAATAATACCGGAAATAATACCGGAAATAATACCGGAAATAATACCGGAAATAATACCGGAAACAACACCGGAAATAACACCGGAAACAATACCGGAAACAATACCGGAAACAATACCGGAAATAATACCGGAAATACTATTGCCCCCGGGGTTGTTTTCAGGGTGCAGGTGGGAGCCTTTATCAATAAAATTCCAACCGGAACTTTCCGGGATGTGCCAAATGTGGTAAGCCTGAAAACCGAAGATGGATATTATAAATACCTGACCGGAAGTTTCTCAGAATTCAACAAGGCATCCGATCTAAGAAAACAAATGGTTCAGTTGGGCTATAAAGATGCCTTCATCGTGGCCTACAAGGACGGAAAAAGAGTTCCGTTGGAACAGGCCGGAATTACGGAAACCACCCAGCAACAATCCATTAACGAAAACAAATCAAATCCGGTTATTGAAAACCGCGATAAGGATAAGCTGGAATTTAAAATTCAGTTGGGGGTGTTCAAAAATGATCCGCCGGAAGAATTTAAGTCCAAAATTTCTAAAATAAAAGGTGTAAGTACCATTACCACTTTGTCGGGAATGACCCAATATACCGCAGGGTCCTTTAAAACTTACAAGGAGGCCACCCTTTTCCGTGATGAGATTATCAAAAAGTACAATATCGACGACGCCTTTGTGGTTTCCTACTACGACAAACAACTTATTTCCACACAGGAAGCCCTTGAGTTGTTAAAATAAAGAACTCTGCTTTTTTTTATTTCCTGAATTTATGGTGTACATTTGATACAATACAAACTGGCACTAAATTTGTTCATAACACAATAAATTTCAAATCATGAAATCAATTACCTCACTCCTTTCCTTGTTCTTTTTTCTGGGCTTTTCTTCCACTTCCATAGCGCAGGAAAAACCAGACAACTCGGTAACCAAACCGAAAACAGTGGTTAGCCCTGACCGAGCCAAGGATGCTCCTCCCACCTCCAATGAGACCGGAAAAGATGTAAAAGTTGTTCCCGAGAAGAACAGCCCCGAAAGGTCGAAAAAGTCATCCGGAGTTCCTCAGAAAACGGAGCGGATCTCCATCAACGAAGAAGGTGACTCCAAAGAACCAAAAACAAAATCCGTAAAACCTGAAACAGGTGTAAAACCTAAAACCCAGGACAAAAAGCCTGAATAAAATGAAATTATTATTTACCCTTAGTATTGTTTTGTTTTTTTCGGTGGGAACCGGATTCGCCCAGAAACTCGGCGATTTACGGAAAAACATCGACGGCAAGGAATTGATAAAAAAAACCGTTAACGAGCCAAAACCCGAAGAACCTAAAACCACAAACCCTGAGCCTCAGGACACTACTATTAAAAAACCAAGTTCTCCCGCTCCGCATTCCGACAAGCTTTCCATTGGTGAGGAGGGAGATGAAGAAAAGAAAAAAGGAGGCGGAAAAAAAACCCTTGATTTTATAAAAGATTCCAAGGGTAACAACCAGCCCGGATCATCCAAAACAACCCCCAACACCGGAGGAAATCTCATTGACCCCAACGGCACCAAAAAGAACCTCTCCATAAATGAAGAGGGAAGCGAGGAAAACAAAAAGAAAAACGAACCTCCCAAGCAGAATCAAAATTCCGGCACAGGTCCCAAATAGCATAAAAAAACCGGCTTTCGCCGGTTTTTCATATTAAGGATTTGCCGAGGGTTCCTGTTTTCGGGTTTCTGCAGAGAATTTAATCACTACATCACTTCCAACTCCTTTACTCTCTCTGCCTATTTTATAATCCATCCGGTTGAGGCGGGATTCACCTTCAAAAACAAAAATGCTTGGCTTTCCTTCCCGTTTGGCTTCACCCAGGTAATTGAAGTAAACAACGATCGGCGCGGAAATTCCCCGAAGCTGCAGATTTCCGGTAGTTCTATACCTGAAATCAGGATTTCCGGAAACTTCTTCTACTCCTTTTGCCAGAAACCGGATGGTTGGAAAACTGTCGGAAGAAAAATAATCGGGAGCCATCAAATGCTTATCGCGGTCCTCATTTTGGGTTTTGATGGTTCTCACACTTAAGAACAAACTAACCTCCGCATCACTCAGAGAACCGGGGAAATTCAATTTTCCGGAATCAATGGCAATGGTTCCTTTTGCGGTAGATAACCAGTGGCGGATATTAAACTCAACGAAGGAATGGCTTGCGTCAAACTCAAAAACACCATTTAAATCAGAAACACTTTCCGAAACGGGCATGGTTGATTTAACATGGTCGCCATGATCTTCCAGTCCCTTGATTGCAATATGCGGAGCAATTACAAGGGATACAATAGACATAAGTTTAATCAGAATATTCATCGAAGGACCGGAGGTGTCTTTAAAAGGATCGCCAACGGTATCGCCGGTTACAGCTGCTTTGTGGGGCTCACTACCCTTATAATACATCTGACCATCAATCTCCACTCCTTTTTCGAAAGATTTTTTGGCATTGTCCCAGGCACCGCCGGCATTACTTTGAAACATGCCCATCAAAACTCCTGAAACGGTAACTCCGGCAAGCAGGCCTCCAAGTACTTCAGGACCAAAAGAAAATCCAATCAGCACCGGAGTAAGAATGGCAATCAGACCGGGAGCCACCATTTCACGAATGGAAGCCTGGGTTGAAATAGCCACGCATTTTTCATATTCCGGCTTGGCTTTATGTTCCATGATTCCTGGAATTTCACGGAACTGACGGCGCACTTCATTTACCATGGCCATAGCGGCTCTCCCAACGGCTGCAATAGCCAGAGAAGAAAAGATAAAAGGAATTACGGCTCCCACAAAGAGTCCGGCAAGCACCTCGGCTTTGTAAATATCAATTCGGTTAATTCCGGCAACACCTACGAAAGCGGCAAATAAAGCCAGTGAAGTGAGCGCAGCGGAAGCAATGGCAAATCCTTTTCCGGTAGCTGCAGTGGTATTACCTACCGCATCGAGGTTGTCGGTTCGCTGACGCACCTCCTTGGGAAGACCACTCATTTCTGCAATTCCACCTGCATTGTCTGCAATGGGCCCGAAAGCATCAATAGCAAGCTGCATAGCGGTGGTAGCCATCATTCCGGCAGCTGCAATAGACACACCGTACAAGCCGGAAAACCAATAAGACACATAAATACCTGCGGCCAATACAATCATGGGTGCAAGCTTAGATTCCATACCCACCGCAAGTCCGCCAATAATGTTGGTGGCATGCCCGGTGCTTGATTGTTTCACAATGGAATTAACAGGACGTTTACCCATGGCGGTATAATATTCTGTAATCATAGACATTAAGGTTCCCACCACAAGACCGGTAACAATGGATAGAAAAACGCCCTTGGGGGTAATGATACTTCCGTCTCTTACAAAAGTTGCTTCCGCCGGAAGCATCCAGTACACCACAAAATAAGAAGCAATGGCAGTGAAAATAATAGAAGACCAATTACCCAGATTTAAAGCTCTCTGAACGGAATCGGTTTCCTTACTGATTCTCACAAAAAAGGTTCCCACCACCGAGAAAACAAGACCCAGACCCGCAATAACCATGGGAAGTAATATAGGAGAGAGTCCGCCAAAATTATCTTCGGCCGCTACTTCCTGTCCCAATACCATAGTGGCCAGAATGGTTGCAACGTAAGAACCGAAAAGATCGGCTCCCATACCCGCAACATCACCTACGTTATCACCTACGTTATCCGCAATGGTAGCAGGATTTCTTACATCATCCTCCGGAATTCCGGCTTCCACTTTTCCTACCAGGTCGGCACCCACGTCGGCGGCCTTTGTATAAATTCCACCACCCACACGGGCAAACAAAGCAATAGATTCTGCACCCAGTGAAAAACCGGCCAGCACCTCAATCGCTTTACGCATGGAATCGCCGGTAACCGCATCGCCGGGGGAAACAAACATTTGGGTAAAGGCAATAAACAAACCTCCCAAACCAAGCACCGCCAGTCCTGCCACTCCCAATCCCATTACAGTACCTCCGGTGAAGGAAACCTGAAGGGCCTTCGCCAGTGAAGTTTTTGCAGCCTGAGTAGTTCTTACATTGGCTTTGGTTGCCACCTTCATTCCTATATATCCGGCTACGGCAGAAAAAACTGCACCGATTAAAAACGCAATGGCAATAATGGGAGAGCTATGCTCGATAAGGGTACCCGACCAACCCAGAATTACGGCGGTTATGGCTGCAAAAATCCCAAGGATCTTCCATTCTGCTTTCAGGAATGCAATGGCACCGGCAGCAATATAACCGGCCAGTTCCTGCATCTTTGCTTCGCCGGCATCCTGACGGGAAATCCAGGAAGATTTCAAACCCATTACCACCAGCCCGAAAAATCCGAGCAAGGGGATCAGATAGATTACTAATTCGTTCATACTATTGTTTTATAATTACTTAATTATTAGTTCCTTAATTTTTGCGGGTGCAAATGTAATAATTCCCCCGAAATGGGAAAACCCTTATCGGCACACACGCCAATATTCCTAAATTTGCAGCCTTGAAGTTCAATAAGAAAAAAACCAAAATCTTTAACGACCCCGTTTACGGATTTATCCGTTTTCCGGAAGGGGTGATTTTTGAGCTTATCTCACACCCCTGGTTTCAGCGGCTCAGAAGGATTCGGCAACTGGGCCTCACCTCATTGGTATATCCCGGAGCCAATCATTCCCGGTTTCATCATGCTTTAGGGGCCATGCACCTGATGATGGAAGCTCTAGAGGTACTGAAATTAAAAGGAGTAAAAATTTCTGAAAAAGAACAGGAGGCTGCGGTTATTGCCATTTTGCTCCATGATATCGGCCACGGCCCCTTCAGCCATGCCCTTGAACACAGCATCATCGCCGGAAAATCGGCCCATGAAGAGGTGTCGCTCCTTATTATGGAGGAACTCAACAGGGAATTCAAGGGAAAACTTGATCTGGCCCTCAAAATTTTCCGGAATGAATATTCCCGGAAATTTTTCCACCAATTGGTTTCCTCCCAGCTCGATCTCGACCGTTTGGATTATCTGAACCGGGATAGCTTTTTTACCGGTGTTTCCGAGGGAGTAATAAGTTCGGAGCGTATTGTAAAAATGATGCATGTGGTTGAAGACAACCTGGTAATCGAAGAAAAAGGCATCTATTCCATCGAAAAATTCATCATCAGCCGGCGACTGATGTACTGGCAGGTATACCTGCACAAAACCGTCCTGGCCGCTGAACAATTACTGGTGAACATTCTTAAAAGAGCAAGGGAATTATCCCTCGAAGGGCAGGAATTATTCATGACCCCCTCCCTGAAGTACTTTTTCGAACGAAATATCAGGGTAAAGGAGCTTTCCTCAGAACCGGATTTTTTCACCCACTTTCTGCAATTGGATGATTACGACATAATGGCATCCATAAAAGTGTGGACCAACCATCCCGACTATATTTTGTCTGAGCTTTGTAAAAACCTAATTTACAGAAGATTATACAGGGTGCAATTACAAAACAAGCCTTTTGAACCCGGCAAAATAAACCGCCTGAAAACCAAATTCAGCAAAAAACTCAGGGTCGACCCTGCCCACATCGGGTATTTCGTGTTTTCTGATCATGTTTCGAACTCCGCCTATCTACCCAACAGATTTAGAATCAGTATATTAATGAAAGACGGGAGCTTGCAGGACATAGCCCGGGCCACCGACCAGGAATACCTGACCAAACTTGAAGGAACCGTGAAGCGCTACTTCCTTTGCCAGCCCCGCGATTAAACCTTTTGGGCCGGATCGGTTTCCCAAAAAAGTTTTTTTCCAAAACCCTTTATTGGTAACAAAATAATTGTACCTTTGCCGTCCCTAATTTTTTAGGAGGGACATTTTTTATTGTAAACGCAGTTATATCAAGTAGTTCAAGTAATTATGCCAACCATTCAGCAATTAGTCCGCAAAGGACGTAAAAAGCTGCCCAACCGCAGTAAGAGTGCGGCTCTGGAATCGTGTCCCCAACGCCGTGGTGTTTGCACCCGCGTTTATACCACCACTCCAAAAAAGCCGAACTCTGCGTTAAGAAAAGTTGCCAAAGTGCGCCTTACCAATGGAACTGAGGTTATTGCCTACATTCCAGGGGAAGGACACAACCTTCAGGAACACTCCATTGTGCTCGTTCGCGGGGGCAGGGTTAAAGACCTTCCCGGCGTTCGTTACCACATTGTGAGAGGAACCCTCGACACTGCCGGCGTTGAAGGCAGAAGACAAAGAAGGAGTAAGTACGGAGCCAAAAAGCCTAAGGCTGGAGCTCCTGCGGCAAAAAAATAATAAAATCGGCTGATTTGCCTATGGGCAAATCCCTGTAAGGAATTATATTTTTTTTAGATAAACATGAGAAAAGCAAGAGCTAAGAAACGCTTCCTGTTACCGGATCCTAAATTCGGAGACACCCTCATTACCCGTTTTGTGAATAACATGATGTATTCGGGTAATAAAGGAAAAGCCTTTAATTCATTTTACGACGCCCTGAGCATTGTAGAAGAAAAAACCGGACAAAACGGTCTCGAAACCTGGAAAAAGGCCCTGAACAATGTTACACCTAACGTAGAGGTTAAAACCCGTCGCGTGGGTGGTGCTAACTTTCAGATTCCCCAGGAAGTAAGACCCGAAAGAAAGATTGCACTTTCCATTAAATGGCTTATTACCTACTCCCGCCTGCGCAATGAAAAATCAATGGCACAGAAACTGGCCGGCGAAATTATTGCTGCTGCTAAAGAAGAAGGTGCCGCATTTAAAAAGAAAGAAGACACCCACAGAATGGCTGAGGCTAACAAAGCTTACTCGCATTTCAGACTATAATAATTAACGGAGGAATAGGCAAATGGCAACGGATTTAAAATTTACCAGAAATATCGGAATCGCAGCACACATCGATGCGGGTAAAACTACCTGTACCGAAAGGATTCTGTACTATACCGGTGTAAATCACAAAATTGGTGAAGTGCATGATGGAGCTGCTACCATGGACTGGATGGTGCAGGAACAGGAAAGGGGAATTACCATTACTTCTGCCGCTACTACCTGCTTCTGGAATTACAACGGACAGAAATACAAGGTTAATATCATCGACACTCCCGGTCACGTGGATTTTACCGTTGAGGTAAACCGCTCCCTGCGGGTACTTGACGGACTTGTTTTCCTTTTCTCAGCTGTTGACGGTGTTGAACCCCAGTCTGAAACCAACTGGAGACTTGCCAATAACTATAATGTAACCCGTCTGGGTTTTGTAAATAAAATGGACCGCGCCGGTGCCGACTTCCTGAATGTCGTTCACCAGGTAAAAGAAATGCTCGGAGGAAACGCCGTTCCCCTTCAGCTTCCCCTCGGTTCTGAAGAAAATTTTAAAGGTGTGGTTGACCTCGTTAACTTCCGCGGAATTGTTTGGAACGAACAAGACATGGGTATGACCTTTGAAGTAGTTCCCATTCCCGAAGAATTAATGGAGGAAGCAAAACACTGGAGAGAAAAACTCCTTGAATCCATTGCCGAATTTGATGACTCTTTGATGGAGAAGTTTTTTGAAGACCCTAACTCCATTTCCGAAGACGAAATCCTTACCGCCCTGCGTAAAGCATGTGTGGCCAACAAAATCGTTCCCATGCTTTGCGGATCAGCCTTCAAAAACAAAGGCGTGCAAACCATGCTCGACTATGTAATGAAACTTCTTCCTTCACCCCTCGACAAGGACAATATTGTGGGAACCAACCCCGATACTGGTGAAGAAGTGATTCGTAAACCCGATGCCAAGGATCCTTTCTGTGCCCTTGCTTTTAAAATTGCCACCGACCCCTTTGTAGGCCGACTGTGCTTCTTCCGCGCCTATTCCGGCCGTCTGGAAGCAGGTTCCTATGTACTGAATACCCGCAGCGGAAATAAAGAGCGTATCAGCCGTATTTTCCAGATGCATGCCAATAAACAAAATGCCATCGATGCTATCGAAGCAGGTGACATCGGCGCTGCTGTTGGATTCAAGGACATTAAAACCGGCGATACCCTTTGCGATGAGTCAAAACCCATCGTGCTCGAAGCCATGAACTTCCCTGAGCCTGTAATCGGTATCGCCATTGAGCCAAAAACACAGGGCGACCTTGACAAACTGGGTAACTCACTCGCGAAACTGGCTGAAGAAGATCCTACCTTCCGCGTTAAAACGGATGAAGAGAGCGGACAAACCATCATCTCCGGAATGGGTGAATTACACCTTGAAATTATTGTTGACCGTCTGAGAAGAGAATTCAAAGTAGAAGTAAACCAGGGAGCTCCCCAGGTTAACTACAAAGAATCCTTCACCGGAACTGTTGAGCACCGCGAAGTTTACAAAAAGCAAACCGGTGGTCGCGGTAAATTCGCCGATATTAAGTTTAAGATCACTCCCGTTGATTCTGACTTTGAAACCACCGACAAAAACGGCGGACTACAGTTTGTAAATCAGATTACCGGTGGTAATATCCCAAAAGAATTTATTCCTGCCGTAGAGAAAGGTTTCCGTGCATCCATGACCAATGGTGTATTGGCCGGATTCCCCCTGCAAAGCATGAAAGTAATTCTTATCGATGGTTCTTACCACGCCGTTGACTCTGATTCATTGTCGTTCGAAATTTGCGCCAAAACCGCTTATCGTGAAGCCATGCCCAAAACAAAGCCTGTGCTTCTCGAGCCCATTATGAAAGTGGAAGTTATCACGCCCGAACAATACATGGGAGATGTGGTGGGGGACCTGAACAAACGTCGCGGTCAGATCGAAGGAATGGACAGCCGCGGAACTGCTCAGGTGGTTAAGGCCAAAGTTCCACTCGGTGAAATGTTTGGATACGTAACTCAATTAAGAACCATTACTTCCGGAAGAGCCACTTCTACTATGGAATTTTCGCACTACGCAGAAACTCCGAAAAACATCACCGATGAGGTAGTAGCCAAGGTAAACGGAAAAAAAGCTGAAAAAGTATAATCACTCATACCCGAAATCATGAGCCAAAAGATTCGAATTAAATTAAAATCCTACGATTTCAACCTGGTGGATAAATCCGCCGAAAAAATCGTAAAAACGGTAAAACAAACCGGCGCTGTGGTAAGTGGTCCTATTCCACTTCCTACACACAAAAGGATTTACACCGTGTTGCGTTCGCCCCACGTAAATAAAAAGGCACGTGAACAATTTCAGCTTTGCTCCTACAAAAGGCTGCTGGATATTTATGCCAACAGCAAAACCGTTGATGCACTTTCCAAACTGGAACTTCCCAGCGGTGTGGATGTTGATATTAAAGTAGTTTAAACCTTATTTGTCCTATTTAAGATATAATATAATGTCAGGAATCATTGGAAAAAAAGTCGGAATGACCAGCATTTTTAATGCCGAGGGAAAATACATTCCCTGTACCGTCATTGAAGCCGGCCCCTGTGTTGTTACTCAGGTAAAAACCAAGGATAAGGATGGCTATGAAGCCGTTCAATTGGCCTTTGGAGAGAAAAAAGAAAAGCACACCTCCCGTGCTATGCTTAATCACTTCAAGAAAGTCAACACAACCCCCAAGCGGAAACTCGCCGAATTCAAAGGCTTTACCGATAGCAAAAATCCCGGCGATCTGGTAACCGTTGAAATTTTCAAGGAAGGTGAATACGTTGACGTGGTGGGAACCTCCAAAGGAAAAGGATTCCAGGGCGTTGTTAAGCGTCATGGATTTTCCGGAGTTGGCGGACAAACCCACGGTCAGCACGACAGGGAAAGAGCACCCGGTTCTCTGGGAACCGCTTCCACCGCAGCCCGTGTGCGTAAGGGAATGCGCATGGCCGGACAAACCGGTGGCAAAAGGGTAAAAAACATCAACCTGGAAGTTGTTAAGGTTTTCCCTGAAAAAAACCTGCTGGTTGTAAAAGGATCCATTGCCGGATCAAGAGGAAGTTTTGTACTTGTAGAAAAATAATTGGAATAAATTATCCATACCATGGAATTAAGTGTTTTTAAAACAGACGGTAAAAAAACCAGCAAAAAGGTAACCCTTGATGCCGGAGTTTTTGGTATTGAACCCAACGACCACGCCATTTACCTGGATGTAAAGCAATACCTGGCCAATCAGCGTCAGGGAACCCATAAATCCAAAGAAAGAAATGAAATTTCCGGCAGCACCAAAAAGCTGAAGCGCCAGAAGGGAACCGGCGGTGCCCGTGCAGGAAGTATTAAAAACCCAATCTTTCGCGGCGGAGGCCGGATTTTTGGTCCAAGACCCAAAGATTACTCTTTCAAGCTTAACCAAAAGGTGAAGCAACTGGCCAATAAATCGGCCCAGTCTTATAAGGCCCGCGAAAACGACATCAATATCATGGAAGATCTAAAACTGGATACACCCAAAACAAAAAACTACGCGGAAATTCTGCGCAACCTTGAAGTGCACAATAAAAAGTCGCTGGTAGTTATTCACGAATCGCGTAAAAACGTGGTGCTTTCCAGCCGCAACATCAAAGGCACCAAAGTGGTAATGGCCAACGACCTCAACACCTACGACATTCTGAATGCCAGCTCACTGGTGTTGACCGAAAGCAGCATAAAAACTATCGAAAACATTTTAAGCGAAAAATAAAATGGGGATTTTAATCAAACCGGTAATTACCGAAAAAATGACGGGCCTGAGTGAAAAACTCGGAAACTATGCCTTTATCGTGCACAGTAAAGCCAACAAGATCCAGATTAAGAATGCGGTTGAAAAGGCTTACGGTGTAAACGTTACCGCAGTAAACACGATGAACGCCAACGGAAAAATCAAATCCCGTAACACCCGCGGCGGTGTGGTTTTCGGACGCGTTAAAAGGCACAAAAAAGCAATTGTTACCCTGAAGAAGGGCGAAACCATAGATTTTTTCAGCAGTATCTAACAGAATAGAAAATGGCACTACGAAAATTCAGACCTCTTTCCCCCGCTAGCCGATTTAAGCTCGCCAACAGCTATGCTGAGCTTACTACCGATAGCCCTGAAAAGAGTTTATTGAAACCGATCAAAAGAAGCGGCGGAAGAAACAGTTCCGGAAAAATGACCATGCGCTACATCGGCGGCGGTCATAAAAAGCGCTACCGTGTTATCGACTTCAAAAGAAACAAGTTCGATATACCCGGTGTTGTTAAAACCGTTGAGTACGACCCTAACCGCTCGGCATTTATTGCTTTGGTTCATTATAAAGATGGAGAAAAGCGATACATCATTGCTCCTGCCGGAATTGAGGTTGGACAAACCATCATTTCGGGGGGTAAAGCAACTCCGGATGTTGGAAACTGCATGAGCCTGAAGGATGTTCCATTGGGAACCCTGGTTCACAACATTGAACTGCGTCCCGGTCAGGGAGGTGTTCTTGCCCGCAGTGCCGGTTCTTATGCACAGCTTACTGCCCGTGAAGGAAAATTCGCGGTGCTGAGAATGCCTTCCGGTGAACTTCGCATGATTCTTACCACCTGCATGGCAACTATTGGTTCCGTATCCAACCCCGATAACAACCTTGAAGTTCACGGAAAAGCCGGTCGCAGAAGATGGCTTGGAAGAAGGCCCCGCAACAGAGGTGTGGCCATGAATCCGGTTGATCACCCAATGGGCGGTGGTGAAGGAAGGGCCAGCGGAGGTCACCCAAGGTCAAGAAAAGGACTGAAGGCAAAAGGCCTGAAAACCCGCTACAAGAAGAAAGCATCGAACCGCTATATCCTGGAAAGAAAAAAGAAAAGAAATAAATAAAAATGGCTAGATCACTTAAAAAAGGACCATTCATCGACGCTCACCTTATGGATAAAGTGAGCAAAATGCAGGCATCCGGCAAAAAACAGGTTATCAAAACCTGGTCGCGCCGGTCGGTAATTTCCCCCGAGTTTGTGGGACTTACTCTTGCCGTGCACAATGGCAACAAATTTATTCCCGTGTATGTTACTGAAAACATGGTTGGACACAAATTGGGAGAATTCGCTCCCACCCGTGTTTTCAGAGGCCACTCAGGAAATAAAAACAAGGTATCAGGAGCCGCTTAACTAATTTAAATTTTTGGGAAAATGTCGTCCAGAAAAAAAGAAATGGCTGAAAAGCTGAAAGAGAAAAGAAAAACTAACTACTACGCAATCCTCAGAAATTGCCCCACTTCGCCTACAAAAATGCGTTTGGTGGCCGATCTGATCCGCGGACAGGAAGTTCATAAAGCACTGGGAATTTTAAAGTTCACCAAGAAAGAAGCCGCAGGCCGTCTTGAAAAACTTCTTAGCTCGGCCATTGCCAACTACGAAGCAAAATCAGGAAACCGTGCTGATACCGGAAACCTTGTAATCACAAAAATTCAGGTCGACGGTGGCTTCATTTTAAAGCGCCTTCGCACAGCTCCTCAGGGAAGAGCCCACAGGATCCGGAAGCGCTCGAATCATGTAACCTTGTTTGTAGACACAGTAGAAACTTCAGAAAAAGAATAATAGTATGGGACAAAAAGCTAACCCCATTGGGAATCGTTTGGGAATAATTAAAGGATGGGACTCCAACTGGTTTGGAGGAAGAAATTATTCCGACAAACTGGTTGAGGACGAAAAAATCCGCAATTACATTAAGGCACGTCTTCCCAAGGGAAGCATTTCCAAAATTGTAATCGAAAGAACCGGAACCAATAAACCCCTTACCACGCTTACCATCCACACTGCGCGGCCGGGAATTATCATTGGTAAAGGCGGAAAGGAAGTTGACAAAATCAAGGAAGAGCTGAAGAAGTTCACCAAGAAAGAAGTTCAGATCAACATCTTTGAAATCAAAAGACCTGAGCTCGACGCCCGTCTCGTGGCCGATAGCATTGCCCGTCAGATTGAAGGAAGAATTTCTTTCAAGCGTGCCATGAAAATGTCGGTAGCCAGCACCATGCGTATGGGTGCCGAAGGAATTAAGATTCGTGTTTCCGGACGATTGGCAGGTGCAGAGATTGCCCGTATGGAAGAATACAAGGAAGGAAGAGTACCTCTTCACACCTTCCGGGCCGATATCGATTATGCCGTAGCTGAAGCCCATACCACATACGGACGCATTGGCGTTAAGTGCTGGATTTGCCGTGGCGAAGTTTTCGGAAAGCGCGACTTATCGCCCAATATTGGAAATGCCAACGAGAAAAAAGCCCCTACACAACCTAAAGGCGGTTTCTCCAAGCAACGCAAGAAAAAAGACTAATTGTTTGACCGGATAATATAGATTAAAAATGTTACAGCCCAAACGAACAAAGTACAGGAAAATGCACAAGATGGTTCCCAAAGGGAACACCAAGAGAGGTGCTGAGCTTGCTTTCGGTTCCTTCGGAATCAAGGCCCTCAAAACCTCCTGGGTAACCGCACGTCAGATTGAAGCAGCCAGGGTAGCTATTACCCGTTTCATGAAGCGTGAGGGACAAGTATGGATTCGCGTGTTTCCGGATAAACCAATTACCAAAAAGCCGGCCGAGGTGAGGATGGGTAAAGGAAAAGGAGCCCCTGAATACTGGGTAGCCGTTGTGAAACCCGGAAGAATGCTCATCGAAGCAGAAGGAGTGCCATTGGCTGTTGCCAAGGAAGCCCTTCGACTGGCGGCACAAAAACTTCCCATTCCGGTAAAGTTTGTCGTGCGCAGAGATTATGTTGAAGAAAAAACTGCTTAATAACAGGCTATGAAAGCAAAAGATATAAAGGATCTATCCACCAGCGACCTGAAAGATAAATTAATCCAGGAAAAAGAAAACCTGGACAGGTTAAGCGCCAATCATTCCGTTTCTCCGATCGATAACCCGATCAAATTGAGAGACGCCAGGAAATTCATTGCCCGCCTGGCAACAGAACTCAGGGCAAGAGAGATTAAAGAACAAGAAACCAAGGCATAACATCCATGGAAAGGAAAAGAAGAAAAGAAAAAACGGGAATCGTTACCAGCAACAAAATGAATAAAACCATTGTTGTTTCCGTAGAAAGAAAGGTAAAGCATCCCAAATACGGAAAGTTCGTTAAACGGACCTCTACGTTTATGGCTCACGATGAAAAAAATGAGTCGGGCATTGGTGATACCGTGACCATCATGGAAACACGCCCTTTGAGTAAAAACAAAAGGTGGCGCCTGGTAGAAATTGTGGAAAAAGCTAAATAATATTTTAAAATCCTCATAGACAAATGATACAGCAGGAATCCAGATTGGTTGTAGCCGACAACAGCGGTGCGAAAGAAGCACTTTGCATCCGCGTACTCGGTGGTACCCGCAGGAGATATGCCTCCATTGGCGATACCATTGTAGTTACCATTAAGAACGCCCTTCCTTCAGGTGGCGTAAAAAAAGGTTCTATTTCCAAGGCTGTGGTGGTACGAACCAAAAAAGAAATTAAACGCGCCGACGGATCCTATATCCGCTTCGATGATAACGCTATTGTATTGCTGAATGCCCAGGACGAACTCAGAGGCACGCGTATTTTCGGTCCCGTTGCACGGGAACTTCGGGAAAAACAATACATGAAGATTGTTTCACTGGCTCCGGAAGTACTTTAATTTTTAACAAACCAGAAAATGAAACCAAAATATAAAATCAAAAAAGGCGATCAGGTTCAGGTTCTTTCCGGCAACTATAAAGGAAAGAAAGGGAAAGTGATTTTCATGGACCTTAAGAAGGGCACGGCACTGGTGGAAGGCATTAACCTTGTTTCCCGCCACACCAAACCCAACTCTAAAAACCCTCAGGGCGGCATCGTAAAAAAAGAAGCTCCCGTGAATGTTTCCAACCTGGCATTACTCGATGCTGCCGGAAACCCAACACGCGTAGGCAGAACCCTGGATGAAAAAACCGGAAAACTGGTTCGCATTTCCAAAAAGTCAAAGGAGGTAATTAAATAATGGCAACAACTGTTATCAAACCCAGACTGAAAGATCATTACCTGAACAAGGTAATGCCCGCATTGAAGCAGGAATTTCAATATTCCTCACCCATGCAGGTTCCCAAACTTGAAAAAATCTGTATCAACCAGGGAATCGGTGATGCGGTTACCGACAAAAAATTAATCGATGGTGCCATTCAGGAACTTTCGGCCATTACCGGTCAGAAAGCCGTTGCTACCATTTCGAAAAAGGATATTTCGAACTTCAAACTGAGAAAAGGGGTTCCCATCGGTGTTAAAGTTACCCTGCGCGGAACCATGATGTACGAATTCCTCGATCGTTTGATCTCTGCGGCCCTGCCACGTATCCGTGACTTCCGCGGTATCAGCGAAAAAGGTTTCGACGGAAACGGCAACTATACCCTGGGCGTAACCGAACAGATTATTTTCCCTGAAATCAACATCGATAAGGTGAACAAGATTCTGGGAATGGATATCACTTTTGTTACCTCAGCCGACAACGACGAAGAAGCTTTTGCACTCCTACGTGAATTCGGAATGCCCTTCAAAAATTTAAAAAAATAATAAAACCAAAGCAGATAAATGGCTAAAGAATCAATGAAAGCAAGGGAGGTTAAAAGAGCCAAACTTGTTGCCAAATACGAAAAGAAAAGAGAAGAGCTGAAAGCCGCCGGCGATTATATCGGTCTGAGCAAACTGCCCCGGAATTCATCTCCGGTAAGAATGCGCAACCGCTGCAAATTAACCGGAAGGCCCAGAGGTTATATCCGTCAGTTCGGCCTTTGCCGGAACATGTTCCGTGAAATGGCCCTCATGGGAAAAATCCCCGGAGTAACTAAAGCCAGCTGGTAAAAAAAACTAAGTATAATTATCCTGTACGCGGGATAAGATATTAAAAACAAAAAAATGACAGATCCAATTTCAGATTACCTGACCCGTCTCAGGAATGCAATTAAAGCCAATCATCAGGTGGTAGAAATTCCCGCCTCCAACCTGAAAAAGGCCATGACTAAAATCCTTCACGAAAAAGGGTACATCCTCAATTATAAATTTGAGAATGTGGGTCCCCAGGGCAATATTAAAATAGCCCTTAAATACCACCCCCAGACCCGTGAATCGGCTATTCGCAAACTGCAGCGCATTTCATCGCCCGGCTTGCGTAAATATACCGGATCCACTTCCCTGCCCCGTGTATTGAACGGACTGGGAATTGCCATTATCTCCACTTCAAAGGGAGTAATGACCGATAAAGAAGCCCGCAAGGAAAATGTGGGTGGAGAAATATTGTGTTACGTTTATTAATACCCAGAAGCAATGTCACGAATTGGTAAAAAACCTATAGAAATCCCTTCCGGAGTAGAAATTTCGGTCTCCGACAAAAACCTGGTAACGGTGAAAGGAAAGCTTGGTACACTAACCCAGCCTGTAGATAGCGCCATCAAAATTAAGATTGCCGATAAGGAACTTGTTCTTGAAAGAGCCACCGAGCAAAAGCGTCACAAAGCCATGCACGGCATGTACCGCTCACTCATTCAGAACATGGTTGTAGGTGTATCCGAAGGATACAAAACGTCTCAGGAACTGGTAGGGGTAGGATATCGTGCTGCCGTTAAGGGTCAGTTGCTGGAACTTACGCTGGGTTACTCGCACAACGTGGCCATGGAACTTCCCAAAGAAATTAAGGTAAGCACCATGCAGGAAAAAGGTAAGAACCCGACCATTCTGATGGAATGTGCCGACAAACAACTTATCGGACTGGTGGCGGCAAAAATCCGTTCCCTCAGAAAGCCTGAACCATACAAAGGAAAAGGTATCAAGTTTACCAATGAAGTATTACGCAGAAAAGCCGGAAAAGCGGCAGGTAAATAATTAACCTGAAAAAATTATAACAATGGCAATTACCAAATCATATAGAAGGAACCGGATCAAGATGAGAATCCGGAAAGTTGTAAGCGGCGATGCACAGTCACCCCGGCTTACTGTATTCCGCAGCAACAAACAGATATACGCCCAGTTGGTTGATGACCTTCAGGGAAAAACCATCTGCGCTGCAGGCTCATTCAAAAAAAACCAAAAAGCCGGCAAGGAAAACAAAACCGAACAGGCGAAAAAAGTGGGAAAGGCAATTGCAGAAATTGCGATTTCCAAAGGAATATCCACCGTTCGTTTCGACCGGAACGGATACCTGTATCACGGTCGCGTTAAAGCGCTTGCCGATGCAGCACGCGAAGCAGGCCTTAAATTTTAAATACTGAACTCATTATAACATGGAGAAATCAAGCAATATTAAAAGGGTAAAATCAAGTGAAATTGAACTCAAAGACAAATTGGTCGGAGTTCAACGCGTAACCAAAGTAACCAAGGGCGGAAGAACATTCAGCTTTTCAGCCATTGTTGTGGTTGGAAACGAAAAAGGTGTTGTAGGTTACGGTTTGGGAAAAGCAAAGGAAGTAACCGATGCCATCACCAAGGGTATTGAAGATGCCAAGAAGAACCTGATTAAGGTTCCCATTTTTAAAGGCACCATCCCTCACGCCCAATATGGCAAATTCGGCGGATCGCGGATTTATCTGAAGCCTGCTTCGCACGGAACCGGAGTAATCGCCGGTGGTGCCATGCGCTCAGTACTTGAATCGGTAGGGGTTACGGATGTACTTGCCAAGTCGCAGGGTTCTTCCAACCCGCACAACGTGGTAAAAGCCACCATCGATGCCCTGACCAAATTGCGCGATGCCTATACCGTAGCACGGCACAGAGGCGTTTCCATTGAACAAGTTTATAACGGATAAAATAAATACCATGGCGAAGATTAAACTAAAGCTTGTAAAAAGCGGGATCGACCGGCCGGTGAGGCAAAAACGCACCATCGAAGCCCTGGGTTTTAAAAAACTGAACCAGGTAGTGGAAATTGAAGCTACTCCCCAGGTTCTTGGAATGGTAAAAAAAGTTCAACATCTGGTTGAAATACAAAAGTAATTAAGCGAGGATGACCATGAAACTGAGCACACTTAGACCTGCCAAGGGCAGCACAAAAAATCAAAAGAAAAGACTCGGCCGCGGACAAGGTTCGGGCAAAGGCGGCACATCCGCACGCGGACACAAAGGAGCACAATCACGCTCCGGTTTTTCCGCCAAGTTCGGACACGAAGGAGGCCAGATGCCTTTGCAGCGTAGAATTCCGAAGTTCGGATTTAAAAACCCTTTCCGCGTTGAATACAACGGTATTAATCTGGATGTAATCCAGAAACTTTCCGAAGCCAAAAAACTTACGGCCATCACGCCCGAGGTTTTGATTGAAAACGGATTGGCCAGAAAGAAAGATCTGATCAAGATCCTGGGTCGCGGCGAAGTAAAATCCAAACTGGAAGTAAAGGCGCATGCCTTTTCCGGCACGGCAAAAAAAGCCATTGAAGACAAAGGAGGAAAAACCGAATTAATCGGCAAGTAACATTGCCTGAATAAAACGATATGAAAAGTTTTTTTAATAAGCTGAGGGACATATGGTCGATTGAAGATCTCAGGGTTCGTATTACAAACACCCTGTTATTTCTTTTGGTTTACCGTCTTGGAACCTTCATCATTCTGCCCGGAGTAGATTCCGATATGCTGGCCAATATCCGCCAGGATGCCGGAGGTCTGGTAAGCATCATTAATATGTTTACCGGAGGTGCATTTGAAAAAGCCTCCATTTTTGCCCTGGGCATCATGCCTTACATTTCTGCCTCTATCGTTATCCAGCTGCTTACGATGGCCCTCCCCTATTTCCAAAAACTTCAGAAGGAAGGTGAAAGCGGAAGAAAGAAAATTAATCAGTATACCCGGTTCCTGACCGTACTTATTACCCTTTTCCAGGCACCCGGATATATTGCTTCGCAAATTCCATCCAATGCCCGTATGGAAGATTCGGTAATGTGGCTCACCTCCACTACCATTATTCTGGTGGCCGGAACCATGTTCATCATGTGGCTTGGAGAACGAATCACCGACAAAGGTTTAGGTAACGGTATATCGCTGCTCATTATGATTGGTATCATTGCCGATCTGCCCTTTGCAGGGATCACGGAGTTTGCCACCCGTATGAATAAAGGAGGTGGTTTGATCATGATTCTGGTAGAGTTGGTGGTTTTACTGCTCGTGGTAATTCTTTCGATACTGCTGGTGCAGGGAACCCGGAAAATACCCGTTCAGTTTGCGAAAAAGATTGTCGGAAACAAGCAATACGGTGGCGTAAGAAACTACATTCCCCTGAAAGTAAATGCAGCGGGAGTAATGCCTATCATTTTTGCCCAGGCCATAATGTTCATCCCCATAACGTTTGCAGGGTTCACCACCCAGGATGCCAATTGGTTCGTACTCACCTTTGCCAACCATACCGGGTTCATATACAACTTTACTTTCTCGGTATTGATTATCGTATTTACCTATTTCTATACCGCCATCATGGTAAATCCCACCCAGATGGCCGAAGAGATGAAACGCAACGGTGGATTTATTCCGGGTATTAAACCGGGTAAGAAAACCGCTGAGTATATTGATGAAGTAATGTCTAAAATCACCCTACCCGGCTCTATGTTTCTGGCGTTCGTGGCCATTTTGCCTGCGATTGCCGAATTGTGGCTGGGTGTGAGTACCGGATTCTCGCGTTTTTACGGGGGCACCTCGTTGCTCATTCTTGTAGGGGTGGTGCTGGATACATTGCAGCAGGTTGAAAGTTATCTTCTGATGCGCCATTACGATGGGCTGATGAAGTCGGGAAGGATTAAAGGCCGTTCGTCGGTTGGTATGACCTCGGCCACAACGATGTAGTGAAATGGGAAAAAAACTTTATCTGAAAACAGATGAAGAAATAGAGCTGATCAGGATTAGTTCTTTACTTGTTGGAAAAACGCTTGCGGAAATCGCCGGCCTCATCGATCCGGGTATTACAACCCTGAAACTGGATGAAAGGGCCGAAGAATTTATCCGTGACCATGGCGGCGTTCCGGCTTTCAAAGGATACCACGGATTTCCGGGAACCCTTTGCATATCGCCAAACGACCAGATTGTGCACGGAATTCCGGGAAAGCAGGAATTGAAAGAGGGTGATATTATCTCCGTGGATTGCGGAGTAATTATGAACGGCTTCTTCGGTGACTCAGCCTACACCTTTATGGTGGGGGAAGTGGCAGAGGAAACAGCAGATTTACTCACCCGCACCCGGGAAGCGCTTTACCTGGGCATTGAAATGGCGGTAGACGGAAAACGAACCGGAGATATCGGAAACGCCATTCAATCGCATGTAGAGCAGTTCGGATTTGGAGTAGTAAGGGAGCTTGTGGGGCATGGAGTGGGAAGAGAACTTCACGAAGAACCCGAAGTACCCAATTACGGAAAACGGGGATCGGGAGTTCAGTTGAAAGAAGGCATGGTAATAGCCATTGAGCCGATGATAAACCTGGGAACCAAAAGCGTTAAACAATGGAACGACGGCTGGACCATTTCCACCGCCGACAAAAAACCTTCCGCCCACTTTGAGCACACGGTGGCCGTAAGGAAAAACAAAGCCGATATTTTATCAAGCTTTGAGGAAATAGAAAAAGTGCTCAGAAAAAGAAATTTAAAAATTGCATAAGAAATAAATGGCAAAACAGCCAAACATAGAGCAGGACGGAACCATCACGGAAGCATTATCGAATGCCATGTTTCGTGTTGAGCTGGAAAACGGGCATATTATAACCGCCCACATTTCAGGCAAGATGCGCATGCATTACATCCGGATACTTCCCGGCGATAAGGTGCGCGTGGAGATGTCGCCCTATGATTTGACCAAAGGAAGAATTATATTCAGATATAAATAACCGAACAGAAAATGAAAGTCAGAAGCTCCATTAAGAAAAGAAGTGCCGACTGCAAAATAGTACGCAGGAAAGGGCGGCTTTATATCATTAACAAGAAAAACCCAAAGTTTAAACAGCGTCAGAAATAATTCAACGCATAAAAACAACAAGCTAACATGGCAAGGATTGCTGGTATCGATTTACCAAAAAACAAAAGAGGCGAAATTGGCCTTACCTACATTTTTGGTCTGGGCAGAAGCTCGGCCCGTAAAATTTTGAAAGAGGCCGGTGTGAACCCCGACAAAAAGGTGAACGACTGGAACGACGAAGAAGTAACTAAGATCAGAGCTATTATTACTGATAAGTTCAGGGTTGAAGGAGCGTTGCGTTCTGAAGTTCAGCTTAACATTAAGCGTTTGGTTGACGTTGGAACTTACCGGGGTGGCCGTCACCGTCAGGGATTACCCGTGCGCGGACAGCGCACCCGTACCAATGCCCGTACGCGGAAAGGAAAGAAAAAGACAGTTGCAAACAAGAAGAAAGTAACCAAGTAAACCCGAAGGCCTTAGGGGCCGGATCAAAGTAAACAACAGAATGGCAAAACAGGAATCAGAAAAGGCCGCCAAAGCGGCGAAAGCCAAAAAAAGAGTGGTGAAAGTGGACGCTGTAGGACAGGCCCACATCAATGCCACTTTCAACAACATCATCATTTCACTTACCAACCTTAACGGACAGGTTATTGCCTGGTCGAGTGCCGGTAAGATGGGCTTCCGGGGTTCTAAAAAGAACACCCCGTATGCTGCCCAGCTTGCTGCCAGCGATTGTGGTAAGGCCGCATTTGATGCAGGGCTAAGAAAGGTAAAAGTATTTGTTAAAGGCCCCGGCGCCGGTCGCGAAAGTGCGATCCGTAACCTGGCTGCAGCAGGTATTGAAATTACCGAAATCGTGGATCAGACACCCATTCCGCACAATGGCTGCCGTCCGCCCAAGAAAAGAAGAGTTTAATCCTAAAGGAAACAAATAGAAATGGCTAGATATAAAGGACCCAAGTCCAAAATCGCAAGAAAATTCAAGGAGCCCATCTTCGGGCCCGACAAAGCGCTGGAAAAGAAAAACTATCCTCCCGGAATGCACGGGATGGCAAAAAAACGTGCCAAGCAATCGGAATACGCTGTTCAGTTGCAGGAAAAACAAAAGGCAAAATATACATATGGTATTCTGGAGCGCCAGTTTGCCGTTACTTTCGACCGTGCTTCCCGCAAAAAGGGTATCACCGGGGAAGTATTGCTTCAACTGCTTGAATCGCGTCTCGACAACGTGGTTTACCGCATGGGCATTGCCCCTACCCGCGACGGCGCACGCCAGCTGGTAGGTCATCGCCACATTACCGTTAATGGAAACGTAATCAACATTCCTTCCTACACCGTAAAACCCGGTGATGAAGTGGCCGTTCGGGAACGCTCCAAATCCATGGAAGTAATTCAAAATGCAGTTCACGGAAGTCATAACGCTTACCCCTGGATTGAATTCGACAAGGGAACGCTTTCCGGAAAATTTGTGTCGGTTCCGCTCCGCGCACAGATCCCCGAAAACATCAAGGAACAACTCATCGTTGAATTGTACTCTAAGTAATATTGGCTCTTTAAAAACAAAAAATAAAAACACCCAAATATGGCAATACTTGATTTCATTAAACCTGATAAAGTTATCATGGTTAATTCCACCGACACGGAAGGACATTTTGAATTTCGTCCCCTCGAACCCGGTTATGGAATTACCGTTGGAAACGCCATCCGCCGCGTACTCCTTTCTTCACTTGAAGGATATGCCATTACCGCCGTTAAAATTGAAGGCGTAGAGCACGAATTTTCTACCATTAAGGGAGTAACCGAGGACATGACCGAAGTTATTCTGAATCTGAAGCAGGTTCGTTTTAAAAGACAAATCGTTACCACCGAACACGAAAGAGTTGTGGTAGTGGTTTCCGGAAAATCGCAGTTTACTGCCGGAGATATCGGCAAGTTCACTTCTTCTTTTCAGGTTTTGAACCCCGATCATGTTATCTGTAACATGGAGCCCAATGTGAAGTTGAAAATTGAGGTTATTATTTCCAAAGGTCGCGGATATGTTCCTGCCGAAGAAAACAAACCCGGAAGCTCTGCCATGGGATTTGTTGCCATCGACGCCATTTACACGCCCATCAAAAACGTAAAATACAGCATCGAGAACTACCGTGTGGAACAAAAAACCGATTACGAAAAACTAATCGTACACATTACCACCGATGGTTCCGTTCATCCGAAAGATTCACTGAAGGAAGCTGCCAAAATCCTGATTCACCACTTTATGTTGTTCAGCGATGAAAAAATTACCCTCGATTCCGAGGAGCGCAGCGCCACCGAAGAATTCGATGAAACATCACTGCACATGCGTCAGCTCCTGAAAACCAAGCTGGTAGACCTTGACCTCAGCGTTCGGGCACTCAACTGCCTGAAGGCAGCTGATGTTGAAACACTTGCAGATCTTGTAAGCTACAATAAAAATGATCTCTTAAAATTCCGTAACTTTGGCAAAAAGTCGCTCACGGAGCTGGAAGACCTGGTACATGCAAAAGGCCTTCACTTCGGAATGAACCTTGCCAAGTATAAGCTGGATAAAGAGTAAGAACGAAAAAATTAGAAAGAACAAAAAATGAGGCACAACAACAAAGACAACCATCTGGGCCGGAAAAAAGGGCACCGCGATGCATTGTTGTCTAACCTGGCAAGCTCCCTGATCCTCCACAAAAGGATAAATACCACTTTGGCCAAAGCCAAAGCACTCAGGATGTATGTAGAACCCCTGATTACAAAAAGCAAAAACGACACCACGCACTCACGCAGGGTTGTTTTCAGCCACCTTCAGAATAAGGATGCCGTATCCATCCTTTTCCGCGACATTTCCGGAAAAGTAGCCGAACGCAACGGTGGGTATACCCGCATCATTAAACTGGGATCACGCCCCGGCGACCGTGCCGAGATGGCGATGATTGAACTGGTTGATTTCAACGAAATCTTTAAGTCCGTTAAGGGTGAGGCCGGCGATGCCGCCAAAAAGACCACCCGCAGAGGTCGTGGAAAAAAGAAAACAAGCACAACTAAAGCTAAAACCGAAAACACAGAGAGTGCAGCGGATGATGCGAAAAGTGAATAATTTGTTAAGTATTACCCCCCGAAAGGGACAGAGGGATGAAGTATTTTTGCTTCATCCCTTTTTTTTTAAATAAAAAAACCAAAAAAAGGAAAAGAATGCCACAGACAGCCAAATTCAAGACCCAATTGCCCGCCATCCTTCTGCTCGAAGACGGAACCGTGTTTCATGGAAAAGCCATACCCGGCCTGGAAGGAACCTCCGGAGGAGAAATCTGTTTTAATACCGGGATGACCTGCTACCAGGAGATTTTTACCGACCCCTCCTACACCGGACAGCTCATGGTAATGACTCATGTACACATCGGAAACTACGGAATACACCCAAATGAAAACGAATCCGACTCGGTTAAAATTGCCGGTCTGGTTTGCCGCTCCTTTAACGTAAAATATTCCCGCGAAGGTGCTGAATCCGACATACTCGAGTACTTTAGGAAGAACAATATGCTGGCCATTGAAGGTATCGACACAAGGGCCCTGGTAAGACATATCAGAGACAAGGGTGCCATGAACGGCATCATCAGCACTACACTGCTATCGCCCGAAGAACTGGCCAAGGAATTAAAGAAAATCCCATCCATGGTGGGCCTTGAGCTAAGCTCACGGGTTTCCACTAAAAAACCCTATTTCATGGGTAGTCCGGACGCAAAATATAAAGTAGCCGTGCTCGACCTCGGCGTAAAGCTGAATATTGTGCGCTGCCTGGCCGAACGCGATTGCTACTGCCAGGTGTTCCCACACGACACCCCCGCCGCCGAAATGCTGAAATGGAAACCCGATGGATTCATGATTTCCAACGGTCCCGGCGACCCCTCGGTAATGAAAGATCAGATTGCAACGGTAAAAGCTCTAATAGAATCAGGAACTCCGGTTTTCGGAATTTGTCTCGGACATCAGATCATTGCCGAAACACAGGGCATAAGAACCTTTAAAATGCATAACGGGCACCGGGGCATCAACCATCCCGTGAAAAATATGCTGAATGGCAAATCTGAAATCACCTCTCAGAACCACGGCTTCGGGGTAAAACTGGAGGATGTGGGTAAGGTGAAGGAGATTGAAGCCACACACCTCAATCTGAACGACGGAACATTAGAGGGACTCAGGTTTAAGGCAAAGCCGGTATTTTCGGTTCAATACCATCCCGAAGCCGCTCCCGGTCCGCACGACTCGCGCTACCTGTTCGATCAGTTTGTTGAGATGATGGGAAAAGTAAAGAGTAAAAAAGGCAGCGGGGCATTGCAACCTGCCTGATTAGGGATTTGAAACGGAGACCGGGATTGTTTTACCATTAAACACCCGGCTTCCTTTTTCCACAAAATCAGCAATAAAATCGCCCATGATTTCCGGCGATTGCTTTGCCTGATAACCGGGAAAAGCTTCCTGTAACATCTCAGTCTGAACGGCTCCCAAGGCCAGGCAATTCACAGAAATTCCCTTTTCCTCAAGTTCAACAGCCAGCACTTCCGAAAGAATGGAAAGCGCACCTTTCGAAGAAGAATAGGCCGACAAACCCGGAAATTTCTGGGAACCGGAAATTCCCCCTATGCTGCCGATATTAATAATGGAGCTCAGGTATTGACCCGATACCTTTACAGCAGCTCCCAGTCGTTGTCCCATTACCTCACCGGCCGCGGCAGAAATAGTATTTCCCTCCTGGGCTATGCGACCCCCTTCCATAAGTGGCAAAAGGGAACGGATAAGGGAAAAAACACCCATAAAATTAACCCTGAAAACCTTTTCGAGTTCAGCGTCACTGGTCTCTGCAAAAGGTTTATTGATCAGACTTCCGGCATTATTAATCAACACATCCACCCTTTCAAACACCGGTTTGATGGCATTTTCCACGAAACCGGGAATATCGCCGTAGGCAAGATCGAAGGGGAGCACCGTAATTTTTCCGGGGTTCCCACGATTAGAAGAAAGCGCTTTTAGCTTTTCCAGCTTTACGGCAGATCGGGAAAAAGCCAGCACATGATGACCCCTACGGGCCAGTTCCAGTGCCGTATGGAAGCCAATGCCTGAAGAAGCGCCGGAAATAACAATGTTCATAAATACAAAAATAAGAAATTACAAATGGGCACAGGATTTGCGGTTGTATGAAAGGGAAGAAGTTTTTTCCTAAATTAGAACGCATGAAAATTCTCATTCGGAGCCTCGTCCTTTTTCTGGTGCTAAATACCCCTGTATTTGCCCAGGATCAGGAACCCCGGCACCCGAAGCCAAAGGCAAAATCGCAATTTTGGTCGAAAGACCGTATTGTTACCGGTGGGAACCTTGGGGCCTCGTTTGGAACCATCACCGTGGTTGACATAAGCCCCATTATCGGCTACAAAATAACCGACAAATTTATTTACGGCGTGGGAGGCACCTATATGTATTATGCCTTCCGGCATTCCCAAAGCACCTTCAAAACACATATTTACGGAGCCCGCACCTTTGCCCGCTATTATCCCATTGAGTTTCTGTTCGGCCATGCCGAATACGAATGGCTCAACGGACAATTTTCGCCCTTCACCCGCGACCGGATTAACACCACCGGTATTTTATTGGGAGGAGGCATCAGCCAGCGACTGGGGGGAAGTTCAGCCCTGGTTCTTACCGCCTTGTGGAATGTGCATGACGACCCGTTTTATCCATATCCAAATCCCATTATCAGAGGAGGAATTGTAATAGGATTTTAATGAGAAAGACCCCTGCCCTGCTTTTTCTGATTGTATTTTTCCTTTCAGGATTTTCCCATGCCCAGGACATTTTCCGTTCTCCCTTTTCCCTTTTGGGTCCGGTGGGAACCCCCGTTTATTCCGATCTTAAGACGGCTTACAAAGCCGGGAGTGCCTGCTACAAACTGCATCTGGAGGGAGCCCTGGCTGATACCCATAAAATAGACCAGAAAATTGCCGCTATATCCAAATTACAGGTTCTTAAAATGGAATCTAACGGATGCGAAGCTTTGCCCGAGGCTTTTTCACAACTCAACTCACTTATCTTTTTCTCATCCCGGAACAATCCACTTAAATCACTTCCCCGTGGCATAGAAAACTGGCAAACCCTGATGTATCTCGAATTAAACCAATGCAAATTCGACTCACTTCCTTCCGACATCGCCTACCTTTCCAAATTAAAAATGCTGAACATTCAGCAAAATTCCAGCGACACATTCCGGCTCCCATCCAGCATTGCATATTTGAGTGCATTGAAGGATATATTACTGTATCAGGTAAATTTGGATTCACTGCCCGACAACTTCGGGAAGCTGAGCCAGCTTGAAAATCTCACCCTCATCAATTGCCGGTTCAGTCACATTCCCGGCTGTATTGGAAAACTGAAAAAATTAAAAATTCTGGAACTGGACATGAACCGGATACAGGCTTTTCCGCGTGAAGTTTGCTACCTCAACCAACTGGAATACCTCTCCTTAAGGGGGAATAACATAAGCCGTTTTCCGGATGAGATCTGCTTTCTTACCAATTTAAAGACCCTGGATCTGCGTGGAAATCCTGTTGACCCGGCTCAGGTGGAAATTTTAAAGGTTTTATTGCCCCGGGGCTGTAAAATTCTTTTGCAATAAACCCATTTTTCTTATTTTAGGTTTTCCTTTTTCCCAAACCGAAAAAACCATTTCCTGTGTCAGAAAAAGCCTTTAAAAATTACAAGTTCCGCGACCTGAAAGTTTACGGTTCCGATGAGTGGATGGCAGAAAGCACCAAAAAGTACCGCACCGTATACGACCGCGAGGAAACCGATTACATCCGGGTTGAATTCAGCTTCTTCAATAAATTATTCGATGAAGAAGAATGGGAAGTAAATGCCCTTTTAAAGTGCTTTTCCCTGGACGGTGAAAAAAGAACCGAGCTTTGCTCCCTGGAAACCAAAAGAATCATAAAAACCGACGAAAATATTGTGTACCTCCGCGATGGCTGGGGCAATGCTACTTTGGGAACCTTTTGGAAAAGGGGAGATTATTTATGGGAAGCCTATATAGACAATGAGCTGGTTGGCAGCAGGAAATTTTATGTGGAAGAAGTGGGCCGGGTTACCAAAGACAGCAACCCTTATTTTGAAATTGATTCGGTAAGGATGTATGAGGGCGATGAGAACGAAAACAAAAACACCAGCAAAAAATATTTAAAAGAGTTTTCCCGGAAAGACTCCAAATACATTTGGGTAGAACTGAACATCAGGGTAAAAACCGAAAAGGATTATTTCTGCGAAGTGTTTTTCAACTTTTTCGATGATGCGCGACAGCCCAAGGGGCAAGACAGTCGTGTTAACTATGTAAAAAAGGGATCGCAGGACCAGATAGTAACCTTTCATGCAGGATGGGGTCGTGCCACTCCCGGCATCTGGAAAGACGAAAAGTACACGGTGGAACTGGTATTTATGGACACCCTGATTGCCATAGTTCCGTTTACCACGACTGAAGATCAGTTTACCGAGGGCGACCCTGAAATAATTTTCACGCTGGATCAGGCCCTGGAAGCAGGTGCCGCTAAAACTTCAAAGCCGGCCGCCAATACTGCCAGTGAACCCGCCAGTCTGGAAGATGCCCTGAAGGAGCTCGACAGCTTAACCGGCCTGGAGGAAATAAAAACCGAAATCAGGAAAAACATCAATTACCTGAACTTTATAAAAATCAGGAAGGAAAAAGGATTCGAGGACAATTCAAAAATTTCCCTGCACAGCGTGTTTACCGGAAATCCCGGCACGGGAAAAACAACGGTGGTGAGGTTGCTTGGCAAAATTTATAAGTCTATGGGCTTGTTATCAAAGGGACATGTAAAGGAAGTTGACCGCTCCGACCTTGTTGCACAGTATATTGGTCAGACGGCGCCCCGTGTTAAAAAAGTAATTGAGGAGGCCCGCGGTGGAATATTATTTGTGGATGAGGCCTATGCGCTTACACGCGGCAAAGACGACAGCAATGATTTCGGGAAAGAGGTAATCGAGATATTATTAAAGGAAATGAGCGACGGGAAGGGAGACATTGCCATAATGTACGCAGGTTATCCCAAGGAAATGGAAAACTTCACGGCTTCAAATCCGGGCATTCGGAGCCGGATATCGTATTATTATCATTTCCCTGACTATTTACCGGAGGAGTTGGTTTCCATTGCCGATTCGGCGGCTGTAAAAAACCATTTGAGTTTAAATGAAGAATGCCGGGAGATACTGAAACAATATTTTACCGAAGCCTACCGTTCGCGGGACAAAACATTCGGAAATGCCCGTTTTGCCAATGCGGTTATTACCGAGGCCAAGATGAACATGGGCATTCGTTTGATGGCCCATCCCGATTTAAACAGTCTGGCACCGGAGGAATTGAGTTTACTCCTTCCCAACGACATCCACCAGGTATTTGCCGGCAAGGGCAAAAAAGAACTAAAATTAAAGATTGACGAGCGGGCTTTGAAGGACAGCCTTGACGAATTGAATGAACTGGTAGGTTTAACCGGAATTAAGGAAGAAATAAATGAGTTGGTGAAGCTGGTACGCTTTTATCAGGAGACCGGTCGTGACATATTGAATAAATTTTCATTGCACAGTGTGTTTACCGGAAATCCCGGTACCGGAAAAACAACGGTAGCGAGGATCATTGCAAAAATTTACCGGGGGTTGGGCATTCTGGAGCGGGGTCATTTGGTGGAAGTAGACCGGGAGGGATTGGTAGCGGGTTATGTAGGTCAGACTGCCATAAAAACTTCGGAGCGCATTAACGATGCCATGGGTGGCATTTTATTTATTGACGAGGCTTATGGTTTGAGTCCCTCGCGGTCATCGTCGAACGATTTCGGGCAGGAGGCCATCCAGGTAATATTAAAAAGGATGGAGGACAACCGGGGTCAGTTTGGGGTGATAGTGGCAGGATATACGCAGAACATGCAGGAGTTTATTGAATCGAACCCCGGCTTAAAATCGCGTTTTGACCGAACCTTTCATTTCGAGGATTATGTACCGGAAGACATGATGCGAATAGCTTTGAGTATGTTATCGAGGGAAAGGTTACAGCCAGATCCTGCGGCAAGGGAGCATTTGGAAAATTATTTTTCGGCCTTGTATGAGAACCGCGACAAGCACTTTGGTAATGCGCGGGTTGTGCGACAGGTGATAGGTGCCGGTGTAAAGAAGCAGCATTTGAGGATGGCCACTTTGGAGGCTGCTCAGCGCACGCCGGAGGTATTAGGAACCCTTACCTACGATGATGTAGATGAGTTTATCATACCCGAAACAAAGGGTAAGGGTTCAAAGCTGGGGTTTCAGTATTAGGTGGATGTTTTGTTTTTCAAGGGATATCATTAATAACCATGCAATAGCGCCAGAGTTGGAATGTTAAACAACAAGCTTGACATGAGTACCGCCACCGCTCCCACCCAGTTTTTTACCGACAGTTGTGGACACAGATCCTATGAAATGAGTAATCATTTGGGCAATGTTTTAGCCGTAGTTTCCGATCAAAGGAAGCCGATTGATGTAGGCTCGAACGGGGTAATTGAAACTTCATGGCAGACTTGCTGAGCGCCCAGGATTATTATGCATTCGGGAGTTTGAGCACAATAAAACAAAGAAAAAAACGCGAAACCTAACCGAAGCGAAGCGAGCGTCAGCCCCCCAACATCAAAACTCCTTCCCTATCGTAAACATAAGGTGGGTGTCTTTAAACTTGATTTTGTTGGACAAATTGTTGCCGGTGTAATAAACACGGCTCAGATGATGACGTAACTGAACTTCAAAAAATACCGACTTGCGGAAATCCTGACTGGTCTTGTGCTCTATGCCAAAGCCACCCATAAAACTGCCTCCCCCGCCATCTAAAATAAAATTATGCTCCAGCGATAAATCCGAAAAACCCCTCCACTCCACCGCATCCTGCTCCTTGTCCGTTACCTTTACATGTGCCCCCATCAAGGCCCGAAAAGCCCAGCCCCCCTGAATGTAAAATATGTTTATCTGATTGTCCTCATCACCAAAACTCCGCTTTAACAAAAACGGTATTACCAATTGATGAATGATAAGCCGGTGGTGATACTTGAAATTTAAATCGTAAAAATATGGATTGTAATAACTGTCGAAATTCATCTTCTGTGCCAGATAATCGGCTCCCATCATCAACTTTAACCTGTCCCTCTTCTTAAAAGTTATCTCCCCCCGCAAGGATAATCCCAAACCCTGACCCGGACGGGTATTGGCCGTGTACTCTTTCTGATTCTTATAAAAAATCAGCGTGGGCATTAAACCCAAACGGGTTCTGAAAATAATATCCTTGGGCGGAACTATAACATCTCCTCCAAGGGTTTGCGCATCTAACCCCGTCAACCCCAATCCTAAAAAAAATAAAACAAATAATTTCCTCATTGCCCGTAAACCAATTCTCCGTTCAGGTAAGTGTACAATATCCGGGCCTTCAAAATTTCCTCCTCCCCGGCACTCATTAAATCTTTGTCTAAAACCACAAAGTCTGCCCATTTCCCCTGCTCCAATGAACCTTTTACCTTTTCCTCAAAATTTGCATAAGCCGCCCAAATGGTAATTCCCTTCAATGCCTCCTCCCTGCTGAGTGCATTCCCTGGCTGAAATCCTCCGGGAGGATTTCCACCCGTGGTTTTCCGGAATACCGCAGCATAAAAAGTTTCCAGAGGATAAATCCGCTCCACCGGAAAATCGGTTCCCAAAGCTACCCTGCCTGCAGCACCCAGCAATTCTTTATACGCATACGAAGTTAAAGTCCTTTCATTTCCCAAACGGGCCGGAACCCATTCCATATCGGAAGTGGCATGCGTGGGCTGAATGGAAGGAATGATACCAAACTCACGGAAGTTTTTTAAATCCTCCGGATGCACCACCTGGCAATGCTCTATGCGCCAGCGGGCATCGTTGTTTTTTCCCAGTATATGTCCGTATAAATCCGTCATCAGCCTTACCGCAGAATCGCCAATGCAATGGGTGTTCATCTGAAAACCCGCAGCCGCGAGCTTGTGACCCATCTCATCGTAATATGCTTTTGAACGAAGTAAAAATCCGTAATGCCCGGGGCGGTCGTTATAGGGTTTTATCAGACAGGCACCTCTTGAACCAAGCGCCCCATCGCCGTAAAATTTAAAGGACCTTACATTCAGGCGCTCGGTTTGATAAGGACCCCGGTTTAAATAATACTCAAAGTTGGGGGCGGAATCGGCAATCATGGCATATATCCTGATCTTGAGAATACTTTCGCTCTGAAGTTTTTCAATGAGTTCTATTTCATCCCGCATCAGGCCCGCCTCTGCCAATCCGGTTAATCCCGCTGCAAAACAATTTTCCTGAGCACGACTCAAAACTTTTTTCCAGGTTTCATAACCGGGTTGGGGAATTTTTGAGGTAACTAAATCCACCGCATTATCTACCAGAATGCCCGTTGGCTTTCCTTTCTCCAGGAAAATTTCCCCGCCCGAAATACGGGTCTTTTCATTGATGCCCGCCAAGGCTAATGCTTTTGAATTCACAAGGGCCACATGGCCGTCGATACGGGTAAGAACCACGGGACGATCTGGAAATAAACTGTCGAGGGCATTTTTTACCGGAAATGATTTGTTCTCCCATAAGTTCTGGTCCCATCCCCTGCCCTGAATCCATTCCTCGGTGCTGCCCGGCACATACGAAACCAGGCGGTCCAACACTTCCTTAAATGATTTACAACCTACCAGGTCAAGCCTTTCCAGGCCAATGGCATATTTCAGAAAATGACAATGCGCATCGATGAAGCCGGGATACACTACCGCTCCTTTGCAATCGAATTTTTCCTTAGCGGAAAATCGGCTCAGCATCTCCTCGCTGCTCCCGGTTCCCACAATTTTACCATCCTTAACGGCAAAGGCCTGCACCTGGGAAAAGGCAGAATCGAGGGTGTAAATTATTCCATTATGCACGATCAGACCCACGGCTTCCTTCTTTCCGCAGGATGCAAAAACCAGAACTGAAAATAAACCGGGGAGGAAACAACGAAAAAATAATCTATTCATGGCTTAGTTTTTCCGGATTACAAGTGTTGAGTTGGCCTGAGCAGAGGGGGTTAACACCACATCCAGAATATTTACATGGGCGGGACGGGTAGCGACCCAGAAAATGGTTTCGGCAATATCTTCGGCGCTTAAGGGTTTGAGCCCCTTGTAAACCATTCCTGCTTTTTCTTTATCACCTTTAAAGCGGACAATGGAAAATTCGGTTTATGCCAAACCCGGACAAATGCCCGATACCCTAATGCCATATTGAACCAGATCAATCCGGGTTGCCCGCGTAATGGCGTCAACGGCGTGTTTGGTGCCGCAATACACATTCCCGTTGGGATACACTTCTTTTCCGGCAATGGATCCTACATTAATAATATGACCCCCTCCTCTTTCTATCATGCCGGGTGAAACGGCACGGGTGAGGTAAAGCAATCCCTTTACATTGGTATCAATCATTTTATCCCAGTCATCGGTATCGCCTTTGTCAATGGGAGCCAATCCGGAAGCGAGTCCTGCATTATTAACCAAAATGTCTATATTTTTCCAGGATTCGGGAAGCGATGCAATGGCCGAAAAAACCGATTCTTTATTTCTTACATCCAGGGTAAGAACCAGCGCACTTCCGCCTTTTCCTTCTAATTCCATTTTAAGAATTTCCAGTTTTTCGCTGCGACGGGCACACAGAATAACGGAATAACCTGCAGCTGAAAACTTGATGGCCGTTTCTTTTCCAAACCCGGCACTGGCACCGGTAATAAAAACAATTCCCTTGCTCATTTTTTCTTTCCTAACAAACTGTTACGATTTCCATACAAAAAGTAAATTACCAATCCTACCGCCAGCCAGATTCCAAAACCAATCCAGTTTGAAAGTCCGAGTTCCGCCATCATATACAGACAGGAAACCAGGCCAAGCATAGGAATAAGACTGTGTTTGTGAACCACGGAGGAAATGACTAAGCCTACGAGAATGATAAGAAATATCCACATGGGAATTTTATGTCGGAAATTATCCCAGCCGGATTCAATTTTCTTTCCTTCTTCGAGGGGTAGTCTGTCGAGAAGGGCTTTATAATCCTTTTCTTTCATTTCGCCCAGGTAAGCAGCGGCATCACCATCCACACCGGCCAGTCCGGCGGAGTCAGCGAGGGCAATTTCATTTTTCACCAGAGCAATTTCTTCCCGGCTCAGGGAAGTAACAAAAGTGGAAGCATCGAAATGCTTTGGCTTATTGGTGAGAAAAGAAAGCGTATCCTCTTTGAAATAGAAAAGTGATATCCAAACCCCGAGGGCGAAAAGCAGGGGCATGATAAAACGGGAATTGATATAGGGCGTTTTGAATTTTCCTCTGGGTGCATTTTTATCCATGCCCATTTTTAATACTCCGGCACAAACCAGCACAAAGGCAAACAGGGTTCCTATGCTGCAAAGGTCGGTAACCATGGTAAGGTTCATAAACAAGGCAGGCACAGCTACCACAAAACCCACTACAACAGTTGCGAAGGAAGGCGTTTTATACTTGGGATGAATGCGTGAAAAGGCCGGAGGCAAAAGACCATCGCGGCTCATGCTCATCCAAATCCTTGGTTGTCCCATCTGGAAAACAAGCAAAACGCTGGCCATGGCAACCACCGCACTCACGGCAATAATGCCCGACATCCATTTCAGATTTACTTTTCCGAAAACAAAAGCCAGGGGATCGCCTACTGCGAGTTGATCGTATTTAATCATTCCGGTCAGCACAAGGGCGATGGCAATGTAGAGAACGGTACAAATAATAATGGCCCACATCATTCCGCGGGGAAGATCGCGTTGCGGGTTTTCACATTCTTCGGCCGTTGTGGAAATAGCATCGAAGCCTATGTAGGCAAAAAACACGGCGCTTACTCCTTTTAGAATGCCTGAAATGCCATGGGGAGCAAAGGGCGACCAATTATCGGTATCCACATAAAAAACTCCAACGGCAATCACCAGCAGAATCACGGCAAGTTTGATAACCACCATCGCGTTGGTTGCATTTTTCGATTCTTTCATACCCCGGTAAACCAAAGCCGTAATCAGTACAATGATGAGAAGGGCGGGGAGGTCGGCAATAAGCCGCAAAGGACCCAGGGCAGGAGCTTCGGTCCAGGCAATATGGGCAAATTTAAGTGCGTCGGGAAGGGCTGAAAATTCTTTTCCGGAACTCATGAGGGCCAGGGCTTCGTCGTATCCGTTTTTAGCGGAAAGGAAATCCATTTGAATCCATTGGGGCAGGTGAATACCACCGCTTTCGAGCAGGCCGGTAAAATAATCGGACCATGAAATAGCCACGGTAATATTTCCAATGCCATACTCCATAATGAGAGACCAGCCAATGATCCAGGCCATCAACTCCCCGAAGGCCACATAGGAGTATGTATAGGCTGACCCTGACACAGGCACCATGCTGGCGAATTCAGCATAGGCAAAGGCCGCGAAGCTACAGGCCAGGGCAGTAAAGGCAAAAAGAAATACCACGCCGGGACCTCCGTCGGCGGAGGCTTTTCCAATGGTACTGAAAATACCGGCCCCGATAATAGCGGCAATCCCGAAGGAGGCAAGGTCTTTAACCCTGAGGGTCCGATGGAGTTTTCCTCCATGACCGTCGCCACCGCCCTCAGCCACCTGAGCGAGGATCTGGTTAACGGATTTTTTCCTGAATAAATCCTTAAATGCCATAATTGGAAACGAAGCCAAAAATAACCAATTATCCTGTGGAAAAGGATTAAAAAAACCTGCCTGCCCGGGGGTATTTCAATCGGGCTTTCGCGAGGTCGAAAAGGGCAAAAAAGGAAAAAATAAACAGGGGTATCAAGGGCACCTTATAACGAACCAGAGCTCCGAGTACCGGAGTTATTATTCCCGGCAGGGCAAGCAAAGTAAGGGCAACAAAAAAGAAGAAAAAGAAAAGGGACAATCCTTTAATCCGGCTCAGGGAAAGGCAGGGAAACAGAAAGATAAGAATGAGCAGAAGCAGGATTGTTTCGAGACCGGAAATAATCTGAAAAACACCCTTCCATTCGAGGGGATGGGGTCGGAAAAAAACATTGAAAAGTCCATGAGCCAGGGCCGGAAACAGCGAGGCGGGTTTTTCGGGCATGAGGCGGGGAATATCCGTAAAGCTACGGGCAGGACTCAGGTTCATAAGCAACAGGTAGGGTCCTTGGTCCGGGGCGGCCTCTACCCTTTCCCCTTCGGCTTTGTTTTGCCAGAGGAATCCCGATGCTGCCGAGGCCATGGCCACCTGTCCGGAATCGGGGAGCATTTTTAGGGGAATGGTTGCTCCGTTTACCACGGGAAAATAAAGCGTATCGGAATTATTAAGGTTTACCAGATAAGTCCCTCCCCGGCCCAGCAAAATGAAATCGCGTTGTTTTTCGGAGAGCATTTGCCGGAAAGGTTCCGAACCAAACCAAACCGAGAAAATAATTACCAGTCCGGCCAGAGCAACAAATGAGAAATAGATTTTTCTTTTTTGGGTAATAAACTTTTTTCCAAAAAGATAAAAGGGCAGCCAGAACAATACGCCCAGGAGGAAGTAAATTTTGAACATCAACAGCACCACGGTTCCCACCGCCAAAACAAGCATGCGCTTAAACAAACTGCCCGATTCGGACAAAAGACCGTAAAAAAACATACCGGCTCCCAGCCATAAGGGCGATTCTTTCAATACTCCCGAAGTCCAGAAAATAAGTCCGGGCCAGAAAAAAAGAATGGCAAATACCCAGACCGGAGAAATTTCAAATTTATGCCGCAGGGTCTTAAAGAGAAAAACCGAACCCGCAAAAGAAAGAAAACAGAAAAAAAGAACATGAAAAAAATAATCTCCGCCCGAAAAAAACATAAGCAGGGCATTGAGTCGAATCATCGCCCGGTTATCGTTGTAAAAATTATAGGATTTGCCGAGGTTCCAGTTGGCCATCCGGTTTCCGGCCATTAGGTCCGCCTCCGCTCCGCCACCTATACCGGTAAGCAATTGGAAAAAGGCTTCCGGGTTTTCTTCTTTTATTTCAAAAAATATCCTTGAATCATCAAAAAAACGGTAGGCATCCATCACCTCCCGGTTGAGGCCGGATTTATTGTAATACCCTATGAATGCCGCTGCAGCAGCCAGCTTCACGACCCAGGCAAAAATTAACCATTTCCGGGGAATCTCAGGCAGGCGGAAAAAGGGCAGGAAAATCAGGGCCAGTGCTGAAAGCAGAAAAAAAACTATGGAAGGCAGGTGTTCCATTCTTAATTTATCAAATATAAGTAATTGCGAATGTTGAAAAGAAAGTAACTCTAATTAAGTCAGGGTGCTTAATTTTGCAAACAATTCAATTTTTATGAGTATTTCGTCTGAAACCACACTTCCAACGGTAGAAACAGCCAAAAAACTGGGTTTACTGCCTGAGGAATTTGAAAAAATAAAAAGCATTCTTGGCCGCGTTCCCAACTTTACCGAACTGAGTATTTATTCGGTTATGTGGAGTGAGCATTGTTCCTATAAAAATTCCATTCGCTGGCTCAAAACCCTTCCCAAAGACGGACCTCACATGCTGGCCAAGGCAGGTGAGGAAAATGCCGGTCTGATCGATATCGGCGATGGCCTTGCCTGTGCCTTTAAAATTGAATCCCACAATCATCCGAGTGCATTGGAACCTTATCAGGGTGCCGCCACGGGTGTGGGAGGTATCAACCGCGATATTTTTACCATGGGGGCCCGGCCTGTGGCTCAACTGAATTCACTTCGCTTCGGAAATCCGGATCATGAAAAAACAAAGTGGTTGATCAAAGGTGTGGTGAAAGGAATTGGCGATTATGGAAATGCTTTCGGTATTCCCACGGTAGGTGGAGAAGTTTTTTTCGACGAGTGTTTTCATGTGAACCCCCTTGTAAATGCAATGAGCGTGGGACTGGTGAAGGTGGGAGAAACGGTAAGTGCCATTTCGGAAGGTGAAGGAAATCCGGTTTTCATTGTGGGATCATCAACCGGCAAAGATGGAATTCATGGCGCTGCCTTTGCTTCGAAAGATATTACCGAAGAGTCTGCCGGAGATTTGCCTGCCGTTCAGGTGGGAGATCCTTTTCAGGAAAAACTGCTTCTGGAAGCTACGCTCGAGGTTATCAAGACCGGCTCCGTGGTGGGCATGCAGGATATGGGTGCTGCCGGCATCACCTGCTCTACTTCGGAAATGAGTGCCAAGGGTAAACACGGTATGGAAATCTGGCTTGACAAGGTTCCTACCCGGCAGGACGGTATGCGCGACTGGGAAATATTACT
Source organism: uncultured Bacteroidota bacterium (assembly GCA_937924855.1). Lineage (GTDB taxonomy): Bacteria > Bacteroidota > Bacteroidia > JADZBD01 > JADZBD01 > JADZBD01. The sequence continues at coordinate 91,046 of CALEYQ010000001.1, read as the reverse complement.
TTCCGAATCCCAGGAACGAATGCTGGTTGTCGTGAAAAAAGGACGAGAGGCGGAAGCCAGGCAGGTTTTTGATAAATGGGATTTGAATTGTGTGCAGATTGGCGTGGTAACCAAAGGCGACCGGCTGAAATATTACATGGCCGGAGAACTGGTAGCCGATGTTCCGGCAGCATCACTGGTACTCGGCGGAGGCGCTCCGGTTTATGAAAGAGAATTTTCAGAACCGGAATATTTCCGCAGGGCAAAAAATTTTAAATGGGAATCCACTTCCCCTGCTGATGTAAAAGAAAGTGCTTTAAAGTTGTTGGCACATCCGAACATCTGCTCTAAAAACTGGGTTTACCATCAATACGATTCCATGGTGGGAACCGTAAACATGAGTACTAACCATCCATCAGCAGCTTCGGTGGTTAACATTCGCGGCACCTCACGGGCATTAGCCATGAAAGTGGATTGTAATTCCCGTTATGTTCATGCCGATCCGGAAACCGGTTGTGCCATTGCTGTTTCTGAAGCTGCGAGAAACATCTCCTGCTCGGGAGGCATTCCCTCTGCCATTACCAATTGTTTGAATTTCGGAAACCCCTACAACCCTGAAGTTTACTGGCAGTTTGTGGGTTCTATCAAAGGCATGAGCAAAGCCTGTGAAAAATTCAAAACCCCGGTAACGGGAGGTAATGTAAGTTTCTATAACCAGTCTTCTTTTGAAGGTCCGGTTTTCCCTACCCCTACCATTGGTATGCTGGGCATTGTGGATGATAAAAAATTTGTCACTCCCCTGGGCTTCGGTTCCAAAGGCGAACAAATTTTTCTTGCGGGCAAACAGGTGGCAGACCTAAACGCATCGGAGTACCTGTATTCTATACTGGGCGTAAAGGAAAGTCCCGCCCCTTATTTTAATCTGGATGAGGAATGGGCGGTGCAGGATTTTACCCAAAAAGCAATCCGGAAAGGACTTATTAATGCTGCCCAGGACATCAGCGACGGAGGTTTGTTTGTGGCCCTGGCGGAGATGGCTTTTGCCAATGAAATCGGATTTTCTGTTTCCATGAATGAGGAAATGCGCGCCGACGCATTTTTGTTCGGCGAGGCTCAGGGCAGAATTCTGCTGAGTGTTTCCGAAAATAATGCTGAGGCTTTAAAAGCCCTTGCCAAAACCTGCGGTGTTCCCCTTGAAAAAATCGGAATTACCGGTGGTGAGGTAATGCAGTTTGGAAAAGCGGTTTCGCTTTCCGTTTCGGAGGCAAAGAAAATTTACATGGAAAGCCTTGGGAACCGTTTGAACCGGTAAAGGGTTTTACATTCCCATATCCATTCCCTCTGTATTCATCTTCATGTTTTTCCGCTTGAAGAGGGACACATCAAATTTACCGAATCGGTAATTGAAATTCAGCCTTACTATCTGGGGATCACGAATGCGTGAAGTACGCTGCACAAAGAATGGCGATTCCGTATAGGTGATATTGTATTTGGTACGGAAGATATCATTTATGTTAAGGCTAAGCGACCCGCGCTTCTCTTTCCAGAAACTCCATTTAATCCCGGCATCGAGACTCCAGTTGGGTTCCATATAGCCCTGAACAGAGGATGTGGAAGAGCCACCCCAATGCATGCCTCCGCCGCCGTATCTTCTCCAGCCATCACCACCCCCAAGAGGAAGGGCCATGCGCGACTGGTAATCGCCGTTGAATTGCAATTGAAAATCTTTGGGTAATTTGAAAGTAATGTTCCCTTTTGCATTCCAGGAAAACTGTTCGTTTTCAAGACCCGGGTCAATATTGGTGGCATCGATAACCGACTGGTAAACATTTCCGTTCAAACTGAATTCAAACCACTTTTTCGGGGAATACTTAATCGTTGCTTCCAGTCCGTATGCGTAGCTTTCATCGGCATTCTGAAAAGTATTAATGATAGCATTCCGGTTAAGCACCGTGTCGAATTCGCGTACCTGATAGCGAGTGATGAGGTCGGTGGAGTGACGGTAAAAGGCGGTGAGCATAAGTGAATTTCCCCGGCTGAAGGTATGCAGGTAGCTAAGTTCCGTCGAGAGTGTAAATTCGGGGGTAAGCGCGGCATTACCCCGGCTCAGGTTGAGCGAATCGGAATAATCGGTAAAGGGGATAAGCTGAAAAAAGTTTGGACGATTAATCCGGCGTGCAAAGTTAAACTGAAAATCGCTTTTGGAATTTTTCTGATAGGTAAGAGCACCGCTTGGAAAAAGGCTCAGGGGAAAACTATTCGTGAAAGAAACATTGGAATCGAGCAGTTCTCCAAAATAGAAGGAGCTTTCAACCCTTACTCCGGCCTGATAGCTGATTTTTTTCACCTGATGCGAGAATATTCCGTATCCGGCATAAACCTGATCCACAAAGTGGTAATGACCGTTTTGGTTTTTCAAAAGCTGGTATTCCCCGGTGAGGAAATTTTGCTGGTAGTTATCGTTGCGGCTGATAAAATCGCGGACGGCTGCTCTGGCACCGGTTTCAATTTTCATTTTTTCGCCGATGGGGTTCACAAAATCTACCTGGGCGGTATAAAACACATTACCTCCATCGGCAACCTGCTTTTGAAGAAAGGAGGGACCTAACTGGGTTCCGCTTGAATTATAATAGTTTGTTTTAAACTCTGAAGTATTGGTGAAGCTGCTGTTGTTATAATTAATATCGGTGGTAAGCTCCTTTCCTGCCTTAGGGAATAATTTTTTAGTTTGCAGGGAAAGACCCATGTTGTCAAAATCCCGCTGGGTATCTGAAAAGCGATCGTAGGTTGAGTAATTGGAATAGGAAGAATAATTGGAATCGGTACGGGCAAAAAGTTCATCGAGCGGGTTGAAAGAACCCCTCACATAAATACCGGTAAGGGTAATTGTATTTCTGAGGTTCACGAAATAGTCGGCTCCAAACCGACCCATACCGAAAAACCCATTGGTAGTGGAAAGATTCTCCTGGAGGAAAGAAATTTTAGGATCGCCCATGATTTCATCCCTTGTGGTTTCCCCGAAACTTTTGGATTTTCTTTGGTTGAGAAAGCCACTTACAAAAACATTCAGCTTTCCTTCCCTCACATTCAGGTCGCCTCCGAAATTACCCCTGATCCTGGAATCGAATCCGGCGCGGATGCTGCCGTTGTATCCGGGTTTTCTGTTTTTCTTCAACACAATGTTTATTATTCCGCCGCCACCGCCGGAAGCATCGAATTTGGCATTCGGATTGGTAATTACTTCAATGGATTGAATGGCATCGGCAGGAATTTGATCGAGTGAAAGTGTTGTGGGTCGTCCATCAATAAAAATCTGGGGTGAGGCGTTGCGAAGTGTTACATTGCCGTCCAGATCAACATTTACAGAAGGAACATTCTTGAGGGCATCCTGGGCATTACCGCCCATGGCCGTCAGGTTTTTTTCTACGTTGTAAACTTTGCGATCAATTTTCAGTTCCACATCCGGCTGTCCGCCATCAATTTCTACTTCATTCAGGGTTTTCACATCGGCCCTGAGCCGGATGTTTCCAAGGTCTTTGTCCACGCTGTTAAGAGCCGAAGACCAGTTCCCTTCCCTTCCGCCTCCACCCTGATTCATTTTTGAAAAGTCCAGGTTAAAGGCAACCTTCATTTCCATGGGCTTGTACCCAAGGGCGGTTATTTTCAGTGTGAAAGAACCAAAGGGAGTAAGATTCTCAAGGCTGAACTCTCCGGCTGCGTTGGTGAGTTGACCTGTAATTATGGCCGGCTTCCAGGTTTTTGAAACACTGTCGAATTTGGTGCCATGCAATTGAACCACGGCGTATTCAATCCCCTTTCCGGAAATACTGTCGAGTATTTTTCCGTAAAAGCGACCCACATTCATGGAACGGCCACCCATATTGGGAAGCTGGGCCATGGTGGGTAGTGAGGCAAGAATAAAAAAGAAAAAAAGTACTTTTTTCATGGAAAAAAACCTGTGCCAAATGTAGCCAATAATGGAACCGGGAAGGGGGGATTGTTTCAAGGGGTAAAAATTGCTTACTACCGGCAAAATTAGGGCTTTGGAAAGGAGTGAAAAAGGACTTAAGTTTTTTTAACTAAAAACTTCAATCTGAAGCAAAAGCCGGGTTCATTGGAAAAGGACCACTTCCCGTCTAACTGGTCGCTGAGGGAGGTAATAACCGTTATTCCAAGAGATTCGGAGTCTTTTAACGTTTCCACATTATTAACCCCAACCCCATCGTGTTTATATACAGACAGCACCTCCTCCCCTGTTTTTTTTTTTTTTTTTCTAATCAATCCCTTATTCCTGCCTTTAAAGGCATGTTTGTAGGAATTTGTAATAAGTTCATTTAGAATTAATCCGCAGGGAATGGCCTGATCGATGCCGATATTAATATTTTCAAGATCGAGTTGTACATTCACTTCGGTAGCCGAGCTGAATGACTTTTCAAGATCTTCGAACAGGCTTCGGATATAGCTGGAAATATCGATATAAGAGAAGGTGGGATTCTTATAAAGCTTTTCATGGATCAGGGCCATGGATGAAATCCGGTTCCTGCTATCCTCCAAAACTTCCCGCGTAAAATTATCGGTAATAAGATTTTTCTGAAGGTTCAACAAACCCGACATAATAGCCAGGTTATTTTTTACCCGGTGATGCACTTCGGCTATCAACACTTCTTTGTCCCGAATAATGCGGCGTAGTTTCTCTTGATTCCGGAGATTGCTTTTGGCGAACAGGTTTACCAGCACAATCATTATAATAAGGCTGAATACACTATTGAATACAGGAGAAGATGCTTTGGCGCTGGAATCAAGCCCCAGGTCAATAAGCCATCCCTTAAAAACCAGGAACATGGAAAGGAAGGCCAAAAAAAGGGTAAGTCCCAAATGGACAAAAAGGGAAAAACGGGTTTTCCGGTCGTTGAATATCATTACCAGCGACATGATTAAAGGAAAATAAAACAGGAAGGTCAATCCTTCTTTTCCGAGTCCCAGGTTGAAAATAAAAATCATGAAGTTGATTACTCCTGCCTGCAGGTGAAAAGCCAGAATGGGGTATCCTTTAAGATTCAGCAGTAAACAAACCAGGAGGAAAACCAGAAGGGCAAAGGAATAGGGAAAATTAGATACAGAGCCCAAGAGGAGATAATAAACAATCCCGAATAAAACTACCGAGATGGAGATTACCAGATATTGATGAATCAGGACGGCCCGGCGGAGATGCTCAGAATCCACCCCATGTTTCCATACTTTAGGCAACCAGGTCCTTCCGGAAAATAGCTCCATAATGAATATTGAATTACTTTAAATTTACAGATTATTTCAAATCTTGAAGGCTAAAGTTATTAAGGCACTGGGAAAGGTAAGGCGTTGGGCCCTGTTTGCCCTGAAATGGTTTTTAATCTTAAGTATTGGTTCAGTGATTCTGTTTCGCTGGGTTCCTATCCCGCTTACCCCTTTAATGCTGATCAGGAGTGGGGAGCAGTTATTTTCGGGCAAGGAGGTCAGGATGAAAAAAGACTGGGTTTCGCTTGAAAAAATATCTCCCCATCTGCAACTGGCTGCTGTGTGTGCCGAGGACCAAAATTTTATGAACCATTTCGGATTTGATTTCGGAGCCATTGAAAAAGCCATGGAGCACAACGAAAAAAGCAAAAGAAAACGGGGGGCTTCCACCATTACCCAGCAAACCGCCAAAAATGTTTTTCTCTGGCCAGGAAGAAGCTGGATCCGGAAAGGGTTTGAGGTTTATTTTACCTTTCTTATTGAGGTTTTCTGGAGCAAGGAAAGAATTATGGAGGTGTATCTGAATGTGGCGGAATTCGGCGACGGGTATTACGGAGCCGAAGCAGCCTCGCAATGGGCCTTTAAAAAACCGGCTCAAAAAATTTCCAAGCCCGAAGCTGCTTTGTTGATTTCAGTACTTCCAAGTCCCAGAAAATATTCCGCCAAAAATCCCGGCCCTTATCTTCAGGGCCGGAAACAATGGGTAATGCATCAGATGGATTTATGGGGAAATACCCTCACATACGAATGAAATGAACATAGTCGGCAGGATGATCTTTTTCCGATTGCTTTTTCTTCCGGTTAAACGACTCCTCCTTGTCAATACCACGGCAGTTCACGCAATCCAATCCTTCTTCCGTCATTAACCAGGTACGGTTTATCATATTGCCGTCCCAGGTATTGTGGATGTTGTCTACATTAAACAACAGGTTCTTCATCGACCGGGAAAAGAACACAGCTTTTCCTTTGGGAACGCGGATGATAATTTTCACCGACTGTCCCCTCCATGTTTCTGCAATACCGAATTTTCCGAATTCGGATAAGGTTACCAGAGAGTCCTGAACCAGGGCCGGACGGTACATTAGTTTTCCGGCTCTCTCAGAGGCAGATTTTTTGTCGGAACCTGAGGCGCCACGGATGATTTCAATCCTGAAGCTGTCGGAATCTGTAGGCTCTACCGAAACATCGGGGAAACCAAACACGATCTCATCACCAACCGGTCCTGCCATATCAATACCTCGTGAATTTCCGTGATGCCGGTGTTTACGGTTGAACCGGTCGTAATCGGGAATTTCGGGAAAGTCCTCTGCATTTCTGAGATAGAGGGTATCGGATTTGGTGCGAACCGTAATTACTTCTTTAATTCTGGCATTCTCGCGGAACTCAGATGAAATTTCAAAACCCAGGTAAGCTGCGAGTCCGAGTCCGGAAAACCAAAGTATGGTAGCGGCCAGACTTACAATTCTGTTCTTTTCACGAATGCCCAGTAAAAGCCGGAATCCGCCGTAAATTAACATCAGTACGGGAATTCCCACAATCAGGAGCAGGGCAATAAAACCCAGATCCATTTGAAACCCGGAAGAAAAAAATGCGGGAATCCAGACATGAAAGGGAGTCCAGCCCCAGTTAAAAACACCGAATACGGCACTGAACAACACGATGGAAAGAACCACACCGGATATAATCAGCACAATGGCCAGTAATTTTCCGAACACTTTCATAAAGGAGGTTCCCACCGAAACCAGGAATTCGGTTAGTTTTTCCCCGGCATCCTTGCCTTTTGTTTTAAACGATTTGCCGGCGGCATCGCCAAAATTTTTGGCTTTTTCTTTAATGTTTCCCATTTCATCCTCCACCGTTTTGCGGATGTTTTTCACATTCACTTTTTCGCCCCGCATTTCCAGTTTTTCAGCGGTGGTTTTTGCCTGGGGAATTACAATCCAGAGAATGATATATATGAGAATTCCGGCTCCGCCCAGTAAGGTAAATCCAACCAGTCCAAGACGCAACCATAAAGGATCGATATCAAAATGATTGGCTATCCCCGCACACACACCACCGATAATTTCATTATCCGGATCGCGAAACACCCTGCGCCGCTTTCCACTTCGGATATCTTCTTCAAAAACTTCCTCTGAGGCATCGCTTCCTGCTTCGGCACCTTCGGCGAATTCTTCTGGCTTTCCCATAATATCTATCACTTCCTCCACATCCTGCATGGTAACCACCTGTTTAAAATCAGAGATTTTTCCCTTCAGGATTTCGGCAATGCGCATTTCTATATCGCCCATAATTTCATCGCGGCCTTCCGATTTTTCAAAATATCCTTTGATGGTGGCCAGGTAACGGCTCAAGGCATCGTAGGCATCTTCTTCGATGTGGAAAATTATTCCGCTGATGTTTATGGTTACTGTCTTTTTCATGGCTGTTTATTTTATCAATGTTATTTTTCGTTTTTTCCCGTGGCCTGGTTAACACTTGCAACAAGCTCTTCCCAGGTTTTTTCGAGCTCGGTTAAAAATTGCTCGCCGATGTCGGTCAGGCGGTAATATTTTCGGGGCGGACCACTACTCGATTCTTCCCAGCGGTAGCTGAGCAGGCCCATATTCTTCAGGCGGGTGAGCAAAGGGTAAAGCGTTCCTTCCACTACCACAAGGCGGGCCTGTTTCATCCTTTCGATGATTTCGGTTGGATAGGCATCGCCCGAGGACAGGATAGACAGGATGCAGTATTCAAGCACCCCCTTTTTCATCTGAGCCTTGGTATTTTCTATGTTTTTCTCCTTCATGTGACCTTTTATTATCAATTCTACAATACAAAGATATATATTAAATCATATACTATGCAATACAAGGTACTAAATTTTTTATAAATTACTGAGAATGAGTAGAAAAAATTTAATTTTGCATACCAATTCACCCCTAAATGGAATTATTAAACGACCTGCTTAGCCCCGAAGGTCTTCTCAGTTTACTCACTTTATCATTGCTGGAAATTGTTCTGGGCATAGACAATATCATTTTCATTTCCATCATTTGCGCCCGCATTAAAGATCCTCTGCAACAAAAGCAAACCCGGTTTTTGGGATTGCTGGTAGCCCTCATTACCCGTGTTATTCTCTTATTCGGTATTACCTGGATTGCAGGATTAAAAGCCGACCTCTTTACCCTATTCGGCATGGGCTTTAGTGGTCGGGATATTATTCTGTTTTGCGGCGGAATATTTCTGTTGGCAAAAACCGTGAGTGAGCTTCACGTGAAGGTTTCCGGTGAAGAGGAAGAATTTCTTGCCGAAGGAAAACCCAAAAACGGACCCTCCCGTTCAAATATTATTTTTCAGATTGTATTAATTGATATTGTCTTCTCCTTCGATTCTATTTTAACCGCCGTGGGTATTGTTGATAATATCCTCATCATGGTGCTTGCGGTGGTTGCTTCCATGATCGTTATGATGATTTTTTCAGGGGCCATTGCCCAATTCATTGAAAAAAATCCTACCCTGAAAATCCTGGCGCTTGCATTCCTGCTCATGATCGGTTTTCTCCTGGTGCTCGAAGCACTTGAAGTGCATGTTCCCAAACCCTACATTTATTCTTCCATGGCCTTTGCCTTCCTCGTGGAGTTACTTAACATGAGAGCCCGGAAAGCCAGAATAAGAAGGAGAAAAAAAGCCCGCGAAAAAGCCAAAAGTCAAAGCACCTGAACGATGGCCAGCGTGCCGAAAATAAGGGAAGCAAAGCCATTCGTGGTAAAAAAGGCCATATTAACCCTGCTCAGATCCCCGGCTCTTACCAGGCTATGCTGAAACACCAGCAATCCTGAAAAAATCAAAAAACCGCTTAGAAAAAACCCTCCCTGCTGAAAATACAGCAGTATAATTATTCCGGGAACCAGACACAATACATGGATTCCTCTTGAAATAAGAAGCGCCTTCTTCCTTCCGAAAAAAGCGGGGATGGAAAAAAGCCGGTTCTCACGGTCGAACTCAGCATCCTGCAAAGCATAAATTATATCAAAACCGGCCACCCAGAATAAAACCATCAGTCCCAGCAATACCGGTAAAACATGAAAACTGCCCGAAACTGCTAACCAGGCTCCCACCGGCGCCAGCGAAAGTCCCAACCCGAGAAAAAGGTGACATAAAAAAGTAAATCGCTTGGTGAGGGAATAACCCAATATTACCCCGAGGGCCACCGGAGAAAGGTAAAGACAAAGTGGATTTAAAAAGGCAGTAACAAACACAAACAGTCCTGCATTGATAAGTACAAACGCCAGAGCCGCCCCCGGTGAAATTTTTCCGGAAGGAATTTCCCGGTTCTGTGTTCGTTGGTTCGAAGCATCTATTCTCCGGTCTGCATACCGGTTAAATCCCATGGCGGCATTACGCGCAAATACCATGGCCGCCAGTACCAACAGCAAAACTTTCAGGGAAAAATCGAGATTATAATGATGTAAAGCCCAGAAATAACCCGTAAGCGCAAAAGGAAGAGCGAATATGGTGTGGGAAAATTTTACGAAAGAAAAATATTTTTTCAAGCCTTCGGAATCTCCCACAAAGATAAGAAACCCCGAATGATTGCCTTATCTTTGCGGTATGTCACCCGAACTGATTACCTCCTTCTCCAATCCAAAAGTAAAATTGCTTTCGGGCCTGATGAAAAAACCGGCCCTGCGAAAAGAAACCCGGACTTTTGTTGTGGAGGGAGAAAAGGAAATACACATGGCCCTGGAAGCGGGATATGAACCGGAACAACTTTTTATTTCGGAAAATGCCCGGCCTTCTAAAAATGGCCTTGATAAAATTCCTCAAACCCTGCTCAGTTCCAAAATTTTCGAAAGCCTGAGTTACCGGAACGGAAAGGACGGACTCCTGGCTGTTTTCAGGTTTGGGAACCATGACTTAAACGGTTTTCGTCCGGGCGCCCGCTCCCTGATTATTATCCTCGAGGCGGTAGAAAAACCGGGAAATCTCGGTGCCGTCATGCGTTGTGCCGACGGTGCGGGTGTGGATGCCGTTATTGTATGCGATCCCAAAACAGATATCTATAATCCCAATGTTATCCGCTCGGGCGTGGGCTGTCTGTTTACCGTGCCGCTTTTTCTGGCGGGCGTAAGCGAAGTTCTTGATTTCTGCAAAAAAAATAATATTGCCGTTTATGCCGCCTCTCCCGAAGCGAAGGAAAACTATTGGGACCTCGACTTTAAAGGATCCACCGCCCTTGCTTTTGGAACCGAAGCCGATGGTTTATCCGATAGCTGGAACACAGGGGCAAAGCATTTTAATATTCCCATGCGCGGGAAAAACGACAGTCTGAATGTTTCGGTCAGCACGGGCATTGTTATCTATGAAGTCCTCAGGCAAAGGAGGGAAGCATGAAAAATTTCATGGGCATATTACTTTTCCTGGTTTTTCCGGCCACTACCCTGCCCGCCCAGGTAGATTCCATTGCACATTATCCGGGATTTGAGTTTCGGGAGGGCATTTACCTGAACTTTGATCAGTTCCGGGCCAACCGCCCCATTCCTTCGGAAAAAATTGTTTCCAACTATCCCCGCGAAAGCAGCAGCTTTCTGGATAAAGTGGTGCAAAACCCTAAAATCCAATACTACGATTTCCGCGATTCCCTGGTAACCGTTAAAACAAGTAGTATCTGGGGATACTCTAAAAACAGTGCGGTTTATATCAGTCACGGCCGCGACTTTAACCGGATTATGGTCATGGGCAGTATTTGCCATTATTCCGCTTATATTTATTCACCCAATCCCATCTACGATCCCTACAACCTGGGTTCCAACAATCCGAATTATCAGACTTTTCAATTTGTACTCGACACCAAAACCGGAACCAGTCTGGCCTTCAATGTAACAAACATGGAAAAGCTGCTGGCCCGGGACCCCCAGCTTTACCAGGAGTTTATGGCACTCAAGAAAAAGAAAAAGCGGAATTCCATCTTCGTTTACCTGAGAAAATATAACGAGAGAAACCCCCTGTTTTTTCCGAATTTCTAAGGGTTTTTTACCCCTATTTTTTTAACTTCGCATCCCCCACCGGAAGCCGCGTTGGCCCGGATAACAAATCAAACCATGTCAGAAGGAAAACAGATTATTTTTTCAATGGTCAATGTGACCAAATCGATCAATACCGGCAAAACCATTTTAAAGGACATTTACCTGTCTTTTTACTACGGCGCAAAAATTGGCATTATAGGATTGAACGGGTCGGGAAAATCCACCCTGATGAAAATTATTGCCGGAGTTGAAAAGAATTTTCAGGGTGATGTGCATTTTTCTCCCGGCTACAAAATCGGCTATCTGCCTCAGGAACCTGTTTTGGACGATACAAAAACTGCTATTGAAATCGTAAGGGAAGGTGCCGCTGAACATGTAAAAACCCTCGAAGAATACGAACAGGTAAACAATAAGTTTGCAGAGCCTATGTCGGACGAGGAAATGGAAAAACTCATCAACCGCCAGGCAAAACTTACCGAGATAATTGAACAGAACGACCTCTGGAATCTCGATAACCGTCTGGAAGTAGCTATGGATGCCTTGCGTTGTCCTCCCTCCGACGCACCCGTAAAAAACCTGTCCGGCGGAGAGCGTCGCCGTTTGGCTTTGTGTCGCCTCCTCATTCAGGAACCGGATATTTTATTGCTCGACGAACCTACCAACCACCTCGATGCCGAATCGGTCGACTGGCTGGAACAACATCTGAAAAATTATAAGGGAACCATTATTGCCATTACCCACGACCGGTATTTCCTGGATAATGTGGCCGGCTGGATTCTGGAACTCGACCGCGGCGAGGGTATTCCCTATAAAGGAAACTATACCTCCTGGCTGGAGCAAAAATCAAAACGACTGGCTCAGGAAGAAAAGCAGGAAAGCAAACGCCAAAAAACACTGGAGCGGGAATTAGACTGGGTGCGGCAGGGAGCCAAAGGAAGACAGGCCAAGCAAAAAGCCCGTTTACAGGCCTATGAAAAATTACTGAATGAGGATGTAAAGGCAAAAGAAGACAAACTGGAACTTTTCATTCCTAACGGACCTCGTCTGGGCAATGAGGTAATTGAATTTACCAATGTGGGAAAATCCTTTGGCGACAAATTGCTTTACGAAAACCTCACCTTCAAACTGCCACCCGCGGGTATTGTGGGCATTATCGGCCCGAACGGTGCCGGAAAAACCACCATTTTCCGCCTCATCATGGAGCAGGAAAAACCCGACAAAGGGGAAATCAAAATTGGTCCCACCGTAAAAATCGGTTATGTGGATCAGGCTCACACAGAAATTGATCCCGAAAAAACCGTTTACGAAATTTTATCCGGGGGTACCGAGTTTATCGAAATGGGAGGAAAAATGATCAACTCCCGTGCTTATATCGGACGCTTCAATTTTACCGGCCCCGATCAGGGTAAAAAAGCCAAGGTATTATCGGGTGGAGAACGCAACCGCTTAAATCTGGCCATGACGCTTAAAACCGAAGCCAACGTTTTACTGCTTGACGAGCCCACCAACGATATTGATGTTAACACCCTTCGTGCGCTTGAAGAAGCCCTGGAAAATTTTGCCGGTTGTGCCGTAATCATTTCCCACGACCGCTGGTTCCTCGACAGGGTTTGTACCCACATCCTTGCCTTCGAGGGTGATTCGGAAGTGTATTGGTTCGAAGGCGGATATTCCGATTACGAAGAGAATAAAAAGAAACGGGTTGGAAATGTTACTCCGAAACGGGTTCGTTACAAAAAACTAAGCATGTAATTCATGAGCATCAGTGTAAACAGCCCCTCCGGTACAAGAGATTTTTTGCCGGAGGACATGGCGAAGAGGAATTACATTTTCAAAACCATTACCTCAGTTTTCGAGAAATTTGCTTTTTTGCCCATTGAAACCCCGGCCCTTGAAAACATTGAAACCCTTACCGGCAAGTATGGCGATGAAGGCGATCAATTGCTCTACAAAATTCTGGTAAGCCGTCCCTTTGAATCCAAAAACAAGGAGGGAATCCGCGAAGCCTTTGAAAAATCGCTTGAAAAACCGGTGAATGATCCCCGTATCACCGACAAAGCCTTACGCTACGACCTTACCGTTCCCTTCGCCCGTTTCGTGGTAAAACACAAAAACAATATTTCATTTCCTTTCAAGCGGTATCAGATTCAACCCGTTTGGCGGGCCGACCGGCCCCAGAAGGGACGCTACCGGGAATTTTTTCAATGCGATGCCGATGTCATTGGCAGCGACTCACTCCTGTACGAATGCGAGCTGACTTTTCTGGCTCAGGAAGTGTTTTCTCTCCTGAGAGTTCCCGTTGTAATTAAATATAACTCCCGAAAAATTCTTTCAGGTCTGGCCGAAGTATTGGATGCCGCCGACAAATTTCAGGACATGGTAGTGGCCATCGACAAGTTTGAAAAGGTGGGAACCGCAGCATTTGCAGAACTGGAAAAAAAGGGGTTTTCAGAGAAGCAGGTTTCCCAATTAACTGAAATCATTTCAACCTTTCAAAAATCCGACTCCGACCTCAAACGGATTGAATTCCTGAAAAACATTTTTGAAAATTCAGCCCTCGGCAAAAAAGGACTGGATGAAATTGAACAATACCTGGGTTTTGTTAAGGATTACAAATCCGGAAATATTTATGAACCGAAAATCGAACTCGACATAAGCCTGGCCCGTGGCCTCAACTACTACACCGGAATGATTTTCGAAGTTAAAGTAAATCATCCGGAAGCCCTGAGTCTGAGCATTACCGGTGGTGGGCGCTACGATGATCTCACGGGAATTTTCGGATTGCCCGGCGTGTCGGGAGTGGGCATTTCATTTGGCATAGACCGGATTTATGATGTCATGAACGACCTTGGATTATTTCCTGAAAAAACAAAAGGACAACAGGGGCCTAAGGTTTTATTAGTAAGCATGGGTGAAGCCGAGTTCAGGTATTGTCTACCTCTGGCGGCTAAACTGCGCTCGCTGGATATCCATGCCGAACTTTACCCGGGTCCGGCAAAAATTAAAAAACAGCTCGACTTTGCCAATAAGCGGGGAATCCCCTATGTAATTGTTGTAGGCGAAGAAGAAATCCGAACCGATTTGCTTACCCTGAAAAATATGGAAACCGGAGAACAGGTAAAAGAAACGCTTGCCGGGCTTACGAAAATTCTGAAATAAGGACTGATGAAACAACTGGAAATAAATCCGGACAAGAATCTTGATTTGAAAACCATCTCGGCTTTTTATAATTCCAGGCCCCGGATTGTTTTGAGTGAAAAAGCGAAAAAGAAAATTCGGGAATCCCGGGAATTTCTGGACCAGTACTTAAGCAAGAGTAAAGAACCTGTTTATGGGATCAATACAGGATTCGGGTCGCTTTACGACAGGGAAATTCCTTCCGATGCAATTGAGAAGCTCCAGGAAAATCTGGTAATGTCGCATGCCTGTGGCATGGGAAAGCCCCTTGCCCCGGAGCTTGTAAGATTAATGTTGCTGTTTAAAATTCATTCCCTTGCAAAGGGATTCAGCGGAGTAAGTTTGGCCACAGTGCAGGGATTGGCTGATTTGCTGAATAAAGACATTATCCCCGTGGTTTATGAAAACGGCAGTCTGGGTGCTTCGGGCGATCTGGCACCCCTGGCCCACATGGCCCTGCCCCTGCTCGGTTTGGGAGAAGTATATCTGAATGGAGAAATAGTGCCCACCCCAACAGCTCTTAAAAAACAAAAACTAAAGATTCATTCTTTCCGGTCAAAGGAAGCCCTTGCACTCTTGAACGGAACCCAGTTTATGACGGCACTTGGGGCCAAAGCCCTTATAGACGCGGGTATGTTGTCGGCCTGGTCGGATATTACTGCTTCCGTTTCACTGGAAGCTTTTGATGCAAGACCGGAACCCTTTGATTCACTCATTCAGGATGTGCGACCTCATCCCGGACAAAAGCTGGTGGCGGCCCGCATTCAAAAAATTCTCCGGGGCAGCAAATTGTTTTCCGGAAAAAAAACCCATGTACAGGATCCATATTCCTTTCGCTGCATTCCACAGGTGCATGGAGCCTCGCTGGAAATAATTAACAATTGCACGGAAGTTTTTCTGCGGGAAATAAACTCCGTAACGGATAATCCCACCGTTTTTCCGGAAGCCGGAAAAATAATTTCGGGAGGAAATTTTCACGGACAGATACTTGCCTTATCACTTGATCAACTCAGCCTGGCTTTGGCAGAACTGGGCTCGATATCGGAACGAAGAACTTACCAGCTTATCAGTGGCACCCGGGGGCTACCGCCTTTTCTGGTAAAAAATCCCGGATTAAATTCGGGTTTTATGATTCCGCAGTATACCGCTGCATCCATGGTAAGTTTAAACAAACAACTTGCCTCACCCTCTTCGGTAGATTCCATTGTATCGTCGAACGGACAGGAAGATCATGTAAGCATGGGAGCTAATGCTGCTCTCAGAGTAAATATGATTGCTGAGAATGTTTTCAGGGTGCTGGCTATAGAGTTGATTACAGCCTTTCAGGCCCTGGATTTCCGCGATGTGAAAAAATCATCGTCCTACATTCAGAATCTTTACGGAAGCTACAGGGAAAAAATTTCATTTTTGAAAGAAGACAAGGTGTTTTTCCCTTTGCTAAAAGAATCAGAACGATTCATTCGGAGCCATGCCATTTCAGAATAATTACAAAAACGCAATCCCGGAAAAAAGGTTTTTTATTTTCCTTTCGATTTTATTGTTGCAGACAATCTTTTCATTCGCCTGTATCTGCGACCCCTGGAAGCCCCTTGAAAAAGATCAAAAACAATACAATTTAATTTTTCAGGGAACCATTGTTTCCATTGATACCTCAGGGGCTCAGGGAGTAGCAAAAATAAACGTGTCGAAATATTTTTTGGGCAGCGGGCCCTCGCAGTTGGATTTGAAATACGACAACCTTTCCGACTGCAGAGTAGCTTTTTTCCCCGGTGAGGAATGGATTATTTACGGCAATTATAAAACCTTCGGAAATCCCCATGTCCACTTTTGCAGTCATTCCCGCAAACGATTGCCCGATTCAACCGACTATTATTTTACGGAAAGATCTATGAATTTTGAAAAAGAAATTCAAAATCTCGAGAGCATTTATGGCAGCACGATAACCACATTAAATGAAAACGATACATCCGAATTTCCAAACCGGCTTTTAAAGCATCCTGAGAGAGGAACATCCATCTGGTATATTCTTGCCGCCATTCCGGTTTTTTTGCTGATTTTATGGTATCTCAAAAATCGCCTAAACAAGTAGAAAAAGTTTAGGTAAAGAGCTATCAATCAAGGCATTATAAACAACCCACAAACTACTGAAATAGAGAAGGTTAAACCTTTGGAAAGGTCTGTTTTTTATTTATATTTGTTCCTTCCTCCAAAACAAAAACCCAAATGATCAGAAAATTACCCTTTTCAAAATTCCTTGTCGGAATTTTAATTTTCCTTTTTGGAAATATTCAGGCTCAGGATAATGTCGGAATTGGAACCAACACTCCGGATGCTTCTTCCATTCTGGAAATGCTCAGCACCAACAAAGGTGTTTTGGTTCCCAGAATGACAACCGCTCAGCGAACGGCTATTGCAACACCGGCCAATGGGCTTTTGGTTTATGATACAAACTTCGATTGCTTTTTTTATTTCACCACCGCTTCCGGATGGATTTCTCTATGTCAGAATGCAGGTCCAACAGGGCCTACAGGTCCTGCCGGAACAGCAGGTGCTACCGGACCCACCGGTTCGGCGGGAGCCAATGGAGCAACTGGTCCAACAGGACCTGCAGGGTTAAATGGAGCAACAGGTCCACAGGGGCCAACCGGTGCAGCAGGTGCTAACGGTGCAACAGGTGCACAAGGACCCACAGGTCCTGCCGGTGCAAATGGTCCTACCGGACCTACAGGCGCAAACGGTGTAACGGGTGCACAGGGACCCACGGGTCCTGCCGGTGCAAATGGCGCAACCGGACCTACCGGTGCGAATGGTGCTAACGGAGCAACCGGACCTACGGGTGCAAATGGTGCTAACGGAGCAACCGGTCCTACCGGTGCGAATGGTGCTAACGGAGCAACCGGACCTACGGGTGCGAATGGTGCTAACGGCGCAACCGGACCCACAGGTGCGAACGGCGCAAATGGTGCGACAGGAGCACAAGGTCCAACAGGTCCTGCAGGTGCAAATGGCGCAACCGGACCTACCGGAGCAGCAGGTGCTCAGGGACCAACTGGTCCTACCGGATTAACAGGTGCAACAGGACCTCAGGGTGTAACCGGACCAACCGGTCCGAACTGGACCATAACAAGTTTGACCTTCAACACCAACGGAACTTTAAACCTGGTTACCACATTTCCCCAAAATCTCACCACCCTTGCAGGAGCATGGCTTACCACAGGAAATGCCGGAACCAACATTGCAGCTAATTTCCTGGGAACTACCGACAACATGAGTTTTGCCATGCGCTCCAACAACATTGAGCGGATGCGGATATTTAATACAGGACAGGCACATTACAATGCAACAACCCTTATGGCGGGAGATGTGTTTTCTGTTGTAGGAAACAACTATACCGGTGCTACAAATAACACATTGGGCGATTGGGCCATTAACGGATATGTCAATTCCACGGGCGCTGGTGTTTACGGAGAAAATTCTTCCACAACCGGAAACGGATCTACCGGTGTTTACGGAAACATTTCAAACGCTACCGGTTTCGGTGTTCGCGGAAATAACGGAAATGCTTCAGGAACCGCCATTTTTGGAGCCGGTGAAGGCGCACAAGGAACCTATATGGTGAATGGAAGCGGTGGTGCATTTACCGGAATTGATTTGGGAGGTCTCGGCCGTGCTGGTAATGCACCTGCCGTAACAACTCTTACCACAGGTATTGGATTTTTAGGGGTTGGAAACAACATTCCTGGACCCTTTACCACACTTGGTGCCGGTTGCGGAGTGAATGGAACGGGCCAGGATTACGGTATGGCCGGTTGGGCTGTTGGAACAACCGCCCTCCCGATTAACGGTCGCTGGGGAGGATATTTCTCCGCTAACAACTACGCCAACGGCTATGCTTATGTGGGTGGAAGAAACGGAGCCACTGATTATGGTATTCTTTCTGCCGGATTAAAATCTACCATGGTTAAAGGCATGAATGATGAGAACCGCATAATGTTTTGTACCGAAGCTCCTGAAGTTTTATTTCAGGATGTGGGAACCGGAACGCTCGTGAATGGTTTTGCTCATATTGACATTGATCCCATTCTTGCAAAAAACATCTACATCGACGATAGCAAGCCCCTCAAAGTTTTCATTCAGCTGGAAGGAAACTGCAACGGAGTTTATGTAACCAACAAAACCGCCAATGGATTTGATGTGGTTGAATTGAACGGCGGACAAAGCAATGTTAAATTTTCCTGGCAGATTTTTGCCAACAGGGCTGACACGAAAGACCAGTCAGGAAATGTTACTTCGGTAAATGCAAATCTTCGCTTCCCTGTAGGTCCCGGACCGGCTCCGGTGAAGAATCTTGAGATAAAGGAAGACAATTCAAAGGGTAAATCCCTTCAGAACCGTTAAAAATCCTGTTTGGAACTTGTACAAAAGCCCCCATTTGGGGGCTTTTTTTTTCCATTTTTCTTCCTTAGTTTTGCCTAAACCTATACCCGAAAAATGAAAAAATTTTTACTTGGTTTATGGCTGATTGTATTTGCCGTTTTTATGGCTCCTTCAAGCCTTATCGCCCAGGACAATGTTGGAATCGGAACAAACACACCGGCTCCCAGTGCAATTTTAGAATTGCTTTCTACTAACAAAGGGCTATTGGTTCCCCGAATGACTGCGGTGCAGCGTTTGGCCATAGTTGCCCCTTCCAATTCATTATTGGTGTACGATACCGATTCCATGTGTTACTTTTTTTACCGTACCGCTCCCCCCTCATGGGTAAGCCTTTGCCGTGCCTCGGCAGGTGGTGGAACCGGACCTACCGGGCCTACAGGACCCACGGGTTCCAGCGGATCGGTTGGAGCAACCGGACCTACGGGTGCTACCGGAGCCACAGGCCCTGCGGGAACTAACGGATCAACCGGAGCTACCGGCCCAACCGGACCTGCAGGTGCTAATGGTGCAACGGGCCCACAGGGACCAACAGGACCTTCGGGCGCTAACGGTGCTACCGGAGCCACAGGCCCTGCCGGCGCGAACGGAGCTACCGGCCCTACAGGAAATAACGGTGCTACCGGTGCCACCGGATCAACAGGCGCCACAGGGGCAACCGGCGCAACCGGTCCCTCACAAACTGCCTGGTGGATTTTAGGTAATTCAGGTACCACTCCCCCCACCAACTTTATCGGAACTCTGGATGCTCAGGCATTTGTTACTAAAACCGGTGGCGCTCTTGCCACGAATGAAAGAATGCGAATTCTGGCAACAGGACCCGGAGTTTATAATGCCGTTGCACCTTTTGCGGGCGATGTATTCTCTGTTTTTGGTTCCGGTGTGGCCGGCTCAACCAACCCGCTTGGGGCTTTTGCAATTAACGGATATTCCGCAACCACCGGAGTGGGTGTGTATGGTGAAAACACAGGAGGCGGATACGGAGTGCAGGGGATTAACTCCAGCACAGGAGCAGGTGTTTATGGTGTAAACACCTCCACCAGTTTTGGTGTTATCGGATTTAATAACCTTACCGGCTCCGGAGGATATTTTCAGGCCGTGGGAGCCGCTTCTTTTGGCTCCATCAGCTGGAATACGAATGTTCTGGGAACCGGAGTTGTAGGAGGTGGAAATAATGTGAACCCTATTTATTATTCCACCGCCGGAAGTGGCGGATCTTTTACCGGTAGATCATACGGAATTTACGCCCGCGCCTATGGAGGAAGTACTGCAGGCATAACGGCCGGAGGTTATTTCGACGACTCCCTGAATGCTGCCAATGATTATTTTGCTTATGTGGCCCGTTATAATGGAGCCACCAACAATAAAATCATTGGAACCGGTGTTGTTTCAACTATTGTAGAAGATCTATACGGCCAACAGGTGGTTATGTATTCACCCGAAGCTCCCGAACCCATGTTTGAAGACTATGGAGAAGGTAATCTTGTAAACGGATATGCACGGATTACCCTGGATCCCATTTACTCCAAGAATATTACCGTAGACGGACAAAATCCACTTCGCGTATTTATTCAGCTGGAAGGCGATTGTAACGGAGTATATGTGTTTAATAAATCCAAAGATGGTTTTGAAGTAAAAGAACTTTCCGGAGGCAACTCAAATGTAAAATTCACCTATAAAGTGGTTGCCGTTCGTGCCGATGAATACCGCAACGGAATTCTGGTTTCCAAATATACCGGAATCAGGTTCCATAAGTTTGAAGGCAAACACAAGGTTAACTCAGTTCGCCTGAGCGACCTTTCTCAACAACCCCTTCCGAAAAAGACTTTTTAATTCGAAGAATTATAAATAAAAAAAGCGGGCACTGCCCGCTTTTTTTGTGCCTTTACTTATGCATCAGGCATCAATATTTGCATACTTGGCGTTCTTTTCAATAAACTCACGGCGTGGAGGAACATCATCGCCCATAAGCATCGAAAAGATCCGATCTGCCTCGGCAGCACTCTCAATAGTAACCTTTCTCAGGGTGCGATTTACCGGATTCATAGTAGTAGTCCATAATTGCTCGGCATTCATTTCTCCGAGACCCTTGTATCGCTGAACATTTACAGAACCTTCTTTCCCTTCACCACCGGCTAATTCCTTAATGGCGAGAATTCTTTGCTCATCGTTCCAGCAATACCGCTCTTCCTTACCCTTTTTTACCAGATATAAGGGAGGAGCAGCAATGTATATGTAGCCGTTTTCAATAAGCTCTTTCATGTGACGGAAGAAGAAGGTAAGAATCAGGGTGGTAATATGACTTCCGTCCACATCGGCATCCGTCATAATTACAATCTTGTGATACCTGAGCTTGTCCATATTAAGAGCCCGCTCATCATCCGAAGTACCCCGGTAAACACCCAGGGCCGTAAAAATATTCTTAATCTCTTCGTTTTCGTAAATTTTATACTCCATGGCCTTCTCCACATTCAGAATTTTTCCGCGGAGGGGAAGAATGGCCTGGTAGTTTCGGTCTCTGCCCTGCTTGGCTGTTCCACCGGCCGAGTCTCCCTCAACCAGGAACAGTTCGCATTTGCCGGGATCTGTTTCCGAACAATCGGCCAGCTTTCCGGGAAGTCCGGTTCCTGTGAGTGCTCCTTTACGCTGCACCAACTCGCGGGCTTTCCTTGCCGCATGACGGGCCGTTGCGGCGAGAATTACTTTTTCCACTATCACACGGGCATTCTTCGGGTTTTCTTCCAGATAATTTTCGAGCATTTCGCTCACCGCCTGATCAACGGCTCCCATTACTTCATTGTTACCCAATTTGGTTTTGGTCTGACCCTCGAATTGGGGTTCGGCCACCTTCACGGAAATAACCGCAGTAAGTCCTTCCCGGAAATCGTCTCCGCTGATATCAAACTTAAGCTTTGAAAGCATACCGGTTTTTTCGGCATAGGTTTTCAGCGTACGGGTAAGCCCTCTCCGGAATCCCGCCAAATGCGTACCTCCTTCGTGGGTATTGATATTATTAACGTAGGTATGTAAGTTCTCGTTGAAGGAATTATTATAAAGCATGGCGATCTCAATCGGAATGCCCGACTTCTCACCCTCCATGTAAATAACACCATCGGTAATCTTTTCGCGGTTCTGATCCAGAAACTGAACAAACTCAAGCAATCCGCCTTCAGAATAAAACACCTCACAGATATTATTTCCCTCATCGTCTTTCCTTCTTCCGTCGCAAAGGGTAATACGAATTCCCTTATTCAAAAATGCAAGCTCCCGCATACGGGTGGCAAGCGTATCATAATTGTATTCCTGAACCGTGAATATGCTGGTGTCAGGTTTAAAGTGCACAGTGGTTCCACGCTTGTCGGTGGTTCCCACTTCCTTTACTTCATACAATGGCTTTCCGAGACTGTATTCCTGCTCGTAAACTTTTCCGTTACGGCATACCGTAACTTTCAAATGTGTTGATAATGCATTAACGCAACTTACACCCACACCGTGAAGTCCGCCCGAAACTTTATAGGAATCCTTATCGAATTTTCCTCCGGCATGCAATACGGTCATCACCACTTCAAGCGCCGATCTTTTTTCTTTCGGATGAATATCGGTAGGAATTCCACGTCCGTCATCAGAAACAGAAATGGAATTATCTTCAAGTATGGTTACAAAAATATTTTTACAGTGACCGGCTAATGCTTCGTCAATTGAATTATCTACTACTTCATAAACCAGGTGATGCAGTCCTTTAAATCCGATATCACCGATATACATAGCCGGACGCTTTCTAACTGCTTCCAATCCTTCGAGGACCTGAATACTGTCGGCTGAGTACTCATTTTTTGCATTCTTTTCTTTCACGGATTCTTCCATAAACGGGCGTAAATTAATTTGGGTTAATTAAAGCTTAAATTTACTAAAAATCAGGGGTTTAAGGGCAGTTTTAAGCCCTCCAAAAGGGGGTAATTTTATCAACAATTGTTAACAAAAAAGGGGGCCCGAAAAGCCCCCCGAAAAGGGTCAAAAAAAGGGGTTTAAAATGCCCAGGTTGCTCCCCCCAGAGCATTCAATCGCTGGACAGGATAATTGTGCCAGCGGTAGTACCGTCCACCGCTCAGGTTATTGAAATTGGCAAAAAAGGAGGTCCGTTTGTTATACCTGTACTCAAGACCCAGGTTCAAATCGGCAAAACCCTTCAAAATAACATATCCATCGGGGTTATTGGCGGTTTTTCGCACCGGTGCAAACCTTTCCCCGGTATAAAACACCGATGATTTTAGGTAGATTTTATCCCGCAGGTTGTATTCGGCCCTGAAGGCGAGCTCTATTCCGGGCAGATGCCAGGCAAAACGATGATTTTTCAGGGAGTACCGGTAATAGCTTCCCTCCATCATGAAACTGAAGCGTTTCCCGGAGTTAAACTTAATCTGACCCTTGAGGTTTAACACATTTCCGGAATCATACACTACCACAAAGCGGTTTTGCAACATCTGGTAAAGGGTTGGACTTAACACATTCCCGGTATCGGTAGCATACAATACAAGATCATTCACCAGGGTGTAGCGGGCCGAAAGATCATAAGAAAGCGATTTTGAAATGGATCCCCGGAGTCCGCCGTAAACAAGGAATTTCTCATCGGTATTTCTCAGGTTAAGGGCCACGGTGGGAACCAGAAAGGGATTGTCGTTACGCAGGGAATAATAGCTGTTTCGGTTCAAACCCCCTCCAATCCCGGCATAGGGAACCAGGATATAATCGGCAATGTTGAATTGAACTTCAAGGTTGGGATAAAAATAAAAGCGGTTTTTAGCCGCCAGATCAAGCGCCATATTAAGCCCAACAGAGGCCCGGATTTTTTTTCCGGTATATTTCACAAAAGGCTCCAGACCCAGGATGGTGGAATTGGCCGTGTCTTTTACCCCCATGCGGTCGTTCAAGTAATTTACATAAACCCGCGAACCGAAAAACTGATGATTGATTTCCTTCCCACCCTCGGCCTTCAGCTTTACATTATTTTCCATTACATCGAACAAATCATTCTGGATGTAATAATCAAGATTTACCTTATGATTCAGTTTGGAAGAGTCGTGATAATGACTTTTTATTTCCCCTGAAAGATTAAACGTGTTAAATGCCTGGAAGGTAAGTTCACGGTTTGAAATATCATGCAATTCGGGATTGAATCCAAAATAATGAACGGCATTTCTTTCATACCCCGCAGTGCCGCTCAGGGTATGTTTCCGCAGAAAATATTTTGTGTGGCCGGAAAGTAGATTATCCGAAAACCCGCTAAATCCGGAATTTTCAAGGGTAGCTCTGGAAGAATGATGCATTGCCCTGAAACCGTAATTCAAAGTTCTAGATCTCAAACTGCCGAAACTGAAATCCAGCAGCGGAGTGGTATAATTTCCAAACCCTGCTTTTATCAAACCCGGATACAATTTCTTAAGCGGGGTTCCCTCAAGCACCGCTGCTTTCATGGGATTTAACACGAGGGGAGGGCTAACAGGAACTGATGAAATTCCATACTTCATGGCGGGCGTTATGGCCGAAGTATCCGGGAAAACCGGGTTCTCCTTTATTTTCTGTGTGTTCGCAATTTTAATCACCGCATCGCTTTCAAAAAAGAAAATGGAAGTGTCGCGGTATTGGGCATGAGACATTACACCAACACAGAAAACCATTACGATGAAAAGGGGCTTTGCAAAAAAGACTACTCTCATTTCTTTTGTATTGAATCGTTTTCCAAAACAGGAACAGGCTGATTTCTGAACTCCACCTTAAAGGGATCTTCGATGGTTCGTTTGTTTTTATTTTCAAGTTCTTTTTCCAGCTCAAGCACCTTCGCCAGTTTTTCTCTCGCAATTTTCAGCAATTCTTCATTCGTTGATTTCTCAATAAAGGTATTGAGGGTAAATTTGGCGTTAAACAGATCGTTCAGTCCCACATAATTGTCGGAAATCAGAATAAACGATTTCCCTATCCAATAACTATAGGGGGGCTTCTGATTAATCAACTCAAACAAAATTTTCTGCGATTCTTTAAACTCTCCCTTCAGGAATTTTATTTCTCCCGTAAGGTATTTTGCTTCCACCGGACGCTCTCCGGTTCCTGACTTAATCACTTCTGCAAATTCCTTCCAGGCCATATCATTATCGCCTTTTGCCATGGCCGATTTACCCATTATCATTTTGGTTTCCGAAAACAATTCTTTGCCGGTTTTGTCGGTGTTAAGCACTTTGTTTCCGTATTCTATGGCCCCATCCCAGTTATTCAGATTAAAGTGGCAACGCATCTGCCCTACTCTTGCGTTCATCAGGTTTGAAGGTGTTTCGGCCAGTTGTTCCAGGGTTTGATAATTCTTAAGCGCCCGTTCAAAATCGTTGTTTTTAAAATAAATGCTGCTGGCCTTGGCCAAACTCACCTCGCCGAACTTGTTGGGAATACGGTCAATCACAAAAACATAACCACCCAGGGCCAGGTTCTGATCGCCGGCCAGCATATCGCATTCGGCTTTATAAAAGGTAGCATCAAGCACAAAAATACCATCGGGATGTTTTTGCAGGTATTTTCCGAACTGCATCCGGGCCTCGGTGTAGTTTTCCTTCAGATAAGCATCACGCGCAATCTGAAAAGCATTTGAATCTACTCTTGCTTTAGACACATTAGCCCAGGGAATGCCGGCCACACGATCGAGACATTCCATGTCCTTTTTGTTTTTACATATCTCGGTGATGATCTGAACGGCTTCCAGTCCTGAAAATGTTTTCGGGTATTTATCGATAACTTTTTCAAGAATTACCAGAGCGTCGTCGTATTTTTTCTGCTTGTTCAGAATGTTCCCCATCTGAAGCAAAGAGGGGGCCGTAACATTCGACTTAGGGAACTCATCGGTAATCCGCTTAAACATAGCAAAGGCTTTGTCGTTTTCGTCCTTCAGCGAAAAAGACAGAGCCAACTCATAAAGTCCGGAAGCCTCGTAAGGTGATTTCCCCTTAAATCGAGTCACGAGCTTCTCCAGATTTTCGATTTTCTTATCCGGTTTTTTCATGTACCCCAAAGCCATGGCATTTTGGAAAAGGGCATAGTCAACTTCAGCTACGCTCATTTCAATAGACTGGGAATAAAAATCAGATGCATTGGGATAATCTTTCAGCTTCATGTAACAATCGGCGGTACGCAGCAGGGCATCATTCTTTTTGCCCCCATCCGAAGCCGGTTTTGAAGCCAGGTATTTCCGGAAAGAAAGCGCTGCTTCCTGAAACTCTCCCTTTCTCAGGTAACAATAGCCCAGGTCGTAATTAGCCAGATTAAAGTAAGGGGTATTCGAAGCCCCCGGTTCAAACAGAAAAGCTTTAAAGGCCCGGGTTGACTGATCCAGAATTTCAGGATTTTTCCCCGATTCGGAAATAAAAAACAAACAATTCGCCTTCCAGTACATTGAGAGGGAAGAAACTTCTTTGTCCTCATTCAGCTTAAGGCTCTTGTTGAAATGGTCGGTGGCTTCAGTATATTTTTTATCGTTATACAACTGCAAACCTCTCAGGTAGGCCAGCTTCTGGTGAACCGCTTTCATTTTGGGCGGCAGATTGTTTATTTTTTCAATGCTCGCAAGCGCAGCTTCGTAATTTTTAGTGTTGTAATAAACATTCACCAGATATCCGAAGGCCTCGTCTTTACGGTTCGAATTCGGATAATCATTCAGATAATTTTCAAAAGCTTTAATGGCTTCGTTAAAGGGAGAGTAAGAAAGCTCGTAAGACAGTTTTGCATAATTGAACAGGGCGTCTTCACGAATGTTTTGGTTGAGCCCGATTTTATAGGCCAGATAAAAAGCATCCGCTGCTTTTTGTTTTTCGTTCTGCTTCACGAAACAATCGCCCATGTGGTAATAGGTGTTCTGCGAGAGGGAATCTTCCCCTCCGGCGCAGGAGCGAAAGTTTACCAGGGCTTTGGAAAAATTCTGAACCCGGTAGTACGAATAGCCCAGCTGATAACTTTCGGAACGGTTCAATACCCCTTTTAATTCCCGGTACTTTTCCAGGTAAGGGATGGCTTCTTTAAAATCGCCCAGACGGAAAAAGGACTCACCCACAATGCGTGATATTTCCGGTGCCCGGGCTGCATTGGCCGTATCTTTCAGCAAGGGAGGAGCATAACTCACAACCTCTTCATACTTTTTTTGCATGAATAGAATATGACTGATATAGTAAGGAACCACAGGGCCGAAGTCCGGATCTCCGGTAAGGCTCCGGAACACCTTCAGCGATGATTCCAGGTTCAGATCGGCATAGTCCATGTGAGCATAATAGTACCTTGCCGGAACCGCGTATTTTCCGCCCTTGTCTTTTATTTCCGCAAGATGAGACCGGCTCTTGGAAGCATTGCCCTGTTCGAACCAGGCATAACCCAGGTAAAAATGATATTCTTCTCTTTCATGGGTCTGTAAGTCGAGAGGGTCAACTTTCTCCAGCCATTTTATCACGTCTTTGTATCTTTTTTTCCGGAAATTATAATTACCCAAATTGAGATAGGCATATAACACATTTCCGCTTTCAGGGTGCTTACTGATAAACTCCTGAAGCAGCCATTCCGCATCCTTATTAAACAGTTCTACGGCGCAAACTCCGGTCAGAAATTCGGCATCCACCCGAACCAGATTTCCGGGATCGGAATAATTTCCGGCCGCCTTCTCAAATCCCGCCCGGGCCGCTTCGTATTTCTCCTTTTGATAAAGATCCCATGCCTCGCGAAAATCCCGGTCGACATGCGTGTAAATCATGGTCTTCTGGGAAAACAACCAACCCGAACTAAAAAACAAAAGGGGAATAAGAATCCTTAATTGATGCATGCAGATTATGCGTTAAAAACAGATAAAATTACTTCCAAAAAACGAGGGGGAATTCCCGTGGCTGCCAAGTTTTCAACCCGAAAATGTTGATATTATACGGGGCTTTTAAAAAAAAGTAAGGCTTTGCAAAACAAAAATTACCTTTGCATCCATGGACGACCCAAAACCTGCCGGTACAATCATCTCGCTGAAGGATGTGGAGGTGTTTCAGGATTCAAACCTGATCCTGTCGCAGGTTAACCTGAATATTGATAAAGGAGAGTTTGTTTTCCTGGTAGGAAAAACAGGAAGCGGCAAATCCAGTCTCCTGCGCACATTATACGCCGATGTTTCCCCTACGGGCGGAAGTGCGGAAATCTGCGGATATAACCTCATGAAGCTCAAAAAGCGCCAGATTCCCTTTCTACGCCGTAAACTGGGCATTGTTTTCCAGGATTTTCAGCTGCTACCGGATCGTTCGGTAAACGACAACCTGAATTTTGTGTTAAAAGCCACCGGCTGGAAGAAAAAGGATCAGATAAGAACCCGGGTAAATTATGTTCTTGAAAAGGTGGGCCTCGATACCAAAGGCTTTAAAATGCCCCATGAATTATCCGGTGGTGAGCAACAAAGGGTTTCCATTGCCAGAGCGCTGCTGAACGATCCCGAGGTCATTTTGGCCGACGAGCCCACAGGCAACCTCGACCCGGAAACTTCCGAAGGTATCATCAACCTCCTGCTTGAAATCAGCAAAACCGGCCGTTCTGTTGTGATTGCCACCCACGACTCCAACATCCTGTCTAAGTTCCCCGCACGCCGGATTAAATGTGAAATGGGTAAGGTTATCGAGTCCTGAGAAGGCTCTTTATCTTGCCGGCGTTTTCCCGATCTGAAAAATTATGCTCAAGGATTTTTTTTCTTTCCGCCTCAGGGCAGGATTCAGGCAGTGCATTATTTAGGGCTCCTTCACACAAAGCAATCAAATCTCCAGCCGTATTTCCCACATGACATAATTTTTCAAGACCGGTTCCTTCCACCATAGGCCTGTTCACGATGCAGGTTCCACCTGAAAACAATGCATTGATAAGTTTTAGCTTTATTCCCGTATTTTGAAAAGTCACCAGCAAATTGGCTCCGGCCTTTTTTACCAGGTCGGAAATTTCTTCATGACTTAAGCCATCGAACAATTCAACCTGGGGAAGTCCGGAACATATTCTACGCAACTCATTACCCGGGTTCTTACCGGCAATTATACACGGTCCGCTAAGGTGGGGAAATACTTCCCGGCAAAGGAACAAGGCAGCCATGTTATTTTCTTCCACACCCAGATTTCCGTGAAAGAGAATGTAATCACCTTTTCCGCCGGATATTTCATGAGTCTGATTTCCGTGAAAAGGGGGAATTAGAACAGTATTTCCGTACCTGTCATTGAAATGCTTCGCATCATTGGGAGAAATGGCGAGTATTTGGTTAGCACCCTTCAGCGATTTTTCAAATTTTTCCAGCAACCGGGCCTCTCTCCTGAAAAACAATTTCCGCAAGGGGGATGCCGTGGCCTGCGAAAGCCCACGGTAATATTCGTGCTCCACATTATGGGTTCTTACCAGACGCAACCTGTTAGCGAGACGGGGATGATTCAGGTAATAACAGGAATGAATTCCCTCAAACAAAACAGGGGCATCGGTGGCGCATAGATTTTCTAAAAGCGTTGCATTCCTTCGGGAATTTACAATATAGGGCAGGCCCGAAACCAATCCTGAGAGTCCCGCCATGCGTTTATAGACGAAAACTTTTTCACAAACCTCATTTAATTTTCCATGAACGGGTCGCCCGTATGAAAAGCAATGCAAAATTACTTTCACCCCCACCTGATTCAGGGCTTTGATTTTATTGAATACATCAATAGCTCCACCATAATCAGGAGGATAGGGCACATCGAATGAAACCAGATGCAGGGTATCAGCTGTTTTCATTCCGGATTATTTTTTGAAGCAGGGGTTTCTCCATTTCCCAATTCAGGACTTCCGATGCAAGGGAAGCATTTTTTTTCCAGGTCTCCAATTGAGCCGGATCAGAAATCATCCGGTTTATGACAGAAGCTATTTCTTCGGGGGTATGCTTTTCTACCTGTAGTCCGGGCTTGTACTTGGCAAATAATAAATCTATCTCAGGAAGCCGTGAACCCAGCACCGCAATCCCTGCCCTGAAATAATCGAAAATTTTATTGGGCAGACTAAGTCGGTAATTTAGGTTGGTATCCTTATCAAGGGTAACCCCAATATCGGCACGGGCTGTGATAAAGGCCAGGTTTTGTGGACTCACCCTGGGAAAGAAGAATACTTTTTGATTCAGTTTCAGATTTTCAACCATGGTTTTCATTACGGGGATGGCGTCGCCTCCGCCCACAATCCATAAATTCGCTCCGGAAACAAAGGGCATGGCACTAACTAATTCCTCCCCTCCCCGGTCGACATTGATTCCCGAACCCTGCAAAATAAGCACTTTATTCTCTCCGGCTTCAGGTACCGGATACGCTTCCGGAACCAGGTCGGCTTTTGAAGGAAGATTTCGAATCACATGCACTTTGTTGCCGTATTTTTCGGAATAATAACCTGCGATGGATTGATTTACCGTAATTACTGTTTTCAGCCGGGGGAAAAGCCGGCGTTCCAGGCCTTCCCATATTTTCTTTTTGAAACTTCCGGGTTTTAATTCAGGAACTTCCGGGAATATTTCATGCGAGTCGTAAATCAGGCGTATCCCTTTCCATTTAGCCAAAAAGTAGTTGGGCAACAGAGTATCCAGATCGTTGGAATAATACAGGTCGGCCTTCCGGTTCATTAAAAAGAAAAAAAGGCGAACCTGAAAAAAAAGATAAAACAGGGGTCCTTTTTGAAAAATCATCCGGAACCTGTGCATGGCATAGGCTCTTTGGGGTAAGGGTGGTGAATTTTTTAGTTCTCTGCCCACGAGGGTAACAACATATCCTTCTTCTGCCAGTGTAAGGCAGGTTCTGTGAACCCGTTGGTCGGTAACCAGGTCATTAATAACCGAAACAAGGGCTTTTTTCACATTGCGGTGTTGATTTTGCGAAGATAGAAAATCAGGGAATTGTAATTAATAAGATACTTTTATTGCTTACAAACGATGGAAATCAGGGAAAATTGTAATCTGAAGCCTTTTAACACCATGGGTGTTACAGCCTGGGCGCGGTTCATGGCCGAGGTCAGGAACCCCGACGACATTAAGCAATTGCTTCAAACCGATGCCTTCGGAAAGATGGACAGGATTGTGCTTGGAGGTGGCAGCAATATTATTTTCAGCGGCGATTACGACGGATTGATTATACGAAACCACATTCTTGGCATTGAAATCCTCTCAGAAACACAAACAACCGTAACCGTAAAAATCAATGCAGGGGAAGTCTGGGATGAAGTAGTGCAATGGGCGGTTTCGAGGAATCTGGGCGGCATTGAAAATCTTTCCCTCATTCCCGGTTTTGCCGGAGCGGCTCCTATTCAGAACATCGGGGCTTATGGGGTGGAAATTTGCGAAGTGGTTTCCTCTGTTTCTGCCATTCATCTGGCTTCCGGTGAGAACCGGATTTTCTCAAACGCAGAATGCGGATTCGGGTACCGTGACAGTGTTTTCAAGGGGGCTCTGAAAAACCAATACATTATTACCGACCTGACCCTGAATCTTTCAAAAAATCCGAAAATAAATACTTCCTACGGGGCAATCAGCGAAGAACTGGAAAAAGAGGGAATCACAAATCCGGGCATTGCCGATGTGAGCCGGGCTGTAATCCGTATCCGTCAAAGCAAACTTCCCGACCCCAAAAAAATTGGTAATTCGGGCAGTTTTTTCAAAAATCCCGTAATTGCAAACGATTATTTTCAGGAATTAAAATCAAAATTTTCCTCCCTTCCCTCCTACCCTTCAGCCTCGGGCGTAAAGATTCCTGCAGGCTGGCTTATTGAACAGGCCGGACTAAAGGGATACCGGAAAGGAGATGCAGGAATTCATAAGAACCAGGCCCTGGTAATTGTAAATTACGGAAACGCAGAGGCTGCGGAAATTATTGAACTTTCAAACCATGTAAGAGATGTGGTATTCCGGAAATTCGGAATTTTACTCGAACCGGAAGTAAACATTGTTTGACATGATTAACCGGAGCATATTCTTTCATTACCTCCGGATTCTTGGCACAGGATTTTTGATTCATCAGGTATTGCGTTTCGGCTTTTTATGGTATCATAAAAGTTCTGCCTACGCATTTACATTCACCGAAGCCCTGCAAACGGCCGGGTTGGGATTTTTATCTGACGGCATGGTATTATGCCCGGCCCTTATCCTTGCCCTCCTAACAGGTTTCATTTTCTCAGGTTTCCGGCTGCAGGGATCGGAAGGGAAAACCACCTTTTTCTTTTTCATTTTTCTTTCCGTTTCGGTGCTGCTCAACCTGATCGATGTTTATTATTTCGGACAATTTGGAACCCGGATCACCTACCTTGCTATTGAGCATGTTTCAGACTTTGGTCCGATATTTAAAACTATTCTCAAATCATTTCCTGTTTTTACATTTCTCATTATTTTTCTGGTTTCTCTTTTGTTTTTGGGCTTGTTTTTCCGTTGGTCATTGCCTAAGAAACAAAACGGGCCTTATCCCTACCCCGGCTGGCTGATTCTGTTGATTATTCTGAATGCCGGAGGTTCTTTTTTATACCTGGGTCCACCCTTGTGGAAAATCACTTCGGTATCCGGAAACCCTTTGTTAAATCAGGGTGCACTGAATGGCTTTTATTCGCTGATTAAATCGGCCGGACACCGGCACCAGTTGCAAAAAGACCTCCCGGATTTTTCATTGGCCAGCCCTGAAAAGGGAATTGAAATTTTACAAGAGCTCGTTCAGGGCAAGGGAGAAGTGAGCGTGCAGGGTATTTCACCACTGACCAGGCAGCTAAATGAAAGTGGAGAAATGCGTTTCGAAAAAGTGGTTTTGATATTGCTGGAAAGCTTCGGAGCCAATAAAACGGGATGCCTGAACGGGGGAAATGGATCTAGTCCGCGTTTTGATTCACTTGCTGCTGGGGGAATTTTATTTTCCGATTTTTACTCCAACGGTCCCCGCACGCAATTGGGACTGGTAAGTACTTTAAGTGGTTTCCCTGCCATTTTGGGCGGGAGCTTAATTCGCAGGAAAGGAACTTTTGAATTCTTCACCCTGGGTCATTTATTTTCAGAAGCCGGATACACGCCCCGCTTTTTCTATGGTGGTGATTTGGGCTTCGACGATATGAAAAGCTACCTTGAACAGGGTGGATTTTCAGACCTGTATTCCCGCCGGAATTTTTCCAAAGAAGCCTTTAATACCGAATGGGGCGTGTCGGATGATCAGCTTTTCGATCTGGCCTATAACACCATTTATCAAAACAAGGGAAAGTCCTTAAATGTTATTCTGACAACGGGCAACCACCTGCCCCATGAAATTCCATTTGTTCCACCCGATATGAAGGGGAAAGAAGTTCAAACCGGAAAGGATGAAATGGCATTCCGTTTTTCTGATTTCGCCCTCGGCGAGTTTATCCGGAAATGCAGATCTCATCCCGACTTTGAAAAAACACTCTTTATCATTTTGGGCGACCACAGCGAAAAATTCAGAGATGGGGATACTGACCTGAGCATTTTCCATATTCCCATGTTGTTATTGAATACCGGACTTAGCCCTGAAGTAATTTCAAAAACCGGTTCACAGGTTGATATCGCCACAACTCTGGTTCATCTTTGCGGAATAAAAACCCCCTTTCCTTTTGCCGGTCAAAATTTACTGGATTTACATCGAAAATCCTTTGCCATAATTCGACCTTATGAAAACCGGATAATTCTGGTAAAGGACGGCCGTGTTGGAATTGGGGAATTGGAAACCGGCGATTACCGGGAATTCATGTTTGATTCCCTCCGGCATTTAAAAGAAAAATATTCCGATGCCCATTCAGGATTCAGGAAACAATTCCTCTTTGGTTACTACCGGGGTGTACATAGTTTATATACCCGCGGACTTCACCGGGTTAAATAAGGTATTTGGATTTTATTACGGAAATATGGTGAAGTGCATGTCCGGCCATGGCATATACAATGGCTCCCACCGACATTTCCCAGTTATTGGCAACACCTCTTTTTTGAAAATCCGCCTCCGCGAAATTCCTGATCATTACCAGGTTTGAATTTCTGACAATCCCAAATTCGTGGGCAAGGTCATAAACAGTTCTTTTATTAAAATCGGCATTTGCCATAAATATATCCGGGTCGAAACCGGGCTGTACCGCGTCGTTACCCCTGGCAAAAGAAAGGGCGCGGTAGGCTAAAATTCTTTCGGTATCAATAATATGACCCAGCACTTCTTTCAGGGTCCATTTTCCTTTTTCATACCTGAAGTCTTCCTTTTCGAGGGGAATATCGGAGAAAATGAATTGAAAGTCCAGCACCTGCCCTTCCAGAACTTTTAACACATTACCATCGGGAACAAGATCTATGTACCGCTGGAAAAACTCAGGAAAGTCGCGGGGTTGAGGCCGGTTAATCTTCATCGAGCTCGGCATATTTTTTTACAACAAAAGAAACAAGGTCGGAAACATACTCCGGTGAAAAATCGAAAGTAATGCCGGCGGTTTGATAAATTTCAGGAATACTTCGGGTATACCCAAGCTTCAGGGCTTCTTTGTATTGCCCAATAGTTTTTTGGGGATCGGCCAGGTAATTTCTCCACATTGCCAGGGCTCCCAACTGGGCAAACCCATATTCGATATAATAAAACGGAACCTCGTAAATATGTAATTGTCCCTGCCATCCTATAGCTGCAAACTCTTCCAGTCCCGACCAGTCAATAACACTGCTGGTAAAACGTTTTCCGTCCTGCATCCAGAATTGTTTTCTTTCCTCCGCGGTATGGGCGGGGTTCTCATACAACCAATGCTGAAAATTATCCACCCGGGCAATCCAGAGTATACCTCTCAGAATCTTTTCCAATTGTTCTTTGCGGGCACGTTTAAGGTCATTTTTATCGCTATAAAACGAATCCCAATGTTCCATGGAAATAAGCTCCATCGACATAGAGGCAAGTTCAGCCACTTCGGAGGGTAATCCTTTAAATTCAGTCAGCTCAAGATCGCGGGTTAAAAAACTATGCACCGCGTGACCGCCCTCATGCACCATGGTTACCAGATCGCGTTGAGATCCGGCGGCATTCATAAAAATAAAAGGTACGCCAATTTCGTAAAGGGGATAGTTATATCCGCCCGGGGCTTTTCCTTTTCTGGATTCCAGATCGAAATGCCCCATTTCATTCATTATCTCAATGCGTTCGGAAAACCAGGAGTCAATGTTGCGAAAGCAATGAACGGTTTTCTGAATCAGGTCTTTGGCACCTTCAAAAGGCTTCAGGGGGCCCTTACCGGAAACATCCACTTCCATATCCCAGGGTCTAAGGGAATTTACCTTCAGTTTTTCTTTCCGCTTGCGGTCGATTTTTTCCACCAAAGGAAGCAATGCGCCGGAAACGGAATTGTGAAACTTTCGGCAATCCTCAACGGAATAATCAAAACGACCCAACTGCACAAATTTATAATCCCGGAAATTTTTAAATCCCGCATTGAGTCCTATTTGATTTCGGATTTCAACAAGGGTATTAAGTAAATTATCAAGATCGGTTTCAACACTTTTGCGCTTCTCCTGGACTTTACGAAAGGCTTCTTCCCGACGGCTCCTGTCGCCTTCTTTGAGCAAGTTGGCAGCCTGGGGCAAGGTAATTTCCTTTCCGTCCCAGGTTATGGTGAGGGCTCCGCAAATGCTCCCGTATTTCTGACTTTCCTGATTCATTTTCATAACCAGCGGGATGTTCTCCTCTCTGAAAATGGAAATGGCATTACGGGTTTGACGGAAAAAATTACGGAACAATACGGGATCTAATTCCTTAGTAAAAGGACAGGCATCAAATTTTTTTTGGAGCTTAAATTGCCAGGGAGCAATTTTAGGTTCAATTTCGGTGATGAAAAAATTATAGCTGTCTACAAACTCTTTATTAGCCGTATCGCAGGTCATATTAATGTGCCGCCATCCCAGATTTTCTGAAATAACAGCGTCCAGTTCGCTCCAATCCTGCAGCCACTTATTTAAATCATCGGCATTGTCAATGTTTCGTTCCGCCAGATCTTTGTATCGGGGTTCTACCTCGCTCCAGTTTCCGGGGTCAAAATTTTCGGAAACAAACTGACGGGCAGGTTTTTTTGGAATTTCAAGGGTTGAATTTTCCATCTTAGCTTCCTCCGCCTATTTTTCTAACCCCCTGGGTTTTTACATGGGGCGCGTTGGTTTTTACGGTTTTGGAACCGGAATCGCGTGGTCCCGATTTAATGTTTACCCCTCCTGAATCTTTTTCAAGCGAAATAGTATCTTCCTCTTTAGGCTCTTCCGCAGTGAGCAATTCAGTACCCTGCAAAATATTATACCATTGCAATATCTTTTTAATATCAGAGGTGCGAACCCTTTCTTTATCATAATCAGGAACCACTTTTTCAAAAAAGGCAAGTATTTCCTTTTCATCCCCTTTATGATCCGGTGCTTTTTCACCTTTCTGGGCATCAAAGATGGCCTGAAGAATATCCTTGAGGGGCTTGTCTTCTCCGGTGGTAAAGATGGAGATATCGTTCAACCCGGAAATTTTATAGTGGGAATAGGCCGGAATCCGCTTTTTGTCAATCAGCGACTCAACGATTAGTCCGTTTTTGCCCTGGGCCACAATTTTGTATAGGCCGGGGAACCCGGAAATTGAAATAACGCGTGTAATATCCATTTTTTGTAAATTTTCTATGCAAACCTACATTTTTATCGTGGTTTTACAAAGAATAAAAGGCCTGACGGGGGGCTAAATCAGGAGGTCTGGGAAGACTTTTCCAGTTCAATTCTAACTTTGATAAACACCAGCTGGCGTTCTTCCATCTGCTCAAGCTCTGCGTGCGAATACTGTGGATCCTCGCTCATTATAAATCGTATCAACTCTTCCTTTTCCATATTTTCCAAAGGTGACAAAACCTGTCGGGAAACGGAAAAAATTGGTCAAAAAAAAGAGCCCTATCATTGGTTAAATAGGGCCCTTGGTCTAATTCTTTTTTAAAAGGGACTTATTGGAGTTCATAAACCCATGAGCCCTTGGCCTCGGCCTGAATTTCGGCAAGCTCGGAGGTTGCGGCTGATTTATTGGGCGTTTTCAGGATGTACACGTAATACAATCCCCTTTTTGGGTTAAACATAAATTGTGTTCCCTGATACCCTTTTTTCAAAAACCGCTCATATTCCTGAGAGGCATTTTCCTTACTCTTGAAGGCTCCAACCACTACATAAAATCCAGGCGTCATATCCCTCCCTCCATCATCTTTGAAATCACCCGACATGGCCTTCCGCATGGTTCCGGTAGTGTCTTCCACACTTCCCGAACCTCCGCTTCCGCCACCGGAACCACCTCCTGCATCACTTTTTTCCTTTAACTGTTTTATTTCGTCGTTCAGCTTTTCTATTTCTCGCTTTTGTTGGTCGTCGTTATTTTTCAAAATCATCAGCATGCTGTCAACCATGGCATCAGCCTGCTTCTTTTCATAGGAATCTTCTTTGGGTGCACTGCGTTTGGCACCAAAAGTATAGCCCAGCATAATTTCATGTCCGCCCCCTGAATAGGAACCGATCTTTCCGATAATGTAGTCATAATAATATCCGGCAGAAATGGATTTATTGATTTTCACACCCACATGGGCTCCCACGGCATAGTTACTACGGTAGGTGAATCCTCCACGAATAAAATCTTTCCAGTCAAGATTTGCATAAACATCATACTGAAGCGGGGCACCCGCAGAATACCGAACCAGAAAACCGGGAATACACTTGATAAGGTTCGACTCTGAAATGAAAAAAGAGTAGTTTGCAGAACCTACTAAATGCCTGCGCAATTGATAAAAAGCATTGGATCCTGAACTGATATATTTAATTTCCTGGCCAATCAATTGGGGAACAGATACCCCTACGCGAAGATCTTTCCACAAATAAGCCAACCCAAGATTGGCATCAACCCCTACTTTCCTGCGGCGGTCGTTGAATAAAAACGGATCGTTTTTATCCTTTATCACAGCTCTGGAAAAATCGATATTCTGATCTACCACACCAAAATTTACTCCGGCATGTATTTTATGATCGGCATTGATATCAATCCGGTATGAGTATGAAGCGCCCAGGCCCATCCGCTCAATAATATCAGTTACATCCTGATAAACAAAGAATCCTAATCCAATTTTATCGTTATCAGGAAAATTCCCGTCAACCGACAACACATTGGTGGTAGGAGAACCGGGCATATCTTTCCACTGATTGCGGTGCACAAGAAATGCTTTGGTGTTTTCATCAAGGCCTGTAAAACCAGGATTGTACAAAAACGGGTTGTACATATACTGACTGTAAAAAGGCAGCTGTTGGCCAAGGGCTGTTCCTCCCGTAAGGAGGAGCAATGCCAAATTGATTTTCAGAATCTGCTTCATAATTTCTTTATTTAAGGGTTTACCTGGATCTTAAAACATTTACAGCTCCTTTGTAAATTTTATCGGAGCCTTCAAAGGTCAATACATAATAATAGGTTCCATCCGGAAGCTCAGCTCCGTTGAATGTTCCGGTCCAGGTATTATCGTAACCGTTTTTCTGATAAACTTCCTGTCCGTTTCGGTTAAATATCATAACCGAATTCTTGGGATAATTCAAAATTCCGTCTATTACCCAGGTATCGTTAAATCCGTCACCATTGGGAGTAATCAGGTTCATTACGGTAACTACAAAATCTTCCAACACCGTTATTTTCACCGAATCGCTGGCGGTGCAGCCATTAGCATGGGTTACGGTAAGAGTATAAGTGGTGGTGGTAGTTGGAGTAACCGATGGGTTAGCCGAGAAGGGATCGCTGACGGTAAACGGCAACCACGAGTAGGAACCGTTTCCGCTTCCGTTCAGGGTAATGGTAGCACCCAGACTGATGGAAGTATCCAGACCGGCATCAACCGTGGGAAGGACAAGAACATTTACCGCAATGGAATCCATCTTGGAACAACCGGTGAGTGTATCCGTTACCAAAAGAGTATAGGTTCCGGCAGCATTCACAACTATAGACTGCGTGGTAAAGTTCCCGGGCGTCCACAAATAACTCCAGTCAGGCCCCGAAGGTCCGGACAAGGTTACGGAATCACCGGCGCAGAAGGTTACGGGTCCGTTGGCTGAAATAGCAGCTGAAGGCATGGAATTAATTACAATTGTCATGAAACTGGTGTCACGACAGCCCTGATCAGAAACTACTACCAGCATGGCCGTGAAATTTCCGGTTGATCCATAAGTATGAACCACAGGGTTTACATTACCTAAAGTAGTGTTATCCCCAAAATCCCAGGAATACGATTGAATAAATCCGGGCGAAACTGAACTTGAACTGGTAAATATTATGGGTGTTCCTATACAAACGGTATCGGATGAAACCGTGAATACCGATAAAGGTGCTGGATTTACCCAAATCATAACAGGAGTGGCTGTATCGGAAGGACAAGTACCGTTTTGAACTACCACCGAATACCAGGTTGTTTGGGTAAGGTTTGTGTAAGATTCGGAATTGGTTGTATTGGCAATGGATGTCCACGGTCCGGTTGGTCCGGATGTGCTTGACAACCATTCCAGAATGGTTCCAACCGTTCCCGATACCGTGAGTGTTCCGTTGTTACTTCCTGAGCAAACCGTTGCCGGGGAAGCTATAATGCCTGCATTGCTTGGCTGATCAACTGTGATTGTGGCAATCGCAGAGGTATCTGAAGGACAAACGCCGCTTTGAACAATAACCTGATACATGGTAGTCATGGTCAGATTATTATAGCTCTGCGAAGTAGAATTATTACTCAGGGTAACCCAGGTAAATCCACCGTCGTTGCTGTATTCCCAGCGAAGAACAGCACCGGTATGACCACTGAGATTCAGTAATCCGTTATTTGTTCCTGAACAAACGGTGGCGCTGGAAGCAATGCTTCCTCCCACAGAAACAGGATCAACGGTTATCTGAACAGGAGTTGCCGTATCAGGATTACATGTTCCGCTTTGAACAACAATCGTGTACCAGGTGGTTTGTGTGAGATTAAGATAGGATTCCGAAGCCGTTGTATTGGCAATGGAAGTCCATGGACCCGCAGGGCCTGTGGTACTCGACAACCATTCCAGCACATTACCTACAATTCCGGAAGCAGTTAAAGTTCCTGAATTAGAACCGGAACAAACGGTGGCATTGGAAGAAATATTACCAGCCGAGGAAAGCGGAGAAATAAAAATGGTTGCCGACAAAGAAGTATCGGAAGGACAAACACCGCTTTGCACCACGGCGTGGTACATAGTAGTTGTGGTAAGGTTGTTATAAGTTAGTGTGGTGGTTGTATTGGAAATATTTATCCAGTTAAACCCACCGTCAATGGAGTATTCCCAGCGAACCACAATTCCGTTGTTGCCACTTAGCGTAAGGGTTCCATTATTGGAACCGGAACACACGTTGGCGTTGGCAGAAACCATTCCGGCAACGGTTTGTGGATCCACAGTGATAACGGCAGGAGTGGCGGTGTCGGGCTGACAAACTCCGCTTTGAACCACTATCGTATACCAGGTGGTTTGGGTAAGATTTAAATAAGATTGAGTATTGGTAGTATTGGCAATGGAAGTCCATGGTCCGGTAGGTCCGGTTGTGCTGGAAAGCCATTCGAGAATATTTCCGGTAATTCCGCTGGCCATTAAATTTCCGCTATTGCCCGAGGCACACACGGTGGTGCTTCCGGAAATAACACCTGCATTGGAAACAGGATCAACGGTGATTGTTGCAGGAACCGAGTTTGCCTCATTGCAAACACCGCTTTTCACCACTGCCCGGTACATTCTGGTTTGGGTCAGATTGTTATAGGCTTGTGAAGTGCTTGTGTTCGCAATAGTATTCCAGGTAAATCCTCCGTCGGTGGAATATTCCCAACGAATAACATTACCTGTATGTCCGGCCAGGGTGAGCGTTCCGGAATTGGTGGGAGCGCAAACCGTTGCTGAAGAAGAAACAGTTCCGCCAACAGAAACCGGATTTACGGTAATGGTTACAACGGAAGAAGTTGCGGTAGCGCAGGTGCCGCTCTGAACAACAGCGCTATAATAGGTTGTGGTGGTTAGGTTGGTATAATTCTGCGTAGTGGTTGTATTTGCAATGGGCGTCCAGGGTCCGGTAGCTGAAACCGTGCTGAACTGCCAGTTAACTACGTTACCGGTATGACCGCTCAGGGTAAGCGTTCCGCTGTTGGTTCCTGAACACACCGTGGCATTCGAAGAAACCGTTCCACCTACAGAAGCGGGAGTAACCGTTATAGTGGCAATGGATGAATTAGCAGGAGGACAAATTCCGCTTTGAACCACCGCACGATACTGACGGGTTTGCGTCAGGTTGCTGTAGGATTGTGAAGTAGTTGTATTTCCAATGGTGATCCAGGTAAATCCACCGTCGGTGGAGTATTCCCAACGAATAACATTACCTGTATGTCCGGCCAGGGTGAGCGTTCCGGAATTGGTGGGAGCGCAAACCGTTGCTGAAGAAGAAACAGTTCCGCCAACAGAAACCGGATTTACGGTAATGGTTACAACGGAAGAAGTTGCGGTAGCGCAGGTGCCGCTCTGAACAACAGCGCTATAATAGGTTGTGGTGGTTAGGTTGGTATAATTCTGCGTAGTGGTTGTATTTGCAATGGGCGTCCAGGGTCCGGTAGCTGAAACCGTGCTGAACTGCCAGTTAACTACGTTGCCGGTATGACCGCTCAGGGTAAGCGTTCCGCTGTTGGTTCCCGAACATACCGTGGCGTTCGAAGAAACCGTTCCGCCTACCGAAGCGGGAGTAACCGTAATGATGGCCTGAGAAGAAAATGCAGTACATGCTCCATTCTGAACAAAAGCTCTGTAGCGCCTCGTTGTAGTAAGATTTGAATAAGTCTGGCTTGTTGTAGTATTTGAAATATTATTCCAGGTAAAACCACCATCGGTAGAATATTCCCAACGACCCACGGTACCGGTATGCCCGCTAAGTGTTAAGGTTCCGGAGTTGGTAGGTGCACACACCGTGGCATTGGAAGCCACAGTACCACCAACGGCAGGGCTGCTCACAAAAACCGTTGCGGCGGCAGAAAAAACCGGGGCACAGGTGCCGTTAGAAACAACGGCCCGATACATGCGCGTGGCTGTGAGGTTTAAAAAGGTCTGTGAAGTGGTAACATTCGCAATATTGGTCCATGTGAATCCGCCATCCGTTGAAAATTCCCAGCGGATAACTGAAGCTGTATGCCCGCTCAGGGTAAGCGTTCCGCTGTTGGAGCCGGTACACACGGTTTGAGTTGCACTTACGATTCCCCCTGCCGGTGGATTCACAACCGTAACCGTTGCCACTGCAGAATTAGCGGGCGGACAGGTTCCGTTTTGAACTATAGCTCTGTATTGGGTGGTTTGGGTAAGATTTAGATAATTGTATGTTGTGGCTGTATTCCCAAGTGAGAACCAGGTAAAACCACCGTCGGTAGAAAATTCCCAATCCAGCACCGTGCCACTATGTCCAGAAAGAGTAAGTGTACCCGAATTCCCACTGGAACAAACCGTGGTAATAACCGGAGTAATATTTCCACCAACCGAGGGCGCATTGCTGGTTACCACATATCCAATGAAGTTATCATTGGCGGGATTGACATCGGTTAATAAAGAAACCGCACCATCAAAAGTATACACTCCCGGCGTCGCGAGGTTTGCAGGAACGCTAAAGGTATGCGATACGGAAGATCCTGAAGGAAACACCGGAAACTGAACCCCGATATCAGTTGAGGGTGGACCCGCATTTATCTGATAGGAAATATCAATGGGCACATTACTCAAATCGGTAGGACCAAAATTGAATAAGGTAACCGTTACGTTTTCAGTCGTGGTAAAGGAACACGAAGAGGCCGGCGGAGCGGTAAATCCGGTAATGCCAACATCGTCCTGAGCCATCAGGGCCGGAACAGAAAAAATCCATACCAGGAAAAGAGTAATTAATTTCCTCATACTTACAGGGTTAAAATTTTATGGAAATATTTTGGGCGTAAAAAACAATCATGGTTATTGGTGGGAACAAACTTAAGGATAATTAGGGAAACTAACAAGTTATTAACACCAAAAACATTGATTATCAATACACTATAAATAGCCCTGCCCTGGAATCCAATTCCGAAAGGCCACTTTTTGCACAAAACCCTGTTAGGAGGAAACCATGCCAGGCGGTCAGAATCAGGCTTTTAAGAAATAAATTTCGGGAATGATGGAGAGGAACTTTCTGCTGATCCTGTCGGGCTTTTTGGTGCTTGGCTTTTCGTCCTGTGGTCCGGGACGGAAAAGTGTGAAGGAACATGACAAGACCAATACAGGAAAGTCTGCTGAAATTCAGATCCGGGAAAAGTATGCTCCAAAACTCGGGCTTAGTCCGGAACAAATTGTTAGAACCGATTTGTATTTTTTCATTGATGCCTGGTGGGGAGTTCCCTATAAATACGGTGGAAAAGACAGGGATGGCATCGACTGCTCCTCATTCACCGGCCGGCTTCTTGAGGATGTTTACAAAAAGAAAATCTCCGGCCCCTCCTGGTCATTAGCGCAGCAAACGAAATCGGCAAAACAAAACGACCTGCAGGAAGGAGACCTTGTTTTTTTCAAAATCCAGGGTGATAAAATTTCTCATGTTGGCGTTTATCTGGCCAATGGTTACTTTGTGCATGCCAGCACTTCCAAAGGAGTTATCATCAGCAATCTGGAAGAG
This sequence comes from uncultured Bacteroidota bacterium, assembly GCA_937924855.1. Classification (GTDB taxonomy): domain Bacteria; phylum Bacteroidota; class Bacteroidia; order JADZBD01; family JADZBD01; genus JADZBD01. The sequence goes on along the minus strand of CALEYQ010000001.1, from coordinate 47,443 downwards.
CCCTATTACAAGAAAACTTTTGTTTCGGGAGGAAAGTGGGATTAAATAAATGTCCATTGTCATGAATGGCAATCCAAAACAACAGATCCGGATTTTACTTTTTCTTGTATTTACTGCATTGTTGTTGGGTATTTACTTCTCCGCTCCTTTGTGGTTTGGAGACCGGCATTTCCCAAAGATTCCAATTCCGGGGTTTCAATTTGGTGATGATGTTTTTGATATTGTGGCCTGCGTATTGTTTTTGGCAGCCCTGTTTGCCGCACTGCTTCGGCCCGGAAAAAAATTCTTCTTTTATCTTTTCTTTGGAGCCGCTATTTTCCTCATGGCCCGCGATCAGAACAGGCTCCAACCCTGGGTATTGCAATTTTTGTTTTTTGTGGCAGCCTGCTTCCCCCATGAGAAAAACAAACCGGAAATCATGTTCAGGAATATTTGCCTGATTTTCGGAGGCGTATATTTCTGGAGTGGGATCCATAAAATCAATATCAATTACTTTACAGAAACCTCAGAATGGATTATGGAGCCCCTAGGTCGCCTGACGGGAATGTCGCCCGAAGCTGCCGGAAAAACAGGCTATCTGATTCCTTTAATTGAAATTGTGCTGGGTTTTGGCTTTCTCTTTAAGCGGACACTGAAACTTACGGCCTGGGTTTCACTCTTAATGCACGGGGTTATTCTTTTGCTTATTGGCCCCTTGGGAAAAAATTTCAACCCTGTTATTTATCCATGGAATCTTGGATTGATGGCCATGCTGTATTGGGTAATCCGAAACATTCAGGAAGAAAAGGAGGCATACTCCTTTAAATTTTGGATTTCACGAAAACACCTTGCCTTTCTTATTCCGGTTTGGATACTACCCTTGTTTTCCATTTTCGGCATTTACGATAACTATCCGGCCTGGAAACTATACTCAGGGAATTCTCCCAACGGCTATGTATTTCTTTCTGAGCAGGTGATAAGCCGGCTTCCGGGTGAAATCCAAAATCTGGTTCAGGAAAAAGCAGGCCAAAAATACATTTACATTAATTATTGGTCGCTGATGGAACTTGGAGTTCCCTCCTACCCTGAACCCAGAGTGTTTAAAAAGACAAGAGCCTATTTACTTAAATACGCAGACTCACCCGATGAAGTCCCCTTATTAATTTCGGATGAATTTATTTTCTTTCAGAAGCAGGAGGACAGGATTATTCGCTGAAGGGGTTGCGAAGCGTAAAAGCCTCAGGCTTGAATGCTTTGACAAATGGTTTTAACAGTTTATTCCCAATGGTATCCGTAGCCCTGACATAATTTAGCACAGGCAATGGAATGGCTCCCAGGTTAGATTTAATTTCAGATGCGGTTCGGCCAAAATCGACTTGTTTTACCTTTTTTCTTATGCCTTCTTCAAGGTAATCGTACAGCATATTCTGATACAATTCAAATTCCCGGTTAAAGGAATAATCAAGTCCGATAAAATGTGTTTCTAATCCTGCCGGCGTATAAAAACCCGATCGGAATCCGACAAGCTTGTGGTTCATACGGTAACCAAAAACGGAGAACTCCTCCTTCATGATTTTCTTTAATTCCCTGAAGTATCCCTTTTTAATATGAACCAGGTTAAAAGAAGAAGCATTTTGAACAGCCTCAAACAAAGCATGGATTTCAGTTTCCATTATCTTCAGGTCCTCCTCTCCTAATTCAAACACTTCGAGTGATACTCCCCTTTTACGAATATCACGAAACCGCTTTCTGTACTTTTTCTTAAGTACCATTTCATAACCCGAAATATTTTCCCATGTGGGATCAACCTCAAGTATCATCTTAGGTTCGGTAGGCAATTTCCGGTATTTATCCCTTTCAAACACTTCCGAATAATAATCGTCGGTTCCAACAAAATCTTTTACAATATAAAAATGCGAGGAAGGCTTTTGTGCATCTATTTTTTCGGCGGTTTCCCGGATATGTGCCGATAAGAGTTCTGCGGACTCTGCCTTTTCAAGTGAAACCTGCCAGCCCCAGGAACCTGCGTGAAGGGCATTGCCGAAAATAGTGATCCTGGCCCGGGTTGCTGCCGCCCTTGCATTCATTTTTTTACCCAGCCATTTTCCAAGCCGGCTTTCAGAAGCCACGGGTCCCGGCTCAGGAATAAATTCAGACAGGGGAACCTCAACCTGGGAGAACATTAAGGCAGAAACGGGAATACCTTTCAGGTACGCCACAGAAACCCCGGATTTTCCTTCCAGGGGCTGAAATTTAAGAAGCCAATTCAGAAAGGCGGAAGAAAGAAAAGGGTTGGAACCGGAAACAAACCGGGGAATAACTTTTTCAGGAATAGCATCTTCCTTAAAAAACACTTCAACATTATCGAAAAGAATTTCCCGGGATTTCTTTCCCCCAAGCACCCTGCAATGTTTCACTACTTCAATAGGTCGCGAGCGATTACCATTTTTTGAATTTCGGAAGTTCCTTCACCAATGGTGCAAAGCTTGGAATCGCGGTAAAATTTTTCTACAGGAAAATCTTTGGTGTATCCGTAGCCTCCGAAAATCTGAACGGCCTCGGTAGAAATTTTAACGGAAGCTTCAGATGCATAATATTTTGCTATGGCCGATTGCCGGGTAACTTTCATACCCCGGTCTTTCATGCTGGCCGCCTGAAAGGTGAGCAACTCTGCGGCTTCCAGCATCATGGCCATTTCGGCCAGCTTAAAGGCAATGCCCTGAAAATGGGCAATGGGTTTGCCGAACTGTTCGCGCTCCTTTGAATATTTCACAGAGGCCTCCAGGGCACCCCGGGCAATACCGCAGGCCAGGGAAGCAATTGAAATTCTTCCGCCGTCGAGTACTTTCATGGCCTGAATAAATCCATCACCAACCTCACCGAGGATATTGGAAGCAGGCACTTTGCAATTTTCAAAAATCAGTTCTGTGGTCTCGGAGGCACGCATTCCCAGTTTGTTCTCTTTCCTTCCGGAAGAAAAACCGGGAGTACCTTTTTCCACGATGAAGGCTGTCATGCCATGACTATCGCCTTTCTCTCCGGTTCTCACAATCACCACGGCCACATCACCCGATTTTCCATGGGTGATGAAATTCTTTGATCCGTTGATGACGTAATGGTCGCCTTCTTTTTTAGCGGTGGTATTCATTCCTCCCGCATCAGATCCGGTTCCTACCTCGGTTAAACCCCAGGCTCCGATCCACTCTGCGGTAGCCAGCCTGGGAAGGTATTTTTTCTTTTGTTCTTCGTTTCCAAACTGCAAAATATGACCGCTGCAAAGGGAATTGTGTGCGGCTACCGAAAGTCCGATGGATCCACAGATTTTTCCAATTTCAATGAGGGTGGTCACGTATTCATTATAACCAAAACCGGAGCCCCCGTAGCTTTCAGGAATAAGCACCCCCATAAGCCCCAGTTCGCCAAGCTTTTTAAAAACTTCTACGGGAAATTCCTGGCTCTCGTCCCATTCCATCATCTTCGGACGAATATGTTCATCGCCGAATTTCCGGATCATATCCCGGATCATTAACTGATTCTCGGTGTATCCAAAATCCAATCCCGTATCAACTGTGGCTGATTCCATGAAAATTTTACTTTTTAATAGGTTACTAAGCTAATGATTTTACCCGAATATTTTTCCAGTTTCTCACGGCCATTCAGGCTTCCCAGTTCCACCATAAACAAAAATCCGGCAACTTCTCCGCCCTGCATTTTTACAAGTTCCGCAGCTGCCATGGCTGTTCCTCCGGTGGCCAGAAGATCATCGTGAACAAGCACTTTCTGACCCGGCTTTACGGAATCTACATGCATTTCCATTTCAGCAATACCATATTCAAGAGCGTACGAAAAAGTATGGGTTTTATAGGGTAGTTTTCCTTTTTTACGCGAAACCAAAAAAGGAAGTGAAAGAGAATTCGCAAGGGGCATTCCAAATATAAAGCCCCGGCTCTCAATGCCCAGAATGGCATCTACATTCATTGGTTTTACCAGACTTTCCATTTCACTTATTATGGCCCGGCAAAGCTCGGGATTGGCCAGCACGGGAGTAATATCTTTGAAATTAATACCCGGCTTGGGGAAATCCGGCACCTCACGGATGGCGTTCCTGATGTTGTTCCTGATCTGATTTTCCTTCCTTTCCATACACCCTGAAATAGGGTGCAATTTTAGAATAAAGTTTGGCATCCACCAAATCAATTTTCTTCAGGTCTTCCACGGAAGTGAAATTGCCGTGAAATAAACGGTAATTGGGAATCACTTTCCGCAGATTGCGGCTTATGTAGGGGTGGTATTTCAGGCTGTCTTCATTTACCCTGTTCAGATCCCAAACCTGAATTTTTTCCGGATCAGCAAAAATGTAAGGCAAAATGTTTTGCAGGCGTAAGGAATCGAATCCATACACTTCAAGCAACTGCTGCGGAGAATAAAATCCCCGAAGTCGTTGCCGGTACTTAATGATCCGCCCGGCGAATACGGGTCCGATTCCTTTCAGCGACAACAGCATTACTGAATCGGCCCTGTTAAGGTCGATTTTGTGAATTTGCTTCGGTGATTTGGTTTTCTTATGGGTAAAAAAAGCAGGCTTATTTTCTTTTTCAAAACCACGAACCTCTGAATTCCCCTCTCTCTGTTTTTGATCGTTAATTTTATACAGGGAGAAAGTAACCAACAGGGGGTCTTCTGTTTTCTCTGCCGGGCCCTGCTGCCACATCAGGAAAAACCAGGTAAAAAATAGCAGGAGGTTGAATCCAGCCAGTAAAACAAGGATTTTTCTTTGGCGGCTGTGCCAGGTAATCCATGAAAAAAGCCATTCCTTCATGCCCCAAACCTGGGGAAATAAGCAATGGCTTTTAAGGCTGGTTCTAAAAACGCTCCCCTACGAATCTATTTTTCCTCCGGTGTTTCTTCATCCTCCGGTTTTAAGGGAGTTCTTAAAACCTTAATGAAAAAATAGGTACAGGTTGAAATAACGATGGTATGCGTTATGATAATGGTTATGAGGGCGGCGGTTGTCATGCACTTGGATTATTTGATTTCCGTTTTAAATAGGCTTTGTATACCAGGAAGCACACGCCCATGAACACCATAAGTAACAGGGTTCGGGCACAGGCGGTGTAAACCAGTTTTTCTTCGAGTCGAAGTTTTTCGGCGGCATCAGTGGCATTGGCAATTTTTTCGCGAAGATCCGAAACAAACAATTGCTTTATTACCGAGCTGTTGTCAAGGGTCCATCCCTGTCCTGAAAATAAACCAGACAAGGCGCTTTGCCAGTCATTTTTCAGGGGTTTAAATAAGGAACCCAGGAAAACGGCCAACAATAAAACGGGGGTAACAAATTTTATAATGTATTTGTAAATTTTGGGAATGCGGATGTCGGCTCCTTCATTGATTTCCTTCCATCCTTTTTCCATCCCAAACACCCAGGCAAACAAAATGGTTTCAGCAAGGGCAAAAACAAAAAGCGAAACCGTTCCTGCCCAGTTGTCGTATTCGTCAAACACAATCTGATCTATGCTGCCTCCGGGTAAAACCTGGTACACCAAAACAGTAGGAATACCCAAAACAAAGACCATTGCTCCAAACGACCAGGCGGATTTCTCCCGCGACCAGTTAAACTCATCGCGCATGAATCCCTGCCAGGGGGTTCCCATGGCCAGTGAAGATGTTATGCCCGCAAAGAAAAGCAGACCGAACCACATCATTCCGGCAAAAGCCGAGAGGAAAGGTCCCCATTGTTCGAAAAGATAAGGCATGGTTTTGAATGCCATTCCGAATCCTGCATTCTCTTTAATCCAATCGAGCCCAAGATAACCGGCAGCGATGGGAACAACGATCAAGCTTCCTAGAACCACTTCAACAAACTCGTTCATCCAGCCTGCCGACATGGCGTTAAGTGCCACATCCTGTTTCGATCTCACATAGGCTGCATAGCAATGCACGGTTCCCATACCTACCGAAAGGGTGAAAAATATTTGTCCGGCCGCGTTGAGCCACACGGTTGGATTTGAAAGAGAATCGAATTGGGGTTCCCACAAATAATTTAAACCGGCCATTGCATCGGCATTGGGAAATTCCTCAGAAGCAGCGGAAGTGCCCAGCGTAAGGCCGCGAACCGCCAGAATTATTCCGAATAGAATAAGGAGTGGCATACCGATTTTGGCGGCTCTTTCCACGCCTTTCAATCCTTTACTTAGAATCCAGGTGTTCAGCAAAAGACAAAAAACATAAAAAATTACGGCTTCATAAGGAAGGCCGGTCGTGCTGGTATTTACGTTGAGATAATTATTGAAGAAAACTGCAACATCGGATTGGCTCATACTGTCGAATGTTCCTGCCAGGGAGTGATATACATACGACATGGTCCATGATTCGATATAGCAATAATAAGCGGCAACTGCCAGGTTGGTAAAAATTCCGAATACGCCGAGGTATTTCCAGAACCGGCGACGATCCATGGAGTCGAGGATAAAGGGCGTGGAATGATGTCCGAACTTACCCCCATAACGGCCCGAAGACCATTCGATAAGGAGGAGTGGAATACCCATAAGCAAAAAACAAACCAGATAAGGAATAATAAAGGCACCTCCCCCATTGGATACTGCCTGTGCCGGAAAACGAAGAAAATTTCCGAGTCCTACCGCATTCCCGGCCATGGCCAGAATTAAACCTACCCGGGAACCCCAGGCTTCATTATTGCTCATAGATTTTAGGGTTGATGAGGACCAAATTTAAACAAGTTCATTTATTTACGGCTTAATTTTTCAATGAATTTTAACTTCGCAGGATATTTTGATGTTGAAGAAAATTAAACTCAGACCCAATCATACCGTTTACCTGCTTTCGCTGGCAGTTGGGTTGGTTACGGGTTTGGGTGCCATTGCCTTTGTGGGCTTGCTGAGTTTAGCGGAGCAGGGTGTTGAAAATCTTCATGGTTACACCTTTTATACCGACATCTCCTCTACCCTGGGAGGCAGCCGGAACCTGCCTGGAATTACGACGATGCTTTTGGTTGTCTTACTGCCTGCCCTCGGCGGGTTGGCCACGGGTTTGATTACCTGGAAATTTTCAAAAGCCAGTGCGGGAACGGGCACCGATCAACTGATAAAAACTTTTCATCAGGAAGAGGGGAAAATGGATCCAAAAATTCCCCTGATAAAATCCATTGCCACGATTTTTACACTGGCCACCGGAGGAAGTGGTGGAAAGGAAGGCCCGATTGCCCAGATTGGAGCCGGCATTGGCTCCTACATTGCGAAATTGACGGGAGCCGGGGCACGAGCCCGCCGAACCTTACTGCTTTCCGGAACCGCAGCGGGTTTGGGTGCTGTTTTCAAAGCTCCTCTCGGAGGGGCGCTCACTTCGGCCGAAATGGTTTACAAAGAAGATATTGAAAGCGATGCCCTCATTCCCTGTTTTATTTCTTCCGTAACGGCTTATTTGGTGTATGTGGCTTTTGCAGGCACGGGACATTTTATGCCCATTGAAAATACCGGATTACTTGATTTAAGGGAACTGATATTTTATTTGTTGCTGGGAATATTATGCTATCCCTTCGGATTTCTTTTCATTCGAGGATTCAACGATACACGAAAATTTTTCTCCATTATAAAATTGCACCCCGTAGTAAAGCCGGCGCTTGGCGGATTGCTTGTGGGTGGAGTTTCGCTTGTGTTTTTCGAGGTTGCGGGAACCGGTGGAAATTACCTGAACGAAGTTGCCTCAGGTGTAAAACCCTTCCATCAGCCCAAAGGGATTCTCTGGATATCGCTGGGCTTTCTGGCCATAGCTTTTTTGAAAATATTTGCCACAACATTAACCATTGGCAGCGGTGGAAGCGGGGGCGTATTCGGCCCTTCACTTTTTATCGGAGGCATGCTGGGAGCTTCGGTAGGAACCCTGGCCCAGTATTTTATTCCCGAGATAAACCTGAACATTGCCAGTTATGTGGTAGTGGGTATGGGAGCCTTTTATGCCGGTGTTGCCAGTGCCCCCATAGCCGGAATTGTTATGATTTGCGAAATGACGGGAACCTACTCCCTGCTCCCACCCCTAATCATAGTTTCCATCTTTACTTTTATTTTGGGAAAACGGATTTCCATATACAAGCATCAGGCCGAAAACAGGTTTATGAGTCCGGCCCATGCCTGGGACATGAAGATAGACCAGATGGAAAAAATCATCATCCGGGATCGGTTCCCGGAGCTCAGAAAATTTGCCTGGCTGCATGAAAATTCCGGTCCCGAAGATGTAGCTGCCCTGGCAGCTCAGATACATTCATCAGATTTTGTTGTAGAAGGAAAGAACGGGGAATATGCCGGTATCTTTTCCTTACGAAAAACACCCCGGAACTATAACCTCGTTGGTGATGTTTCCGAAAAAAACATCCCTTCCGTTCACCCTTCGGATAACCTGGGAAAGGCGCTGAAAATTTTATTGGAGTTTGATGTGGACAAGGTGGCTGTCGAAGAAAACGGGAAGTTAACCGGGTATATTCGCTCGCGTGATATTTTCAACGCCTATCTCGACAACGTCAGAAAATCGCCTTCCGGATTTTCAGGTTAAGTAAAAGGAGGGGATTATTTACCTTTACCGAATGCGGGTTTTTTTAGCCATTTGTTTTTTTCTTGTTGCCGGCACTTCGCTTTTTTGCCGTGACACCCTGCAAATCCTGCCCGGCAATTTCAAACAATTACACGGATATTTCCTGAAAGAAAATTGGATGTTTACCCATGAGAAGGCCGACTCATTGCACAGGCCTCTGGTTTTTGATAAGGATTGGGTGAAGGGAAATCCTGAACATCCCGGCCCACCCGGGTTTTTCAAGGGAGATGTCATTTGGGCTCATCTTTGGATAAAACTCCATCCGGATGTATTGAAAGAACCTTTCGGGATAGTTGTACATCACAAAGGAGCTTCGGAAATATACCTGGATGGAAAACTAATCGGTACTTATGGAATCGTTTCCGATTCAGCTTCGACTGAAAAGCGGTTTACTCCTTATAAAGTCCCTTATTATTTTCCCATTCACGATACTTTTCCCCACCTGATTGCCGTAAGGTATTCGAATCACGACTTTGCCCATCATTTCGATGAACAGGGCCTGCCTCTGGGGGGATTTAAAATTGAAGGGGTGATGGGAAATCAAAAAAACCTGAACGCTTATTTAATGGCCGGAATCCTGCCGGCCATTTTTTCCATTCTCGGGGCCATTTTGCTAACCCTGGGTATGCTCCATTTTCTGATTTATCTTTTTTACCGGATCAAACGCGCCCATTTATTTTACAGTCTTTTTGTTGGGTCTTTGGGAATTTTATTTGCCGGAGGCGCCTTTAGCTTTTTGAACCCTGATACCGATGTTCAGAATTACACTACCCTTTTCATTCTTTTTGTTATTCCTTTTATTTTTATTTCTCTTCTCGCTTTTTCCTATGCCGTTGTGTATCCCAAATTCCCCCGAGCCTTTTGGTTTTTCTTTGGTTTTGGCCTGCTCACGGATATTGTTTTGCTTTTAAATGAGGATCTTGCCATAGGTGGAATTCTTTTAATAATGCTGGCGGCGGGATTTGAAAGCATCCGGGCCATAATTGTCGGCATCCGTCGAAAAGTAAGCGGATCCTGGATATTAGGTGGAGCCATAATTTCCATTGCACTTTTGTTTATCCTGGTGGCGCTCACACCCATAATTCTACAAGGAGACATAAGGGTCTTTACTCTGGGATGGATGGAAGTTTTTTTACTGACTTTAGTGTTTCTGATTTTCATGGGCATTCCTGCCTCCATGTCGGTTTACCTTGCCCGTGATATTTCCCAAACCAACAAAAGCTTAACCGCAAAACTCGCCGAAGTGGAGGCTTTAAGTCAAAAAAACCTGGAACAGGAAAAAGAAAAACAACGCATTCTGGCCAATCAGAATCTGCTGCTGGAAACCCAGGTAAAGGAAAGGACCAAAGAGCTGGAGCACCAGAAAAGGCTGGTAGAGGAGAAAAACAAAGACATAACCGACAGCATCAATTACGCCCGGAAAATTCAGGAGTCATTATTGCCCTCGCCCGAAAAAATAAAACAATTGTTTCCTGATGCCTTTGTTTTGTTTAAGCCCCGTGATATTGTAAGCGGTGATTTTTATTTTGTGGAAGAAACACCCGAGGCTAAATTTTTTGCCCTTGCAGATTGTACCGGACATGGGGTTCCGGGAGCTTTTATGTCGATGATTGGAACTTCCTTTTTGCACGAAATTATTTCAGAAAAAAAAGTGGACGATCCGGGTCTTATTATGGATGAGCTCCGGAATAAAATAATTTCCACCTTAAAGCAAACGGGTAAAGCCGGTGAGAACCGCGATGGAATGGACATGTGTTTGTTTCGTTTTCCGAAAGCCGGAGGTGAAATATTATTTGCAGGAGGAAACGGCCGGTTTTATGTTACCGGCAATAACGAAACCATGGAATACCGGTGCGACAAACAACCCGTTGGGTATTCAGAATTTGCAAAGCCCTTTTCTACCGGTAAATTATCACCTTCTTCAGGATCTGTAATATTCGTATTCTCCGATGGCATAGCAGACCAGTTCGGGGGCAGGGAAGGAAAAAAATTCAAATACCGGCGCCTGCAGGAATTGCTCCAAAAGATTCACGCCCTTCCTCCCCAGGAACAAAAAAACAGTATTGACAGAGAAATTGAAACCTGGAAAGCAGGTTACGATCAGGTAGATGATATCTGTCTGGCAGGAATCAGGATTCTTTGAGTTTTTTCAGTTGAGCATCTACCAGTAACATACCCTCCGCAAACGATTTCGGATTAAATCCAAGAATTTCACGGGCCTTTTCAATTACAAAACCTGTAACCGGAGGTCGCGGGGCTGGTTGTGAAAGGTCTTTTGTAAGTACCGGCTCGATGAGACCGGAATTTAATTTCCAGAATTCAGCTATCCGGAGTGCGATTTCATAAATACTTCCTCCATCCGGGCCGCTCAGGTTGAAAATTCCCAAGGCAGATTTTCCAGCAATGGCAAGCAGGCCATCGGCCAGATCTTCGGCCAGGGTTGGGGTTCTTACCTGGTCTTTAACCACTTTTATTTTGCTGTTTTTCTCGAGGGAAGATTTTATCCAGAGCAAAAAATTGGTGCGGCTTAGTCCGGGCTCATACCCATACACCAACACGGTTCTTGCAATAGACCATGGCAAGCCACTTTTTTGAACCAGAATTTCAGCATTAAGTTTCGACTTTCCATATACGCTGAGTGGATTGGGTTTGTCGGTTTCAGAATAAGGCCCCTTTTTCCCATCAAAAATAAAATCGGTGGAAACAAAAATCAGGTGGGGATTAAGTTCGGGCGAAGCCATTTTTTGAAGGGCCGCAATAATATTTTCGGTTCCCACCACATTTATGGCATTACATAATGGAGGGTCTGTTTCACAGGCGTCAACTTGTGTCATGGCTCCGGCATGTATAAGAACCTGTGGTTTAAAATCAAAAATCACTTTCTCCACCGCAGCGGCATCCCTTATATCAAGAGAGGAATATTTGTCCGCAGGCAAATTATTCCGGTCGGAACCCGGGGAAGTAAAAAGTGGAAGGAATGCCGGATTTTCGGAAATTTTCCTGACAAGTTTGCTACCGAGCAAACCGTTGGAACCGGTTATCAGGATTCTTTTCATTCAGGTTTCAGATATCCCATACGGTGGGGCGGCGAGGCCTTCTGAACCGGAAATAATCTTTATGTTCTTTAAGAAAGGCTAGAAAAAAATAAAGGATAATTGGAGAGCCCAGGGTAAAGAAAGAAAGGTAAACGAAATACATACGGATGGTAGTGCTTTTAATCCCCAGGCGACGGCCCAGAGAGGAGCAAACCCCAAAGGCATGGCCTTCGAACCATTCTAATATCTTCTTTATTAACATTTTAAGGGTAGTCCACAAAAATAAAAATTGCACGCGAACAAAAAAAATGGACGGGAAGGTTTTTTAATAAAGTTTTAATATGCCACTTATGCAACTAAAGAAGCCGGGCTTATGTCTTAATTATGAGATCCCTAAAACCAAAATGAGAAACTATATAACTAAATCGTTAAAATTCTTAGGAATTTTTTCAATTGTTTGCTTTTCAAATAGTTACAATGCACAAACTTGCGTTTCAGTAAATGCAGGTCCGGATGTAACAATTTGTTCCCCCAATTGTACCACATTGACCGCAATCCCGGTTCCCAGTAATGCTACCACATCTTATTCTGTGGCGCAAATACCTTATGCCCCTGATCCTTTTACTGCAGGAACTGCTGTTGCGCTTCCAGATGACGGTCAAACTGCCCTTATCCCACTACCCTTTCCCTTTTGCTATTTCGGAACAGTTTATAACAGTTTCATTATTGGATCTAATGGATGGGTTGGGTTTAGTGCCACTACTTCAACCTGGGTTATTAACAATCCAGTTCCGGATGCGTCCGGCGCTTCTCCAAGGAATTGCATTATGGGACCCTGGCAGGATATTAACCCTTCTGTTGGCGGAACCATCCGTTACCAGACTTATGGTGTTACCCCCTGCCGTCGGTTAGTTGTTTCTTATAATGCGGTTCCTATGTATAGTTGTGGAACCCCTGCCACACAACAGATTGTTCTTTACGAAACCACCAACATAATCGACAACTTTATTGCCGTTAAGCCTTTATGTGCAACCTGGAACCAGGGACGTGCCATTCAGGCCATTCACAATGCTGCTGGTAATGCCGCGGTTGTAGTACCGGGTCGTAATAGCCCAACGCAATGGACTGCCAATAACGAAGGCAGAAGATATACTCCAACCGGAGTTAACACCTATGCGGTAACATGGTGGAATGGTCCTACTCAGGTAGGAACCGGAACTTCAATTAACGTTTGTCCAACCATTACCACAACCTACACCGCTCAGGTGGTTCACACCAATTGCAACAACACAACCGTTACCGTTACCGACCAGGTAATCGTAAACGTGTCCTCGCTTACGGTGAATGTGAACCCTGCTACTACTACCATTTGTGCGGGAAATAACATTCAACTCAATGCCAGTGCAACAGGTGCTACATCCTATACCTGGGCACCTGCCACGGGACTCAACAATCCGAATATTCCCAACCCAATTGCCTCTCCCACCACCACTACTATATATACGGTGACGGCGAGCGATGGAAATTGTTCCGGAACTGCTACTGTAACCGTTAACGTTACTTCCCTTCAAAATGCCAGTGCCGGACCCAATGTTCTTATTTGTTACCAGGGTAGCACCCAGCTTAATGCAAGTGGTGGTGTAACTTATTCCTGGTCTCCAACAACAGGACTTTCGAACCCTAATATTTCAAATCCTACGGCTACTCCAAGTGCAACAACAACATATACTGTAACTGTTACTGATGCCTCCGGGTGTAGTGGAACAGCTACTGTTACTGTTACCGTGAACCCACAGATAAGCTTGAACACAGCCGGGTTTTCAACCCAGTGCAGTTATAACTGTACCGGGCAGGGCGTTGTTATTGTGAGCGGAGGAACCGGACCTTTCAGCTATAGCTGGTCGAACGGTGGAACAAATGCAAGTATTAATAACCTTTGTCCTGGCACCTATACGGTAACCGTAACTGATGCCTCAGGATGTACTGCTTCCGACACGGCCATTGTTTCCTCCCCTCCTCCCATTGTTTTAAACCTTAACTCAACGCCGGCAAATTGCGGTCAGCCTGATGGTAGTATTTCTGTTTCGGCCTCCGGAGGTGTTCCCGGCTACACTTATCTGTGGACGCCCGGAAATTATAATACTGCCACTGTAAATAATGTTGGTCCAAATAATTATTGCGTAACTGTTACCGATGCCAACGGATGTACCGCAACAGGATGCGTAACCGTTGCCAACACTCCCGGGGTTCAAATCAGCATTTCCGGCTCAACAAATGTTACCTGTTTTAACGCTTGCGACGGAACTGCAAATACCACCATTAACGGTGGAACGGGACCCTTCAATTACACCTGGGCACCCAGCGGAGGTAATGGAGCCAACGCTACCGGTTTGTGCGCAGGCACCTATACAGTTACGGTTACCGATGCCAACAATTGTTCTTCCTCAACAACTGTTACTATTACACAACCTACTCAGGTTTCAATTAGTCCCATTGCCCCCATCACTATTTGCTCAGGGGCCTGCACAAATCTTAATGCAAGCGGCAGCGGAGGAACAGGCACCTTAACTTATGTATGGAATCCCGGGAACTTACCCGGTCAACAGGTGCAGGTTTGTCCTACCACCACAACTACTTACACAGTTACTGTAACTGATGCCAATAGTTGCAGTACCACAAGTACCGTGGTGGTGACCGTTCGTCCTCCCCTGGCTGTAAATGCCAACACGAGCCAGGCCGTAGTTTGTCCCGGCGTTTGTGCCACATTAACTGCCATGGGTAGCGGAGGTAATGGCGGTCCATATACTTATTCATGGGCTCCCGGCGGAATGACCGGAAGTGCCATTCAGGTTTGCCCAAGCACCACTACTACCTATACCGTTACTGTATCTGATAACTGTACCCAGCCTGTTTCAACCGGAACTGTGGCTATTACAGTTAACCCTCCACCGGTGGTTGCCATTACCACACCTGTGAGCAGCGGTTGTGAATCGCCCGGTTTCTGCACCGATTTTTTCACAACTACCGCTGCAACAACCTATAACTGGACTTTCCAGGGTGGGAACCCATCTACCTCAAACGTTCAGAACCCCAGTCAGATTTGTTTTGCAAATCCAGGCGCCTACGATGTAACCCTTTCCATTGTGGATGCCAATGGTTGTTCCGCCACTACTTCTGTACCCGGAATGATCACGGTTCATCCCGATCCGGTTGCCGCCTTTACCTGGAGTCCTACCTCACCTACCGCCCTGTTTGGCCTCGTGAATTTCACGGATCAGTCAATCGGTGCCAACCAATGGCAGTGGTTCTTCGACCCTAACAGCCAAACGGCAACCAGCAACCTGCAAAATCCTACCTATACCTACACCGATACCGGCCTGTATTATGTATCACTTATTGCAATCAGTCCGGAGGGATGTCGGGATACTGTAGTAATGGGACTGGAAGTAAAGCCCGATTACACTTTCTTTGTGCCCAATGCATTTACCCCCAACGGGGATGGTAGAAACGACATCTTTATTCCTGAGGGAATCTATTGGGATCCAAGCTCTTACGACTTCTACGTGTTCGATCGTTGGGGCATGCAGATATTCCATACCAATAAAGTAACCGAAGGCTGGAACGGCCGGGTGAACAATACCGGATCGTCAATTGTCCAGCAGGATGTATATGTTTGGAAAATATATGTAAAAGATAATTTAGGGGTCCTGCATCAATATGTTGGCCATGTTAGTGTAATTCGTTAGATTTGCCTGTAATTTTATTTTCTTCCACATGAGAAAATTATCGTTCCTTGTAACAATCCTTCTGGTAAGTGGGATGTTTACTACCATGCAATCCCAGGATAATGTTGGGATTGGAACCAATACACCGGATGCTTCCGCGTTGTTGGAAATGTTGTCGAACAATAAGGGAGTTTTGGTGCCGCGGATGACCACGGCACAACGAACTGCCATTGCCACCCCTGCAAACGGGTTGTTGGTTTACGACACTAACTTTGATTGTTTCTATTATTTTACCACAGCCACAGGTTGGGTATCTATGTGTCAGAATGCCGGACCTACCGGCCCAACCGGTCCTGCAGGAACAGCAGGTGCTACCGGAGCAACAGGGCCTACAGGAACAGCGGGGGCCACAGGGCCAACTGGACCCAACGGTGCTACGGGACCTACAGGTGATCCCGGACCAGCCGGACCCATGGGTCCAACAGGACCAAACGGTGCTACCGGAGCTGCGGGACCACAAGGACCAACAGGTGCTAATGGCCCAACCGGAGCACCGGGACCTACTGGTGCTAACGGAGCTACCGGTGCACAAGGACCAACCGGACCTCAGGGTCCAACTGGCGCTAACGGAGCTACCGGTGCACAAGGACCAACCGGACCTCAGGGTCCAACCGGCGCTAACGGAGCTACCGGTGCACAAGGACCAACCGGACCTCAGGGACCTACAGGCGCTAACGGAGCTACCGGTGCCCAAGGACCAACCGGACCTCAGGGTCCTACAGGTGCTAATGGTGCAACAGGGCCTACCGGAGCCAATGGTGCTAACGGAGCCACAGGGCCTACCGGCGCGAACGGTGCCAATGGAGCAACGGGACCAACCGGTTTAACCGGAGCTACAGGACCTACCGGACCCGGAACCATTTGCGGAACCGCTTTAACCAACTACGTTGTTAAGTTTACCAGTCCAACCTCCATGTGTAATTCCAATATTTTCGATAATGGAACCAACATTGGAGTTTACACTGCCACCCCGGGGAACTACTGGCATTTCAGAAGAACCGGAACTGCTGGTGTGTGGGAATCTCTATGGGAAAATGTTGGCACTACCGATGCCGTAAAACAAGTTTATAATACAAGCACTGCCAACGGTTCAAGGGTTTTGATGGGAATTACAAGTTACAACACTAACGCTTTGGTTGCATCGGCCGTGATGGGCTTGTCTATTACTGCCGCAGGAAGCGGAGGGCAAGGAGTAAACGGTACTGCAAACGGACCTGCCCAAACGGGTGTTTTTGCCGGAAATCAGAATACCCTGATTACTACCACAGGTTGGGGATTATATTCCAACAATTGGGCAGGTGGTGTAACAGCATGGCAAAACGTTTCTGACCAAAGGTTAAAGGAGAACATTCAAACCATTGAAAATCCGATTGCTTTAATCAAAAAGCTGCGGGGCGTTACTTATGATTTCAAGAGCAATCAATTTTCCGATATTAACCTTCCTCATGGCAAGCAGTTGGGTTTTATTGCCCAGGAAGTTGAAACAGTATTCCCAAACATGGTAAGAGAATCAGTGGTTTATGGAAACTCCAATAAGCCCCTTGATGGTTCTCCCCAGGCAGAAAACAAAACCTATATGTTTAAGACGATGTCTTACACCAACATGGTTCCCTTATTGCTTGAAGGAATTAAAGCCCAGCAAACTCAGATTGAGCAGCAGCAAAAGCAGATTGAAGAATTAATGAAGCGTGTTGCCGATCTTGAGAAAAAATAGTTTTTTTTGTTCAGGTTAAAAAGAAAGCCCCTCTTTTGGAGGGGCTTTCTTTTTAAACCTAATCCTCTCTTCCCCCATACCTTACCGCGTAAGCCAATACCGCCGCAACCGTAAGAGAATCTCTGACCTTACCATCCAAAACTTCTTTCAGTAATTTTTTAAACGGCACTTTCTTTATGCGCAACTTCTCGGAACCCTCCGGACTGGAGTTTCCCCTTACTAATTTTCGGGCCAAAAAAACTACCGCCACCTCATCCGTGGCGCTGTTGCTCAAATCCATCTCAACTAACTTCTCCCACCGCCCGGCACTTAAACCGGTCTCTTCCTTTAACTCCCGCTTCGCTGATTCCAAAACTGATTTTTTACGGTTCCCACCACCCTCAGGTATCTCCCAACTGTAACGCCCAAGCGGAAAACGGTATTGACCTACCATCCACACATTTTCATCCTCATCAATAGGCAAAACTCCTATGGCTATATTCTTAAAATGAACCACCCCGTAAATCCCCCCCTCGCCCGAGGGATGAATCACCTTATGCTCCTTTACACGAATCCAGGGATTGTCATAAACTACTTTCGACGATTTAACCCTCCAGGGGTTCCTGGCCTTTCCCATTACCGGGGTTTGTTTTCTAACAGTGTAATGTAGGATATTATATTGGCTCCCATCTTTAAAGCAGCCAACCGCTTCTCGGGCGGATCTTTATGAACCTCAGGATCCTCCCAGCCATCACCAATGTCTGACTCATAAGCATAAAAACAAACCAGACGACCCTGGTAAATCAAGCCGTAACCCACCGGTGGCTTTCCATCATGCTCATGTATTTTCGGTAATCCTGCAGGAAACTTGAATTTCTGATTGTAGATACCATGAGAAAATGGAATCTCTACAAATTCCAATTCGGGAAACACCTTCTTCATCTGCGGACGAATAAACTTATCCATCCCGTAGGAATCGTTGATGAGCAAAAATCCACCTCCCATAAGATAACGCCGTAAATTCTCCGCCTCCTGATTATTAAAAATCACATTCCCATGCCCCGATAAAAATAACATGGGATGATTGAATATATCCTTACTCCCCACTTCTACCACATTCTCCTCGGGAGCCATATTGGTACCCAGATTTTTGTTGCAAAAGTCTATCAGATTGGGCAAAGCGGTGGGACTCACATACCAATCACCTCCCCCGTTATATTTCAATCGCCCGATCTGCCAGGTTTGGGAAAATCCCGCGATGGACTGAAAAAATAAAAAAACTACGCAGACAATTTTTCCCATGGTTCCCACAAAATATAAAAACTAAATCAATTTTACACCCCCAAGCTTAAAAAGGCAAACCCCGGCCAAGCCGGCCGTCTCGGTGCGAAGGCGGTTTTTACCCAAATCCAAAGGTTTAAATCCGTTTTCAAGGGCCGTAATGGCTTCTTCAGGAGTAAAATCGCCTTCGGGACCCACCAACAGAACTACCCTGTCCTGAACCGTTTTAAGCCCCCTGAAATCTTCTCCCCCCGGCCGGGCAATATACTTCTGACCGGAAACCCCTGTCTTTAAAAAATCCTCAAAACTGCAGGGAGGGTTCAAAAGGGGCAGGTATTGCCGGCCCGATTGCTTCATGGCACTCACCATTATCTTTTTAATCCGCTCTTCATTTATCCGGCTCCTCTCGGTTCGTGTGCAAAAAACAAAACTCAGTTCATCAAGTCCCAACTCCACCGCTTTTTCAACCATCCACTCCATGCGCTCCGAAGTCTTTGTGGGCGAAATGGCTAAATGAAACCGATGCGAATCAGGTTCCGTAAATTCCACCGAAATAAGATGCACGCTGCTTTCTTTTTTACCCACCGATTCCAGGTTACCGGTAAAAAGATGACCTGCCCCATCCAAAACAAAAATCGGGTCGCCGGTTTTAAGACGCAAAACACGGGTGGCGTGGTGGTGCTCTTCTTCTCCGAGCACACAGGTACCAAGCCGGGCGCCGGGAAGAAAAAAATAATTCATGGGTTCTAACCTACCTTTTCAGTTACGGCAGGTGCTGCCTGAAGTATTTCTTTGTCAACCCCCTCTGCAAAACTCTCAAAATTCTTTACAAAGGAAGTAGCCAGTGAAATGGCCTTGGCATCGTAATCATCTTTACTCTTCCAGGTGTCGCGGGGATTAAGGATTTCATCAGGTACACCCGGACAGGTAGTTGGATAATCCAGGTTGAAAACGGGAAGCTTATTGTATTTTACATCATCCAGTTTGCCTTCCATGGCAGCCGTAATGAGGGCACGGGTATAAGAAAGTTTAATGCGGGCACCTTCGCCGTAAGAACCGCCGGTCCAGCCGGTATTTACCAGCCACACATTCACCTTTTCCTTTTTCAGTTTATCACCAAGCAGACGGGCGTAAACTCCCGGATGAAGAGGCAAAAAGGCTTTTCCGAAACAGGCAGAAAAAGTTAAGGTGGGTTCGGTAACACCCATTTCAGTACCCGCCACCTTGGCAGTATAACCGCTGATGAAATGATACATAGCCTGCGCAGGACTCAATCGGGAAATGGGAGGAAGAACGCCAAAAGCATCACAGGTTAAAAAGAAAATATTTTTCGGAGTTGGACCCACGGAAGGCTGAACGGCATTTTGAATATGGTGCAGGGGATATGCCACTCGGGTGTTCTCTGTTTTTGAAATATTGGCGTAATCAACCGTTGAGGTGCCCTCAAAAAATTCTACATTTTCCACCAGGGCACCGAACTTAATGGCATCCCATATCTGAGGTTCTTTGTCGCGGCTCAGGTCAACACATTTGGCATAACAACCACCTTCAAAATTAAAAACCGCATTATCCGACCATCCATGTTCGTCGTCGCCAATCAGATTTCGTTTGGGATCGGCGGAAAGGGTGGTTTTTCCTGTGCCGGACAAGCCAAAAAATACAGCGGTGTCCTTATTCGATCCCACATTGGCGGAACAATGCATAGAAAGTACTTTCTGCTCGTGGGGCAGAATGAAATTCAACAAAGTAAAAACGCTCTTTTTTATTTCACCGGTATATCCTGAACCCCCGATTAAAATTATTTTCCGGGAAAAATTCATGATGGTGAAATTATGCTGCCGGGTTCCGTCAATCTCGGGCCTTGCTTTAAAACCAGGGGCACATACAATATGCCAATCCGGAAGAAAGGAAAGAATTTCATCCCGTGTGGGGCGCAAAAACAAATTGTAGGCAAACAGATTCGACCATGGATATTCGGTAATAACCCTTACTGATAATTTATATTTAGGGTCGGCACAGGCAAAACTGTCGCGCACATACACATCTTTTCCGCTCAGGTAGGCACAAACCCGGTTGTATAAAGCATCAAATTTTTCAGACTCAAAAGGGAAATTCACATCGCCCCACCATACCACATCTTTGGTGATGTTGTCGCGAACAAGGTATTTGTCTTTTGGGGAACGACCGGTAAACTCACCGGTATCAACGGCCAGAGCTCCGTTATCGGTTAAAACACCCTGCCCAAGCAACAAGGTTTCCTCGACCAACTCGCTGGGGTTCAAATTCCAGTATGCCGTGGCTATATTATCCAACCCAATGTTGGCAATGGACGCGTTCCTGGCTCTAATCCCGTATTCCTTCATGGGTAAATTATATTAAAAATTTACCGCGAATTTAGCCAATTTTAAGGGACAATTTTTTCTCCTGTTAATAATTTGTATAAATCTGATTTACAGACACATACAATCAAAAACAAAGTTGAAAATTTTGGAAAATTACTTGTGCCGGCAGGGTTTGTATTCTTCAAACTGAACCAGGTCGGAACCCGAAACAGAGGCTTTGGCCTTACTTACAAAATCAGACTGGTCAGCGGCAGACCAGCCTTTAAGCATAATGCAATAGTCTACTTCTCCTTCCCTGCCCCAGGGGGTTTCCTCAAAACTCACCTTCTTGGGGTAGGAACCCATAAAACTGCGGAATTTCTCAAGGGCATTCCCATCGATCCCGGATCCCACACTGATAAATGACACAACCAGACGGTAGGAAATCGGCTCATTCGCAGCATTCTCCGAATCCATGGGAACAACAGGCGGCGGAGGTGCGGTGTTAACAGTGGTTTGCTTTAAATTTTCTTCTGTTTTCTGTTTACAGGAAGGAAGCACTAACATACCAACTCCCATCAGGAGCAGTGTGCATGGATTGAGAATCAGCTTTTTCATAAGGTCAATTTTAAGCATTTAATTCAAAAAGTTTGCCATCATGCCAAGGGACTGGCAACCAAACATTTACAAACCGTAAATTTCCGAATATTTACCCCTTGCATATTTCATGAACCAGGAAAAGTTCAAACCCTCTCCGGTAACCCTATGGCAAATTTCCTCTGAGGTTTCGGTACGACCCACGGAATGCACATTTTTTCTCAGCCATTGAAGCAGGGCACTGAAATCGCCCCGGGAAAAATCACTCTCCATATTGGGCAGGTCAGCGGCGGCTTTAAAATAAAATTGAGCCGCATAAAATGAACCCAATGAGTAGGTCGGAAAATAGCCAAAGCTGCCATGACTCCAATGAATATCCTGCAGCACCCCTTTCCGGTTATCGGGAACTTTTATACCCAGATAAGCATCGTATTTACTATTCCAATAGTCAGGAATATCATCAACCGCCAAATCCCCTGAAATTATTGCCTCCTCCACCTCGGTCCGGATCATGATATGAAAATGATAAGTCAACTCATCGGCTTCAGTTCTGATGAAGTTTGGTTCCACCTTGTTCATGGCTTTATAAAATGCATCCAGGTTATGGTCGCCCAGATTTTCAGAAAACACAGACTGTAGCTTGGGGTAGAAATATTTCCAGAAAGATTTTCCCCTTCCAACCTGATTTTCCCAAAGCCGCGATTGCGATTCGTGGATGCCTAGAGAGGCTGCTTCACCGGCGGGCAAGCCGAAATTTTCCGGATTCAGGCCCTGCTCATACAAGGCATGCCCCCCTTCGTGAATACAACTCCAGATCATATTGTTCAGATCTTCTTCATCCACGCGGGTGGTTACCCGAACATCATGCGGATTCAGTGAAAGTGAGAAGGGATGCGAAGAAATATCCTGTCGTCCGCAATTAAAGTCGTAGCCCATTTGCTTTAGAACCTCAAGTCCGAAAGCCCATTGCTTATCCTTGGGATAATGCCGACGCATAAAGCCATCCTCCACCTGAGGTTTTTCCTTTATGATTTTTACAAAATCTACCAGCTCTTTCCGAACTCCCTCAAATACTCCCTTCAGCACCGACAATTTCATGTCGGGTTCATACAAGTCCAGATGCGCATCGTAGGGATGTTCTTTATATCCCAACAAATCACTCTCTTCCCGTTTCAGTTTGATAAGATTTGCCAGGGGGCTTTTAAAAATCTGAAAATCATTTTCGCTTTTTGCTTTTTGCCAGGCCTGGAAGGCTTCACTCACGCAGCGACTCATTTCCTCAACAAAAGAAGTGGGATACTTTTTCCAGCGGCGGTAATCCCGGAGCGACTTCTCAATGTTTTTTTTCATTACACCGTTCACCGAGGCATCGTCCGATAATCTTTCAAGCAAATCACCGAATTTCTGGTCGGTAAACATTTCGTGAGAAAGGCCGGCCAAAGTAGACAATGCCCGAGCCCGGAATTGTCCGCCTCCGGGAGGCATATAAATTTCCTGATCCCAGGATAAAATACCCGAAGCGCTGTTGATATCTGCCACGCGGGCCAGGTGCTTTTTATAATCGTCAATAGTTTTCACGAAAGCCGTATTTTAAAAATGGAAACAACGAAACAAACCCATCCCGCAATAAAAGCAAGACCACCCATAGGGGTAACAAAGTGAATACCCGGAATGGAAAATCCAATCAAATTTTTAAGTGAAATCAAAAACAATGAGCCGCAAAAAAGAAGAATTCCTGCCAGAAAGAATATAAAACACCTGCGCCACATTCCGGCCGGAAATAAATATGCTCCCAGCCCGGTAATCAAAAGAGCGAAAGCATGCATTTGCAGATACTGGTTTCCCGTTTGAAACTGCTCCAGAGCCTGGGTCGAAATCTTCTCTTTTAAAAGGTGGGAACCGATAGCACCGCCGAGCACCGAAAGTCCGGCAAAAATTCCACCCCATATCAGGGAATGCCAAACGGTTCGTGAGCCTTTCATAATATATATCGGTCAAGAAACTCCCGCACACAACCTTCACCACCGGGAGTTGGAATTACGATGTGTACGTTTTTTTTAACTTCATTCACGGCATTGGATGGACAAGCGGTAGCACCCGCTTTTTCAAATATTTTTAAATCATTAATATCATCGCCCATATAGGCACAGGACTCCCAGGGTATCCCCATTTCCATCAGCCAGTTTTCAAGTATGGGTAACTTATCCTCGGTTCCCACAAAAACCTTTTCAACCCCCAGCAATTCCGCTCTCCGCCGTATCAGGTTTTCGTTTTTTCCATTACTCACAAACCCAATCCTGATGCCCCTGCTTCGGGCGGCTTTAATGCCCATGCCGTCGAGCGTGGAGAA
The DNA here is from genome assembly GCA_937924855.1 of uncultured Bacteroidota bacterium. GTDB lineage: Bacteria > Bacteroidota > Bacteroidia > JADZBD01 > JADZBD01 > JADZBD01. The sequence goes on along the minus strand of CALEYQ010000001.1, from coordinate 23,801 downwards.
TTTTTTAAACTCATCCCCACCCTCGGTATAATACATTCCACCGTCGGTAAGGGTACCATCTACATCAAGAGCCAGAAAGCGGATTTTTTTGGAAGCCATCTTTTCCCGCTTTTCTATATCGGTAAAACACAACAGGTCCATGGGTATTCCCGATACCCTGCTGATAATAATCCAGTTCTCAATAAAACGAATATCACCGGTACGAATGTTATTCGAAGGTAATCCGGTTGCTGCAGCCAGTTCTTTTACCTGAAGCTTTCCGGTCTCAAGCAGATAACCCAGATTTTTTTTAAAATATTCCATCAGATAATATTACTCCCTATCTATGAGCCAATCGAGGCACATGATTTATACAAGGACGTAAACTGTTCAAAATTTAATTGCTGACTCGCATCTGATTTTGCCACGGAAGGATCGGGATGCGTTTCAATCAACAACCCGTCTATTCCCATGGCTACGCAGGCGCGACTCAGGTCAGCTACGCCATAAGCATAACCGATGGCATGGCTGGGATCGAGTACAACGGGAAGGTTAACATGTTCCTTTAAATAAGCTACTCCGCATAGGTCGAGGGTGAAGCGTGTTTTTGTTTCGAAAGTACGAATGCCGCGTTCGCACAACATCACATTCGGGTTCCCACCCGACAAAATAAACTCTGCCGCCTGAACAAATTCCTGAAGCGTACTTCCAAAGCCCCGTTTCAGCAATACGGGTTTTCCGCTTTTTGCACATCCTTTTAAAATTCCATGATCATACATGGCTTTGGCTCCCACCTGAATTATATCGGCATGCTCTTTAACCAAATCAAAATGTGTGCTGTCCCGCACCTCGGTAATAACTTTCAAACCGTATTTTTCCCGCATCTTACCCAGGAGCTTCAATCCCTCCAAACCCAAACCCTGAAAAGTATAGGGGGAAGTACGGGGTTTGAAGGCACCGGCCCGCAACACTTTAACGCCAAGCTCAACACATAGTTTTGCTGCCGCTTCAATCTGGGTTTCGGATTCTACCGAGCAGGGACCGGTTATTACCAAAGTATTATTGGTATTCCCACCCAGCTTCAGGCTGTCGGAAAGTGCAATCTCACGAACACCCCCGGTAAATTTTTTACTGGCCAGCTGAATATCATCATTAAAAACAAGTTGTTCTTTTACCAAAGGCTGGTATTTCTCCGCTACACTTTTCAAGGCACTGGGTGTAATGAGCACATAAGAGCCGTTCTCACGAATCACATGCGATTTCAACTCCACGCCCATCGCTTCGGCCTTAGCGGCATCCACTTCAGGTTTTAATCGAATTATCATTTTATTCTCCTTTAATTAAGTTCGTAAATGAAACGGCCCCCGTAAGCCGGTTATTTTTATCCACTACCGGAAGATAAAGAACATTAAACTGTGTGTTCCTTACCAACCGCAGCATTTCGGGAATGCTGGCATCCTCAACCACTTTCACGGGATTAGGATTGAGCAGATCCTTAACACCCAGCTTTTCCGGACTTCCTCCGCTTTTCAAAATTCCCTTTCGTATATCGGCATTGGAAATGATTCCCTTCAACTCTCCATTACCATTTACCACATGCGTATAACCCAGTTTGAAATCGTCGATGGATTTCAGAATATCCATTAAACCTGCCCCTTCATCCACCTCGGGAACTTCCGAAACATCCATCATAAAATCTTTCACCTGAATTCCGGAAGGCACATAATACTGATTTCTTAAATTGTGCAAGGCCCCGCCAATGCCTTCTGCATTTACCAGGTAGGAACCACTCACCACAGCCGAAACCCCCATATTACGTAACACAAAGGAAACATCGGCATTTACTCCTCCATCCACATGAATCCGCTTTTCCGGGAACATATTCCTGAATTTACGAATTTTTCGGAAGGTTTCCTTATTGAATTCACCTCCGCTTTTCCCAGGGGTGGTGGTCATAAACAATACAAAGTCAAAATCCTTGCGATACGCTGAAAACCGGTCAACAGGAGTATCATTTACCATGGCCAGACCCCAACGGGTATTTCCGGCAGCAGGCAATTGAAATCCCGAGGGCAGATTTTCCAACTGGTAAGTTACAAGTTCAATTTCCCGGCTTTTTATGGCATCATCAAAACGGGAGGGATTATCGGAAATAATATGCAGATCGATGGGGGTCTTACTGAAACCCCGGATGGTTTTTATGTCTTCAAAAACACCGGGGTCGTCGTTGCAATCGATGTGAAAATAATCCACATATACCCCATCCAGTTCCCTGACCAGTTCCGGAAGGTTTTTTTGCTTGCTGGAATACAGACTGGCGCTGATTTTCATAGCCCTGCAAAGGTAGCACAATTCCTTCATCCGGCTTGAATTTCGGGTATCTCAATGCCCTTCGTACCTTTGCCCCCGATGATGCGCCGTTTACCTTTCTCCCTCCTTCCCGAGCTGGTTTTCTGGCTGCTTGTTTTTGTCTTTTTCAGAGTCGTTTTCCTGCTTTTTCACGGTGCCGATGCACAGCAGGCCGGGCCGGGGGAATTCCTTGGCATACTCCCATCAGCCCTTAAGCTGGATATTTCCATGGCCTCCTATTTTTTAGGCCTTTCCTTTTTGGTGCGAACCGCAGGACAATTTGTTTTGACGGCAAAGGTTCCGCTCATCCTTCGAAACATCACTACCCTTTTCTTTTTTATTTATGCCCTTATGGCCCTTGCCGAGATTGAAATTTACCGAGAGTGGGGAACCAAGTTGAATGCCCGCGCTTTTGCATTTCTCAACGACCCATCTGAAGTTTTCCGTTCGGCCCGCACCGGCTTTCTTGTTTCCGCACTTATCTCAATAATGGTGGGAACCTGGCTTTGCCGTAAGTATATCCTGAATCGTATGGGCTTTGCCCAAAACAGGGAAAAACCAACAAGAGCCATTCTCCTTTCTCTCGTCTCCGCTGCCCTGATTTTTACAGGCATCCGCGGCGGATTTAGTCCCATCCCTGTCCAGGTTTCCGATGCTTTTTATTCCCGCCATCAGGTACTTAACCTGGCATCTGCCAATACGGCCTGGAACTTCATCCATTCCATTTCCGAAAATAAAAAAGCAGGAAGCAAAAACCCTTTTGTTTTTATGAACGACGAAAGGGCCGATGCATTGGTCGACTCCTTGCTGGCTTCTCCCCCACCGCCTCCGGTCCATTTTTTAAAAGCAAACAAACCCAATATCGTCCTTGTTATCCTCGAAGGCTGGTCGGCAGATTTAATTGAAGGCAAAGATGCTTTTTCAAATCTCACGCCCGTTTTTAACCGCTTGCTGAAATCAGGTTATTATTTCGACAGTGTCTTTGCCAGCGGAAATCTCAGCGACCAGGGAATAACATCCATTCTCGCCGCATATCCTTCCCAGCCCCTGGTTTCTATTACCTCGCAGCCCGACAAAACCAAAAAAATTCCATCACTGGCAAAAGTCCTTTCGGGTGAAGGGTACCAATCGCAGTTTATGTTTGGCGGACAATTAAGTTATGGAAACATCAAGTCCTTTATTCTGGGGGCCGGCTTCGACCGTATTTATGAGGGCAGTGATTTTCCTGGCTCATTCAAACATGGAAAATTAGGCGTTCACGATGCCGACCTGCTTGAATTTTTCTCTGCGAAAACAGGAGAATTAAATCCACCTTTCTTCTCGGTGGTTTTTACCGGAAGCTCTCACAGCCCTTACGACCACCCGGGACCCAAAAACAAATTTAACTTCGGGAGCGATGAAGATGCCTATGCCAACGCAGTTCATTATTCCGACTTTTGCCTCGGACAATTTCTGGCTTCGGCTTCCCGTGAAACCTGGTTCGAAAAATCCCTCTTTGTATTTATTGCCGACCACAGCCATAAAATTCCGGGCGGCATGGAAAGAAATCATCCCGGCTACCGGCGCATTCCTCTTTTATTTTGGGGACCTGCTTTGCATCCAGGTAAAAAAGGATTAAAAGATTCAGGATTAGGTTCCCAGACCGACCTGGCTCCCACACTGCTTCATATTTTGAACCTGGACGAAAATCCTTTTACCTGGGGCAACAGTCTTCTCAACCCCGGCCGAAACCCATTTGCCTATTTTGAAAATACGGATGGCTTCGGATGGATTTGGCCAAAAGGATATTATGTCTGGGGTCCCGACAAACAGGGCTTTCATTTTACCAAAGGAGAAGAAGACCATGGTTTTCCAACTCAGGTAGAGAATGGAAAAGCCTTCCTCCAAAAACTATTTAAAGATTACCTGGAAAAATAATTATTTCCCGCTGATGAATTTGTTCAGCTCTTCCACGCTGCCCTCAAACTGAAAAGCTTCATTTACCCGGAAATAATTCCCGGGATCATAGGTTTTCCCGTAGGCAAATTTGGCAAAATCAAGTCGGGTTTGCTCGAAGCTCATCAATTGCATAAGCTCTTTTACCTGAACTGAAGTCAGACAGTTTGAACCGGCAACCTGTTTAGCCACGCTAAACCGGGTTTCGTCAAATCCTTTCGCAGCAACCAGTTTTTTGGCGGCCTCAAAATCAGAGCCCGACATAGGAGCAGCACAGCCGTAAGGTCCGTTGTAGGAATTTCCCGATGAGGTTCCGGTGGAAGACCCCGGGCTTGGGGGTGTGTTGTTGGATCCTGAAGTGGTTCCGGAGTTAACCGTTGTAGTCGTTGTAGTTGTAGTGGTGGAACCTGAATTTTCAATAACTCCCACATTGGTATTCATTCCGTTCTCGGTAACATTAACATTCATATTCACCCCTGTTCCTCCCATGTTCATGTTTACATTAATCTGTTCGCCTCCTCCGGTTCCGGTATTGGTAGTAGTGGTGGTGGAAGTGGTTGTTGTAGTAGTGGTTGATGTTCCGCTTCCATAGGTTCCGGTCTGAACCGTATTGGAATTGCTTCCACCCGAAACCTGGGTATTGGTTTGAACCTGGGTGTTTCCTGTTCCTGTTGAAGAACCTGAACTTCCGGCTCCATAGGGCATGGGCTCTCCGGTGGTATAGTAATAAACTCCTTGTCCGGAGCCTGAAATTTCACCCGAAAGCGGTGCCGCAGATTGTCCTTTCAAACGATAGCCTTTTTTCCCTTTTACAATCTGGTAATTAAACTCATAACCGGTTTTGGTCTCTCCCTCCCACATCAGGTGTACCGATTGGTCAATGATGCCCAGGACTTTGTTTTCAAAAATCACCTTCACTTTATAGGAAGGCTGAATCAGATCCACCACCCGCACATGGGTTTCGGGGGTATTATTTTGTTTGATCCCGTTAATTATCAACCAAAAACGACTTCCGTCCTGGTTGAAAACAACCAGGTGATTTCCCTTTTGGGAAAAAGAAAAAACGGGAAGCAATGCAAAAAGCAGGGGAAGTAAAATTCGTTTCATGTTTTGTTTTTTTTGACTCTTTACCTAAAAACTATGCCAAACTAAGGTATTTAATTTTCAATATCCACAAAAACCAGATTTTTTCCATCCGGGGAAATCGCAAGGCGGGAAATGTTCTTGATTCCCTGTTTACTAAAATCACCTATTTCAATCCAATCTACGCCCATAAATTCGTTCCTGCTGAAATCGGGCTTTGCTTTAAGAATTCTTGAACCATAACCCACAAAAATTTCTCCACCTTTACTCATGGCAAAATCCTGTCCCGTTCCGGGAAAACGAAAAACCGGACCGGCGAGTTCCCCTTTAAAGTTTCTCACCTCAAATACCCTTACTGAATCGTTCAGTGATCGGGTAAGCAACACCATTCCGGGAATAAGGGAATGAAGGGATGTAAAAGATCTGCCGGTAATTCCAAAACCGGAATTATGCCAGGCTTCTTTTCCGGAGGAAATCGAAAACCATCCCGTGTTGGGTGGGTTGGAAATAATGAAGGCAAGCAGGGTATCTTTTCCAGCGAAGGCATAATACCCAATACTGTCGGCAAAGGGCGCAGGACAAAAATCAGGTTTCCCGTTTCGGTAAATTACCCAGATTCGCTGGGTTGAATCTTTTTCTACTCTGACTACCGAAACTCCTTTTCCATCTGCCGTTTCCATGGGAGAGTACTCGCTGGTTTGGGGCGATTTGAAAACAAACCAACTGTTTTTCTTTAAGCCATACTCCACCACATCGGTTCCGCCCTCCTTAACCGAGGTTACAAAATATATTTTTCCACCCGATTTACTGAAGGAGGGTTGGTTATTATATCCTTTTTCACGGGAAATTTTCTTCAAGCCACCCGGTTCACATTTTCCGTGAATGGGATTGAGGGGAATCAGATACAAGGATGTTTGGGGCATTTGCCCGAAAAGGCGGGCGGCGATGAAAAGGAAAATTAAAATTCCGCTTTTCTTCAAAGGTTTTTCATTTGGGCAATTACGCCGGCCGGATCCGGAGCGCTGAAAACGGCATTGCCTGCCACCAGGGCATCGGCACCTGCTTTAATTATTTCACCGGCATTATTCAAATCCACACCTCCGTCAACCTCTACCAGGAAATTAAATTTTCCTTCCTTTTTCATGCGGTTTATCTTTCGCAATTTATCCAGGGTGGAGGGAATAAATTTTTGTCCGCCAAAACCGGGGTTCACACTCATCACCAGCAGGATATCAATTTCGGAAAGCACCCCGGCAATGGTTTCAGGAGCGGTATGCGGGTTTATGGCAAGGCCTGATTTCAAACCCAGGGCCCGGATTTGATTCAGGGTGCGGTGGAGGTGGGTGCAGGCCTCGGCATGCACTATAATATGATCGGCTCCGGCTTCTTTAAACGCTTCCAGATAATTATCTGCCGCCGCAATCATCAGGTGAACATCCAGGGGTTTTTTGGCAATTTTCTTTACGGCTTTAAGAACCGTCAATCCAAAGGAAATATTAGGCACAAACACTCCGTCCATTACATCAAAGTGAATCCAGTCGGCCTGGCTTTGATTCAGCATTTCAACATCGCGGCCCAGGTTGGTAAAATCGGCCGATAAAACAGAAGGAGAGATGATACCCGGCATGAAGCACAAAATTAAAAAAAAAGGAGGACCACAGGCCCTCCCATCCTTAAACCTAAAAACAAATCTAACCCAAATATGATTTTAGCAACTTGCTTCTTGAGGTATGTTTAAGCCGGCGAACGGCCTTTTCTTTTATTTGCCTCACCCGTTCACGGGTAAGGTCGAACCGCCCTCCTATTTCTTCAAGACTCAGGGCATGTTCTCCGCTCAATCCAAAGTACAGGCGAACCACATCTGCCTCCCGCTGGGTAAGAGTACTCAAAGCTCTTTCTATTTCCCTGCGTAGCGATTCGGTAATTAATTGATTTTCCGGACTTGGGGTATCGGGGTTCTCCATCAGCTCATACATGGTGCTGGTGCTGTCGTCCCCACTGGTGATTGGGGCATCCATCGACACATGTCGCCCGTTGTTTTTCATTCCTTCCCGAACATCAATTTCAGAAACCTCCATAGCCTTTGCAATCTCTTCATGGGTTGGCTCCCTTTCATAATCCTGTTCCAGGCGGGCAAATGTTTTATTGATTTTATTCAGTGAACCAATTTTATTGAGAGGTAATCGAACTATGCGCGACTGTTCGGCCAGGGCCTGCAGAATGCTCTGACGGATCCACCAAACGGCATAGGAAATAAATTTAAATCCACGGGTTTCATCGAAACGCTGGGCAGCTTTTATAAGGCCCAGATTCCCTTCATTGATAAGGTCGGGCAGGCTAAGTCCTTGATTTTGATACTGTTTGGACACAGAAATAACAAACCTAAGGTTTGCCTTGGTCAGTTTTTCCAGGGCGGCCTGATCGCCCTGTTTAATTCTTTTAGCCAATTCCACCTCTTCTTCGGCGGTAATCAGCTCCATTTTACCAATTTCCTGTAAATACTTGTCCAGGGAAGCGGTTTCCCGATTGGTAACCTGCTTCGTGATTTTAAGTTGACGCATAAGAACGCATTAGCATTTCATGCTTATACGAAATAAGTGAATCAGGGTTACAAGAAGCCTGATTAAAAGGAAACTAAAAAATTTAGCTGTTAAAAAGTCCAGGAAATACTTGCGCTGGGCAGCAGGGGTAACTGGTTCACCCTTTTATACCTCACCCGGTCGAAATAGAAGATATTGTCCCGGTCGTACACGTTGGTGGCTCCCACCGAACTTTCAAGCGTGTTGTTCTCCCCTATTTCCCACTTCTTTTTTACGGTGATATCCAGGCGGTGGTAATAAGGCAATCTTCCATCATTAAGTTTCCCGTACAAGATACCCAGCTGACTGTTGGAATTGGGATTATTGGGATCGTAATTTGTATTGGTGTAGTTGGTGTTGATTCCACCCGAGAACACAACATTTTCATAAAACCCGGCTGTTTTGGTAAATGGAAAACCGGAACCGAAATTCCACCTTCCGTCAACTTCCCAATCTTTGTTTTTTCCAAACTGGTAAGCCACCACCAGGTTTACGTTATGCCTCCGGTCGAAGTGGGGCATATATTTGTTCATGCCGTCCCATCGTTGAACAAAGCCCAGTGAATAAACCGCCCATATATACAATTTCTTATCCTCGTATTTCAGCAAAAGGTCAACACCTTTGGCGCTGCCGGTTTCGATAATAAAATCTTTCTTGATGGCATCGGGAACATTCGCATGCGCCTCGTCATCATCGAACAGTTTATTCCGGTTGATATTGGTAAGCTGGGTAAACTCTTTCCAGTAACACTCGAGATTAAGATCAAGTTTCTTGGTAATATCAAATTCCATCCCGGCAATAGCATGCCATGCTTTCTGAAGGTTGTGGGTAACCGGCTTAACATTTCCTTTTTCATCGGTAAAGTTCGATTGAAGGTTGTCGGAACCGGAAAGGAACCCGTAGAAGAGATTCACCACATCGCGGTCGGAGGTGGCACTGACCAGGTTCTGACTGTAGAAACCACCGGCAAATTTGTAACGCATGCGGGAAGTGGCGTTATATTTCATGCCGAGCCTGGGCTCGGGCGAAAAATTCCGCAAGGCAGCATAATAATGTAAGCGGATGCTGGGCTCAAGAATAAACTTTTTGTTTCCTGAAATAATTTTGCTTTTAACATATCCGGCCAGTTCGGTGGTGTTCTCACGCTGTTCAATTTTTCTTTTTACTACATTATAAAAATTGAAATCGGTTGTGAAACCCAACACTTCCACCCCATACTTAATGTCATTGTTACCGTAGAAATAGGTAAAATCAAGTCCCATGTTAAATCCGTTTATTTCACTGGAACGAGGCAGGGAATCGCTTTCCGTCATTGAAATTTCATAATTCGAATAGGCAAAAGCGCCTTCGATAAGCACGGCTGATGAGCTTGGAATCAAGACAAAATTAGAACCACCGCCCAAGGCATTCCAGGAAATGTCGGACTGAAACTGATAATTTACACGGTCGCGGAAATTAAAGCCATAAAGATTCAGCTTACTTCCGCTGGGGGAATTAAAAGAAGTTTTAGCGTAGGCATCCAGAAAGCTGAAAGGCAATCCGTTTTCATCGATGTAGGAATAAAAAAACTTCGAACTGCGGTCCAGATAACTTCCTTTAACCGTGAGCAAATAACTGGAACTGCCGCCTTCCTCATCCTGTTTTTTAATGGGTCCTTCAATGAGTGCTTTGGAGGAAAAGGGGCTGGTGGATAACTTTCCTGCCACACGCTTTTTATTTCCGTCGCGGGTTGTAATATCCATAATGGAAGAAATCCGGCCACCGTATTTGGCTCCGAACCCGCCGGTATAAATATCCGCATTACGAATAATGTCGGCATCAAAAACAGAAAACAACCCTATGGAGTGAAAGGGGTTATAAACGATCATGCCGTCGAGCAGCACCTTATTTTGAACCGGGGTTCCACCACGAATATACAGCTGTCCGCCCTGGTCACCCGTAAAAGTAACCCCGGGCAAAATCTGCAGGTACTGAGCCAGATCGGGTTCGCCACCAACGGAAGGAACCCGCTTGATGTCTTCCACCGTAACGGGAATAATGGCAATATTAACTTCCTTCGTTTTTTGTTCCTGTTTTACGGTAATATCCACATCGCCCAACAGCTTCGCACTCTCTTTAAGAAAAAACTTTTTGGTAACCAGATCCCCGGGCTTTAAGGTAATGGGCTGGTTAATGGTGTCGTACCCGATAAATGTAATGATAAGCTGATAGGTTCCGGGGGGAACTCCCGAAAGTGAGAAGAACCCGTTAACATCCGAAATAACCGTGTATTTGGTTCCTTTCAAAAAAGCATTTACACTGGGAATGGGCTCTCCGGTTCCTTTATCGTAAACAAAAGCCCTGACGGTGGCATTTTGCCCCTGAGCAAATATGGGCAGCAACAAAAGCAAACAGCCGTATAAAAATTTCATAATGCAAAAAAATTAAAAGGGGGATGTTTTTGCCGCCACAAAGTTAATGGATAATTTAAGCGGACAATCCTAAAAACTAAATTTTTAACCCCGACAAAGCACAGATTTTTTCCATTTCCGGATTGCTTACCGGTGATACACTCAGGCGACCGATAATCACAAATTTCATGTTTTTTAAAAGGGCATCCTTTTTCAATTCAGAAAGGGCCAGGGGCCTGGGAAGTTTACTTACAAAGGCAAGATCAACGGCCGACCAATCCTCTGTGGTGGTGGGATCCTGATAGGCCTCACCCGCAACTTTTCCCAATCCCACTATTTTTTTATCCTTGTTGCTGTGGTAAAACAAAACCAGGTCGCCTTTTTTCATGGCCCGCAAATGCAATCGGGCAGCGTAATTCCGGATCCCATCCCAACAGGTTTTCTTATCCTTTTCAAATTGATCGATCGAATAAACTCCGGGTTCCGATTTAACAAGCCAGTAATTCATTCCTCAGTGCAGAATTTTAAAAATTAATTCCCGCAGCAATTCACCACCGCTGATATCACCGCTGTCGAAACCTTTAGACTTCAAATCGTATTCGCGCAGTAGGTTCATCACAAAAACAAGCTTAGCAAAAGGATAATTCCTTGCGGCCGTTTCATAGTCTTTTAAAAAGTAGGGATTAATACCCAGCTTCTCCTTTACCGTGGCGCTTGATTTATCCGGGAGGGCAGAATAAGCCAGCACCTTATTAAAATGACTGAACAAAACCGCGATGACCATAATGGGAGAATTGTCGCGGGGATTTGCGGCAAAGTGATTGACAATACGGTTTGCCTTTACCACATCTTTACGGTCCAGGGCATTGGTGAGTTCGAAAACATTATACTCTTTACTTATCCCGATGAATTTCTGAATATGATCGAGGTTGATCATATTTCCGGCCGGAACATTCAGCATCAGCTTATCGAGCTCATTCACCACCTTACCCAGATCGTTACCCAGGTAATCGGCCATGAGGCGTGAAGCGGCAGGATCAATTTTATAGCCCTTTTCACCGGCATAATTATGAATCCAGGCCGGAACTTTATCATCGTAAATTTTCGGAGATGACAAAACAACACCCGCCTTTGAAAAGGCTTTGAAGACCTGCGAACGCTTGTCAAGATTTTTATACTTATAACAAACTACGAGGATGGTTTGGGCAAGGGGTTGTTGCAAGTACTGCAACAAAGGCGCAAGCGCACCGCTTGTTTTTTCATCCTCAGCCCCATCAGCTTCCTCCTCCTCCGATCCTGATTTTCGGGTAAGGGCACGAATGTGTTGGGCTTCCCTGACGATTACCACATTGCGTTCGCCCATCATGGGAAAACGCCGGGCTACCGAAACAATGGTGGCCAAATCAACATCGTTACCGTAAAGCACCGATAGATTAAACTCGCGTTCCATCTCATCAAGCACCTCCTTTTCAAAAAAATCGGCCAGGTAATCAATATAATAGGGTTCTTCACCCATGAGTAAATACACCGGCGAAAATTTTCCCGACGAAACTTCCTTTTTGATTTTCTCTGCTTCTACCATGATTTACAAAATTACTTAAACTTGTGACAGATGTTTCCAAAACTGAGCTTTCCGGAAGTCACTTTTTCCACATTTTATGAAAACGGAAAAACCCTCATCTATGATGAAATCCGCAAAAAGAAAGTGGTTTTGACCCCTGAAGAGTGGGTTCGCCAGCATGTGGTTCATTATTTATGGAAACACCGCGGACTGGCACAGGGTCGCATCGGGGTGGAAGTTTCACTTCGGTATCAGTCCTTAAAAAAGCGGGCCGATGTGGTATATTATAATACCTCAGGCAAACCGGCCCTCCTGGTTGAGTGTAAAGCCCCTGAAGTAAGCCTTGGACAGGAAGTTCTGGACCAGGCTGCACGATACAATATTGTGTTAAAAGTTCCTTATCTATTGATAACCAATGGATTAAAACACTACATCCTCGAAATTGACCCGGAACATGAATCGTTCCGCTTCCTTAAATCCTTCCCATCAACCGACGAAATAGGTTAATAACCGCCTGAAAAAACATATTTGAAAATTACGGGTAGAATATTACCTTAGTATTTCGATTTAAAATTAACCAGGAACCTAAACCAATCAACATGAAAAAAATTACCTCACTCCTTGCCGCAGGTATTTTTTCCGTATCCCTTTTGCTGGCTTCCAACGGGAATCTTCCCAAGCCTACCCAAAAGTTTTTTAAGATGCCGGAAAATGTTACCTCAGAGGATTACATTGCCAAAAACATCATTTTAAAAGTTAAGAGCCAGTACCGCAACGATTGCCAGGCAAATGGGATTAACAACAATCTTAACCTGAACATGCTGCTGCAGCAGATCAGTGCTACTTCTTTGGAAAAGATGTTTCCTCGTCACAAAGCTCCTGAAAGGGAGAAAAACGACATGGGGTTAAAAATGGCCGATATCAGTCTTATTTACGCCCTGAAGTACGAAGGCAATTTCAATGAGGAAATGGTAATCAATTGGTTACTTTCTCTTGGAATTTTCGAATATGTTCAGCCCTACTACCTTCCCAAAATTTATTTTACGCCCAACGATCCTAATTTTGGATCTCAGTCGCATCTCGGTGTTAACCGTATTGATGCAGTAAACGGCTGGAACATCAGCCAGGGAAGCACTACGGTTACCATTGGTATCACAGATACCGGTGTTGAACTTAACCATCCTGACCTCCAAAACAACATTCAGTATAATCTTGCCGACCCCATCAATGGTATTGATGACGACGGCGATGGGTATCTCGATAATTACCGCGGATGGGACGTTGCCATGAACGACAACGACCCTACCTGGCAGGCCAACGCTCACGGTGTTCACGTATCGGGTTGTTCCTCTGCTTCTACCAACAACAGCATCGGAGTCGCCGGATCCGGATTTAACTGTCGCTTTCTGCCCGTAAAAATCTCCAATGCTTCCGGTTCGCTGGTTGCCGCTTACCAGGGCATTGTTTACGCCGCAGACCACGGTTGTCATGTTATCAATTGCAGCTGGGGAGGAACAGGTGGTGGCCCTTTTGAACAAAATATTATTGACTACGCTACAATAAATAAAAACGCTCTGGTTATTGCCGCTGCCGGAAACAACAGCCAGGATCAGGCTTTTTTCCCTGCTGCCCTGAATTATGTTATTTCTGTTGCTTCAACCGGCTCTGTAAATGATATCAAATCCGGCTTCTCAAACTGGAATTATACCGTTGACGTCTCCGCTCCCGGCTCTTCCATCCTTGCTACCTGGAGTGGCGGAGGGTATTCTACCCAAAGCGGAACCTCTATGGCCTGCCCCGTTGCGGCCGGAGTTTGTGGAATGATTAAATCGGTATTTACCTCCTATAATGCCCTTCAGATCGGAGAACGCCTCAAAGCCACAACCGATCCCATTTACCAGATTCCTCAAAATGGTTCCTATGTAAACAAGCTTGGAACCGGAAGGGTGGATATGTTTAATGCCCTGAATAACGCAAATGCAAAATCTGTTTTATTGTTAAACAGGGTTATCACCGATAATAATGACAATATCTTCATCATCGGAGATACCATTCGTATTCATGGTGACTACACCTGTATGCTGGCCCCTGTTACTTCGGCCACTACAGCAACCCTTTCAACCAGTTCGTCATTTGTTTCTATTCTCAGCAATTCTTTCCCCGTTGGAGCACTCAACACATTAGCTTCCGTTAACAGCGCTTCCAATCCGTTCCGGGTAAGAATTCTGCCTACCTGTCCTTTGAACCAACCCATTGATTTTACTCTGACCATTCAGGATGGTTCATGGACCTACCTCCAGTTCTTCACCATTACCGTGAACGTGGATTACATTAACATTACCGTTAATGATATCAAAACCACCATCACCAGCCGGGGAAGAATCGGTTACAATCAGGATGGACAGCAACAGGGACTTGGATTCCAATATCTGGATTCAAACCTGATGTATGAGTCGAGCTTTATGATTGGTAATTCCAGCACTAAAGTTTCTGATATGTTCCGTGGCGGAGCTACCGGCGATAACGACAACTCAACCATCCTGCGCGTTTATCAGGTAACACCCGCCCAGGTTTCGGCCTTTGATGTAACGGGTGTATTTGCCGATGCGCTAAATCCATCCGGACCTATTGGGATTCAAACCCGGCATAAAGGCTGGGCATGGACCACTGCCGGAAACCGAAAATATGTGATCGTGGAATATGTAATGAAAAACACGAATGCATCACCAGTTTCGAACCTGTATGCGGGTATTATTTCTGACTGGGATGTTATGAATTATGCCGTAAACAAAGCCAATCAAAATGCCGCCATCAGGCTGGGTTATGTTTACAGTACCCAAACCAACGGCTTATATGCCGGTACAAAACTACTTACCACTACCGCTCCCTTTGTCCACTACGCAGTAGATAATATTGCCGGTGGTGGCGGAGGTGTTGACCCTACGGCTGGAACGCCTGCTTTCGATACCGGTGAAAAATTCACTGTACTATCAACCAACCGTGCTCAGGCAGGAGTTGCCGGTAATGGAAACGACGTTATGGATTGCGTTTCTTCCGGTCCCTTCACTATTGCTCCCGGCGATAGCGTTGTAGTTGCTTTTGCCCTGTTGGCAGGTGATAACCTAACCGATATCACAACCAGCGCAGGAAATGCCCAGATCACCTACGACGGTATTCTTACCGGAGCCAGCCTGATTCAGCAAGCTCAGCAACTTACTATTGGTGTGTTCCCAAATCCGGCGAATGGTTTGATGTATCTCAACATTAACATTCCCGAAACCGGACCTTCAGAAGTGGGTATTTTTAACCTGGTTGGACAGGAAGTAATCAGCGTTCACAAAGGATCGCTGCCCTCAGGAAAACACCTTTTCGAGGTTCCTACCAACGAACTTCCTAATGGTGTTTATTACATCCGTGTAATCAACGACGGTAAGAACACCACCAATAAAGTAGTCATCTCTCATTAATTTTTTCAATTCGGTTTTTGAAAAGCCTCTGCATCGCAGAGGCTTTTCTTTTTAATTTTGAGCCCATGGAAATTTTAATTCTCGGAACCGGAAGATCCTCGCCCTACCTCATTCAATATCTGGCCCAAACCTGCCTTCATGAAAATTGGGACTTAACCGTGGCCAACCTCGACACCAGGGGTGCCCGCGAATTCACCAAAACCAATCCGGGGGTAAAATTTGAAAATGCCGACATATCCAATCCGGAAATTTTAAATACACTGGTAAAAGCCCACCGGATCGTTGTTTCCCTCCTGCCCCCAACATTGCATCATAAAGTGGCCCTGGCATGCCTTGAAAACAAAAAGCACCTGGCTACTGCAAGTTATGTATCAGCCGAAATGGAAAAGCTGGATGCTGAGGTAAGCAAAAACGGATTGTTATTTCTGAATGAACTGGGCCTTGACCCGGGCATAGACCACCTCAGCGCCCAGGAAATAATCGATAACATTCACAGGGATGGCGGTAAAATTGAAGCCTTTTATTCCTATTGCGGAGGGTTGGTTGCACCGGAATCTGCCGACAACCCATGGGGATATAAATTCAGTTGGAACCCGAGAAATGTAATTCTTGCCGGTCAGGGCACCGCCCGATATAAAGAAAACGGAAAACTAAAATTCATTCCTTACTCACGCCTTTTTGAACAGCACCGGAAAATAAAAATTCCCGGATTGGGAAATTTCGACGGTTATGCAAACCGCGATTCACTCACTTATGTGAATCATTATGGTATTCCTGAAATTAAAACCATCCTCCGCGGAACATTGCGCTCGGAAGGATTTTGCAAAGCCTGGGATTTGCTGGTAAAAATCGGATTAACCGACCCTTCCTATCAGGTTCCGGACAAAAAGAATTTTTCCTTCCCGGAACTCATAGATGCCTTAATTCCCGATGGCAAAGGAAGCCTGCAGGAACGAACCGCACGCTATTTACGCACCCGTGCCGATTCTCCCGAAATGAAAAAACTGAAATGGCTTGGCCTTTTTCAGAAGCAGTCATTTTCTACTTCGGGGAATAGTCCCGCCGACCTGCTTCAAAAACTGCTTGAAGAGAAATGGAAACTGAAAAAATCAGATAAAGACCGTGTGGTTCTTTGCCACAGGTTTGTTTATTCGGTGGGAACCAAAAAATCCGAAATGCTCAGCTCTATGGATGTGATTGGGAAAAATTCAAGGGAAACAGCCATGGCTAAAACCGTTGGTTTACCCCTTGCTATGGGAGTAAAACTAATGGCTCAAAATAAAATCGGATTAAAAGGAGTAAGAATTCCCAATTACCCCGTTTTATACGAACCCATTTTGAAGGAATTGAAAGAGCATGGAATCAGGTTTTCAGAATCCATCAAAAATTTAAATAAAACTCGCGGGTAAGATTTTTGTATTCCTCGGTGTACTGATGGCGCTGATTTTTTTCGATGATCAGCATGTCTTCCGAAAAACCGGTCGGACTTTTCTCGAATTGCATTAACACTCTTTTTGTTTTTGATTTTTCCTCTGTTGTTTTAACCCGGGTAAGACGGGTTAAGTACAATTTTGATTTTTTGGCCAAGGCTACAAAACATTCCAGTCCGTCGTAGGGTAAAACAAGACAAAACCGGCCTTCGGGTTTCAGGATTGAGGCGACTCCGGAGGTAAGTTCACAAAAGGGAAGTAAATCATTATGTCTTGCCAGGTGACGCTCCTGCCCCCGGGCTTTACTGCATCGGGTAAAGTAAGGAGGATTGGTAACAATGAGATCGTACTTTTTAGAGGTGGAATTTAAAAAATCCTGAAAGGAGGTATGGTACACCCGTATCCGGGTTCCCCAGCCGCAATTCTCAATATTTTCAAGAGCCTGCAAATAAGCTGATCCATCAATATCAATGGCGTCAATATTTCCCTGAAACCTTTGTCCGAGCATCAGACTGATGATACCGGTGCCGGTACCTATGTCTAACATATTTTCAGGATTTACGGCATTAACCCATGAGCCCAGCAAAACAGCGTCGGTTCCCACTTTCATGGCGCACTTGTCCTGATGAATCAAAAATTTTTTAAATGCAAAAGATTGACTCGGCATAAAAACCCGATTGCATTTTAAAATTAAGGAAAAATAAACGAAAAAGAAAAATGGATTTAAACCCTGAGAGCCTCAAAGTACCCTTCCGGCAGGTCGAAATCGAGCCGCTTTTCCTTCCGGTCAATGCCGGTAAACAAGGGTCGAGTAAGGGGAATCAAAATTTTAACTCCCTTATACTCAAGCTCTACACAATCCTGGGCAGGCATATTTTGCACCCGGATTACCGTACCCAGAAAACCCAGATTGCGGTCAAAAACCCCGAATCCGTAAATTTCAAAAGAGTAAAATCCTTCTTTGGGTGGTGGAGGAAGGAAGCGGCTTTCGAGGAAAACTGTCTTTCCGCTCAGGAGGGATGCCTTTTCGCGGGTTTCATATCCTTTGAGCAAAAGGCTGAAATCTCCATTATTATCCGGGCTGGCCTCAAGCACTTCAATTTCACCTTCCCTTGATTCCTCCAGGAAAATTTTATCGGGAAGTTCGCCGGCTTCGTAATTAAAAAACTCCGGAGAAAAAACAATATGTCCTGAAAAGCCCCGGGGCTTGAGCAAAATTCCCGATCGAAAAAAATCCGGCATAAAAAAAACGGAAGGTTTCCCTTCCGTAGTGCTGATTATTGTGCTTCAGTATTGTTGTTCTCTTCGGCTGGCGGAGTTTCAACCGCCGGAGTTTCAACCTGAGGGGTTTCGGTGGCCTGGGGCTCAGCCGTTTTCTCCTCGGCCTTTTTTGCTTCGGCAGCCAGCTTTTCGGCAACCTTTGCAGCTTTGGCTTCCTTCGCCTGAGTTTCAGAGGCTTTTGTCTTTTGGGCAGCTTCCTGCTTCTCTTTGGAGAGACGATCCTTTTTACCGGAAATTTTGCTTTCCTTTTCTTCAAGCCATTTGGCAAATTTTGCCTCAGCCTGTTCTGCCGTAAGAGCGCCTTTTTTAACCCCTTTTAAAAGGTGGTTTTTATAAATAACTCCTTTGTAAGAAAGAATCGCACGGCAGGTATCGGAGGGTTGGGCTCCCTTTTCCAGCCAGGCAAGTGCTTTATCAAAGTTGAGTTCGATGGTGGCCGGGTTTGTGTTGGGATTGTAAGAACCAATTTGTTCAATGTACTTTCCATCACGCGGTGCTCGACCGTCCGCTACGACAATGTGAAAATAGGCATGTGCCTTTTTCCCATATCTCTGCAATCTAAGTTTTGTAGCCATTGTTTATTTTTAATTAGGGCTGCGAATATCGCAAAAAAGCCCGAACTGGCAAAAAAATCTTGGGAAAATATGCTCCAAGTATCTGTTTTTAAAAGGATTATGGATAAAAATAGGTAATTTTGCCCCCAATATTTAAATTTGCAACCCTGAATTAAAACGAAAAACGGCTTTTATGGCAAAGAAAAATTACATCCTGGTTCCCATCGACTCCACGGAACAAACCCGGATCGCCCTCAAGCAATCCTATAATCTGGCCCGGTATACCAATTCTGAAATAGTAATTCTCCATGTTTTTGAAAAGGATGAAACCAAAGAAGTGGAGGAAATGACCGCCCTTGCCCAAACGGCTGAAAAAGAATCAGGCCTCACCGTAAAAGTAAGGTACGCCAGTGGTAATGTTTTTGCCGAAACCATGAAGGTGGCTGATGAGTTGGAACCCGTAATTATCGTATTAGGACTCACCTCTAAAATGTCTACCAAAAATATTATCGGACATTCTGCCAGTAAGTTTATTCGTGAGTCCAAACATCCCGTTTTATCCATTCGGGGCAAAGACCACCGCGACGGTCGCGAAAGTATTTTGCTTCCCCTGGATCTCACCAAAGAAACCCGCCAGAAAGTTGACAAAGCCATTGAGTTTGCCAAATATTTCAACGCTGCCATTCGTATTCTTTCCGTTTTCAGCCTCAAAGACTCCGAATACGAAAATAAAATCCTGGCCTATTCGCATCAGGTTAAATCTTATATCAAATCGAAAGGCATTCCCTGTGCCAACAAATCTCTTCCCTCCGACGACATTGCTCAGGCCGTAGTTGATTACGCCGAAAAAATCGAAGCCGACCTGATCATGATAATGACCAAATCGGAACTCAATTTCAAGGAATTCCTCATTGGAACCATCGCCCAACGCATTGTTGATGAAAGTCGTGTGCCGGTTATTTCTCTGCGTCCTGCCAAAGACACCAGCACCGTAGTTTTCAATCCGTATTAATTAGTTTACAAGTCCTCGGGGCTTTTTGTTTAAAACTTGTTACGGGTGAAAAAAAATTTACCCCGCATACTTTGTATTTTTATGCGGAGTAAAAATCATGCAGTTTTCTCATTTACACGTACACACTCAATATTCTTTACTCGACGGTGCGGCTGACATAGGAACCCTCTTTAAAAAAGCCAAAGCCGACGGAATGCCTGCCGTGGCCCTTACCGACCATGGCAACATGTTCGGTGCGTTTAAATTCGTTGCCGAGGCAGCCAAACATCAGATTAAACCCATTCTCGGTTGCGAATTCTATTTGGTTGAAGACCGGCACAAAAAGCAATTTACCAAGGAAGACCGGGATGTAAGATACCATCAGCTGCTGCTTGCCAAAAATGCGGAAGGCTACCAAAACCTGATCAAACTTTGCTCCCTGGGTTTTATTGAAGGACTTTACGGGAAATACCCCAGAATTGATAAGGAACTGGTACTTCAATACCACAAAGGCCTTATTGCCACCACCTGTTGTCTGGGAGCTATTGTCCCCAAAACAATTATCCGGAAAGGTGCCGAAGTTGCCGAAGAAGAATTCCGCTGGTGGCTTAACCTCTTCGGGGAAGATTATTATGTGGAACTGCAACGGCATGGAATTCCCGAACAGGATCAGGTAAATGAAATTTTAACGGGATTTGCGAAAAAATACAATGTTAAAATTATTGCCACAAACGACTCACATTATGTGGAGCAGGAAAATTTCAATGCCCACGACATTCTGCTTTGCATAAATACCGGAGAAAAACAAAGCACGCCTACCATTAAGGAATTCAGCGACGATCCGGAGGGACAAAGGGGAAAGCGTTTTGCATTTTACAACGATCAGTTTTATTTTAAAACCAAGGATGAAATGGAGAAATTATTCTCCGACATTCCTCAGTCCCTGGACAACACCAATGAAATCGTTGATAAGGTAGAAACTCTGAGTCTGAAAAAAGACATCCTCCTGCCCCACTTCAAAATACCCGAAAATTTTACCGACCAGGATGAATTCCTCCGCCACCTTACCTGGGAAGGAGCCCGTCGGCGTTACGGTGAAATCACACCGGAGATTGAGGAGCGACTCAACTTCGAGCTGTTCACCATCAAAACCATGGGCTTTGCCGGATACTTCCTTATTGTGTCCGACTTTATTAAAGCCGGACGAAACCTGGGCGTAGTGATCGGACCCGGAAGAGGAAGTGCGGCCGGTTCTGCCGTGGCCTTTTGCATTGGCATTACCAATATCGACCCCATAAAGTATGGCCTCCTCTTCGAGCGATTTTTGAATCCCGACCGGAAGTCAATGCCCGATATCGATACCGACTTCGACGATGAAGGAAGGCAGAAAGTTATTGATTATGTAGTTGACAAATACGGCAGGAATCAGGTGGCCCATATTGTTACTTATGGAACCATGGCGGCCAAAATGAGTATTAAGGATGTGGCCCGTGTAATGGACCTTCCCCTGAATGAATCCAACGAACTGGCCAAGCTGGTTCCGGAACGTCAGGGAATTGAATTGAAGCGGCTTTTAAACAGCCCCCTCAAAGGTGAAAATTCATTGGAAGAAAAAGAGGGCCTTGGCCCCGACGAAATTGTGCGGGTAAAAAAAATCAGGGAATTAAAAGAAGGAAATAACATTACAGGGCAGGTATTGCGCGAAGCTGAAATTCTGGAGGGTTCTGTTCGTGGAACCGGAATTCATGCCGCCGGAATTATCATTGCTCCCAAAGACCTGACAGAAATCATTCCCGTTTGCACCTCGAAAGACACCAACCTGTTAATTACCCAGTTCGAAGGAAAAGTTATTGAGGATGCCGGTGTATTGAAAATGGATTTGCTTGGATTAAAAACCCTTTCCATAATCCGTGATGCCCTGGAAAACATCCGTGAAAATCGCGGCATAACCCTCGATATTGACACCATTCCCCTGGACGATGCAAAAACTTTTGAATTGTTTCAGAAAGGAGCAACCGTAGCCATCTTCCAGTTCGAGGCTCCTCACCTGCCCCAGATCCTGATTCAGATGAAGCCCACGGCTTTTGAAGATCTGATTGCACTCAATGCCCTTAACCGGCCGGGTCCTATAGCTTACATCCCGAATTACATCAAAAGAAAACACGGGCAGGAGAAGGTTGTTTACGACCTGCCTGAAATGGAAGAATACCTGAAGGAAACCTATGGGATAACCGTATACCAGGAACAGGTGATGGTGTTGAGTCAAAAGCTGGCCAACTTTACCAAAGGCGATGCCGACACCCTGCGAAAAGCCATGGGAAAAAAGCAGAAGGATGTGCTGGATAAAATGAAAAACAAATTCCTTGAGGGAGGAAAAAGCAATGGACATCCACCGGAGAAGCTGGAAAAAATATGGACCGACTGGGAAGCATTTGCTTCTTATGCCTTCAATAAATCACACAGTACCTGCTATGCCTTTGTAGCCTTTCAAACCGCCTATCTGAAAGCCCATTACCCGGCCGAATTTATGGCCGCGGTTCTTACCCATCACCTTGGAAACATTGAAAAAATTACCTTTTTCATCGACGAATGCCGTCGCATGGGCATTCCTGTATTGGGACCTGATGTAAATGAAAGCGCAAAAACTTTCTCGGTAAATAAAAAAGGAGAAATCCGTTTCGGATTAGGTGCCATAAAAGGCGTTGGAGAATCGGCCGTGGAAGGAATTATTTCCGAGCGATTGCAAAACGGCCCCTTCCTTGACATTTATGATTTTGTCCGTCGCATTAACCTGCGCACCACCAATAAAAAAACCATGGAGTCGCTGGCCATGGGAGGAGCTTTAGATTCGCTGGGAACCTTTTACCGATCTCAGCTTTTCAGGGAAGAAGCCGACGGATCTATCTTTCTTGAAAAGCTGATGAAATTCGGTTCCATAAATCAGGAGCTGGCCCGTTCCTCTCAGGAATCATTGTTCGGAGAGGTGGAAGATGCGGACATTCCCAAACCCGTTTTCCCGGATACAGAACCCTGGTCAAACCTGGTAAAGTTGAAAAAAGAAAAAGATGTTATCGGGTTTTACATTTCCGGCCATCCTCTCGATAATTTCAAGATTGAACTGGAATCCTTTTGCCCTCATAAAATCTCAGATCTCAAAGATCTGCCCCGTTTAAAAGGCAGGGAAATGGTATTTGCCGGCATGGTAACCCAGGCCAATCATAGGGTAACCAAACAGGGCAAACCCTTTGGCACTTTTATTCTGGAAGACTATGAAGAAAGTATGGAATTTGCCCTTTTCGGTCAGGATTATATGAATTTTAAGGTGCTTTTGGAACCGGAAATATTCCTTCATGTGAGGGGAAAAGTGCAAAACAGATTTAACAATCCCGATCAATGGGAATTGAAAATCCACTCCATGCAGTTGCTTCAGGAGGTAAGGGAAAAATTGGGTAAACACCTGATTGTAAAATGCGACACTGAAAAACTGACCGATGAAGTGGTGGGTCAGCTTGAGGATTTGTTCAATGCCAATAAGAAAAAGTACAAGAAAGGAACCTGCCAGGTACGCCTTATTTTGAATGACACCCTGGAAAACCTGTCGGTGGATTTTCCTTCGCGGAAGTATCGTATTTATCCGGATGATGACCTTCTTTCCGCTTTGAGAGGACTTTCAGGCATAGATTTTAACCTGAAAGCATGAAAAGAAGCCAAAATGGCAAGCGGACCCTATGGCAGGATATTTGAGTTTCCTATATTTGTAGAGATTTTAAATTAGTAAACAATAAAAAAATCAAAAAATGGCACTTGAAATAAATGACAGCAATTTTGATGAACTCGTCATCAAATCCGACAAACCGGTATTGGTAGATTTTTGGGCTGAATGGTGTGGCCCCTGCCGCATGGTAGGTCCGGTGGTAGAGGAATTATCCAAAGAATACGATGGTAAGGCCGTGATCGGAAAGGTAAATGTTGACCACAATCCAAACATTTCCGCTAAGTTCGGCATCCGCAATATTCCAACTTTGTTATTTTTCAAAAACGGCGAAGTAGTTGACAAGCAGGTAGGTGCGGTTCCAAAAAACGTACTTGCCGGCAAGCTCGACGCACAGTTGTAAGCCCTTTGCCGCAATAATATCCGGGGCAGGTGTATTTCACGCCTGCCCTGTGTTTTTTTTTAACTTAGTTATTTCTATGCCGTGAGA